>NZ_AKJA01000062.1 GCF_000282575.1 Herbaspirillum sp. YR522 | reverse complement strand
CTGGCTCGCGCCGCCGCCGATATTGTTGCCAGCGTCGCGCGCCAGGCCGCGATAGCCCTGCACCGACACCAGCGTGACCAGGCCGGCCAGGGCGAACGCCCACTGGAAGTCTCCCAGCACGAAATGCGCCCCTTCGACGGCGTCGCCCCGAAAATACGCGGCCAGCCGCAAGGCCAGGGCGCCAAAGGCGATGCCCATGCCGATGGTCATCTGCTGGGCCACGCTCCACAAGGTGCTGGCCGATCCCTTGCGGGCCTCGCTCACATCGGCATAGGCCAATGTGGCCAGGGTGGTGAATTGCAGCGAGCGTGACAGGCCGTAGCAGAACACCACCGCCAAGGTCAGCAGCAAGGGCGTGCCCGGCGTGAGCCAACCGCAGGCAATGATGGCGCCACCGGCGATGGCGGCATTGGTAACGGCCACCCGGCGAAAACCGAAACGTCGCAGGATGCGGGTGGTGAATGCCTTCATGCCCAGATTGCCCAGGGCGGTGGCCAGCAGCAGCAGGCCCGACTGGAACGCCGACAGGCCGAAGCCGATCTGGAACATCAACGGCATCAGGTACGGCACGGCATCGATACCGATGCGGGTCAGGGAGCCGGTAACGACCGTCACCGAATAGGTCGGCGTGGCCAGGTTCGAAAAGTCCAGCAGCGGATGCGCGGCGCGGCGCATATGGCGCCACGCCAGCCAGCCCAGCACCAGCCCGCCACCGATGAAGCCCAGCGCCTGGGTCACGTCGGAACCGGTATGGCTGGCGATCTCGGTGCCGTACAACAGCGAGGTCAAGGCCGTGCCCGAGAGGATGAAACCCGGCACATCCAGCGGTCGCCGCGCTCCGCCCTGTTCGTTCTTGACCAGCGCCATGACGGCGATGAAGGCGGCGATGCCGAATGGCACGTTCATCAGGAAGATCCAGTGCCAGGACGCATAGGTGGTGATGAAGCCGCCCACCGACGGGCCTACCACCGGCGCCACGATGGCCGGCCAGGTGATGGTGGCGATGGCCTTCATCAGCCGTTCGCGGCTGGTGCTGCGCACCACGATCATGCGCCCGACCGGCACCATCATGGCGCCTCCCAGCCCTTGCAGCACCCGCGCTGCGGTGAACTCGAACACCGTCTGCGAGTACCCGCACAGGATCGAGGCCAACGTGAAGACGACGATGGCCGCACCGAACACGGTACGCGAGCCGAGGCGATCGGCGACCCAGCCACTGATGGGAATGAACACCGCCAGCGTGAGCATGTAGGCGGTCATGCCCAGGCTCAATTCGTTGGGCCCGACACCGAACGACTGCGCCATCTGCGGCAAGGCCGTGGCGATGATGGTGGTATCGAGGTATTCCATGAAGAAAGTTGCCGCCACGATGTAGGGCAACAGGCGCACGCGTGCATCCTGTGCGGGTAGCGGTTCGGTCTCGGCCATTGGCGTTCCTGTTGTTGTATGTCAAACGCCGGCGGGCGCCGGCGTTTGGGGACTCAACTTTAAACCATTGCGTTCAGAAGCGCAGGAAGTGCAGCAGCAGCTGGATCAGGACGATGCTGCCCACCAGTCCGCCGCCGAAATATACCACCGCCCCCAGCAGCATATTGGTACGGCGTTGCTCGGCCAGCAGCTTCTTGAGCAATTCGTCATTGCGCGAATGTCCTTCGCCCTCGGTGTAATGCGTCAGCGCCTGGTGCACCAGGCGCGGAATCTGCGGCAGCAGCCGGCTGTAGCGCGGCACCTCGACCTTGAGCTGCTCGACGAAACCGCGCCAGCCGATCTGTTCGCTCATCCAGCGTTCGAGGTAGGGCTTGGCGGTCTTCCACAGGTCCAGGTCGGGATCGAGCTGGCGCCCCAGTCCTTCGACGTTGAGCAGGGTCTTCTGCAGCAACACCAGTTGTGGCTGCACTTCGACATTGAAGCGACGCGAGGTCTGGAACAGCCGCAGCAGCACCTGGCCAAACGAGATATCCTTGAGCGGGCGGTCGAAGATCGGCTCGCAGCAGGCACGCACCGCCGCCTCGAGCTCGTCGACCCGGGTTTCCTTGGGGGCCCAGCCCGACTCGATATGCGCCTCGGCCACGCGCTTGTAGTCGCGCTGGAAGAAGGCCAGGAAATTCTGCGACAGGTAATCCTTGTCGAAGTCGTTGAGGGTACCCACAATGCCGAAATCGAGCGCGATGTAGCGCCCGAAGGTCTCGGGCGCGACCGAGACCAGGATATTGCCTGGGTGCATGTCGGCGTGGAAGAAGCCGTCGCGAAACACCTGGGTGAAGAAGATCTCGACCCCGTCGCGCGACAGCTTGGCCAGGTCCACGCCCTCTTGCGCCAGGCGCTCGGTCTGCGAGATCGGGATACCGTGCATGCGTTCCATCACGATCACCGACGGCGAGCAGTAGTCCCAGTACATCTCCGGCACCATCAGCAAGGTCGATTCGGCAAAGTTGCGGCGCAACTGGCTGGCGTTGGCCGCCTCGCGCATCAGGTCGAGCTCGTCGTGCAGGTACTTGTCGAATTCGCCCACCACTTCCTTGGCCTTGAGGCGACGACCATCTGCCCACAAGCGCTCGAACCAGTCGGCGGCCACGTGCATGAGGCCGATGTCGTGGTCGATGATGGCGCGCATGCCGGGACGCAGCACCTTGATGGCGACCTCCTTGCCGTCCTTGAGCGTGGCGAAGTGTACCTGGGCGATCGAGGCCGAGGCCACCGGGTCGCGCTCGAAGGTCGCAAACAGGTCATTGGGGTGCGCCCCCAGCGACTTCTGGATCTGCAGCGCGGCCAGGTCGGAGTCGAATGGCGGCACGCGGTCTTGCAGGCGGGTCAGTTCGTTGGCGATGTCGGGCGGCATCAGGTCGCGCCGGGTCGACAGGACCTGGCCGAACTTGATGAAGATCGGCCCCAGGTCTTCCAGGGCGCGCCGCAGGCGCTCGCCACGCGGCGCCGACAGGTCACGCCAGAAGAAGATGGTATTGGCCAGGCGGGCAATGCGCGGCGGCGCGAATTCGGTGGCGATGATTTCGTCGAGCCCGTAGCGGATGGCGACCCGGATGATCTTGAGCAGACGCAAGGAACGCAGGAACATCAGCGACGCTCCAGTTTCTCGAGGCGCTTGACCAGCCGTTCGACATCATCGCGCAGGCGCACTACATCGGAGGAAAAGTCTTGCAGCATGCGCGGCCGTATCAACATAGGTTGCTCTTCGAGGAAATATTCGGCCACGTTCTCGCTCACCTTGTGGTGCGTGGCCACCAGCGTATCGACCAGGCCGCGGGCGCCCGATACCAGGCGGGTGGCGGCCACATCGCCAATGACACGGGCCAGGTCGTCTTCGGCATCCCAGCGCAGGTTCTGGCTCAGCTGCGAAATGGCGTTGGCAAAATCGGCATCGCCCTCCAGCTTCACATACGATACCGCGCGCTCGCGATTGGCAGCGATCAGGGGCAGGTCCGACAGCTTGACGCGAATGGTGACGTTGGCCGGCTGGTCGGCTGCGGCATCCTGCACATAGCCGTCGGCGCTCACCTTGAGCCGCAACTGTACCGCTCCGGTGTCGATGCAGGCCAGCTTGCCGGCATGCGCCAGCAAGCCCTGGCGCGCCCATGGCTCTTGCGCCAGCAGGTGATTGATCACGGCGGCAGCGGGCTTGATCGGGTTCATCGATGTCAGGTCGGGCAGCGAAGGCATGAGAGAGAAGGCGTCCAGGGTATCGACAAAATAAAACCGCCCGGGTTTCGGGCGGTTCAAGTTTAACAGCTTGGCGGCTCAGACCTGTTGAATGCCTGCCAATACCCAGCCGCCACCGTTTTGCGGCTTGGACAGGTTCCAGATTTCGGCGAACGGCTCGGCCGACAGTTCCGGTGCTTCCTTGATCAAGCCCTGGAAGCGCACCGTGGCCAGGTAATCGTGGGCCTGGGTCTCGATACCCAGCAGTTCGGCATCCAGCTGCACCACATCGGTGGCATTGGCCGAGGCGCCGCGCTCCTGCAGCTGCAATCGCAGTTCGGCAAACATCTCGGGCGTGGTGAATTCGCGGATATCGTTGATATCGGCGCGATCCCAGGCCGCCTGCAGGCGAATGAAATAGGTCTTGGCATTGCGCACGAAGCCCGGCGCATCGAAGTCGGCCGGAATGCCCCACTTCTCGATGGCGGCAGGCGCGGCGGCCGGCACCGACGCACCGTATCCATTGACCGGCGAGCCCGCCTGCGGCGCATTGCTGTCATGCAGTCCGGAGCCGATCTCGGGCGTGGCGCCGACGGCGCTGCCGATCGGACTCACGCGGGGCAGCGGCGCGGCATAGGCCGGATTGTTGCCCTGCTCCTGGCGCGCCCGCGAAAACATGCGAAACAGGAAGAACGCCACGCCGGCCAGCAGCAGCAGGGTGATCAGCGAACCGAACATGCCGCCACCGGCGCTGCCCATGCCGAAGTGCGACATCAACGCCCCCAGGCCCAGGCCCACCAGGGCGCCGCCGACGATATTGCGCCATGGGCTGGCCGGCTTGGCCGGAATGTTCTGCGGCGCCGGTGCGGCCGCGGGTGCGGCCGGACGTGCCGGGGCAGAATACGATTGCCCGTACGACGGGCTGGCCGGCGCCTGGCGCGAATAGTTCGATGACTGCTTGCCGAACGAACCGCCGCCGCCCAGCCGCTTGGCCTCGGCCGGCGAGATCAGCAGCGACAGCGAGGTAAGCGCCAGCATCAGGATCAACAGGGATTTCTTCATGGTGCACCTCTTTGCAAGAAGTCTCGGATGGCTGCATTGTTGCCGCACAAACTTAAGCCACCCTTAACCTGTTCACTACAGCTTGATACCGGTATGCAAGGCGGCCACGCCAGCGGTCAAGTTGAAATACTGCACACGTTCCAGCCCGACCTGTTCCATCATCTGCTTGAGCGTTTCCTGGTCGGGATGCATGCGGATCGATTCGGCCAGGTAGCGATAGCTGTCGGCGTCATTGGCAACCTTCTTGCCCAGCCATGGCAGCACCGAGAACGAATAGACGTCGTAGGGCTTCTTGAGTGGCTCCCAGACCTTGGAGAATTCCAGCACCAGGAGCTTGCCACCGGGCTTGAGCACGCGCCGCATCTCGGTCAGCGCGGCATCCTTGTGGGTCATGTTGCGCAGGCCGAAGGCGACCGATACGCGGTCGAAGTAATTGTCGGGAAAAGGCAGCTTCTCGGCGTCGCACAACATGGTCGGCGTCACCACGCCCTTGTTGAGCAGGCGGTCGCGCCCCACGCGCAGCATCGACTCGTTGATATCGGTGAGCCACACTTCGCCGGAGGGACCCGCCTGCCTGTCGAAGGCCTTCGACAGGTCGCCCGTGCCGCCGGCGATATCGAGCACCTTGAAACCCGGGCGCACGCCGGCCTGGGCAATGGTAAAGGCCTTCCAGATGCGGTGCAGGCCGGCCGACATGAAGTCATTCATGACGTCGTACTTGGCCGCCACCGAATGGAACACCTCGCCGACCTTGCGGACCTTGTCTTCTTCTGCAACTGTTTCGTAACCGAAATGAGTGGTGTTGGTCATGGCTGGTCTTGTTGTGATGAGCGCTGCGGCACGCCCAAAGGCGTGAAAGGCGCATTATAAATCGGAGCCCGGCCTGCTAGTGCTTGTGGCCGCAACCATGGGTGCCGCCCTGGTCGACGCGAGCGCCTGCGGATCACGTCCGCCGTCGCGGCCGTAGCCGGCGGCTTCCAGCTTGTGCAGGTAGGCTTCCCACATCGCGGCCTGGTCGCGGCCCAGCTGATACAGGAAATCCCAGGTGTAGATGCCGCTGTCGTGACCATCCGAAAACAGCGGTTTGACGCCGTAATTGCCGACCGGTTCGATACCGTTGATGCCGACCTCGCGCTTGCCGAGCTGCAGTACCTCTTGCCCCGGCCCGTGACCACGTACCTCGGCCGAGGGCGAATAGACCCGCATGAGCTCGAACGGCAAGGCGAAGCTGGCACCGTCGTCGAACTCGACTTCGACCACGCGCGACAGCGTACGGACCTTGAACGACAGGGGAACCGGCGAGGATAAGGCGCTCATGCAGGACTCACGATTCAAAGAAAAAGCGGGCGGCCGGGACCGGCCCGGCAAATTGGCCAATATCAGGCCAGCGTTGCGACGGCCTGCAATTGCAGGCGTACCGACTGGCGCAGTTGTTCCAACCGGGTGCGCCGCGGTTGCAGCGCCGCCGGATCGGCCGCGCGCTGCGGAGCCGCCCATACCGGACTGGGGAAATGGCGGTCATCCGGATAGCGCGGGATGACATGCCAATGCACATGGGGCGTCATGTTGCCAAGCGTGGCCACGTTGATCTTCTCCGGCCGCATCGTCTCGCGCAGCGCTGTCTCGACCGCCCATACGGCGTCGGTCAGCAGGGTCCGCTCGGACGGGGACAGGTCGGTCATTTCCTTGACGTGGCTGTTCCAGATCACCCGGCAGAAACCGGGGTAGTCCGGTTCATCGACCAGTACCACGCGCAACGACGGATGCTGCCAAAGCAACTCGCCGCCGTCTCCGGCACACAGTTCGCAGGTCGCGCTCATGGTCACACCAGCACGCGTTCGATGCCGCCATTGTTGGCGCGCTCGACATATTCGGGCATCCAGTTCTCGCCCAGCAGGTGGCGCGCCATCTCGACCACGATGTAGTCGGCGGTGGTACCCGAATCCTCGTTGTAGCGCGACAGGCCCTGGAAGCACGACGGGCACGATGTCAGGATCTTGACGTCGCCCGTGAAGCCATCGGCACGCACCTTGTCGGCACCCTTGCGCATTTCTTCTTCCTTGCGGAAGCGCACCTGGGTCGACACATCCGGACGCGACACGCCGAAGGTACCCGACTCGCCGCAGCAGCGATCGTTCTTCTCGATCTTCTGCGTATCCACCGTGGTGATGAGCGAGTTGACCGTCTTCAACGGGTCCTGCAGCTTCATCGGCGAATGGCAAGGATCGTGGTACATGTAGCGGGTGCCGGTGACGCCTTCGAGCCTGACGCCCTTCTCGAGCAGGAACTCGTGGATGTCGATGATGCGGCAGCCGGGGAAGATCTTCTCGAATTCGTAGCCCTGCAACTGGTCGTAGCACGTGCCGCACGACACCACCACGGTCTTGATATCAAGGTAGTTCAAGGTGTTGGCCATGCGATGGAACAGCACCCGGTTGTCGGTGATGATCTTGTCGGCCTTGTCGAAGTCGCCCGCGCCCCGCTGCGGATAACCGCAGCACAGGTAACCCGGCGGCAACACCGTCTGCACCCCGACGTTCCACAGCATCGCCTGGGTCGCCAGGCCCACCTGCGAGAACAGGCGTTCCGAGCCGCAACCAGGGAAATAGAACACCGCCTCGGTATCGGCCGTGGTGGTCTTCGGGTTGCGGATGATCGGCACGATCTTGTCGTCTTCGATATCGAGCAGCGCGCGCGCGGTCTTCTTGGGCAGGTTGCCCGGCATCTTCTTGTTGATGAAGTGGATCACCTGCTCTTTCACCGGCGGCTTGCCGACCGTGGCCGGCGGCTTCTGGGTCTGCTTGCGGGCGAATTTCTTGAGGATGTCGTTGCCCAGCCGCTGTGCCTTGAAGCCCCAGCCGGTCATCATCTTGCGGGTGGCATTGATGGTGGCCGGATCGGTGGCGTTGAGGAAGAACATGGCCGTGGTGGTACCGGCATTGAACGACTTCTTGCCCATCTTGCGCAGCAGGTTGCGCATGTTCATCGAGACATCGCCGAAGTCGATATCGACCGGGCATGGCGTGACGCACTTGTGGCACACCGTGCAGTGGTCGGCCACGTCCTCGAACTCTTCCCAGTGCTTGATCGACACGCCACGGCGGGTCTGCTCTTCGTACAGGAAGGCCTCGACCAGCAGCGAGGTCGCCAGGATCTTGTTGCGAGGCGAATACAGCAGGTTGGCGCGCGGCACGTGGGTCGAGCACACCGGCTTGCACTTGCCGCAGCGCAGGCAGTCCTTGACGCTGTTGGCGATGGCGCCGATATCGCTTTGCTGCATGATCAGCGATTCGTGGCCCATCAGGCCGAACGACGGCGTGTAGGCATTGCTGAGGTCGGCTTCCATGCCAGGCAGGTTGAGCAGCTTGCCCTTGTTGAAGCGGCCTTCCGGGTCGACCCGCAACTTGTAGTCGCGGAAGTCGACGATCTCGTCTTCGGTCAGGAACTCCAGCTTGGTGATGCCGATGCCATGCTCGCCCGAGATCACGCCGTCGAGCGAACGCGCCAGCGCCATGATGCGCGCCACGGCGCCATGGGCGTCCTGCAGCATCTCGTAGTGATCGGAGTTGACCGGCAGGTTGGTGTGGACGTTGCCATCGCCGGCGTGCATGTGCAGCGCCACGAACACCCGGCCCCGCAAGACGCGCTTGTGGATGACGCTGGCCTCCTCGAGGATCAGCTTGAAGGCGGCACCGCTGAAGATCTGGCGCAACTGGGCGCGCACTTCCTGCTTCCACGACACGCGCACGGTGCGATCCTGCACCACGTCGAACACGGTCGCGCCCGGCTGGTCGCGCAGGCGCTGCTCGAACGCCGCGCTCAACCTGTCCATGCCCAACGCGATCATCTCGTCGCGCGCCTGGGCCAGCGGACGGTCGAGATGGGTCAGCAGATAGGACCAGCGATCATGGGTGCGGTCCAGCAGTTGCTCGGCCTGGTGCACGCGATCTTCCAGCATCTCGGCGGCGGGGATATCCTCGCCTTCGCCGTCGTCGCTCTTGCCCAGCGGCAGGTTGCCCTTGACGAAGAAGCTTTCCAGCTCTGCCAGCAGTTGCAGCTTGTTCTTGATCGACAGTTCGATGTTGATGCGTTCGATGCCGTCGGTGTATTCGCCCATCCGGTTCAGCGGGATGACCACGTCTTCATTGATCTTGAAGGCGTTGGTGTGCTTGGCGATGGCGGCCGTGCGCGAACGATCGAGCCAGAACTTCTTGCGCGCCTCGGGGCTGACCGCGACGAAGCCTTCACCGACGCGATTGTTGGCCATGCGGATGACTTCGGAGGCGGCAGCGGCCACGGCGTTCTCGTCGTCACCGACGATGTCGCCGATCAATACCATCTTGGGCAACACGCCGCGCTTGGACTTGGTGGCATAGCCCACCGCGCGCAGGTAGCGTTCGTCCAGGTGTTCCAGGCCGGCCAGGATGGCACCGCCACGCTTGGTCTCGGCATCCAGGAAATCCTTGATCTCGACGATCGAGGGGATCGCATCGCGGGCCTGGCCAAAGAACTCCAGGCAGACCGTGCGGGTCTGCTTGGGCATCTTGTGCAGGATCCAGCGGGCCGAGGTGATCAGGCCATCGCAACCTTCCTTCTGCACGCCCGGCAAGCCCGACAGGAACTTGTCGGTCACATCCTTGCCCAGGCCTTCCTTGCGGAACTTGCGACCGGCGATCTCGAGTATCTCGGTCTTGAAGACTTCGGTCTTCTGGCCCCGTTCGCCCGGATGCGACCACTCCAGCCTGAAGCGCGCCGACTCGACGTCATGGATCTTGCCCAGGTTGTGGTCGAGCCGGGTCACTTCCAGCCAGTCGCCCTGCGGATCGACCATGCGCCAGCTGGCCAGGTTATCCAGTGCGGTTCCCCACAACACAGCCTTCTTGCCACCGGCGTTCATGGCCACGTTGCCACCGACGCAGGAGGCCTCGGCCGAAGTCGGATCGACCGCAAATACGAAACCGGCGCGCTCGGCGGCGTCCGATACCCGCTTGGTCACCACCCCTGCACCCGAGTAGATGGTGGCATAGGGTTGCGTCAGGCCGGGCAATACCGTCATCTCGACCGCACCCAGCTGTTCCAGCTTTTCGGTATTGATCACCGCCGACATGGGCGTGAGCGGAATGGCGCCGCCGGTGTAGCCGGTGCCGCCGCCGCGCGGGATGATGGTCAGGCCGAGCTCGATGCAGGCCTTGACCAGCCCGGCCATCTCGTCTTCGCTATCGGGGGTGAGCACCACGAACGGGTACTCGACGCGCCAATCGGTAGCGTCGGTGACGTGCGACACGCGCGACAGGCCGTCGAACTTGATGTTGTCGCGGGCGGTGTAGCGCCCCAGCACCTTGGTGGCGCGGCGACGCAGGTCGTAGGTACGACGGAATTCCTCGCCGAAATCGGCAATCGCCTTGCGGGCTGCCTTGATCAGGGCTTCGACGCTGTCGCTGCGACGCGCCGCGTCGGCGTCGCCGATGGCGCTCTGGCCGACGTCGATACGACGCTTGTCGACTTCGCCCAGGCGGTGATTGAGGGCTTCGATGAGCGAGGCGCGTCGCTTGGGGTTGTCCAGCAGGTCATCCTGCAGGTACGGATTGCGGCGCACCACCCAGATGTCGCCCAGCACTTCATAAAGCATGCGCGCCGACCGTCCGGTCTGGCGCTTGCCGCGCAACTCGTCGAGCAGCGACCAAGACTCTTCGCCCAACAACCGGATCACGATCTCGCGATCCGAGAACGAGGTGTAGTTGTACGGAATTTCACGCACGCGCGTGGGCGTAGCGCCATGGGGCGCATCAGTGAGCAAGGCTTGAATGTGTGCGGGGGCGTTCATCAATGTAGAAAATAAGTCTGCTGCCGGATGTGCATTTTAGCCTATTGCCAAAAGTCGCGATGGCAGCAGGCCAGTTTCGCGCACGCAATGAAAATGATTCTCTTTTATTTCACAGCGCCCTTGCCGACTAGTCGGATCGCAATGTTGCATCGCATCAATTCTGACTGTCGCGCTTCGGGTGACGACAAGTAAATCGGCAATCTGCCGCCTTTAAGAGACATGCCGCTACCCGCCCCACATGATCCCGGACGAACGCATCACAATAGGCAATGTCAATTTAATTAATAAAAACAATCAATTTTATATATTCTATTTTAAAAATCTATAATCCACACTGACAACAGGGCCGTTCCAGCTTTAAAACCATGGAGGTGATATGGTTCGCATTCTCATTACCGACATCTTGGAAAATCTAGCCATCACCCTGGCCGACTATGCCTGCGGCAAGGCATAGCCAGCACGTTGACTTCCATCTCTTCGTTATCGCCAGGGAGACTGCCATGATACCGGCACCGTTGAACAAGAATTTTCCCGCAGAACCAGGCGTTCCCGACGACGCCAGCGCGCGCCTCGACCTGCCGGCCCAACCGGCCGCAGCGGCCGCTACCGGCCTCGGCGACAGCCTGACCCTCAATCTCAAGCCGCGCCATATCGTCACCCTGGTGGTGGCCCTGGTGTTCGTGCTGATCAAGTCCTACGAGACCCTGCATGCCTACTTCACGGGCAATCCGCAAGTCTGGGCGGCGCTGCTGGGTTCGTCGGCAGCCGCCGGCCTGACCGCACTGGGCGCGCTCGGGGTGTTCTTCACGCGGCGGCTGTCGGTCAAGGCGCAGGACGTGATGCTCGGCTATGGTGGCGGCGTGATGCTGGCCGCCAGCGTGTTTTCACTGATCATCCCCGCCATGGATGCGGCCCAGGCCATCGGCTACACCAGGAACGCCTCGGTGTTCCTGGCGGCCACCGGCATCATGCTGGGCGGGTTGTTCGTGCTGGCGCTGAACCACCTGATCCCGCACCAGCACTTCCTGGCCATGGCCAGCGACCGGCACAGTGCCGCGCGCACCTCGCGCATCTGGCTGTTCGTCATGGCGGTGACCATCCACAACTTCCCCGAAGGCCTGGCCATCGGCGTGGGCTTCGGCGGCGAGGATTTCGGCAAGGCGGTGGCGCTGGCCACCGGCATCGGCATCCAGGACATTCCGGAAGGATTGGTGGTGGCGCTGGCGCTGCGCTCGCTGGGCTACTCGCCGGCCAAGTCGGCCGCCGCCGGTATCCTGTCGGGCCTGGTCGAGCCGATCGGCGGCGTGCTGGGC
Organism: Herbaspirillum sp. YR522; assembly: GCF_000282575.1. GTDB lineage: Bacteria > Pseudomonadota > Gammaproteobacteria > Burkholderiales > Burkholderiaceae_D > Herbaspirillum. The sequence continues at coordinate 8,326 of NZ_AKJA01000062.1, read as the reverse complement.
GCGCTGGCCACCGGGGTATCGGCCACCGCCCTGCCCTGGGCACTGGCCGGCGCCGGCGGTGCGATGCTGTTCGTCATCAGCCACGAGGTGATCCCCGAATCGCACCGCCAGGGCCACGAGTCGCAAGCCACGCTGGGCCTGCTGGCCGGCTTCGTGACGATGATGCTGCTGGATGTGATCCTGGGCTAGGGCCTTGTTCGCACCAAATCTGCCAGTACGAACAACGGCAAGCGGCAAGGAGCCGCAACACGGCAGGCGACGCTTGCCGGCTGCTTCTGGAGCCAACGCCTATCGCGGATCCGGCTGGAACAGGCGCTACCCGAGCAGGTCGGCAATACGGTGCCAGAAGCCATCGGGCACATTCAGCAGCACCCAGGTCATGAACAGGTAGCGCAGGAACTTGCCCACGCCCATGTAGAACACCGAGGGCCAGAACGGCAGGCGCAGCCAACCGGCCAGCGTGCAGATGGGGTCGCCGATGCCGGGCAGCCAGGCCAGCAGCATGGTCTTGGGGCCGAAGCGTTCGAGCCAGTGGAACCAGCGTGACGAACGCTCCTTCGAAAACGCCTGCTTGGCGCCGAATCCCATCCAGTAGTCCACCATCCCGCCCAGGGTATTGCCCAACGTCGCCACCAGGATCACCGGCCAGAACATTTCGGGATTGGCCTTGATGACGGCGAACACGGCCGGCTCGGACCCCAGCGGCAGCAGGGTTGCCGAGACAAAGCTGATCAGGAAGACCGAGGTCAGGCCCACGGTGGGGACGGCCAGGATATTGAGTAGCCAGAGAACAGCGGATTCGATCATGCGCGACAGGAAAGAAGGATGGAATGGGTGCGCTGCTTCACGCATCGGTAGGGCTCGCATTCTAGCCCAAGCGCGCCGCTGATCTATAATGATCAGTTCCCCTGTTGCCCGGCATCACACTGACGACCACAATGAGTAACGATTATCTACAGAAGATCCTGACCGCCCGCGTCTACGACGTGGCCCAGGAAACCCCGCTGGAATTGGCCACCACGCTGTCGCAGCGGATGGATAATCGAATTTACTTCAAGCGCGAAGACATGCAGAGCGTGTTCAGCTTCAAGTTGCGCGGCGCCTATAACAAGATGGCGCACCTGACGCCGGCGCAGTTGAAGCGCGGCGTGATCTGCGCCTCGGCCGGCAATCATGCCCAGGGCGTGGCGCTGTCGGCGGCGCGCCTGGGCTGCCGTGCGGTGGTGGTCATGCCTACCACGACCCCGCAGGTGAAGATCGAGGCGGTCAAGGCGCGTGGCGCCGAGGTGGTGCTGTCGGGCGACTCCTTCACCGATGCCTATAACCATGCCCTGACGCTGGAGAAAAAACTCAAGCTGACCTTCGTGCATCCGTTCGACGACCCGCACGTGATCGCCGGCCAGGGTACGGTCGGCATGGAAATCCTGCGCCAGCACTCGGCGCCGATCCACGCCATCTTCGTGGCCATCGGCGGCGGCGGCCTGATCGCCGGCGTGGCGGCCTACGTCAAGGCGGTGCGACCGGACATCAAGATCATCGGCGTGCAGACCACCGACTCCGACGCCATGGCGCGCAGCCTCAAGGCGGGCCGCCGGGTGACGCTGTCGGATGTGGGCTTGTTCTCGGACGGCACCGCCGTCAAGCTGGTGGGCGAAGAGACCTTCCGCCTGGCGCGCCAGTATGTGGATGACATCATCATCGTCGATACCGATGCCGTCTGCACCGCCATCAAGGATATCTTCCAGGACACCCGCAGCATCGTCGAACCGGCCGGCGCGCTGGCGGTGGCCGGCGCCAAGGCGTATGTCGAGCGCGCCAAGAACAGCCGGCGACCGATCAAGGGCCAGTCGCTCATCACCATCGCCTGCGGCGCCAACATGAATTTCGACCGGCTGCGCTTCGTGGCCGAGATGGCCGATGTGGGCGAAGCGCGCGAGGCGGTGTTCGCCGTGACGATCCCCGAGGAACGCGGCAGTTTCCGCCGCTTCTGCGAGACCGTCGGCCCGCGCAACGTGACCGAGTTCAACTATCGCATCAGCGATGCCAGCGCGGCCCACGTATTTGTCGGCATACAGATCGCCAATGCCGACGAGTCCGGCAAGATCGCCCGCAATTTCGAGAAGGCCGGCTTCGGCGTGCTGGACCTGACCCATGACGAACTGGCCAAGGTCCATATCCGTCACCTGGTGGGTGGCAAGAGTCCACTGGCCGACGACGAACTGCTGTATCGCTTCGAATTCCCGGAACGGCCCGGCGCGCTGATGAAATTCCTTTCCAGCATGAACCCGGGCTGGAACATCAGCCTGTTCCATTATCGCAACCAGGGCGGAGACGTCGGTCGCATCCTGATCGGCCTGCAGGTGCCGAAGAAGGAAATGAAGCAGTTCCGCGCCTTTCTCGCCCAACTCGGCTATCGTCACTGGGACGAGACCAAGAACCCGTTGTACAAGCTGTTCCTCGGCTAGACGCCCGAACAGCATCGCAGGAGCATCATATGGACCACCCCGCCACCGCCACCGGCCACTCGGCCGAGACCTCGCCGCTGGGCAAGCACTCGGCCTACCCGGCCGAGTACGACCCGGCACTGCTGTTCCCGATCCCGCGCGCGCCCAAGCGGGCCGATCTGCAGATCACCGGCACCCTGCCCTTTTTCGGCGTCGATATCTGGACCGCCTATGAAATCTCGTGGCTGAACCTGCGCGGCAAGCCGCAGATTGCCATCGCCACCTTCATGGTCCCGGCCGATTCGCCCAACATCATCGAATCGAAGTCGTTCAAGCTGTATCTCAATTCGTTCAACCAGGCCCGGCTCGACAGCAGCACCACCCTGGTCGAGCGCATGCGGGTGGACTTGTCGGGCGCCGCCGGCGCACCGGTCCAGGTAACGCTGACCGAAGCGGCGCAGTTCGGCCAGTTGCGCTTCAATGAACTGGGTGGTCTTTCGCTGGACCGCCTGGATGTCGAGATCGAGGCTACTGCCCACCCCGACGGCAGCATCCTGCGTGCCGACCACGAACAGGCCACCGTCGAAGAGACCTTCGTGTCGCACTTGCTCAAGTCGAACTGCCCGGTCACCAGCCAACCCGACTGGGGTAGCGTGCAGATCCACTACGTGGGCGCACCGATCGACCAGGAACAACTGCTCAAGTACATCATCGGTTTTCGGGACCACAACGAGTTCCACGAGCAGTGCGTCGAACGCATCTTCAGCGATATCCTGCACTACTGCCGTCCGCAGAAATTGGCGGTGTATGCGCGCTATACGCGCCGCGGCGGGCTCGACATCAATCCATGGCGCAGCAATTTCTCGAGCGCCCGGCTGCCTTCGCTGGACCGCAATGCCCGCCAGTGACCGCCGCGAACGCCCCCACCCGGTAGCCGAACTCGACATTATTTGAAATTATTTATTTATAAATTGTTACAAATTTTGTCGTGCCGCTGACAGGCGGTATCGCCGACGACCCCTGCCCGGCCACCAAAGATCGCTTGAAGCCCTTGCCCACACTGGGTTGGCATCGACACCGGCGACGCTCGCGCCGCGCCGGCCAGGTACAAGACCGGTGCGCCCTTTGCACGATTCAGTAACATCTTCATCGGCCCAAGAGACCCGCCAGGGGATATTTCGCTTCAGAATTCCGGTCTATTGCCCCATCTTCAACGCTTTACGGGCGGCGAATGTCGCTCTCGTCGATTGACCTGCCCCAGAAAAAAAATATCGCACCATGAAATTCGATCCGCCTCTGTTCCCCGCATCCCCCCCTTGCACCACGCCCTGGCACCGCCGGACCAGATGGCTCGCCGCACTGGGTTGCGCAGTTGCCCTGTCGTCGGCGGCCCAGGCCGCCGACACCGACAACCTGTGGCACGACACCAAGAGCCATCTCGCCGACATCTGGAAGCAGGGCGACGATGCCATCTACCTGTCCGGGGTCGCCCACCACGGGCGCAGCACCTATACCAAGGAAAAACTCAACGAGCTCAACGAGCACGCCTGGGGCCTGGGTTACGGCAAGACGCTGCGCAATGGCAGTGGCGACGACGAATCGCTGTTCGGCTTCGTATTGAAGGACTCCCATCGCCATCCCCAGTACATGGCGGGTTATGCGTATGAATGGGTGTTTCCGGTGGCCAAGACGGGGCTTGAGGTCGGCCTCGGTGGCACCGCCATGCTGATGAGCCGCCAGGATTATTTCGGGGGCGTGCCGTTTCCCGTGCCACTGCCGCTGGCCTCCATCGGCACCGCCAAGGGCAAGCTGATGTTTGCCTACGTACCGCGCCTCTCCAGTAACAAGAACAATGGCGACGTACTGTTGATTTTCGGCCGCATCGAGATGTAAAGAACGGAAAAATTCCCCAAGACAACTTTGCCGGACATTCCTTTTGGATAACATTGCCCGCCATGCATCACCGGTCGACGACCCGGGCAAATCCATCAGCTCGCCGGCAATTCTGGCGCTGTTCCGGCTTTCCAAAGCGCTACCGCCCCCGCAAACAAGCCTATAATCCTGCTCAAAGTTTCACCTCGTTGCGATTCCTTGAGCGTCATGACAAATCTTGCAAAAATCCTTTCTCCAGAAAACGTGGTTCTGGATCTGGAAGTGTCCAGCAAAAAAAGAGCTTTCGAACAAGCCGGCCTGACCTTCGAAAACAACAGCGGCATCGCCCGCTCCACCGTTTCCGAAAACCTGTTTGCGCGCGAGCGGCTGGGTTCCACCGGACTTGGCCACGGCGTGGCCGTGCCCCATGGCCGCATCAAGGGATTGAAGGCGCCACTGGCGTTGTTCATGCGACTGGCGGACCCGATCCCGTTCGAATCTCCCGATGGGCAACCGGTCAAGCTGCTGGTGTTCCTGTTGATTCCCGATCATGTGACCCAGCAGCACCTGGAGATCCTGTCCGAGATCGCCGAGATGTTTTCCGACGACGCGTTCCGTAGCCAGCTGGCCGCCGAGGCCGATGCCGCGGTCGTGTATTCGCGCCTGGTCACCTGGCAGACCAGCCTGGAAAAGACCGGCTGACGCTTCGGCTGCTGGTCGCCGGCGGCCCGTTGCAGCGCCGCGCATCACATGGCAACGCCCCTCAACCGTATCGTCCGCCCATCCGAAAGCCTCATGCCCAATTATTCCGCGTTGTCGATCCAGCAGCTCTACGAAGAAAACAGGGAGTCCCTGCAACTGGGCTGGTTCGCCGGCTTTCCCGGCGGCGAGCGCCTCATTTCCGGCGATGCGGTGTCGGCCGCCGACCAGGTCGGTCACCTGAACCTGATCCACCCGGGCCGCATCCAGGTATTCGGCCACCAGGAAATCGAGTACTACGAGCGGCTCTCCAATACCTCGCGCGCCTACCAGACAGCGGAACTGGTGACCGGCGAACCGCCGGCGTTCATCATCGCCCAGGGCCTGTCGACGCCACCGGACATCCTGGCGGTCTGCGACGAGAAGAACATCCCGTTGTTCTCGACGCCTTTGCCGGCGGCGCAGGTCATCGATTACCTGCGGGTCTACCTGTCCAAGAAGCTGGCGCAACAGATCACCATGCACGGCGTCTTCATGGATGTACTGGGCGTGGGCGTGCTCATTACCGGCGAATCGGGCCTGGGCAAGAGCGAACTTGGGCTGGAACTGATCTCGCGCAGTCACGGCCTGGTGGCCGATGACGCCGTCGAATTCGCCCGCATCGCACCCAACATGATCGAGGGCCGCTGCCCGCCGCTGCTGGCCAACCTGCTGGAAGTTCGCGGACTGGGCCTGCTGGACATCAAGGCGATATTCGGCGAGACAGCGGTACGGCGCAAGATGCGCCTGAAGCTGATCGTGCACCTGGTCCGCCGCAGCACCCTCGAGGAAAACTACGAGCGCCTGCCGCTCGATGCGCAATACGAGGAAGTGCTGGGCCTGCCGATTCGCAAGGTGGTCATTCCGGTGGCGGCCGGGCGCAACATCGCGGTGCTGCTGGAAGCCGCGGTGCGCAATACCATCCTGCAGCTGCGCGGCATCGATACGCTCAAGGAATTCATCGAGCGCCAGCGGCGCGCCATGAACGGCGAATAACACTTACCCGGGACATCCCACGGCCCCGGCGCGCGGGCCTGCTCTCAGCTTGCGTTATCATTGGCGACATGAAAATCGTTCTGATTACAGGCATTTCGGGGTCCGGCAAATCGGTGGCACTACATGTGCTCGAGGATGCCGGCTATTTCTGCGTCGACAACCTGCCTCCGGCCTTGCTGTGCGACCTGGTCGATACCCGCATCAGGGAAGGCGCGAGCATCCTGGCCGTGGCCACCGATGCCCGCAGCGCCGACTCGCTGGCCACGCTGCGCACCGATATCGATCGCCTGCGCGCCGACGGCCATGACGTCAAGGTGTTCTTCCTGACCGCCTCCAACGAGGCGCTGATCACCCGGTTTTCAGAGACGCGTCGCAGCCACCCGCTGTCGCATCGGCTGCTGCCGGGACGCAATCCGACCGACCGCCTGACCTTGTCCGAATGCATCGCGGTCGAACGCGAGATGCTCTCCGAGGTGCAGGAAATCGCCCATGTGATCGACACCTCGCAATTGAGCTCGAACAAGCTGCGCCGCTGGATCAAGGGCCTGGTCGACATCGAACGCTCGCCGCTGACCTTGCTGTTCCAGTCGTTTGCCTTCAAGCACGGCCTGCCGCTGGACGCCGACCTGGTGTTCGACGTGCGCATGCTGCCCAACCCGCATTACGACGCCACGCTACGCCCGCTGACCGGGCGCGACGATCCGGTGATCGAATTCCTGGCCGGCTATGACGAGGTGTCGGACATGCTGGCCGACATCCGCGGCTTCGTCGAAAAATGGCTGCCATCCTTCAAGGCCGACAACCGAAGCTACCTGACGGTGGCCATCGGCTGCACCGGTGGCCAGCATCGCTCGGTGTACATCGCCGAACAACTGGCCCGTCATTTCCGCACCAACGAACAGGTGGTCTGCCGCCATCGGCAACTGGACTGAGCGAGCTAGATCGTCGCCAGCAGGTCGTCGCGCAACAGGGCACCCAACAGCAGCTTCTTGACCGGTGCCGGCAAGGGCGCATCGGCCAGGCGCCGGGCCGGATACCACAGCAGCGCCTGCTGGGCCGTCATCGACGCGCGCGCCTCGAGCGCGACCTGGTACGGCGCGACATGCAACTTGAAATGCGTGAAGACATGCGAGAACGGCTGTAGCTTGCGACAGGCCGCGATCTGGCCATACGGCCCCAGCAAGGCATGCACGGCAGCGTCCAATTGCGCCGCATCGCCTACCGCGATTTCCGGCAGCGATAGCAGCCCGCCCCAGATCCCGCTGTCGGGCCGCTGTTCCAGCAGCACGTCGTGGCCATTGGTGACGACCAGCATCACCGTCTCCCGTTCGGGTACCGCCTTTTTCGGCTTGCTTACGGGCAGCTCCCCGATCCGGTCCTGGGTCAGCGCCACGCACCGGCCGGCCAGTGGGCAGCGGGCGCAGGCCGGCGTGCCTCGCACGCACAACGTGGCGCCCAGGTCCATCAGGCCCTGCGTGTAGGCCTCGATGTCCTGCTCGGGCAACAGTGCCACCGCGCGCTGCCACAGCTTGTCTTCGATCGGCTTGGCGCCGGGATAGCCATCGACCCCGAACACCCGCGCGAACACCCGCTTGACGTTGCCGTCGAGGATGGCGGCGCGGCGACCATACGAGAAGGCGGCGATGGCCGCGGCAGTGGAACGGCCGATCCCGGGCAACTCGGCCAGCAGTGCCGGATCGTCCGGAAAACGCCCGCCATACTCGGCGACCACGCGCTGCGCGCATTTGTGCAAGTTGCGTGCACGGGTGTAGTAACCCAGCCCGGCCCACAACGACATCACGTCCTCGGAGGGCGCGGCGGCCAGGCTGAACACATCGGGGCAACGCGCCAGGAAGCGCTGGTAATACGGGATCACGGCGGCCACCTGGGTCTGCTGCAACATGATTTCGGAGAGCCAGACGCGATAGGCGTCGCGTGTGTTCTGCCACGGCAACTTGTGTCGCCCATGCTGCTTCTGCCAGGCGATCACCTCGGCCGAGAACGAAGGATCGGCGTACTGCGCGCCAGCACCGGGCGTGGCGCCGCGTGGCGCCGGTTTGTCGACTAGCGCTTTCATGTCTGGCAATTGATGCAATAGAAGGTGGAACGCTGGCCCTGCTTGATCTGGCGGATCGGGGTACCGCACACCCGGCATGGCTGGCCGGTGCGGTTGTAGACGAAATAGCTCTGCTGGAAGTAGCCCGACTGCCCGTTGACGGCAATGAAGTCGCGTAACGAGCTGCCACCCTGCTCGATGGCGGCCGCCAGCGTCTCCC
>NZ_AKJA01000061.1 GCF_000282575.1 Herbaspirillum sp. YR522 | reverse complement strand
CCCCCTGACGCTGTTTCGGCTGGCGCCGTCGCACCGCGCCGCCGTCATCGAGATGGGCATGAACCATCCCGGCGAGATCGCCGTGTTGTCGCGCATCGCCGCGCCCACGCTGGGCCTGGTCAACAACGCCCAGCGCGAGCACCAGGAATTCATGGCCAGCGTCGAGGCCGTGGCGCGCGAGAATGGCGCCGTGATCCGCCACCTGCCGCCTACCGGTGTGGCGGTATTCCCATCCGACGACGACTTCACCGCGCTATGGCGCGAAGAAGCCGGGGCGCGCCCGGTACTGACCTTCGGCCTGGACGACAGCGCCGACGTCGGTGCCAGCTATGTCACCGGCACCTTCGGCAGCACCCTCAGCGTCAACGTCAAGGGCATTGCCGTGCCGTCGGCGCAGTTCAGGGTCGAACTGGCCGCCGTGGGCGAGCACAACGTGCGCAACGCACTGGCCGCCACTGCCTGCGCACTGGGCGCCGGCATCGCGGTGGACGCGGTGGTACGAGGCCTGCAGGCCTTCGCCCCGGTCAATGGGCGGCTGCAGCGCAAGCAGGCCGTTTCCGGCGCGCTGGTGATCGACGACACCTATAACGCCAACCCCGATTCGGTGCGCGCCGCCATTGACGTGCTCGCCGGCATCGCCACGCCACGCGTGCTGGTGCTGGGCGACATGGGCGAGGTGGGCGACCAGGGCCCGCAGTTCCACCGCGAGATCGGGGCCTATGCCCGCGCGCGCGGCGTGCAGTGCTTCTATGCATTGGGCGAGCTGGCGCGCGAGGCGATCGACGCCTATCGCAATACCCCCGGCGACGGCGCGGCCCAGGCGGCCCACTTCGCCGACATCGACGCGCTCAATGGCGCCGTCACCCTGGCGGCACCGGCTGGTGCCACCGTCCTGGTAAAAGGTTCACGCTTCATGAAGATGGAGCGAGTTGTACAGCATCTGGTCAACGTTGAATCCGTCACGCAACTTCAACAGGAGACCCATTAGCATGCTGGTCTGGCTCGCACAGAATTTTCAACAGGACTTCGGCTTCCTGCGCCTGTTCACATTCATCACTTTCCGTGCCGTGTTCGCCACGCTTACCGCCCTGCTGATCGGCATGGTGGCCGGCCCGGCGGTGATCCGCATGCTCACCCGCATGAAGGTCGGCCAGGCGGTGCGCCAGGACGGCCCGCAGTCGCACCTGGTCAAGAACGGCACGCCCACCATGGGCGGCGTGCTGATCCTGATCGGCATTGCCGTGTCGACCCTGCTGTGGGCCGACCTGTCGAACCGCTTCGTCTGGATCGTGCTGATCGTCACCATGGGTTTCGGCGCCATCGGCTGGGTCGACGACTATCGCAAGGTGGTGCATCGCGACCCCGAAGGCATGCGTTCGCGCGAGAAGTTCTTCTGGCAGTCCCTGATCGGCCTGGTGGCCGCGATCTACCTGGCCTTCTCGGTGTCCGAGGTGAGCAACATGAAGGTGCTCGACCTGTTCATGGCCTGGGTGCGTTCGGGCTTCAGCCTGGACCTGCCCCCCAAGGCCGACCTGATCGTGCCCTTCTTCAAGAGCATCACCTATCCGCTGGGCGTGTGGGGCTTCATCGCGCTGACCTATTTCGTCATCGTCGGCACCAGCAATGCCGTGAACCTGACCGATGGGCTGGACGGCCTGGCCATCATGCCGACCGTGCTGGTCGGCGCCGCGCTGGGGCTGTTCGCCTACCTGACCGGCAATGCCAGCTATGCCAAATACCTGTTCATTCCGCATATCCCGGGCGCCGGCGAGCTGTTGATCTTCTGCGGCGCGATGGGCGGGGCAGGGCTGGCCTTCCTCTGGTACAACGCCTACCCGGCGCAGGTGTTCATGGGCGATGTCGGCGCGCTGGCGCTGGGCGGCGCGCTGGGTACCATCGCCGTGATCGTGCGGCAAGAGATCGTACTGTTCATCATGGGCGGCATCTTCGTGGTCGAGACCCTGTCGGTGATGATCCAGGTGGCGTACTTCAAGTACACCAAGAAGCGTTACGGCACTGGTCGTCGGGTGTTGTTGATGGCGCCGCTGCACCATCACTATGAACAGAAGGGCTGGAAGGAAACCCAGGTCGTGGTGCGGTTCTGGATCATCACCATGATGCTGGTATTGCTGGGATTGTCGACGCTCAAGTTGCGTTGAAACAAGTGGATCAAGCGAAAGAAGCGGGCAGCAAACAATGAATTACTCGGGCAAACACGTACTGGTGCTCGGACTCGGCGAGTCCGGCCTGGCAATGGCGCGGTGGCTGGACTACTGCGGCGCCCGTGTGCGCGTGGCCGATACCCGCGACGAAGCGGCGCTGGCCGAGCGCCTGGCCGCATTGCGCGCCGATGTGCCGGGCGCCGCGCTGGTACTGGGCCAGCCGCTGCACGCCGCGCTGCTCGATGGTATCGATTTCGTCGCGGTCAGTCCCGGGCTGTCGCCGCAGGGTGACCTGGCGCCCCTGGCCCCTGTCATGCAGCAACGCGGCGTGCCGCTGTGGAGCGAAATCGAACTGTTTGCCCAGGCGCTGGCGGCGCTGCGCGAGGAAACCCTGTACCAGCCCAAGGTGCTGGCCATTACCGGCACCAACGGCAAGACCACCGTCACCAGCCTGACCGGCATGCTGTGCCAACGTGCCGGCCTGTCGGTGAAGGTGGCCGGCAACATCAGCCCGGCCGCCCTCGACGTGCTGCGCGAGGCGGTGATCGCCGACCGCATCTTCCTGGCGCAACTGGCCGAGCAGGACGCCATCGCCGCGGCCGAAGCACAGGCCGAGGCCGAGCGCCTGGCGCAGGAAGCCGCCGACGCAGTCCAGGCGCAAGCGGCCGAGGGCAAGCAAGCGGCCGCGCGCGTCGACACCGACGATGCCCAGACGCATGCCGCTGCCAACGACGCCCAGATGGACCTGGCCCGGACCGATGCCGCCGATGCCGAGCTGACATCGGCGGCCCCCCCAGGGCAGGACGACCCGCCATCCGAAGGCGATGGCGAGGCCATCGGGGTCCCGGTGGAGCACCTCTCGACCGAGGCTGCCAATTCGGACCAGAGCGAAGACGCCTCGCTGCACTCGGACGTGGCGGGCAATGAAGTGGCGGCCCTGAACCTGGACGATTTCATGCAGGTCTCGCGTAGCGCCGAAGAGGATGCGCTGGTGGCCGTGCCGCCGCCACCGCCGCCGGAGCCGACCTACCGTGGCTCGATGCCGCAAGCCTGGGTGCTGGAGTTGTCCAGCTTCCAGTTGCACGCCACCCATAGCCTGCAAGCCGATGCCGCCACCGTGCTCAACCTGAGCCAGGACCATCTCGACTGGCACGGCGACATGCACGGCTACGCCGCCGACAAGGCCCGCATCTTCGGCCCCGGCACGGTGCGCGTGCTCAATCGCGACGACGCCCTGGTGATGAGGATGACCGACGCCGTGGCCGCGGTGTCGTCATTCGGCCTGGACGAACCGCTTGCCCCCAACAGCTTTGGCCTGGTCAACGACAACGGCATGCTGTGGCTGGCCAACGGCTTCGTGCACGAGGACGACGAACAGCCGACCGGCCGCCGCCGCAAGCAGAAGGACATGCTGCCGCCGCCGGTCACGGTCAAGCGCCTGATGCCGGTCGACGCATTGAAGATCCGCGGCGCCCATAACGCCATGAACGCGCTGGCCGCGCTGGCGCTGTGCCGCGCCATCGACCTGCCCATGGCGCCGTTGCTGCACGGCCTGCGCGACTACGCGGGCGAGCCACACCGGGTGGAACTGGTGGCGGTGGTGCAAGAAGCCGAATACTACGACGACAGCAAGGGCACCAATGTCGGTGCCACCGTGGCCGCGCTCAATGGCCTGGGCCTGGGCGGACGCCCCAACCGCATCGTGCTCATCGCCGGCGGCGACGGCAAGGGACAGGACTTCTCGCCGCTGGCCTTGCCGGTCGAGAAATATGCCCGCACAGTGCTGCTGATCGGACGCGATGCGCCTGCCTTGCGCGCGGCGCTGGCCCAGACCCAGGTGGAACTGATCGATTGCGCCACGCTGGATGAGGCGGTGCAGAAGGCTGGCGACATCGCTCGATCCGGCGACATCGTGTTGCTCTCGCCGGCCTGCGCGAGCCTGGACATGTTCCGCAACTACCGTCACCGGGCCGAAGTGTTCGTGGACGCGGTGCGTGAACTGGCGCTGTCGCGCGGCGAGGTGATCCCATGAAGCTCGGCTTGACGTCATTGCGGCAACTGTTGGGTAGCGTCAAGGACGCGGCCCCGGCGGCGGCCGGCCGCATGGCCGGGCTCACGCCGGGCAGCAAGGCCGGCAGCAAGGCCAGCATGGTCGGTTTCGAACAGCGTTCGCGCATGATGGAATACGACCAGCCGCTGATCTGGGTGGTCATGCTGCTGATGCTGTTCGGCATGGTGATGGTGTATTCGGCCTCGGTGGCGCTGCCCGACTCGCCCAAGTACGCCGCCTATTCGAACTACCATTTCCTGACGCGCCAGGCGATCTTCATCGTGATCTCGCTGGTGGCCGCCGCGGTGGTGTTCCGGGTGCCGATCGAGACCTGGCAGCGCTGGGCGCCGTACCTGTTTGCCGGCACCCTGATCCTGCTGGTGCTGGTACTGGTGCCGGGCGTGGGCAAAGGCGTCAACGGCGCCAAGCGCTGGCTGTCGTTCAAGGTGTTCAACCTGCAGCCGTCGGAATTGATGAAGCTGTTCATCGTGCTGTATGCGGCCGACTACACGGTGCGCAAGCAGGCCTTCATGCACAAGCTGGTCAAGGGTTTCGCGCCGATGGCGGCGGCCGTCGGCCTGGTGGGCCTGCTGCTGCTGCTCGAGCCCGACCTGGGCGCGTTCGGCGTGATCGTCTGCATCGCCATGGGGATCCTGTTCCTGGGCGGTATCAACGGCGTCTGGTTCGGCGGCATCGGCGCCACGCTGGTCGGGGTGTTCTCGCTGGTGATCGTGACCTCGCCGTGGCGTCGTGAACGTATCTTCGCCTACCTCAACCCGTGGGAAGAAGAAAACGCGCTGGGCAAGGCCTATCAGTTGTCGCATTCGCTGATCGCCTTCGGTCGTGGCGAGCTGTTCGGCGTGGGCCTGGGCAGCAGCGTCGAGAAATTGCATTACCTGCCCGAGGCGCATACCGACTTCCTGCTGGCGGTGATCGGCGAAGAGCTCGGTTTCGTCGGCGTGCTGGTCGTGGTGCTGCTGTTCTATTGGCTGGTCAAGCATGCCTTCGAGATCGGCCGCCAGGCAATCGCGCTGGACCTGACCTTCGCCGGCCTGGTCGCCAAGGGCATCGGCATCTGGATCGGGGTGCAGGCCTTCATCAACATGGGCGTGAACCTGGGCCTACTGCCGACCAAGGGCTTGACGCTGCCGCTGATGAGCTACGGCGGCTCGGGTGTGCTGATCAATTGCGTCGGCCTGGCGATCCTGCTGCGCATCGACTACGAGAATCGCGTACTGATGCGGGGAGGACGCCTGTGAGTGCATCCCGCAAGCTGATGATCATGGCTGCCGGTACCGGCGGTCATATCTTCCCGGGCCTGGCGATTGCCGAGACCATGCGGGCGCGTGGCTGGCAGGTATCGTGGCTGGGTACCTCGCACGGCATGGAGCGCGAGCTGGTGCCGCGCCATGGCGTCGAGATGGACACCATCGTGTTTTCCGGCCTGCGCGGCAAGGGCCTGATGCATACCGTCAAGGGCGCCTGGCGCCTGGCGACTAGCTTCGTGCGCTGCTTCAACATCCTGGGCCGGCGCAATCCGGACGTGGTGCTGGGCATGGGCGGCTATGTGACCGTGCCGGGCGGCGCCATGGCGCGCCTGCGCGGCAAGCCGCTGGTGCTGGTCAATGCCGACGCGGCGCTGCTGCTGTCCAACAAGACCCTTACGCCGCTGGCCGACAGGGTGCTGTTCGGCTTCCCCGCCGATTTTGGCGCGGCCGCGGCCAAGGCCGAGGTGACCGGCAATCCGGTGCGCCGTGAAATCACCAGCCTGGCGCCGCCGGCGACCCGCTATGCCGGCCACGGCGGGCCGCTGCGCATCCTGGTGGTGGGCGGCAGCCTGGGCGCCAAGGTGCTCAACGACAACGTGCCGGCGGCGCTGGCCCGCCTGCCGGTACAGGCGCGACCGGTGGTGACGCATCAATCGGGCAAGCAGCATATCGCGGCCCTGACCTCGGCCTACGAAGCCGCCGGGGTCCAGGCCGAAGTGGTGGACTTCATCGACGACATGCCGCGCCGCTACGCCGAGGCCGACCTGGTGATCTGTCGCGCCGGCGCCATCACGGTGTCCGAGCTGACCGCCGCAGGCGTGGCCAGCGTGCTGGTGCCGCTGGCGGTGTCGACCACCTCGCACCAGATCGACAATGCCAAGTGGATGGGGGCCAATGGGGCC
>NZ_AKJA01000060.1 GCF_000282575.1 Herbaspirillum sp. YR522 | reverse complement strand
CGGCAGGCCCGCCGCCACCCACTGTACCTGCTCGCAGATGGCGGCCACCGACTGGTTCAGCCGCCCTGCCTCGTCGACGAACCAGCGCGACACCGCGCCTTGCGGCACGATCCCCATGCCGACCTCGTTGGACACCAGGATCACCCGGCCCGGCGCCGCCTGCAGTGCGCGCAGCAAGTCCACCCGCTGCAGCGTGAACGCGGCGGGCGCAACGATCGGCCCCATCTCGGGAAACGCGATGCCATCGGCAAACAGCAGATTCGACAACCACACCGTAAGGCAATCGACCAGCACCACATTGTCGGCGCGGCCGTGCTCGCGCAACGCCCGGCCCAACGCCAGCGGCTCCTGCACGGTGCGCCATCGTCCGCCCAGCGCCTGGCGGCGGGCACGATGCTGTTCGATGCGCTGGCTCATCTCGGGATCGGTGCGTTCGGCGGCGGTCGCCAGGTAGACGATTTCGCGCTCGCCGGCCGCCGCCAGCGCCAGCCGTTCGGCGTGCGCGCTCTTGCCCGAACGGGCGCCGCCGAACACCAGCGTACGGGGCAAGGATGCTGCGTTCATGTCGTCTCTTTCGGCCATCGGTTATCGAACACCAGTTCCTGCAAGTCGCGCCGCCGCGCCCAGTGCTGCCGTTGCAGCATCGGCTCCGGATAGAACTCGGGCACATGGCCCAGGCAGACCACGGCCACCGGCTGCGCGCCCGCCGGCATGCCCAGCAGATCGGCCAGCGCCAGCGGATCGAACAGCGACACCCAGCCCATCCCCAGCCCTTCGGCGCGCGCTGCCAGCCACATGTTCTGCAAGGCGCAGGCCAGCGAGGCCAGGTCCATCGCCGGCAAGGTGCGGCGGCCGAACACATGGTCCTGGCGCCCGTCCATCAGCGCCGCCACGATCAGTTCGCCGCACTCCAGCACCGCTTCGACCTTGAGCTTCATGAATTCATCTTCGCGCTCGCCCAGCGCCTGCGCCGTCAGCAGGCGTTCCTGCTCGACCAGGCCGTGGATGGCGCGCCGCAGCTGGCCATCGCTGATGCGAATGAAGCGCCACGGCTGCATGAAGCCCACGCTGGGCCCGGCATGGGCCGCTTCGAGCAGGCGCGCCAGCAAGGCCGGCTCGACCGGCTGGTCATTGAAATGACGCATGTCGCGCCGTTCGCGAATGGCGCGGTAGACGGCATCGATCTCGCTTTGCGGGTAGCGATGCGTGGGCGCGCTCATGCCGCCGCCCCGCCCAGCAAGGCGGCCACGGTACGCGGCGCGGAACGGAAGTAACCGTGCAGGTAGCTGGCGGTGACCTGGCCGCGGCGGTACACCACCTCGCCTTCGGACGAGTCGAACAGCCGTTCGCCGCGCGCCAGGAACTGCGCCCCGACCACCGCCCGCGAATAATGGAAGGTATGGCATCGCATGTGCTCACCCACTGCCCCCGGCAGGTTCAGCGACAGCGTCTGGTAACCCAGTCCCTGCAGCCGTGGTTGCACCGTGGCCTGCCCGGGCAGGATGCCGCACATCGCGCCGGCGGCGCCGTCCTGGCCGATCACGGTATCGAGCAGGTAGAGCATGCCGCCACACTCCGCATACAGCGCGCGACCGGCCTGGGCATGCGCGCGCAGGCCGGCCTTGGTGACGCTGCCGGCCTGCAGCGTGGCCAGGTGCAGTTCGGGATAGCCGCCCGGCAGCCAGACCGCATCGCAGGCCGGCAGCGGATCGTCGGCCAACGGCGAAAAGAACGCCAGGCTCGCTCCCATGCCCTCGAGCACGGCCAGGTTGGCACCGTAGATGAACGAGAACGCCGCATCGCGCGCCACCGCGATGGTGCGTCCCTGCAGCAGGGGCGGCAACGCCTTGTCCGGCGGTGGCGTACCGAAGTCGACCGGCGCCGGCAGGTTGGCCAGCGAGGTGCTGGCCATGCGATCGGCCAGCGCATCCAGGCGGGCGTCGAGATCGGCGATCTCGGGCGCGGCCACCAGGCCCAGGTGGCGCTCGGGCAGCGAAAACTGCATGTCGCGCTGCAAGCCCGTCAACAGCGGCACCGCCGGCCGGGCGTTCTGCAAGCCCTGGCGCAGCATCTGGGCATGGCGCGGACTGGCCACGCCGTTGGCCAGCACGCCGGCAAAGCGCAGCTCGGGGCGATAGCTCACCAGGCCCTGCGCCAGCGCACCGGCGGTCTGCGCCATGCCGCGCGCATTGATCACGGCGATCACCGGAATGCCCAGCAGGTGGGCCAGGTCGGCGCTGCTGGGTTCGCCGTCGTACAGGCCCATGACACCCTCGACCAGGATCATGTCGGCCTCGGCGGCGGCCAGCGCGACCTGGCGCCGGCAGTGGTCTTCACCGCCCAGCCACAGGTCGAGGTTATGTACCGGATGGCCACTGGCCTGTTCCAGCACCATCGGGTCGAGAAAATCGGGGCCGGTCTTGAATACCCGGATCTTCTTGCCGTCGCGCCGGTACAGCCGCGCCAGCGCGGCGGTGATGGTGGTCTTGCCGTGACCCGAACCCGGCGCCGAGATAAACAGCGCCGGACAGCGATAGGGGCTCTGCTGCATCAGAATTCCACGCCTTTCTGGGCCTTGACGCCTTGTTCCTTGTAGGGGTGCTTGATGGGTCGCATCTCGCTGACCAGGTCGGCCAGCTCGACCAGCGCGTCCGGCGCATGACGCCCGGTCACCACGATGTGCAGCATCTCGCGCCGCTGGGCAAAGGTAGCCAGCACCTGGTCCAGATCGAGATACTGGTACTTCAGCACGATGTTGAGTTCGTCCAGGATCACCATGTCGTAGCTGGGGTCGGCGATCATCCGTTGGGCCTCGGCCCAGCCGCGCTGGGCGGTGCGGGTGTCGGCCTCGCGGTCCTGGGTGTCCCAGGTGTAGCCGGCGCCGACGACGTGGAAGTCGCAATTGGCGTGGCTGCCCAGGAAGTCGCGTTCGGCGCTGTACAACGCGCCCTTGATGAACTGCACCACGCCCAGCTTCATGCCATGCCCCAGGATGCGCATGCCCATGCCGAAGGCGGCGCTGGACTTGCCCTTGCCGTTGCCGGTATTGACCACCAGCAGGCCTTTCTCGCGCTGGGCGGCGGCCTTCTTCTTTTCGAAACCCTCTTTGTGACGTTGGGTCATGCGCTTGTGCGATTCGGGATCGGTTTTCATTTCCAGTCGGTTCCTGTGAATTCGGTCAACAGCTGCGCCACCTTCGCGCGGCTGGGATGGTAGCCGATGATGACCAGCTCGGAGCGCGCCTGCGCGGCCCGCCCGGGCTGGCTCTCGAGCAGCGCTACCCGCGCCCGCACGCCCTGCACCAGCACCGTCCTGGTGCCGCCGGCATGGACGAAACCCTTGGCGCGCAGGATCGGCTCGGCCAGGGCGGCGGCGGTCAGCGCCTGCTGCAGCCGCTGCGGGTCCTGGGGCGCCTCGCAGCGCAGCGTAAACGACAGCCACCCCGGGTCCTGTTCGTGAAAGTGACGGTGCGTGGACAAGCCATGGCTGTGCGCCGCCAGGCCCGAGTGGGCGTGGCCGTTGAGCCGGCCCTGGTCGGCCAGCACGGCGCTGCGTTCGCCCGGCATGCCCAGCGCCGTGTAGTGATGATGCACGGCCGAGCCCGCCTGGTGCAGCCGCAGTCCGAGCGCCAGCCGGATATCGAGCCGTGCGCCATAGGCCAATTCGAGAAAACGCACGTTCGGCGCCAGCGCCCGCACCTGCTGTTCGGCCTGCAGCAACTGCGGCTCGTCCATCGCATCGATCTTGTTGAGCACCACCACGTCGGCGCATTCGAGCTGCTGGCGAAACAGCAGCGCGCTGGCATCGAGGGCGGCGCCGTGGCCTGCCGGCTGGTCCAGCAGCAATGGCGTATCGACCACCGCCAGCGTGGCATCGAGCACGAAGTGCGGCGCCAGTTGCGGCGACTGCAGCACTTCCATCACGGCGCTGGGCAGCGCCAGTCCCGAGGTCTCGATCAAGACATGGTCGATCTGCGCCCGGCGCGCCGCCAGTGCCAGCATGGCCGGCACGAAATGATCATCGTCGCCGTAGGCGATGAGGCCATGGGCGAAGTCCTGCACCTGTACCGCGCTGCTGCCGTCGGGGCGCTCGCTGCGCAACAGGTCGCCATCGATGGCGACTTCACCGAATTCATTGATCAGCAGCGCCAGGCGCCGCGCCTGGCGACGTCGCACCAGGTCGCGCAGCAAGGTGGTCTTGCCGGCGCCGAGAAAGCCGGTGACCACGGTCACCGGTATCGGTGGCAGCGCGCTCGGCAGGCCCTGGTCGGAGGATCGCATCGGTCAGGCTCCCGGCCAGGCGGCCAGTTGCCGGTGGACCGACTCGAAGTCGCCCGCCACGGCCGGATAGTCCAGTGCCGGGCGGCGCACCGTGAGCACCGGAATACCCAGCGCCTGCGCCGCGTCGAGCTTGGCGCGATAGCCGCCGGCCTGGCCCGAGTCCTTGGTCACCACGCAATCGATCTGCCAATCGCGCCATAGCGCTTCGTTGAAGCTGCGCGAAAACGGCCCCTGCATGGCGCACAGGTTGGCGCGCGGCAAGCCCAGTTCGAGCGCGCGGGCGACGAATTGCGGATCGGCCGTGACCCGCGCGAACCACTGGTGCCGATCGGCGCCGTCGGCTTGCAAGAAGCTGGCCAGGTCCTTGGACCCGGTGGCCAGGAAGATGCGCCGTCCCATCTGCATGGCGCGCCGGGCCGCCTGCGCCATGTCGGCGCAGGCCAGCGGGTCGTCGGCTGCCAGCAGGCTGGGGCGCTCGTAGCGCAGGTAGGCGATGCCCAGCTCGTGGGCCAGGTCCATCAACTGCTGCGACATCTGCGTGGCAAACGGATGGGTGGCGTCGACCAGCACCCGTGCCTGGCTTTGCCGCAGCGCCTGGCGTCGTGCTTCCACCCCTTGGCGGCCGGCCCAGACGAAGGCGCCGGGGCAGTCCTGCCGGGCCAGTTCGCCGCCATAGCCGGTGGCCGCCGACACCACCACGCGCTGGCCGCTGGCGGCCAGTTGCGCGGCCAGCGCATTGCCGTCGCTGGTGCCGGCGAAGACCCACACCGCCTGCGCCGGCAAGGCGGGAGCCTCGAGCTCGAGCGGCTGGGCGCTGCCGTCCTGGGTCCAGTCGTTGTAGCCACGGGGGGTGAAGATCCAGTCGCGCTTGCGCTGGGTAAATCGATTGCCGATGACGATGCTGGTGAGCATGTCGAACTGCAGCGTCGGCAGTTGGTCGAGGCGATAGATCGCCACCTGCTGGCCAGGTCGGTAGGCATTGCGGACCACACCGCACAGCGTATGCGGGGCCTTGTGCTGGAGCATCAGTTGCAGGATGCGATAGACGCCTTCCTGGCGCCCGGCGCTCTGCACGTTGTACAGCACGCAGGCCAGGTCGGCCTGGGCGATATGGCTGGCGCGCTGTTCGATCCATTCCCACGGGCACAGCAGGTTCGACAGCGACAGCGTGGCGAAGTCGTGCGACAGGGGCGAGCCCAGCAGCGAGGCGCAGGCGTTGGCCGAGGTCACGCCAGGGATCACGTTGACCTCATAGGTATCGTCCTCGCGCATGTCGTCGAAGGCCAGCGCGGCCATGGCATAGATGCCGATGTCGCCGCTCGACACCAGCGACACGCGACGTCCGGCGCGTGCCTGCTCGATGGCCAGCAGCGCCCTTTCACGCTCCTGCGTCAGCGGCGGGCTGTGGATCTGCTTGCCCTCGATGTGGGGCGCGATCCAGCGCAGGTAAAGCTCGTAGGCCACGATGACCTCGCTGTCGCGCAAGGCCTCGATGGCGCGCGGCACGATCATCTGTTCGAAGCCCGGTCCCACCGAGACCAGGTTGAGTACACCTTTGTTCACTACTGTTCCTTTTACTGTTATCTGCTGGCTGGTCCCGGATGACCCGGGATTGCCCGCTACGCGTGCGATCGTGCCGTCATTCGGGTTGTGTGGGGCGCGTGGGTTGCCACCCGGCTGCATCCTCGACCACCGCCACGGTCACGCCGTCAAGCGCCGTCTTGCCCAGCGCCAGCCGCCCGCGCGGGCAGGCGATCAGGGCCGCCGGTTCGCATACCCCTTCCACGCCCACGTTCTGCATGACCCAGTCCGAACCCTTGCCGACCCAGGCGCGCTGTGCGATCTGCGCCGTCGAGATCACCCGCAGCGGCAGGTCGTGGGTAGCGCAGAAGGCCAGCAGGCCCGGCTCTTCGGCCTTGATATCGATGGTGGCCACTTCACGCACCTGCTGCAACGTGGCCTCGGGACATTGCGCCAGGGCCTGCGTCACCGCCGCCGTGATGCGCTCGGCCGACACGCCCTTGCGGCAGCCTATGCCCAGTACCAGTGGCTTGACGGCTTCGGTGGCGGTGGTCACCACCGGTAGCGCGCCGGTCAGTTGTGCCACCCGATAGGCCAACCGGTTGGCGCCACCCTCGTGGCCGGCCAGCAGCGAAATCGCAAAGCGCCCTGCTTCGTCCAGCACCACCACCGCCGGGTCGCTATGCTTGTCCTGGGGCAAGCCATCCAGGAAGCGCACCGCGATACCGGCCGCGCCCACCATGATCCATTGCCGGTGTCGCCGGTAGGCCAGCGCAAACTGCTGGCGCTGCGACAAGGCCACCGCACCGCCCACCACATGCAACCACGGCCGGTAGAGCATCCCGCCCAAGCCGGCCTGCAGATGCAGCGCCAGCGCCTCGGCCTCGCGCCGCACCGGCCACAGGCCCAGCTCATCGGACACCGGCGGCGGGGTCATGGCGCCACATCCTCGACCGGGGCCTGGGCGTTGCGCTTCCCGGGCACCCGGAACAGGTGCGTGAACTGCTTCGAATACAGGCTCGACTCGGCGATCTGTTGCCGGTCCAGCGCCGCGCCCACCAGCATCATGGTGGTCAGGTTCCACTCGCCGCGCCGGTTCTCGTCGAGCACCGTAGCCAGCGTGCCCTGGTAGATGCGCTGCTCCGGCCAGCTGGCCCGGTACACCAGCGTCACCGGCGTGGCCGGCGGATAATGCAGCAGCAGGTCGCGCACGATCTTGGCCAGGTGCGGCCCCGACAGGAAGATGCACATGGTGGCGCGGTGCGCCGCCAGCCGGGCAATCGATTCGGACTCGGGCACGGCCGAGGCGCGTCCCGACACGCGCGTGAGAATCACGCTTTGCGACACCTCCGGCTTGGTCAGCTCGGCCGCCACCGCCGCTGCCGCCGCCGTGAAGGACGACACGCCCGGCACCACTTCATAGGTGATGCCAAGCGCGTCGAGCCGGCGCATCTGCTCGGCAGTGGCGCCGTAGATGGCCGGGTCGCCCGAATGCAGGCGCACCACGTCGATGTCCATGTCGCGGGCGCGCTCGTAGCAGGCCTGCTGTTGTTCCAGGTCCAGCGCGGCGGTATCGATCAGCTCGGCGCCAGGCTGGCAGTGTTCGAGCATGGCCGTAGGCACCAGCGAACCGGCATACAGCACCATGCGCACCTGGCCCAGCAGGCGCGCCCCGCGCAATGTGATCAGGTCGGCCGCGCCCGGGCCGGCACCGATGAAATAGACTTTCATGACTGTCCTTTCGGTTCGTGTCGCTTCTGTTGTGGCGTCTTGCGAATCAGCAACACTGCCAGGTAACCGCTGGCGGCGCTGGCATCGAGGGCGCTGACATCGTCTGCCAGCACCTGGTCGGACAAGCCGATGCGGCGCGCAAAGGCGCAATGCCGGGCAATGCCCATCTGGTTCAGCAGCGCCAGCACCCACGGCAGCCGCGCGCCCACCTTCATCAGCACCACGATATCGTGGCTGTCGATCTCGGCGCGCAGGCTGTCGGCGTCATCCGGGCAAGGCAGGATCAGGGTGCGCTCCTTGCCCACGCCCAGTGGCCAGTGCAATGCCGCCGCCGCCGCCGCGTAGCTGGTGATGCCGGGGTAGGTGACGCAATCGGATTGCGGCAGTACATCGCGCACCGCCGCCAGTACATAGCCATAGGTAGAATAGGTCAGCGCGTCGCCGATGGTCAAATAGGCCACCTGCAGCCCGGCGCGCAATTGGGCCGCCAGCTCCTGGCCCAGTTGGGCGTAGTGCTGCTGCAGCACGTCGCGGTCGGGGTCCATGTTGAACTCGATCTCGCGCAGCCGGCTGCGATCGAACTCGATACCGTCGAGGCACTGCAACGCAACCGACATGTCGGCACCGCGCGCACGCGGCAGGTAGATCACGTCGGCCGCGCGCAGCGCCTGCAACGCGGCCAGCGGCAGGTAGCCGGTGGGGCCGGGGCCCACGCCGATGCCGATCAGGCGTCCGCCGCTCATGCCAGCACTCCCAGGGCGCCACCGTCGAGGTCGAACAGGCGCACCTCGACGCGATCCACATTGGGCATGCGGGCCGCCGCCAGGCGCGCGATGCGGCCCTCGATCTCGACCCACAACGCCTTCGACAGCGCGCTGTCGCGCTGCCGTACCAGTTCAATTATCGCTTCCACCGTATTGGCATCCTTCATCTGTTGCAACAGCGCCGGCGCAAACAGCGGGCGCGGCGCGTTCATCGTCTGCGCCACGCGGGTCACGCCCTGCATGGCCATGTCGCTCTTGCTCGAATGGGTGTCCCACACCCCGTCCAATACCTTGGCCAGCTTGCCCGGATGGCCGGCCAGCCACAGCACCGGCAAGCGCCGCCGCTGCTCGCTCAACGCCTGCTGGGTAAAATCCAGCGCATCGCCCAGGAAGTTGGCGATCTGCACCGAGCGCCGGTCCGGCAGTCCCAGCTGCGCCACGAAGGCGCGCCCGATCTTGCCCGGCAGGTAGGCAATGGCATCGTCGGCCGCGCTGCAGTCGGCCAGCGCGACCCGGATATAGACCTCGATGGAGGCAATCCACGACGCCATCGACATCGGCTCGACAATGCCCGAGGTGCCCAGGATCGAAATGCCGTCGACGATCCCCAGGCGCGGGTTGAAGGTCTTGGGCGCAATGCGTCGACCTTCGCGGCAGCCGATGGTCAGGTCGAACCCCTGCGCCATCCACGCGGTGCGTGCCGCCGCCGACGGACACAGCTCGGCCAGCACCTCGGCCACCGCGGTACGCATCATCTGGCGCGGCACCGGATTGATGGCCGGTTCGCCCACCGCCACCCGCAGCCCGGGCATGGTGGCCGTGCCCACGCCGTCGCCAGCGAAGAAACGGATCTCGCCGCTGGCATTGCGCCGCACCTGGGCCACGATGGTCGCGCCATGGGTGTTGTCGGGGTCGTCGCCGCCATCCTTCAATACCTCGGCCTGGGCCGCCTGCGCATCGACACTGCCCACCTGCTGCACCGGCACCGAGATGAAGTGGGCGCCATCGGGCAGGCTGACCTCGGTACGTTCGACCCGGATCGCCGCCAGCAGCCAGTACAGCGCCGCGCGCACCGCCGCGGTGGCGCAGCTGCCGGTACTACGTCCGCGCCGCAGGCCGTTGGGGGCCAGCAGCGCCAGGTCGTACTCGGCCCGCTGCCGCTCCACGGGAGGTGGCATCAGGCGCTTTCCCGTTCTTGCGCCACCAGCCAGGCGATGGCGTCGATCAACAGCGCATTGATCACGCTGGCGGCCCAGGGCGAGCCGCCGCGGGTACCGCTGTTGGTGATGCGCGGCACCTGCAGGCACCGCCGCAGCTCATCCTTGCTTTCACGCGTGCCCACGAAACCGACCGGCAGGCCGACCACCAGTTGCGGGCGCCAGCCGTGCTCGCGAATGAGCCGCGTGGCCTCGACGATGGCAGTGGGCGCGTCGCCGATGGCCAGCACCACGTCGTTGCCGAATTTCTGCCAGGCGCGCCGGATACCGGCCGCCGAGCGCGTGATGCCCTGGGTACTCGACATCAGGTGCGATTCAGGGTCGTGCACGCCACACCAGGTCTCGATGCCGAGTTGCTCCAGCAGCGCCCGCTTGAGGCCGGTCTGCACCATGGTCACGTCGGTGACCACGCGCTTGCAGCGCAGCAGCGCGCGCATGCCGGTCTCGGCCGCGCCGGGCGAAAAGAAGATCTCGTCGGCCACCGCGAAGTCGCCGCTGGTATGCACCAGCCGTTGCAGCACCGTCAGGTGCGCTGGCGCAAAGCCGCTCCAGTCGCGTCCCTGGTCGATGATCTGCATGCTTTCGGCTTCGATCGGATGTGGCACATAGGGCGCCGTGGCGGTGGCGGCGGCAGGTCCGGCCAGCAGGTTGCGCACCGGCAGGTGATGGGCCCGCTGCGGCTCGCCCACCTGCTGCTCGAAACCGACGATTTGCACCCGGTACTTGCACAGCGTGCAGTTCATTGCGGCGCGCCCTTCGATGGCTTGCCGGGCCCGCTCGAGCAGCACATCGGCCAGGTGGGCATGCACCCCCAGGTAGCCGGCCTTGAGCACTTCCAGTTGCGGTTCGCGCTGGGCCAGTTCGTCGGCCGCGGCGAAGATGCGCTTGACCAGCACGCCATCGAACAGGAAGAACGGCAACACCACCAGCCGGGTATGGCCCATGCGGGCCGCCGCGGCCAGGCCGTCGCGCACCAGCGGCGTGGCGGTGCCCGAGAAACACAGTTGCAGGGCGCCGAAACCCATGCCCTCCTGCAGCATGCGCGCGGCCTTGGCGACCTCGCCGTTGGCGTCGGGGTCGGTGGTGCCCCGCCCGACCATGACCAGGCAGCTCTGGCGCCGCTCGGCGATGTCGCCCGCCGCCGCCTCGGCCTCGACCACGCGTTGCTGCGCCAGTTGCAGCAACAGCGGATGCAGGTCCATCGGCGCGCCGAAATGGAAGTCGACGTGCGGGTACTGCCGCGCCAGTGCCAGCAGCTCGGCCGGCATGTCGTTCTTGGCGTGGCGCGCCGCCAGCAACACCGCAGGCACCACGCTGACCTCGCGCGCACCGTCGGCCACGCAGGCCGCGGCAGCCTCGGCGATGGTCGGCGCGGCAAACTCCAGGTAGCCGTGGCGTACCGTGCTGCCGCCGGCGCGCTCGCGCACCAGTTGCACCAGCGCCTCGAATTCGCGCAGCGCATCCGGGTCGCGGCTGCCGTGGCCGGCAATCACGATGGCGGCGGTCGCGCTCATGGCTGGTTCCCCGGTGTCGGTGGTGGTTCGATCTGGCTGGCCATGGGGCGCTGGGTGCGGATGAGCATGATGCTCATGTCACTGACCTCCAGGTCGACGCAGGCGGCCAGGTTGCCATGCCATTCGGCGTCGCCGCGGGTCAGGTTTTCCCACACTTCGGTCGGATGGGTCGGGTCCACGCCCTGCTGCAGCAGGTAGCTGGCGATGTGGCGCGGCATGAACGAGCGTGCCGCGTCCCACGGGCATGGAATGACGATGGCGTTGCGCCCGTCCTTGAGCACGTTGACCAGGTGTCGCTTGAACGGCTCGAGGTCGCCGCGCCGGTGGAAGGTGATGAAGGTGGTCTCATCGAAGCAGACCCGGGCCTTGGATGCCAGGATCTGCGCCGACGAGATGCCGGGCAGCGTCTCGACCCGATGGCCGCAGGCGCGCTCGACCCGCTCCAGGTACTGGAAACCGCTGAAATGGATGTCTCCCATGAACACCACCACGCAGCGCTTGCCGGCGTGGTGCAGGGCCGCCACCCGGTCGAGCTGGGCCACCTGGTCGCGATAGCCCATCAATACCACTTCGGCCGTGGGCGGGATCGATTCGCGCACCACGTCGACCACCGCATTGAAGCCGGCCACGACGTCGGCATTGCGGATCAGCTCGGCGCCGCGCAGGGTGAGATACGAATGGTCGCCGGGGCCGGCGCCGATGCAGATGATCATTTCTTCAATCCTCGATAAGTCACGCGCCCAGTTGCGCGCGTACCGTCAACGCCAGGGCGTCGCCGGTGAATTGTTCCAGGGTCAGGCAGGGTGCGCCCAGCGCATCGGCCAGTTGCCAGGCCCGGCCCAGGCGCAGGTAACCGGTCTCGGTGTCCAGCACCAGTGCCGGCGTGCCGCGCCGGGCCAGGTGGGCCGCCGCATCGAGCGTCTGGCGCCAGGGTTCTTGCGGATCACCCGGCAATCCGACGTTGGCCCGCCCGTCGGACAGGATCACCAGCAGCGGCGGCGCGTCCTGGGTGGCGCGCTCGAGCAGCTGCGCGGCCAGTTGCAGGGCATGCGGTAGCGGCGTGCGCCCGCCCGTGGGCAGTTCGCGCAGGCCCTGCTCGGCCAGGTCGACGCTGCGGGTAGGCTCCAGCAATACCTCGGCGCGCTCGCCGCGAAACGCGATCACCGCCAATTGGTCGCGCCGTTGGTAGGCGTCGGTCAGCAGCGAGAGCACCGCACCCTTGACTGCTTCCATGCGGCGCTGCGCGGCCATCGAACCGGAGGCGTCGACCACGAACACGATCAGGTTGGCGCCCTTGCCGCGGCGCTCCTGGCGATGCAGGTCGGCAGGAGTCAGGCGCAGGCGGCCATCGTCCCCCTGCCCGGCCAGGGCGCCACGCACGGCGGCGCTGCGCAGGGTCGCACCTACCGCCAGTTGATCGGGATGGGTATCGGGCACGGCGCGCAGCGCGCTACCCCGGCGCGCCTGCGGCAGCGTACTGCGCCGCCCGGCCGGCGCCTGGCCTGGCGCCTGCGGCGTGTCGACGCTGATGTGGGGTGGCGCTGCGGCGGCGGCCACGGCAAAGGTGCGGGTTTCACCGGCGCCCGGCGCATCCGGGCCCCCTTCATCCGTGCCCTGCCCGTCGCCGGCGGAGGGTTCCGGCGGCTGGCCATCGCTACCCTGCGGCTGCGTCTGTTGCTGCCCGGACCTGGCCTGCTCGACCAGGTCATCGAGCCGCTCATGGTCCATGCCGGCCTGGTCGAATGGCTTGCGCCGCCGCCGATGCGGCAACACCAGCCGGGCGGCACAGCCGATATCGTCGGGCGTGACCCGGCCCCGCCCTTGCAGCGCGGCGATGGCACGCGCGGTCTTGTGCATCACGATGTCGGCGCGCAGGCTGGCGACTTCGAATTCGCAGCACAGGTGGCTGATCAGTTCCAGCATGGCGTCGTCCAGCACGACCTGCGCCAGCAACCGCTGCGCCGCGGCGACCTGGTCGCGCAATGCATGCTGCTGCGCCTGCCACTGCGAGCCGAAGGCGGCCATATCTGCCTCGTAGCCGATGCGCCGGCGCACCACCTCGGCCCGTACCTGCTTGTCCTGGGGCGCCGCCACCTCGACCATCAGGCCGAACCGGTCCAGCAACTGCGGACGCAGGTCGCCCTCTTCCAGGTTCATGGTGCCGATCAGCGTGATGCGCGCCGGATGCGTCACCGACAAGCCTTCGCGCTGGACCGAGTTGACCCCCATGGCGGCCACGTCGAGCAGCACATCGACCAGGTGGTCGGCCAGCAGGTTGACCTCGTCGATATACAGCACGCCGCGATGGGCCGACGCCAGCAGCCCCGGCTGGAACGCGCGTTGCGCATCCTGCAATGCCTTGTGCAGGTCCAGCGTGCCCAGCACCCGGTCTTCGGTGGCGCCCAGCGGCAGCGTGACGAACGGGATCTCGGCCTCGATCACCTGGTCCTGCCCGGCATTGCAGACCTCGCAGGCGGCCGCCGGCTGTCCCGGCGCGCAATTGAAGGCGCAGCCGGCGATGCGGGCAATGGGTGGCACCACCTGTGTCAGGCCGCGCGCGGCGGTGCTCTTGGCGGTGCCCTTGTCGCCGCGTATGAGCACGCCGCCGATGCCGGGGTCGACCGCGCACAGCAACAGCGCCGTCTTCAATTGCGCCTGGCCGACGATGGCGGCAAAGGGATAACCGTGGTTCATGAAAGGTCCTTGGCGTGTTCGCTGCCGCGCGCGGTCTCGCCGCGTGCCTCGAGCAAGCTTTCGCTGTGCAGGTAGAGCTGGCGCAACTGCTCCAGGGTGGCTTCGTCGGGCTGCTCCCACATGCCGCGGCTGGCCGCTTCCAGCAGCCGCTCGGCAATCGCGTTCTGGGCCCAGGGATTGGCCTGCTCCAGGAAAGCGCGCATCTCCGGATCGAAACCATAGGTATCGGCCAGTTGCTGGTACATCCAGTCGTCCATCACCTGGGCCGTGGCGTCATAGCCGAACAGGTAGTCCACCGTGGCCGACAGCTCCAGCCCGCCCTTGTAGCCGTGGCGCTGGATGCTGGCCAGCCACTTGGGATTGACCACCCGCGAACGGTAGACGCGCAGGGTTTCTTCCTTCAGGTCGCGCACCGCGGCCCGCCCCGGGTCGTGGCTGTCGCCGAAATAGTGACGCGGCTGCTGGCCCGACAAGGCGCGGATGGTGGCGATCATGCCACCGTGGTACTGCAGGTAGTCGTCGCTGTCGAAGATGTCGTGTTCGCGGTTGTCCTGGTTATGCAGCGCCACCTGCACGCTGCCCAGGCGCTGGCGGAACGCATCGCGGCAGTCGGCGCCCTGCACCCGGCGCCCGTAGGCGTAGCCGCCCCAATTGACATAGGCCTGGGCGAAGTCGGCGGCGTCGGTCCAGTTGCGCTCCTGGATCAGGGGCAGGATGCCGGCGCCGTAGCTGCCCGGCTTGGCGCCGAAGACGCGGTAGCCGGCGCGGGCGGCGGCCTCGGCCTGGCCCAGGCCCTGTGCTACCGACTGCGCCGTTTCGCGCAGGTAGTTGCGGCGCACGAAATTGAGATGTTCCGGTTCGTCGGCGGCGATGGCGGCCTGCACCGCGTCGTCGATCAATTCGATCAGCTGCGGGAACGCATCGCGGAAGAAGCCGCTGATGCGGGTCGTGACATCGATACGAGGTCGCTGCAACTGCGCCAGCGGGATCAGTTCGATACCGGCCACCTGGCGGTTGCCGGGGCGCCAGATCGGGCGCGCGCCCAGCAATGCCAGGATCTGCGCCACATCGTCGCCGTGGGTGCGCATGGCACTGGTGCCCCAGATGCTGATGGCGACACTTTCGGGGTAGCTGCCGGTCTCGCGCTGGTGCCGTTCCAGCACTTCGCGCGCCAGTTGCTGGCCGACCCGCCAGGCCGATTGCGATGGCACGCTGCGTGGATCGACCGAGTAGAAATTGCGCCCGGTGGGCAGGATATGGGCCATGCCGCGCGTGGGCGAACCGCTGGGTCCGGCCGGCACGTAGCGACCCGACAGGCCCGCGAGCAGGTTGGCGATCTCGTCGTCGGTGCGGCGCAGGCGCGGCACCAGTTGGTCGCAGGTGAATTCGAGCACGCGCCGCAATGGCCCATGGTCGGGGGCGCCCTTGGCGCTGGCCTTGGGTGCGGCCTTGACCGCGGGTGCCCGGCTGGCTGCCCGCAAGCCGCCCAGCACGCTGGCGGCCGACCTGGCCATGGCCGGCTGCAGGCGCGGCCGCTGGTCCGGTTGCAGCGCCGACAACGGCGCAAATACCGACGCCAATACGCCCTCGATGGCGCCATTGGCATAGTCGGCCTGCTGCAACGCCTGCATCAGGCGCAGGCACAGCGCATCGATGGCCTCGAGCGCGTCGGCCCGGGTGACCACGGCACGACCGGCCGTGCGTGCCAGCGCATCGTCGATGTTCAGGCGCCGCCCCTTGTGTTCGAGCAGCATGTCCAGCGACAGTCCGAACAGGCCGGCGACTTCTTCCTGCAGGCCGGGCAGGTCCTGGTTCGGCAGCCGGGTCAGGGCCACCAGCATGGCGGGCATCTGCTGCGCATCCGGCATGCGGCCGAGGATGTGCAGGCCGTCACGGATCTGTGCCGCGCCCAGCTCGCACAGGTAGCCGTCGAGGTCCTCGATCAAATGCGCCACGCCGGCCCCATCGAGCTCGGCCAGGCCATGCGGCAACTGGCCGTCGTCATGGTCATGGTCGTGATGCGCGTGATCGTGCCCGTGGTGGTGATGGCCGTGGTCATGAGCGTGACCATGATCGTGACCATGATCGTGATGATCGTGATCGTGGCTATGGTTGACCAGCTTCCATTGCAGGTCGGTGTCGAGGTTGGTCTGGCGCACCAGCTCCCAGATCTGCTGTTGCAGCAACGGCAGCTTGGCCGGGTCCAGCACCTCGACCTGGTAATACTCGTCGACCAGTTGCGTCAACTGCGCCAGCGCGCCATAGCTGTCGGCGGTGGTCATCGGCGGGGTCAGGTGATCGACCACCACCGCATGGGCGCGGCGCTTGGCCTGGGCACCCTCGCCGGGATCGTTGATGATGAACGGATAGAACAGCGGCATGTCGCCCAGCAAGGCGTCGGGGAAGCATTCTTCGGACAGGCCCACGCCCTTGCCCGGCAACCATTCGAGCGTGCCATGCTTGCCCACGTGGACGATGGCGTCGGCGCCCCACTCTTCGTCCAGCCAGCGATACAGCGCCGTGTAATGGTGCGTCGGCGGCAGGTCGGGCTGGTGATAGATGGCGTCCGGGTCCATGCCGTAGCCGCGCGGCGGCTGCAGGGCGACGAAGGCGTTGCCCAGCGGCAGGCCGGCGATCACCAGGTGCTGGTCGTGTACATAGGCCTCGCCCGGCGCTGGCCCCCACTGTTGTTGCATGCGTTGCTGCAGGGACCGTGGCAGGGCCGCGAACCATTGGGCGTAGCGCGCCGCCGGCACGCGCCCGGCGGCGTGCCGCAGCTGTTCTTCCGAGACAATGATGTCGTCGTAGGAACAGCGGTCGACCAACGCGTGGATCAGGGCGGTGCCGTCCTCGGGCAGCGCACCGATCTGGTAACCCGCCGCCTCCAGCGCCTGCAATATCCGGTACAGCGAGGCCGGCGCGTCCAGGCCGACGGCGTTGCCGATCTGCGCGGCCTTTCTGCTGGAATTGGTGAAGATGAAGGCGATCCGCTTGTCGGCATTGGGCTTGCGCCGCAACCGCACCAGCCGCTGCGCCAGCCCGGCAATGCGTCGCACGCGATCGGGTAGCGGCTGGTAGCGCAGCGCGCCGCTGTCGTCGGCCGGCAGCTTGAACGACAGCGGCACCCCGATGATGCGCCCGTCGAACTCGGGCAATACCACGTTCATGGCCGCGTCCAGCGGATTCATGCCGCGCGTGGAATGCTGCCACTGGTCATGCGTCATGCCGCTGGTCATCGCCTGCAGCACCGGCAGCCCCAGTCGCTCCAGCACCGACACCGACCAGCCGGCCGGTGTGACGTTGCCGGCCGTGATCTCGCCCATCGCAAAGGAAGTGGTGTTGACCAGCAGGTCGACCTGGGGCCGGCCATCGGCGTGGAGGAAATACTGCAGCGCCGGTGGCACCTGGGTACCGCCGGCGACCCGCAGCGAGGAGGTGAAGATCGGCAGCACGTCCATGCCGCGCGACTCCAGCGCGGCGACCAGGGCATCGACGAAATCGGTATTGCCCGACAACCAGTGCGCCCGGTAGAACACGATACCGACCGCCGGGCGCGATGCCGCCGAGGGTGCGCGCAATGCCTGCCACTGGGCCGCCGTGGCACCCTGTTCGAGGTCGGGATGGTAGATGCCGTGCTCGGGCAACACCTGTACCGGCTCGTGGCCGAAACCGGTCAACAGCAGGCGATCCGACAGGCAACGCAGCAGTTGCGCCAGGTTGACGCTGCCACCGGCGTTGAAATAGGCCAGCGCCTGCTGCTGGACGTCGATGGGGGCGGTAGAGGCTGCCGCCAGTTCGGCATCGGGCTCGCCGGCGCCCGACAGCACGATCAGGTGACGTCCCTGGCTGCGCGCTACGCGCACCAGCTCGCCCACGCCGGCAATCGCGCCCAGCCGCCCCAGTACGCGCAGCACGATCACCTCGGCGCCGGCCAGCGGCCCGCGCAACAGCGCGGCCAGGCCCTGGCGTGCGGGTGCCCCATCGTCGGCAGATTGCAGCTGCTGCAGGTCATGGCCGGCCACCACCGGGAAGTCGGCCGGCAGCTGCAACCGGGCGCTGGCCAGCATGGACAGGTCGGTCGAGGCATGGGTCAGCAGGACGATACGCGCAGGCGCGCCGCTATCAGACATCGGGGTTCTCCATCTCGGGGGTGACATCGCCACTGCCCAGGCGGTGGAACACCAGGTCGGTGACTTCGCGCCCGCCTTCGAGGTGCTCGACCACCACCCTTTCGATGGCGGCGGCGTCCACGCAGCGGTACCACACCCCTTCCGGATAGACCACCACCACCGGCGCCTGCGCCTTGCAGGCCACCATGCAATGGGTGCGGGTGCGCTTGACGCGCAACGCGGGACGGGCGTCGATCTGCTCGCCCAGGACCCCGAACATGGCCTCGGCCAGCACCCCGTTGTCGGTGCAGCGGGGTCCCACGCACATCAGTACGTGGCGGGTATGTGTTCTCATTGCATCAGCTTTCAAATGCGTTGCGGCGGCAGGGAGCATCGCGCTCCTTGCCGCCGCAGCGGATGGACGGTCGGACCTGGTCAGCCGAACTTGCGGTAGAACAGGCCGCACAGGGCGCCGAGTGCCAGCCAGAATACGGCATTGGCCAGGGCCGTGGCGTGGATGAAGGCACGCGCCAGTTGTTCCGGCGCCAGCCCGCCATGCACCTCGGGTTGAGGGGCGCCGATGATATGCGGCACCACCAGCAGCAAGGCGCCCACCAGTTTCCAGGGCCAGGCCCGGGCATAGACGATCGTGGCCAGCCCGGCGGCGGTCATGCCAGCGGTCATCACCCACCACCCTTGACGCGCATGCAGCGGAGCGGCCAGCGTGCCGGGCACCTCGGGCGGCAAGCCCAGCGACGGCGCCACGAAAAACACCAGGTAACCAGCCGCGCCCCACAGCAAGCCGCTGCGCCAGCTGACCTGGCGCCCGCTGACGACGATGGCCCCCACCAGCATCAACGCAAAGCCGATGGCCATGCTGACATTGGCCGCGACGGTATAGGCGGTGCGCTCGAGGCCATCGGCCGGCTCCCATTCGTCACCATCGTGACCATG
This sequence comes from Herbaspirillum sp. YR522, assembly GCF_000282575.1. Taxonomy (GTDB): domain Bacteria; phylum Pseudomonadota; class Gammaproteobacteria; order Burkholderiales; family Burkholderiaceae_D; genus Herbaspirillum. The sequence continues at coordinate 66,697 of NZ_AKJA01000060.1, read as the reverse complement.
CTCATGCTCATGCACGGCGGTGGCGCCCGCCCCGGCCGCGTCGGCCGGCGCCGCGTGGCCATGGGGCGCCTCGGCATGGGCCGCTTCGCCAGCCTTCTCGTATTGCTCGGCCTGCAGGATGATGTTGCTCACCTGCACATGCTGCACGCCGGACAGCAGGATGCCCGACAGCACGCCGGCCATCACCACCGCCGACGCCATGCGCCGGAAAATCGTCCAGTTCATCGTTGGGTCCGGCTCAGTGGCAAGGAAAACCGGCCGAATGGCGGCCGTCGTGTGCAGCGTTGTGCAATTCGATTTTGGACGCAAAACCGGCGCCGTAGATCAGCGCCGCGCCCAGTGCGAATGCCAGCAACGAAGGCGCGATGCGGTCGCGCCAAACATTGGCGCCGACGGTGGCGTGGTCGACGGAATCGGGTGTGACGCCGGAGTGGATGGACATGTCTGTTCCTTGATTGGCCTGTGATCGGAAGGCAGGCGTAAGCGGCAGCCGACCCGACATCGTGCCATGCCACGCGCCATGCCGGCAAGACGCACGGGGCCGGGGTCGCAACGATGGAAATCGGGATGCTGTCCTAACGCTCGCCCTCCGCGATGCAATTTTAGAATTTGCTCCGGGCCGGTCTCCGGGCTGGCGAGGCGGGGGTTTCCCTGGACAGGCGCCTTCCCATGCGAAATGCACAGTGGCGTGATGCGTGCCCTTCTCGCTTACCGTTGCGGGGGCAGCGCTGGCATTGACTGTCCCGTGGGGACGATCGCACCAGCTTCCCGTTTAAACCCCCGGCGTGACGACCCCGGGGATACCAGAAGCAATGCTATGGCGCGCAGTATAAAGGGTGGTACGGGCTGGGGCAAGCCGGACCTCAGGTCGGCTCGTCCGGCCCAGGCTTGGCGGCAGCGCCCCGGCGCTGCGCCTGCTTGCGCACGCTGCGCTTTTGCACCGCCAGGCGGCGGGCATCATCGTCGACGATGTCGCGGCCGATCTCGTTGTCGGAAGCGACTTCGCGTACCGCAGGCTGGTGGGCGCTATCGATACGCCGGATCTCGCGGTCGATCGGACCCGCCGTCGGCACCGGCGGCATGACCGGGGTGGTGGTGACGGAGCCCACGGCCGCCTCGAAGACCTGGGCGAAATTGGGAATCATGGAATCGGAATGGTCCATCTCGGCCTCCCTGGACTAATCATTGCAACACGGCAACTACATGCGAATCGGCTTATCCGACGGCCTCGGGTTGAGCGGCGGGTCTTCGACCGGAATCGGGTCGTCGTCGGGCAACTCAGACGGCGGCAGGTGCGGCTCGGGCGTGGGTGGGGTTTCCTGTGGCGTATGCAGTCGGGTCATGGCCATCAATCACAGTGGGTTCTGGTGCGGAATCGGATCTTGCGGCGGGGTCGGGTCCAATGGCGGGACTTCGACCGGCGGGGTGTCCTGCGGCTTGTGTTCCAGAATGGACATGGCGCTCTCCAGTAGGGGCGGTGAAATTATGGTCGATCCGGCGGTGCCGGCTGCAAGTCGTCGTCGATGCTGGCCAGCGGGTCTTCGGTGCCGTCCGGTTCGACCACCCGGAACTGGTCGGTCTCCAGCACCGGCAGCCGATGTTGGTCGGTCAATGCCGAGGGCCGGCCGAAGCGCGCATCGTTTTCCGCCTGCGCGCGCCGTTCTCGCTCGCTGCGGATAGCCTGGTCGGTGCGGGCTGCGGTGGCCTCGCGGCTGGCGTCGCCCTGCTGCTCCTGGCGCCGCCGTTCCATGGTGTAGGTGTCAGGTTCGCCCTGGACGGTGTGGCGCAGCAATGCCGCAGCCTGTGTGCCCGATGCGCGGTTTTCCATGTCGATCTCCCCTTCAGGCGTGATGAAATGCAGACAATTCATCTTACGAACGCCCACCGGCCACATCAGCAGGACAGTGGAGCATTCGCTTGTAGGATGGTTGGAGATGCCGGACCGCGCCTGCCGGCGGCAAGCGCCGGGCAGGCCGGGGCGCGATCAGGCGCCCTCGAGGGCGCGGCTGACGATCTGCTGGGCTTCGCTGAAGATGCGGTCCAGGTGAGCCTGGTCGCGGAAGCTTTCGCCATAGATCTTGTAGATGCTCTCGGTGCCCGAGGGGCGCGCCGCGAACCAGCCGTTGTCGGTTTCGATCTTCAAGCCGCCGAACGGCTTGTCGTTGGCCGGCGCCGTGGTACGCACCTGGCGGATCGCCTCGCCCGCCAGTTCGGTGGAACTGACATCGGCCGGCGACAGCTTCGACAAGCGGGTCTTCTGGGCCGGCGTGGCGGCAGCCTCGATGCGGCCGTTGACCGGCGCCCCGAGGATGCCGGTCAATTCGGCATGGATCTCGCCAGGATCGCGGCCGGTGCGCGCGGTCATCTCGGCGGCCAGCAAGGCGGCGGTGATGCCGTCCTTGTCGGTGCTCCAGGGCTGGCCGTCGAAACGCACGAACGACGCGCCGGCGCTTTCTTCGCAACCGAACGCCAGGCTGCCGTCGTACAGGCCGTCGACGAACCACTTGAACCCGACCGGCATCTCGAGCAGCTTGCGTCCCAGGTGATCGGCCACCCGGTTGATCAGGTGGCTCGACACCAGGGTCTTGCCAATGGCGGCGTCGGCGCGCCAGGCCGGGCGATGGCGATACAGGTAGTACACCGCCGTGGCCAGGTAGCTGTTGGCCGACAGCAGGCCCACGCTCTTGGCGATGATGCCGTGGCGGTCGTGGTCGGTATCGCATGCCATGGCGACATCGAAGCGGTCCTTGAGCGCAATCAGTTCGGCCATCGCATGCGGTGACGACGGGTCCATGCGGATCTGGCCGTCCCAGTCCAGCGGCACGAAGCGGAAGGTGGCGTCGACATCGGTATTGACCACTTCCAGGTTGAGCTTGTAGCGCTCGGCAATCGCGCCCCAGTAATGCACCCCCGCCCCGCCCAGCGGATCGACGCCGATCTTGACGTTGGCGCCCGAGATGGCGGCCAGGTCGATGATGTTGGGCAAGTCGCTGACGTAGTTGTCGAGGTAATCGTAGCGGCGCGTGGTGTCGGCCTTGAGCGCCTTCTGGAACAGCATGCGCCGAACCCCGTCGAGGCCCGCCTCGAGGTAGCCGTTGGCGCGTTGCTCGATCCAGCCGGTGACATTGGAGTCGGCCGGGCCGCCGTTGGGCATGTTGTACTTGAAGCCGCCGTTGTCGGGCGGGTTGTGCGACGGGGTGATCACGATGCCGTCGGCGCGCGCCGCCGGATGCAGGCGGTTATGCGCCAGGATCGCGTGCGACACCGCCGGCGTGGGCGCATACGGACTACCCTCGGCCAGCATGGTCACCACCTCGTTGGCGGCCAGCACCTCCAGCGCGCTGTGCCATGACGGTTCCGACAAGGCATGGGTATCGATGCCCAGGAACAGCGGGCCGGTCAGCCCCTGCTGGCGCCGGTAGTCGCAAATGGCCTGGGTGATGGCCAGCACATGCCACTCGTTGAAGCTGCACGCATTGGCATTGCCGCGGTGGCCGGACGTGCCGAAGGCGACACGATGGGCGGCGTAGCCGGCGTCGGGCCGCAGGCTGGCGTAGTTGGACAGGAGCACTGGCAGGTCGGCCAGCGAAGAGGGTGCCGCACGCTTGCCGGCCAGTGGATTGACGCTACTCATGATGTTGGTTTTCTTGATAAATGGAAACGAAGTCAGCGTAGGACCCTGGAGTCACTGTTGCGTTGCACCAGAGGATGTAAATCAGGTCGCATTGTAACGGCATTGCCCAGCGGCGCAGTCGCCAGGCAATGGCGAGCGATGCTGGACGCACAACGCAGACATGCGCCACTGGGGCGCATGTCTGCTTCAGGTAGAACCGCCGACCGGGGTCGGATCAAGCCCGGCGGCGGAAGGCCCTGACGATCACCAGCAGCACCACCGCGCCGAGGGTGGCGGTGACGATGGAAGCCAGGATGCCGCCGCCCACTGCGATGCCCAGCAGTCCCGCCAGCCAGCCGCCGATGACGGCGCCGACGATACCGATGAGGATATCAGCGAGCACGCCGAAGCCGCCGCCCTTGACCAATACACCTGCCAGCCAGCCGGCAACGGCGCCGATGATCAGCCATACGATGATTCCGTGTTCCATGATGCTTCCTTTCGTGTTGTGTTTAAGGCCCGTCACGCAGGGTTGAAGTGCCCAACGGATGAGGCAATGGTAGGCAAGCGCCGCGACGCTCGATATCGGACAGCGGCCCATTCCCTTGTAGGACAAGCGCGCCCAGGGCCGCTGTCGGCGACGTTGCCCGACGACACGACGATTGCGCGACGGGCGTGGGCGTTTCCGTTTTTCCTACATTGCAAACAGTCGCTTTCTGATAGCTCGGCGCGCCCGCTCTGCCTAAGCTTGCGTCACCTTGGCAATGCAGTGCAGCAAATGGACCGCATGCCGTTGAACATGCGATAGCCCCATAAGAAAGACAACACGCCATGCTTACCCTGCCATCCCGCCTGCAAGCCTTCATCTCGCCGCGTGCCCCGTTTGCACCGGCGGCCCCCGCCCGTCACCAGGACCTCGAGATGGACGCCATCGACCAGATATCCGCCCACACGCAAGAATCCGTGCAATTGCTGCGCCAGATCTCGATCAAGGCGCCGCAACTGGCCGCCGTGCTGGACCAGCTCGAGCAAGGCGGTAGCACGCAGCGGATCGAATTTACCGCGGCACCCGCGGCGCCGCGCCTGGCGCGCAGCGGATCGATGCTGGACATCACCGCCGGCCTGCTGAGCAACGCTTTCCCTACTGCCGCGCCGCTGTTCTACAGCTGCCGCACCTACCTGCATTTGAAGCTATTGAAGAAAAAAACGGGCTGATTGCATCGAGCCTGTCACTCGCAAGGGTGAGGATGTTACGTCGACCAACTTTTACCTGGGCCTAATATGACCAAGATTACCAAAGCCGTTTTCCCTGTCGCCGGTCTGGGCAGCCGTTTCCTGCCTGCCACCAAGGCACAGCCGAAAGAAATGCTGCCTATCGTCGACAAGCCGTTGATCCAGTACGCAGTCGAAGAAGCGGTGGCCGCCGGCATCACGGAGATGATCTTCATCACCGGCCGCAACAAGCGCGCCATCGAAGACCATTTCGACAAGGCCTACGAGCTGGAAAGCGAACTGGAAGCAGCCGGCAAGACCAAGCTGCTGGAGATGGTGCAAACCGTCATCCCCAAGCATATCAATTGCGTCTACGTGCGCCAGGCCGAACCGCTGGGCCTGGGCCATGCGGTGCTGCTGGCCAAGCAACTGGTGGGCAACGAGCCCTTCGCCGTGCTGCTGGCCGACGATTTCATGGATGTCGAAGCCGGCCAGCCCAATGTAATGGCGCAGATGACGGCCGCCTTCGAGCGCGAAGGCAAGAGCCTGCTGGCAGTGCAGGATGTGCCACGCCTGGAAACCCGCCAATACGGCATCGTCAGCGGCAGCGCCTACCAGGACCGCCTGGAACTGGTCAGCGGCATCGTCGAGAAACCCGCACCCGAAGTGGCGCCGTCGACGCTGGCCGTGACCGGCCGCTATGTGCTGACCCCGGCCATCTTCGATCACCTCGAGAAGATCGGCACCGGTGCCGGTGGCGAACTGCAATTGACCGATGCCATCTCGGCCCTGCTCACGCAGGAAGACGTCCTGGCCTATCGCTATGAGGGCCAGCGCTTCGATTGCGGCTCCAAGCTGGGCTACCTCAAGGCCGCCGTGGCCATGGGCATCAAGCATCACGAAGTGGGCAGCAACTTCTCGCAGTTCCTGCGCGAGTTCAAGGAAGACAACGCCTTGCAGCAGGCCACCCAATCGAAGGCCACCGCCACCATGGGTGCCATGCGCGACGGCAGCGCCGAAGTCAAGGAATTCGATCCGGTGCAGCACGCGCGCCCGGTGGCCAACGAAACCAAGCCGGCCGCCAGCCGCAGCTTCATGTAATTCGCAGTAATCCAGCAGCATCCCAGTAGAGACCGACGTACCTTGCAGTCCCGCCGCTTGCGGCCGGACTGCATTTTTTATGCTGTCACAAAGCGTTCATCTGCCCTTGTTAGCATCCCTGCGATCCGATCGATATGCGGTATCGGTGCGATGCAAACGTTTTCAACCACGAATCCCAGGTGTGAAATCGTTGCCATCGCACTAGCACATTGCGCATGATTGTCAAACAATATATATTGTTTATATCAAATTTATGAGGAGGGTTCATGGTAACCAAGGCACCGACTGCAAAACCAGCTGTCAAGTCCACAACTGCTGCAAGCGCCGCCACCGCCGCGCGCAAGCCTGCCACCAAGGCGCCTGTCAAGCCGGCGACCAGACCGGCACCCAAGGCCGCACTCAAGCCCGCCCCCGCGACCAGCGCCAGGCCGGCAAGACCGGCTCCAAAGCCAGCGCCGAAGGCGGCCATCAAGCCGGTTGCACCCCAGCCCGCCGCGCCTGCCGGCAAGGCCGACAAGAAGGCCGCAAAGCCCAAGAAGGTCAAGCAGGTGCGCGACAGCTTCACCATGCCCGAGAACGAATACGCGGTGCTGGCGCAGGTCAAGAAGACCTGCCTGAAGGCCGGGGTCGAGATCAAGAAGAGCGACCTGCTGCGCATCGGCGTGTCGTTGATCAAGAACCTGAAGATCGCCGACATCAAGGATATCCTGGCCGGGCTCACGCCATTGAAGGTCGGCCGTCCCAAGAAGTAAGCACGGCAACCTGCCGGCATCACGCAAGACGCACCGCCATGGCGGTGCGTTTTTCGTTGGCGCCCGGCCTGTGGCGTGGCTAGCTGCGCTCGTCGATGGTCTTGATCACCTGCCACCGGCCTTGCTTGACGCCGTACAGCGTGAATACCGGGTCGCGCAGGTTGCCCTCGCGGTCGAAAGCGATAGGGCCGGTGACGCCGCGATAGCGGATCCGATGCAGCTCCCGGGCCAGCGGCGCGCCCCCGGTGGCATTGGCCTGGCGCATGGCCGCGGCGATCACGCGCACGGCATCATAGGCGAATGGCGCATAGAGGGTGATCGGCTCCTGGTAGCGGGCCTTCCAGGCGGCTTCGAAATGGGTCCATTGCGGGCCGCGATAAGAAGCCGGCCCCGGCTCCAGTACCACGGTGCCTTCGCCGGCACTGCCGGCCAGGCGCACGAAGGTGGGGCCGACCAGGCCGCCGATGCCGATCAGCGGCGCGCCGATCTGCAGCCGCCGCATCTCGCTGACCAGTTGCGCCGCCTGGGCGTCGAGGCCGGCAAACAGGACCGCGTCGGGCTTGAGCGAACGCACCGTGCGCAGGATGCCATTGAAATCGGAACTCTTGCTGCTCAGTGCGAAACGGGCACCGATCTTGCCGCCCAATGCCACTACGTTGCCGGCGAACTCGGCCGCGTAGCCGGCCCCGAAGGGCGTGCGGTCGTCGATCACCACCACATTGGCCGCCTTCATCTCGCGCACCACGTATTGCGCGATATGGCGCGCACCCTCGCCGTCGTGGGGCACGATGCGAAAGGCGCCGGCATAGCCCTGCTGGGTATAGGCCGGCGAGGTGACCGCCGGCGCTACCTGCACGATACCGGCGGCGGCATAGATGCGCGAAGCGGGAATGCCGACTCCGCTATTCCAGTGACCGACCACGGCCGCCACCCGGCTCTTGACGAAATAATCGGCCACCAGTTCGCCGGTGCGGGGGTCGGCGCGATCGTCCTGCGCCAACAGCGCAAAGCGCACCGGCTCGCCATCGATCACCGGACGGGCGGCATTGAGGTCATCGATGGCCAGCTGCGCGGCCTGCTCCAGGCTGGCGCCGGTGCTGCCCGATGGCCCGCTCAGGGGCACCGCCAGGCCGATGGTGACCACCCGCTCGGCGTGCACGCCCAGGCTGGCGGCCAGCAGCCCCGCCGCCAGCAGGTGTCGAATTACCCGGGGCACCGGAAATGGGGATTGCATGTCATTGTCCTCGTCGCTCGCACTGTGTCACACCGATTCGCTCTAGCAGGTTCCGGGCCTGCCGTGTCGGCGCCGCGCGGTCTCATGGGCCGTCACCCGAGCGTTCCGGACATTACTACAGAAACCGCCATCCTGTAGCCTGTCGTGCGACAATCCGTGCGATCCAATGAACAACACTTCGGAACAGCCATGTTGATTGCCACATTCCTGCATTTGTTGGGTGCCACCATCTGGGTTGGCGGCATGTTCTTTGCCCATATGGCGCTGCGGCCGGCGCTGGTCGAACTGCAGGCGCCGCAGCGGCTGCGCCTGATGGCAGCGGTGCTGGCCCGATTTTTCGTCTGGGTGTGGGTCGCCGTGGCGCTGGTGCTGGGCAGCGGCCTGCACATGATGTTCAAGATGGGCGCCGGCCATGTCCCGCCATACGTGCATGCGATGGCCGGCATCGGCCTGGCGATGATGCTGATCTTCGCCCATGTCTTCTTTGCGCCATTCGGCCGCCTGCGCCGCGCCAGCGCCCAACAGGACTGGGACCGCGCCGCCCGCGCCCTGCTGCAGATCCGCACCCTGGTGGGCCTGAACCTGGTATTGGGTCTGCTGACGCTGGCCATCGGCGCACTCGGCCCGCTGATGGCTTGAGCCGTATCGGGCCTTGAACATTGCGCGCGCCCAGGCCCGCCAAACCTGGCTATGATGAGGGCATTGCAAACCAAGATCGGCCAACCACAAGGGGGAAACACCACGTGCTGACAGAATCACAACGCCAGGAAGCGGCCGACCTGTTATGGGATTGCTGGGCCCACGGACGACGCATCGAACAACTGCCGCCGGCCCTGCAACCGACGGCGCGCGCCGACGCCTATGCCATCCAGGGCCGGCTGGAGGCGCGCAGTTTTGCGCCACTGGCCGGCTGGAAGATCGGCGCCACCGGTCCCGGCGGCCAGCAATTGCTCAACATCGACGCGCCACTGGCCGGGCGCCTGCTGGCCGAGCGGGTGCACCGCAGCGGTGCGCGCATTGCCCTGGGCAACAACCTCATGCGCGTCATCGAAGTCGAAGTCGCATTTCGCATGCGCCGCTCGCTGCCTCCACGTGCTAAGCCCTATACCCGCGACGAGGTGCTCGATGCAGTGGGTTCGCTGCACCCTGCCCTCGAAATCCCCGACACCCGCTACGATACATTCAGGACCGTGGGCGCCAACCAGCTCATTGCCGACAACAGCTGTGCCGACCAGTTCGTGCTGGGTGCGCCCTGCGCCGGCCCATGGCACAGCCTGGACCTGGCCACGCTGGCCACGTCCTGCCGCATCGACGGCGACCAGCAGCGCGAGGGCAGCGGCGCGCAGGTACTGGGCGACCCTGCGGCGGCGTTGACCTGGCTGGCCAACGAGTTGTCCCAGCACGGCTTGACGCTGGGTGAAGGCCAGATCGTGGCCAGCGGTTCGACCATCGTGCCCATGCCGATACGGGCCGGCCAGCATATCGTCGGCGATCTCGGCCCCCTGGGCCGGGTCGAGGTCACGCTGGACTGACGATTCGCCCATGAAAAAAGCCGGACCGCGCGTCATGCGTGGTCCGGCCTTTCGATCGCGCACAGTGCCTTAACTGGGCTTGACCTCTTCGTAGCGCCGGGCCAGTTCCTGGCGCAGCGACTTGCGGATGACCGCGGCTTCGAAGCGTCGTTTTTCTTCCTGCGAGAACGGGCGCAGGGGCGGCACCGCAATCGGCTTGCGCTTGTCGTCGACCGCCACCATGGTGAAGAAGCAGCTGTTGACGTGACGCGTGTCCTGGGTACGGATGTTTTCGGCGACCACCTTCACGCCGATTTCCATGGACGAGGTGCCGGTGTGATTGACGCTGGCCAGGAAAGTCACCAGTTCACCGACATGGATCGGCTGGCGGAACATCACCTGGTCCACCGACAGCGTCACCACGTATTGCGCGGCATAGCGGCTGGCGCAGGCGTAAGCCACCTGGTCGAGCAGCTTGAGGATGGTGCCCCCGTGTACATTGCCGGCAAAATTGGCCATGTCCGGGGTCATCAGGACCGTCATGGTGAGTTGGTGAGATGGCAGGTCCATGGTGCTAGGCTTTCTCTGTGCAGTCGAAATGTGGAGTGTGGTTGGCGGGCAACTGCGTCCCCACGCAGGGCCAGCCGGCCGCAGATATTACCAGTCTCGCGGCCGGGGTTCCAGGCTTTCAGGCGCGCACTGCTGGTTCTGCCGCCGCAAAATGCTCTTCGCAGTTGCGCAGGAACTGCTGCACCGAGGCTTCCACCGATTCGGGCGACCAGCCGGCCACATGCGGTGTCAAGACCACATTGGGCAAGCCGATCAGCTCGGCCGGTGGCTGCGGCTCGCTCTCGTAGACGTCCAGCCCGGCCCCGGCCAGGCGGCCCTCGCGCAACGCGGCGGCCACGGCAGCGGTGTCGACGATGCTGCCGCGCCCGATATTGACCAGATACCCCTTGGGGCCCAGTTCGTTGATGACCCGGCTTGAAATCAGGTGCCGGGTGTCGGCGCCGCCGGGGGCGGCCACGATCAGGAAATCGGCCCAGCCGGCAAGCTGGGCCACGTCAGGAAAATAGTGGTAATCGACATCGTCGCGCTTCTTGCGGTTGCTGTAGGCCACCTCGACGTCGAAGCCGGCTGCACGACGCGCGATCTTCTTGCCGATATTGCCCAGCCCGACGATGCCCAGGCGCTTGCCGGCCAGTTGCGGCTGCAGCGGCAGACCGTCGCGCCAGCCGCCGGCGCGGGTGGTCTGGTCGAGCACCGGGATGTGCCGCACCGTGGCCAGCAACAGGCCCATGGCATGGTCGGCCACGCAATCCTCGTTGGTGCCGGAACCGGTGGCGATGTCGATGCCATGGGCCCGGGCATGCGCCGAATCGATGTTTTCATGGCCGGCGCCGAAGGCGCATACCAGTTGCAGCCGGGGCATGGCCTGCATTTCTGCCGCGCTCAAGCCGGTCGAGCCGTTGGTGAGCACCACGGCCACGTTCCTGGCGGCGCCGGCGATCATGTCGGTGCGGCGCTGGCGGTCGGGGGCGTAGAGGATGTCGTAGTGCTGGCCGATGGTGGCGGCGCTGGCCTCGGAAAGATGGATCAGGACGAGCAGTGGCGGCTTCATGTGGAGGCAGTTCGTGGCTAGGGAATTGGAAGCATTCTAGTCCAAATCCCTGGTCACGGCCGAGCCGGCGCTAGTGGTAGCTGATCGAGACGGTCGCCTGCGTGCGCAAGGTGCCGGGCGTCATCTCCGCAGTACGCACATATTCGGCCACCAGCGGCAGATTGCCTTGTTGCTCAGCCAGCGCCACATCGATCACGTTACCGGGCGCCAGCGGGCTGATGACGGCGCCAGTATCGGTGCTCAGCCGTAAATCGACGCCATTGGCCGTGCCGATGTTGCCAAAATAACGCGCATCGCTGGTCGATGCCGTCCCCGCGAAGGAGAATCGTGCCAGGCGTAGCGACGCGTTGCAATTCTCGACCTTGAGCGCGAACGGCACCCGTCCGGCGGTGCTGCCGGTCTGCGCCATGGTGCTGCTTCTGACCACGGGCAGCATGATCGTCGTGGCACGGCTCCCGACCGAAAGCTGGCAGGTACCCGATGATGTTCTCACCGAGCCCCCGGTGACCAGGAATCGCACGCGCGGCGTGCCGGGCATGTTGTTGAGGGCGTCGTAGGTATCCAGCTGGATCAGGGGCAGATGCACCCAGGCGCCGTGCGCCGGGATGTCGGTTCGCTTGATCAGGACGTAGGTGAAGCTGATGCTGAAAGGATGAAATCCGCGGCCACCAAAGGTCACATTGGTCTCCAATGGCGTACCGCGCCGGTATTCGTTATAGGTCACGAGTCGCCCGCCATAGCGCACCCCCAGGCTCAGATGGGGACCGGCGCTGCTGGCGTCCGGATTGATCCACAAGGTCAGCCGTTCGTGGCCGCGGGCGTTCCAGCATACCCCGGAGATGGTGATGGGCGGGGACTCCCAGATGATCCGGTTATTGGGCGTGGTGGCGGGAATAACCAGGTCGGCAGGAGGACTGCTCTCGAACCACGAGAAACCGGTCGATGCGTTCGTGCCACCGCAATACAGTGCAGCCTGGGCCTGCACGGAGAACAGCGCGATTGATAGGGCAAGCGCAGCATGACGATAGCGCAGGAACGCGCCGGAAATGGCGGTGCAGTTGGCATGCATGATGGGATCCGATCGATAGAAGAATATGCGCTGCACATCTAGACTCCATCACTGCGAGACAGACGAACTGCAGCATCTTCGCCCAGCGCCCATCGCTGAACTATCAGAAAAGTCTCAAAGATTATTGGCCACGCTGCCAACATCTCGATTGCCACTGTGCCGTCACCCGGCCACCCTGCCACCCTCTACATCGATGCCAGCAGATTCAGTGCCCGGCCGGGGCATGTGCATGCGCCTGCAGCATCTCATGCGCGACCTTCAGGGCCGCCTGTTGCGCCGCCTGCTCATCATCGAAGGTCTGGTCGACCAGGACCCGCTGTGCGGGAAATATCGCATTGCGGTGCATCGGATTGGTTGAATGGCCAAAAATGGCGACATTGGCAACCCACCCTTCTGCACCAATGACGCGCTGGCCGGAATACTCGATCTCGTAATCGCCTATCAGTTCGTGTGCCATGGTGCCCTGCCTTATTGATGAGTCCATGAACGATACGGCGCCCGCAGGCGCCATATCGGTGCGCATGCCAGTGTGTGTCAGGCAGCGCCATCGCCGGCACGTTCGCTCAGATGGCTGATGGCATAGCCCTTTTCGCCGATCTGCCGGTAGGCATCTTCTGACTGCAAGGTGAAATGCCTGCGACCGTCGCGCTCGAAATTGACATCCTGCTCATGCAATTGCCAGTCGGTATTGGTGACCTCTTGCGGCATCGGCTTCTGGTGCGGGACGACCAGATAAGAAAACAATCCATCACTGTCCGGGCGTTTATACACGTCGACTTTCATCGTCAGCCTCCTTGGTGGCGTTGGGGTTGAACAAAGCGGCGAACGGTGTGCACGGTAAGGCTGAGCTTGCCCGGCACCCGCGATGCGCCGCTTGTGTCTGTCCGACTAAAGGGGGCGCACTTGGTTCAGGCGATCCCCCTGGTTCCACCATAGCAGCCGAAAAGGCCCGATGCCAGAAAGCTGCAACCGCGTCAGTCGGCCTGCCGTTGCAGCCAGGCCAGGACGCCGTCGACACTGCGAAAGTCGGCCAGCGAACGGCAGGCAATCGCCGGATGGCGTTCGCGCAACATGCGCGACAGTGCGTTGCCCGGCCCCAGTTCCAGCACGACATTGACGCCATGCTCGGCACAGGCATCCATGCAGGCTGCCCACTGGATCGGCTCACACAGTTGTCGCACCAGCTGGGCGCGCGCCTGGGCCGGATCGGACACCGCCTGGCCGCTGACGCCGGCCAGCAAGGTGCGCTCAAGTGCGGCCGGCGCCATGCCGTCCAGCAGCGCCGCAAAAGCCGGCTGCGCGGGTTGCATCAACGGCGTATGCGAGGCCAGCGCCACCGGCAATTCGCCACAGTGCGCGCCGTATCCGGCAAGCTCGGCCGCCAGTGCCGTCAAGGCCTGCTGCCGGCCGCCGATGATCACGGTGTCGTCGCCGGTGACGATGGCCAGGTGGGCGTCATGGCGCGGCAGGCAAGCCATGATGCGCGCCAACGGCAAGCCGCCGACCGACATCAAGCCCTGCGGCTGGCGCACGGCGGCGTCCATCAGGCCAGCACGCCGGGCCGCCAGCGCGACCGTGGCCGCGGGCGCGAACAAGCCGGCCAGCGCATAGGCCGACAACTCGCCCACGCTATAGCCGGCCACCAGCGCCGGCGCGCCGACGGTCGCGCGCAGTGGCGCGGCCAGGGCATGCCACGCCGCCAACTGCGCCGCCACCACCAGCGGTTGGGCGTTGCGATTGGCAAACAGGGCCTGACGCTCGGACAGCACCTCCTGCAGCGGTGCGCCTAGCAGCAGTTCAAGCTGGCACCGGGCCAGAAAGTCGGCAGCGCGGGCGTCGCTGCGAAGCAAGTCGAACATGCCCGGATGCTGGCCGCCTTGTCCGGGGCACAGAATGGCCAGGCGCAGGCTCATGGCGCGGTCTCATCCAGCAGGCAGGCCTGGCGAACCAGGCAGGCCGCCGCCAGCAGATCGGCTGCGCCACCCGGCGACAGGCGGTGCTGCACGAACTCGCGATGACAGCGCTGCGCCGTGGCCTGCCAGTGCGGGTGCGCGGTGCCGCCTGCGGCCAGGAAGTCGGCGCTGCGCTGGCGCACCCACTGCGCGAGCGCCGCGCCGCCACGGTGATAGACATTGGTATCGCTGAGCTGGGCCATCAGGGCGAACAGCGCATCGATGCGGGCGTCATGCTCGCTACGCCCCTGCGCCAGCGTGGCCTCGAGACGCGGCAAGGCCACCTCGAACACCGACGGAAAACCGAGCGCGCCCTCTTCGCGCGCGCCCCCAACGGCATGCCGGCTGGCTACCTGCAGGCCATGGCTGTGCTGCCCCGCATCGGGCAGCGTGTGCCGCGCCAGCGCATCGCCCCATCGAATCAACAGCGCGGCCCGCATCGCCGCCGCCGACAAGCCGATATGCTGGCCACGACAGTAAGCGCCGGCCGCGCACAGCATGCCCAGCGCGAAGATCGCGCCGCGATGGGTATTGATGCCGCCGGTGGCGGCCAGCATGCGCGCTTCGGCCTGCACGCCCAGTTGCTGCAGCTGGGCGAACGGGGCGCCGCCCATGCCGGCCCGGGCAATCAGATAGAAGTAATGGCGCAGCGCAAACAGGCTGCGCATGAAGGTGGCGGCGTTCATGTCGGCGTGACTGCCGTTATCCACCAGCGAGACCAGACCGGGCTTGGGATAGAGCGTCAGTTCCTGGTACAGGCTGCGCACCGCCAGGCGCGCTAGTTGGCGGCAGAAGCGTTTTCCCTGCGCCGGCGCCGTCGCCAGCAGTGGCGCCGGTGCCGCTCGCACCTGGGATGAGCGACTCAGCTGGTGCATGGCTGCTCCTGGTCGGATGCACAATGCAGCGCGTCGATACGTTCCAGCCTGACGCCGCCAGCGCCCTTGACCAGCACCCGTGCGCCGGGCTGGTCGGCCTGCGCCCATTCCTTCCAGGCCACCGCGTCGCCGCCGGCAAACAGTATTTCGCCGTCCAGCGGCAAGTCTCTTGCATGGCGCTGCAATAACCGTGTGCCCTGCTCCAGCGCGCTGCTATTCGACGGCTGCCATAGCAGATCAATGTCGGACTGCGCCCGCAGATAAGCCTGGCCGGTCAGTACTTGCCACGACAGCGAACCAAACACCCGCAATGGCAGCCCGGCCTGCTGCAGCGCGAGTAGCGGCAGATGCCATGGTCCGGGCAATGCTGGCTGGGCTGCCATCACTTCGGCCAGCGTCAGCGGCGCGCGCACCTTCCGCACATGCGCCTGCGGCACCCGCAGCGCAATGCGCAGCTTGTCGCCGTCGCTGTCGGGCGGCAGCGCCAGGCCGGCGCAGACCTCATCGGCACCAGCATCGGGGTCGGCACGCCGCAGCACCAGCGGCCACCGTTGGTGCTGCCAGCGCTGCAGCGCCTGCAGCTCACGCGGATCGGCGGCGAGCGATTGCAGGTGCGCCCAGCCGGCGTCGTCGAGCCAGGCCAGGTGGTGACGTCGGCGCAGTGCGGCCGGCACGCGAGACATCATTTGAATGGCACGTCGTCGGCCACGGCGTCGATCACGTGCTGGGCCAGGCGACGCCCGCCGCGCTCCAGGCCGGCGACCGCGCGACGGTCGGCCGAGCGGTCCACGGCCAGGGCGTCGCGCAGGGACTGCGCCAGGTCGCCGCTCCAGATATCGGCCACGCCCCCCATGCGCAGGTAGTTTTCGGGGCCGGGGGCGAACACCGGATTGCTCCGGGCCAGTTCAGTCAGCCGCTCTTCGGGCACCTTGGTAATGCGCGCCATGGCCGGCAAGCCCATCACG
This sequence comes from Herbaspirillum sp. YR522, assembly GCF_000282575.1. Classification (GTDB taxonomy): domain Bacteria; phylum Pseudomonadota; class Gammaproteobacteria; order Burkholderiales; family Burkholderiaceae_D; genus Herbaspirillum. Next base: position 50,792 of record NZ_AKJA01000060.1, on the reverse strand, counting down.
CGAATGGTCGCCGCTGGCAACGCATAGCAGGCGTCGGCGATCAGGCCGCTGGTGATGAAGCCACCCGACAGCGCCTGGTCGTAGACCAGGCCGATGACCCGATGGCCGCTGCGCCGCGCCAGTTCCACGCACTTGCCCAGGTGCGCCATGTAGCTGTTGATACCCAGCATCTCGTCGCGGTGACGCAGCCGTTGGCCTTGCGTATCGACCAGGATCACGATGGCGCGGCCCGGATGGTCGCGTACCGTGGCCAGGATCGCCTGGGCCTGGGCCAGTGCGATCTCGATGCCGATCGGCGTATGACCGGTGGTGCCGACCACGGTCACGGTGGCGCCGTCGACCTGGGCGCTGCCAGACAGGAAATTGTCTTTCTCGGCGATGTCATGCCCCTGCGGGAACAGCCGGCCGGCCAGCGCGCGCCAGTCGACCTGGTCCGGCGCGGTGCCGGCGATGTCCGGGGATGGGATCATATCGTTCCTTTCAGGCGCACGCGGTGCGGGTCGACGGTGTTGACGAATTGCTCGGCTTCCAGCATGGCCAGGTCCTGCGGCGCGGCCACGCCCTGCGCCCGCCAGATATCCTGGGGGTCGATGGCGTCGCCGAACCGTTCGAGCCGCTGCTGCAGCATCGCCTGCTCGGCCTGCAGGCCCTGCAGCGTCAAGCCGCTGGGGCCGGCCTGGCGCAGGGCCTGGATCGCCGCGCCACGAAACGCGGCGATGCTGTCGGCCACCAGCGCCTGGGCATCGCCCATCAAATAGCGGTGCTTGCCGCCAGTGGTGCGCCACACCAGCGCCCGGTCGCGCGAATCGAATTCCTCGACGCCGTTGGCGGTCTCGATCACCTCCGGCCCCGACATCGCCAGCCGCCCCTGCTCGGACATGATCACCGCATCGGCGCAGCGCGCCACGATCCCCATCCCGCCAAAACAGCCGTTGGCGCCGCCCACCAGCACCACCACCGGGATACCGGCGGCGCGCACTTCGAGCACCGCGCGCATGACCTCGGACACGGCGATCAGGCCGGCATTGGCTTCGTGCAGCCGCACGCCGCCGCTCTCCACCAGCAGCACCACGCCGTCGACCTTCTTGCCAATGGCACGATGCAGCAGCCCCACCAGCTTGGCGCCATGGACCTCGCCCACGGCGCCGCCCATGAAGCCGCCCTCCTGGGCCGCCGCCATCACCGCCATGCCGTCCAGGCGCGCCTGCCCGACCACCACGCCATCGTCGAACGAGACCGGCGCATCCAGTTGCGCCAGGTGCGGGCTGACCACGCGCTGCGTCGGCGGCAGCAATTCGGTGAAGCTGCCCGGATCGAACAGTTGCACGATGCGCTCGCGGGCATTGGCCTCGAGATAGCTGGCGCTCATGGCTGCTCCTCCAGCATGGCTTGCACCGCCTGGTCCAGGCGCAGGCTGACCACCGCCGGCGTGGCGCCCATGTCATTGATGGCGATGCGGGTATCGGCCAGTTGCCAGCGCGCGAAGAAGTCGCCGATCACGGCTTGCCAGATGGCGCCAAAACCGCGCGCGGCGGTGTTGATCTCGACACTGCAGCCGCCGGCCAGCGGCGCCTGCTCGATGAGCACCTCGAGGTTGCCCGAGCTGACCACGCCGAGCAGTTGCGGCGTCGGCTTGAGACGGCGGGTACCGCCGTCGAAACGATAGTTCAAGGTTTCCATTGCGTCTGTCCCGGGTCGCGTTACCAGTTGCGAAAGCGCTTGGGTGGCTGGTACAGGCCATGCGAGGCGCGTACCAGGTCTTTCATGTTCTTGGCCGCCAGCAGGTCGCGGGTGGCCAGGCGCTTGTCCACGCCGAGGTCTTCGGCGCGCCGGATCACGCCCCGGTCGCGCAGGTTTTCCACCATGCGCCGATCGCGCGCCATGCCCACCGGCGTATAACCGGCCACGCCCCGTATGGCCTGCTCGCGCTCCTGTTCGGTGCGGCACAGCAGCAGGTTGGCGATGCCTTCTTCGGTCAGGATATGGGTCACGTCGTCGCCATAGATCATCACCGGCGGAATCGGCATGTTGGCCTGCTCGGCCAGCTGCCAGGCATCGAGCCTGTCGACGAAGGCCGGCTGCATGTGTTCGCGGAAGGTTTCCACCGTCTGTACCACCAGCTTCTGGCCGCGCGGGATGGTGTTCTTGCCGGCGCGCGCCTGGGCGCCGGCCTTGAGCCAGGCCGGGCTGGCGTGGCGCCGGCCGCGCGCGTCGCCCCCCATGTTGGGCGCGCCGCCGAAGCCGGCGATGCGCCCCAGCGTGGCGGTCGACGAATTGCCCTGCAGGTCGATCTGCAGCGTGGAGCCGATGAACATGTCGCAGCCGTAATGACCGGCGGTCTGCGAAAAGGCCCGGTTGCTGCGCATGGAGCCATCGGGGCCGACGAAGAAGATATCGGGACGGGCGCGGATATAGTCTTCCATCCCCAGCTCGGAGCCGAACGAATGGATCGATTCGACGAACCCGGCCTCGATGGCCGGGATCAGCGCCGGGTGTGGATTGAGCGCCCAATGCTGGCAGATCTTGCCACGCAGGCCGAGCGACTCGCCATAGGTCGGCAGGATCAGCTCGATGGCGGCGGTGTCGAACCCGATGCCGTGGTTCAGCCGCTGCACGCCATATTCGGCATAGATGCCCTTGATGGCCATCATCGCCATGAGCACCTGGATCTCGGAGATCTGCGCCGGATCGCGCGTAAATAACGGTTCGATGTAATGCGGCGTGGGGGCTTGCACCGCGAAGCTGACCCAGTCGGCCGGAATGTCGATGCGCGGCAGGGTGTCGACGATCTCGTTGACCTGCGCGATGACGATCCCGCCCGAGAACGCGGTGGCCTCGACGATGGCCGGCGTATCCTCGGTATTGGGCCCGGTGTAGAGGTTGCCGTGGCGATCGGCTGCCTGCGCGGCCACCAGGGCCACGCGCGGGGTCAGGTCGATGAAGTAGCGCCCGAACAGCTCCAGGTAGGTATGGATGGCGCCGATATTGAGCCTGCCGCTGGCGGCCAGCTTGGCCAGGCGCCCCGCCTGCGGCCCCGAGAACGAGAAGTCCAGCTTGGAGGCGATGCCCTTTTCGAACACGTCCAGGTGCTCGGGCAGGGCCAGCACCGAAAACAGCATGTGCAGGTCATGCACGCGGGCCGGATCGAGCGCGGCCAGGCTGCGGGCCAGGAAATCGGCCTGCTTCTGGTTGTTGCCCTCGACGCAGACCCGGTCGCCCGGCTCGATCACCGCATACAGCAGATCGGTCAGTTGCGCGGCGGCCACCAGCTTGCCGCGCAACTGGCCGCCCAACGCATTCGCAGCGCGCTGCAGGCGGGCGTCGCGATCCTGCCCGCGCGCATTCCAGACGCGTTCGTTACCACTCATGGTCACTTCGCTCCCATCAACAGGTCAGGCAGGCCGGTCGCAATGCCGGGGAAAAGACACAACAGCACCACCGCCAAGAACATCAACGCCAGGAACGGTATGGTGCCCTTGATCACGTCACCCAGTGCGATATCGGGTGCGATGTTCTTGATCACGAACAGGTTCAGGCCCACCGGCGGGTGGATCAGGCCCATTTCCATGACCACCGTCATGACGATGCCGAACCAGATCAGGTCGAAGCCGGCCGCCTTGAGCGGTGGCAGGATGATCGGCGCGGTCATCAGGATGATCGACACCGGCGGCAGGAAGAAGCCCAGCACGATCACCATGAACAGGATCACGGCCAGCAGCAGCCATTTGGACAGGTGCAGGTCGACCACCCATTGCGCCGCCGACTGGCTGATGTGCAGGTAGCTCATCACATAGGAATACAGCAGCGACATGCCGATGATCAGCAGCAGCATGCCGGATTCCTTGATGGTGGCCGACAGGAACGGTGCGATCTCGCGCGGCTTGTAGATGCGGTAGACCAGGGCGATGAGCAGCAGCGCCAGCAATGCACCCAGCCCGGCGGTCTCGGAGGGCGTGGCCAGCCCGCCGTACAGGGCCACCATCACGCCGATCAGCAGCACCACGAAAGGCAGCACCCGGGGCAGCATCTCGACCTTTTGCGCCAGCGTGAAGTGCTCGTCGTCGAGGTAGGCCGACTTGGCACCGCCGGCGCTGTAGACGGCGTGCGCCAGCTTGTACTCGTGGTGGGCGCGATACATCGCATAGGCCGCGAACAGCAGCACCAGCAGCAGGCCCGGGCCGATGCCGGCCAGGAACAGCCGGCCCAGCGACTGCTCGGCCGCTACCGCATACAGGATCATGGTGATCGACGGCGGCAGCAGGATGCCCAGGGTACCGCCTGCGGCAATGATGCCGGCCGCGAAGCCGGGTGAATAGCCGCGCCGGCGCATCTCGGGAATGCCGGCCGAACCGATCGCCGAGCAGGTCGCCGGCGACGAACCCGCCATCGCCGCGAACAGCGCGCAGGCGAACACGTTGGCAATGCCCAGGCCGCCCGGCACCCGGTTGAGCCAGGCATGGATCGCCGAATACAGGTCGCGCCCGGCCGGCGAGCGACCGATGGCGGCGCCCTTGAGGATGAACAACGGGATCGACAGCAAGGTGATCGAGGCGATTTCTTCATAGACGTTCTGGGTCACCGTGTCGAGCGACGAGGCCGGCATGAAGAAATACATGAAACCGGTCGCCACCACCCCCAGCGCGAAGGCTATCGGCATGCCGGAACACATCACCACGATGGTGACGATGCCATACAGGGCGCCCAGGGCCAGCGGACTCATGCGCCCTCCTGGCGGGTGGCGGGGACGGTCCCGGTCAGGCGCACCAGCACCTGCACCAGCAATTGCAGCGTCAGCACGCTCATGCCCAGCGCCATCATCGCGTACGGAATCCACAAGGGCGGGGCAAAGGTCGACGAGGTCGTCTGGCCATCGACCCAGGCTTCATGCCAGAGCGTCCACGATTTCCACGAGAAGAAGACGCAGAAGGCCAGCGACAGCAGGTCGCACAGCAACAGGCGCGCCCGGTTCACCGCCGCCGGCAGGATTCCGGCCAGCGCCTCGATGCCGATGTGACCGCGCAGCGATTGCACGTACCCGGCGCACAGGAAGATCACGCCCACCAGCATGAATACCGAGGCCTCGTCCTGCCAGTCGGTGGGTTGGTGGAAGAAATAGCGCACCACCACCGAATAGGTCAGGATGGACGAGGTCACCACCAGCGCGATCATGGCCAGCAGCACCGCGGCGCGATGGAATACGCCCAGCGCCGCGGCCAGCCAGGCCACCGGTGCGCTGGCCGGTACCGTGGACGCGGCCGGTGCCGCGCCGGGCATCTCGAAGCCGTGGCTCATAGTGTCTTCTCCGCCAGCTTGAGCAGGTTGGCGCAATTGGCATTGCGCGCCGCGAAGTCCTTCCAGGCGGTATTGCGGGCGATGTCCTGCCACTTCCTGACCACCTCGGCATTCAGGTCGACCACCTTCGCTCCGGCCTTCTGGTAGACCTGGGCCACGGCCACGTCGTCGGCCTGGGCGGCCTTCATGGCGAACTGCTCCATCTCGGCACCGACGGCCATGATGGCAGCCTGCTGGTCCTTGGGCAGGCGCTCGAACACCGCCTTGGAGATCATCAGCGGCTCGAACATGTACCAATAGGCCTTGTCGCGCCCGGTCGTGAGCGCCTTTGCCACCTCTTCCAGGCGGAACGACATGAACGAGGTCGACGAAGTCATCGCCGCATCCATCGCGCCGGTCTGCATGGCGGCATAGATTTCGTTGGACGGCAGGGTCACCACGGCAGCCCCGGCTTCCTTGAGGATCAGGTCCATCTCGCGCGAGCCGCCGCGTACCTTCATGCCGCGGGCGTCGGCCGGGTCCACGATGGGCTTGCCGCGCGAGGCCACGCCGCCGGCCTGCCAGATCCAGCTGACGATGACGATGCCCTTCTCGCCCAGGATGCGCGCCAGTTCGCGGCCGACCTCGGCGTTCTTCCACGATGCGCCCTGCTGGTAGGACGTGACCAATCCCGGCATCAGGCCAATATTGGTCTCGGGGACTTCGCCGCCGGCATAGTTCAGCGGCACCAGCGACATGTCCAGCGCGCCCTTGCGCAACGCCGAGAACTGGGCATTGGTCTTCATCAGCGACGAACCCGGATAGATCTCGAACTTGAGCGCGCCATTGGTGCGTTCGCCCACCTGCTTGGCAAAGGTGCGCACCAGGCGGTCCCGGAAGTCACCCTCGTTGATGGTGCCGCCGGGAAACTGGTGCGAAATCTTCAGGCTGGTGCCCTGGGCCTGAGCCCGGGCCAGGGGCCATTGGACCGCCAGCGAAGTGGCCGCCAGCGTGCCCAGGAAATGTCTGCGCGTGATGCTGTTCATCTTGGTGTCTCCTCCAAATGGGAATGATGATGCGCCGTCGTGTGTTTTTATGGTCGCATCGTGTATACAATTTCTTCCCAAAAGAATACATTGTCAAGCAGAATGCGGCATTCGATGCCAGTCCTCGCAAGACATTGAAGAAAGTGCAAGATGGAAAATGCCAAGACCCGCGCCGAAAGCCTGCGCGAATCGATCGAGGAATTGATCGCCATGGGCAAGCTATCACCTGGCCAGCACCTCGACGAGACCTCGCTGGCCGAGCAGTTCGGGGTATCGCGTACGCCCATTCGCGAGGCGTTGATCCAGCTCGCATCGATGGGCATCATCGAGATGCGTCCGCGACGCGGCGCCATCGTGGCCGAAGTGGGGCCGGACAAGCTCATCGAGATGTTCGAGGTGATGGCCGAGTTCGAGGCCATGTGCGGACGACTGGCGGCGCGCCGCATGACGGCCGATGAGCATGCCGGCCTGCGGGCGGCGCACCTGGCTTGCCAGGCGGCCCGCGACGGCGCCGATCCGGACGCCTACTTCTATCTCAACGAAGCCTTCCACGACTGCATCTATGCGGGCAGCCACAACAGTTTCCTGGCCGAGCAGGCGCGTGCATTGCATCGACGCCTGCGCCCGTACCGGCGACTGCAGCTGCGGGTGCGCGACCGGCTCAGGATGTCATTCGACGAACATGCCGCGGCGGTCGATGCGATCATCGCCGGCGACGAGGAAAAGACCATGGAAGTGCTGCGCCAGCACATCATGATCCAGGGTCAGCGCTTCGCCGACCTGGTGGCGTCGCTGCACCAGTTGAAGTCTGCGGCGTAACGCGCAACAGGGGGCGAACCACAATTTCTTCGCTCGACTTCGAGTGTTTTATCGGACATCTTTGATGCAATAATTCTGGCACGACCTCGACAATACGGGCTTCCCCAACTTTTCCAGGAATCCCATGACCACCTCGAGCCCGTTGCTGCGTCGCGTCGCAGTCCAATTGAGCAGTTGCCTGTTCGCCTTGCTTGCCACCGCCCCTGCCACGGCCGCCGCCGACGGCACCGGCAACAGTATCCAGATCAAGGTGGTGGGTTCGCTGGTGCCGCCCGCCTGCAATCTCACGATGCCTGCCGGCAGCACCGTCGACTACGGCCGCATGCTGCATTCCCAGCTGTCGACCGACAGTCACACGCTGCTGCCCGAGCAGAAACTCACCTTTTCCATCAATTGCGATGCTCCCGCCAAGGTGGCATTGCTGTTGCAGGACGAGCACCCTGCCACCATCGTGCAGGACCTGATCAAGGCAGTACGTGACGAACCCGATGCCAATTTCATGGCCAATGGACTGGGTTCGGTCAACGGCGTGAACATCGGCATCTTCTATGTGCGGGTGTCCACCGGCTCGGGCCGCAACGTGCCCGGCACGCTGCGCACGCTGCGCAGCGACGGCATGCGGGGCTGGTCCGAAACCCCGGTCGATGCGCCGCTCTATGCCAACGGCATCTATGCCGTCGGGTTTTCCGAAGGCCAGGCCGCGCTGCCCACGGCGTTCAATACCGTCAGCGGCGAGCTGGCGATCCAGACCTTGATCAGGCCCAGCGCCGAGCTTCCCTCGGTCGATGAAATCGTCCTCGCCGGCTCCAGCACCCTCACCTTGTACTATCAATGACCAGCGCGGGCGCCTTGCTATAGCGCCCGCCTGCTCTCGAAGTGGCGTGGCGACTGGTCAAGCGGATCGATGAACGACAGCGAACGCGCCAGCAGCTTCAACGGCCGATCGAGATCGTCGGCCACCCCCACCGGCACCGGCTGCGGATAGAACAGGTCGTTGACGATCGGCATCCCCAGTCCCGCCATGTGCACCCGCAATTGATGGCGACGGCCGGTGACCGGTTCGAGCCGATACAAACCCCACTGGCCGCGCGGCTCGATGAGCGAGATACGGGTCTCGGCATTGGGCTCCCCGTCCACCTCATGCATCCTGAAGAATTGCCCCGGGATTTCCTCCATCCGGCTGCGGTGCAGCAGCGGCAAGGCCAGGCCAGGCCTGAGCGGGGCGATCGCCTCGTACACCTTTTGCATGGTGCGCTGCTGGAACATCGACTGGTACTTGCCGCGGGTCTCGGGGCGATGCGAAAACACGATCACCCCGGCCGTCTCGCGATCGAGCCGATGGATAGGCACCAGGTGCTTGAGTCCGGTGGTCTTCTTGAGCCTGACCAGGAGCGTCTGCTGCACGAAACGCCCGGTCGGGATCACAGGCAGGAAATGCGGCTTGTCGGCCACCAGCACATGCTCGTCGAGGTGCAGGATGTGCTCTTGCACCGGGATCACCGCTTCCGGTTGCGCCAGCTCCCGATAATAGAAGATGCAATCACCGACCCGATAGGGCGAGTCCGGCTGCAGGCACTCGCCGTGCTGGTTACGCACCTCGCCCCGCTGCATGCGGCTGCGCCAGGCCTCGGCCGACACGGCGTCATAACGCTGGCACAGGAAATCGAGCATGCAGGTCCACGGTCCCGGTTGCAGCCAGAAGTAGCTGGGTGCCAGGCCATCACGGTCCGGCAGGGTCGGTATCGGTTTCATGCCGGGGCTTTCCTGGTCGGCCTGGCAGCCCTGCGCCGCCAGGCGACGACGCTGGGGTTGGCGTCGATGTGCGCCCACAGCCGCAGGCGCTGGTCGTGCGTCAGGGGCAGTTCGGCGATCAGCGCCGGCCATTGCGACATGGCACGCTCGACCGTATCGATCAATACCGTACGCAGCCGGGTCTCGGCCACGCCCCATATGTTGGCCAGCTGGCGCAGCACCGCGGGGCTGAGCAATTGGCGCGCGCCCTGCCCCGGCACCAATGCCAGCGCATGTCCGTTGCCGCCCACATAGGCGGCATAGGCGACGATATCGTAGGCCGGCGACAACGCTGCCTGCTGCGGCGTGTGATAGAGCAGGCTGAAGTTCTTCAGGTGGGCGTCGAAGTTGCCCAGCAATTCGTTGACCTTGATCCGGCGCAGCAGCTCGAACACGTCTTCCACCCCGCGTGTGCTGCGCTCCATCAGGATGGCGCCGATCGCCGCATAGGTACCGGCATATTTCGCGGACGGCGCGGTGCCGGTGACCTGGGCGAAATCCTCCATGTGCAGGCGGCCGGTGGCGGTGGGTGCGTCGCGATCGAAACGCTGCACCAGCAAGAAGCGGCTGGCGTCGTTGCGCAGGCCGAACGGCAGGTGATCGGCGATCACGCTCAATGGCTCCAGCGCAAACCCGCACACCGTCACGCCGGCGGCGGCGGCCAGCGTCAGCGACGAGAACTCGACCTGCGGCATGTTGGGATAGTCGGTCGCCGGCAGCTTGGCGATGAAATGGCTGCCCTGGCGGTCGCGCGAGCGCATCACGTACCGCCCTCCCGCCTGGCGCACCAGTGCCAGCTTGGGCTGCACACCCGACAGCGATTCGCCACCCGGCACCGGTAACTGGCCCGAGCTCATCTCGTAGCTGTCATGCCCCTGCCCCAGCAAGCGACCCAGGCCGGGTTCGTCGAGTTGCTCGGCCAGCGCCGAGACATCGCCGGGAAGATCGCGGCCGCAATAGGCGAGCAGGCCGAATTCGTCATCCGGGGACAAGCCGGCGCGCTGCACCAGGTGCTTGCGCAACTGTCCTTCGGGCAACAGGTTCTGGAAGAACGGCGGCAAGCCGCCACGACCGTCACCACGGTTGGCCGCCAGCGTCGGGTCGAGCAGTTGGGCGCGGGTGCGCTGCTCGCTGGAGGCGCAATACAGTTGCGACAGCACCGGGTGTTGTGCCCCGCTCATGGCGTAATCGTCGTCGAAACGGAAATAGCAGCGACCATCGTCGAGGGCGAACAGCGAGCCCAGCTCGACCGTTCCCAGGCGAATGCGCAACGAACGCAGCATGCTCATCGGTGTCTCCCTGCGTCCATCAACCAGCCTACCCGCTCGGTCAGCTCGGTGGCGGCGCCCTCGGGGGCATCGGCACGACGCAGCGCCGCCACGGCGCGCGGCACCAGCTCCAGCTCGAGCGCCAGCGCCTCGCACAGCGCCAGCAAGCGTACCAGTTCGAGGTTGCCGCGGCCGGTCTCGAACGCCAGCAAGGTATTGCGATGCATGCCGGTCAGCGCGGCCAGTGCCTGGGCACTGAGCTTGCGTTGCTTGCGGGCGCGCCGTATCGCGGCGCCTATCTCGGGAAGACTGACCATACAATGACCATTTAAATTAGCTTTTTTAACTATAGCCTAATTTACTAGTCACATTGAAATACCATTTAAATTGGTCATTTAATATTTTGAACAATATATTGTTCAAACAAGCTTGAAACTCTGCGTACGGGCTGGCACGCATCCCAAAAAAATCGCGCCAACTTCGGCGCGATCCCGATGCCAGCCTGGCAATCAGGCCGTGGTATTGACGTTACGGCCAATATTGGGATTGGCCGGAAGCGTCGGCGGCAATGCCGACAGCAAGCCTTGCATCGTCGACGATTGTATGTCGAGGGCTTTCTTGAGCATGGTCACATTGACCGCGTCCGCCGTCTTGGCGGCAGCCATGTCGGTGGCCAGTGCTGCAATTTGCGAAACTTCCATGTACACCTCCTTAGCAGGGAGAAAACACCGCCGGCCAGGAACGACCAGCGATATCCCTGTAACGACATTGGAACCCGAATCTTTATCTCCGCCAACAAAACAAATGAAATATCACACATAGTTTGCATAGCAAACTAATATTTCCTCACGGAAATCTCCGGAAGCGCCCGCAGCGCCTGGCCTTGCCCCGGATCAGCTTGCCTGGCCTGGCCGCCGACCGAACCGCAGTGGTCAAAAAAAATCGCGCCTCAACGAGACGCGATCAAGTAAAGATTGCCTATAAAATAATTTTCGCGTGTCGTTGCTCGACCTAGGCGATGGTGTTGATGATGCGGCCGATGCTGCTATTGGCCGGCAACTTCAACGCCGACTTGACAGCCCCTGCCACCTCGTCCACCGCAGTCGTCGCGACCTTGGTCAGGTCGATCCCGACCGACTGCGCAGCCTTGTTGGCCAGCCAGGCGGTTGCGGCTCCGCCGGCAATTGTTGCCAGTTCCATGATGACTCCCTATACAAGTGGCAAACATCCCCGCCAAACGCATTACCTCGGGGATACACTGTTGACGGTGCGGCAAGCTCGCTTCTTTACGGTTCCACGGCCGTTCTTACCTGATCTTTCAAGTGTAAATTTTGGTGCCACGCCCCCCGCTTGCGGTTTCAACGCTACACTTCTGCCCCTTTTCATGGAAACGGCCCATGCTCGACGCCCTCGCCATCATCGCCTCCGACCCGCTCGCCACCGACCTGGGGCCCCTCACGGCACTGGCCGACAGCATCCGCCCCGATGATCCGGCCGATAGCGCACCGGCACTGGCCAGGCTGCGCGTACTCGATCAGCTCCTGCGCGACCATCCCGAGCATGCCGTGGCCCTGCGCGGGCATCTGCTGCACCAGCTTTCGGTGCGGCGCCAGGTCGGCCTGTATGCCGACACCGGGATCCTGTCCAACGATGGCTTCCTGCATGAACTGCTCAAGCGGCTGGCGTATCGGCTGCTGCCGCCGGCGCTGGATCACCGCAAGCTCGAGGATTGCCTGGACGTGGTCTTTCGCGATCCGCACGACAGCCAGTGGCTCAGTGCGGTGCCGCTGGCGCAATGGCAGGCGCTGTGGCAGACCCTGCGCGATGCCGAGCCCGCCATGGCCGCCACGGCTCCCACCCCGGTCGGCGCCGAACTGCTGCAGGCGATCCAGGTGCTGTCGTATCGTATCAGCGCCATCGGCATGGAACCGGAACTGCTGCGCATCTATGACGATGTGCGGGCCTTCGAATCGCCCTTCCTGATGCAGAACGTCGAATTGCACGGCTGGCTGCAATCGCGCCGCCTGGCGCTGGAAGACCCGCTGTCGCCGGTCGAGGACGCGCGCCACCTGCTGGTGCTGCTCGACCAGTGCCAGCACGTCATCGACCGCATCCGGCGCCAGGCGCAACGCCTGGGCACCAGCATCTCGCTGACCTACCGGCTGCTGCGCCTGGAGCAGAACCTGCAGCGACTGAACCAGTTGCTGGCCATCGTCGAGCCGCAAGCGCCCGGCCAGCGCGCGCCGCTGGCGCTGGCCCTGGTGCACGAGCTGGCGGCGGCGCGCATGCGGCAATACAGCGTGCGCCAGCTGCTGGCTGGCAACATCAACCTGCTGGCACGCAACGTCACCGAAAACGCCAGCCGTACCGGCGAACACTATATCGCCGAGACGCGCGGAGAATACGCCGCCATGTACCGCTCGGCGGCAGGCGCGGGCTTCATCATCGGCTTCATGGCGCTGATCAAGATCATGATGTCATGGCTGCGCGCCGCGCCGCTGGTCGAGGCGTTCCTGTACAGCCTCAACTATTCGCTGGGGTTCATGCTGATCCACGTGCTGCATTTCACGGTCGCCACCAAGCAGCCGGCCATGACCGCCTCGCGCATCGCCGCCGACATCCATCGCATCGGCAACAGCCGTGACGTCGACCTCGACAGCCTGTGCGAACTGATCGCCCGGGTCTGGCGCACCCAGTTCATCGCCGTGCTGGGCAACCTGTCGCTGGCGTTTCCGGTGGCGTTGCTGCTGGCCATGGCCTATCGCTGGCTGTCGGGTCACCACTTCGTCGACGCCGACAAGGCCGCCCACCTGCTGCACGACCTCGACCCGGTGGGCAGCCTGGCCCTGCTGCATGCCGCCATCGCTGGCGTGTGCCTGTTCCTGGCCGGGCTGGTCTCGGGCTACTACGACAACAAGGCGCTCTATACGCGCATGTCGCAACGGCTGGTGCGGGCGCGCTGGCTGGTGTCGCTGCTGGGCATGCCGCGCACGCAACGGCTGGGCGATTATGTCGAAACCGGGCTGGGCGGCCTGATGGGCAACTTCACCTTCGGCATCATGCTGGGCAGCATCGGCACCATCGGTTTCATGCTGGGGCTTCCGATCGATATCCGCCACATCACCTTCTCGGCGGCCAACCTGGCCATTGCCCTGGAGGCGCTCGACTGGGCAGTGGCACCGCGCCTGTTGCTGCTGTCGGCAGCCGGCGTGCTGGCGGTGGGCCTGGTCAACCTGTGGGTCAGTTTTTCGCTGGCGCTGTGGGTGGCGCTGCGCTCGCGCCAGGTGCGCTTTGCGCAGACCGGCAAGCTACTGCGCGCCTTGCTGGGCAGGTTGCTGGCGCATCCGACCCAGTTCTTCTGGCCCCCGGCCGACGCCGTGGCCAATCCACCTGCGGATGCATCTTCCGAGGCGCCGCGATAGAGGTCGCATCAGCGCGTGACGGTGTCGCGCTGCATCGGCGCCAGCAGCGCCAACAGGCGGTTCTGGGTGCGCGATGCAATGCCCGAGCGGTCCATGGCCAGCTGCAGGTCTTCGACCAGCGCATTGAAGTGGGCGTTGGTGAGCTTGAGACCCTGGTGGACTTCCTTCATCGGATCGCCCGTATAGATACATCCGCCGCCACTGAGCAGGCAGAACTGCTCCACCAGTTTTTCATGCAGGCGCGGCAGGTTGGTGTCCTTGAAGGTGAAGCCGATACGCTCATCGGCCAGCATGATGGCAACAAAATCGTTCACCACCTGCCGGATCACCGGCAGCCCGCCCAGGTCGCCGAACAGGCTGGGGTCGGCCGCCCGGGTTGCGGCCGGCGCGGATGCTGCCGGTGGCAGGGGTGGCGCGGACTGGGCCGGCGCCACCAGCGGCAGGCAAGCCATCAGGATGCACAGGCTGAAGTTGCGTGAAATCATGTCGACTTCCTCAGAATCCGGCTTGCAGCGACAGGTAGACGCCGTTCTGCCGCTTCGGGTTATAGATGGTGATATCGCCCAGCGATACATAGGCCAGCGTCAAGGACAGGTTCTTGCCGGGGAACCAGGCGATGAAGGTATCGTAGTAATCCTTCTCGCTGTCGGCCGACAGGTTGCGTGGCTTCATGCGGTATTCGGCGCCGATGGCCAACTGCCGGTTCACCAGGTAGGCGGCCGAGAATTCGCCCATGGCCTGGTAGCGGTTGCCGAGGTCGCCACCAAACCCGAGGATCCCCATCTGGTTGGCACGGGTCAGGCGCAAGGTGCCGTTGAGCAGCAGGCTCTGTTGCAGCAGCAGCTTGGTGGCCGCCAGGTAGTAATCGACGCCGCTGTCGCTGGCCGCGCCCAGTTGCTTCACGTTGCTGACCGCGCCCAGGCCACCGATGCCATTGTTGCGCTTGAACATGACACCGGCGGCGATCTGCGGCAACCACAGGTCCTGGTCGTAGACAGCGTCGCCGGCCAGCTTGACCTTGATGCCGAAGATATCCTGGCTGATGCGCAGCTTGTCCAGCGGTGCGGCACTGCCGTAGAACTCCTGCTTGGCCGCCGACAGTTCGACCCGGTCCATGATGCCCACCGCCACCCCGTATGACTTGAGCGTGTAGTCCTGGGTGCGCACGGTGGTGTAATGCGCATTGGCCCCATAGCTGTCGCGGGTGCCATAGCCGGTGATCAGTGCCCAGGGCGCCAGGCCGCCGCCGCCGGCGCCTTCGGCCTGGATCACGCCGGCGGTGGCAAGCAACTTGCCCGTGTCCGCCACCCAGCGATCGCGTTGCTCGGGCGGCATCGGCGTCGGATGGCGCGCGCCGGCGCCCGGCACAGCGGCCGCGCGCTCCTGGCCGGCGCCGCGCATCAATTGTTCGGCCTTGCGTTCCTGGGCAGCCGCCCAGGCCCGTTGCGCCTCGGGCGACAGCTGCGCCATCGCCGGCAATGCCGCGCTGCCCAGCAACAGCCCCATGACCAGCCTGCCGGCCAGCGTATCGATTCGTATCATTCTTCCCCCGCCATCCCCATGACCCGCTACGGGCCTTGCGCCACCGTTGGCACCACCGCTCACACGGCCACGTTTTCCGACTGGTCCAGCGCCATCGGCGCACGCCAGGTATTGAACCATTCGATGAAGCGCTCGACCGGCATCGGCTTGCCCATGAAATAACCCTGCCCCTGGTCGCAGCCCATCTGGCGCAGCAAGAACCACACCGCTTCGCTCTCGACGCCTTCGGCCACCACCCGCAAGCCCAGGTTATGGCCCAGGTCGACCGTGGAGCGCACGATCTTGGCGTCATCCTGATCCTGCTCCATCTTCATGACGAACGACTTGTCGATCTTGAGTTCGTCCACCGGCAGCCGCTTGAGGTAGGCCAAGGACGAATAACCGGTGCCGAAATCGTCGATACCCAGCGCAAAACCCATGGCCGACAAGCGTTCCAGCGTGTGCTGCGCGCGCGCCGGGTCGTCCATGATGGCGCTCTCGGTGATCTCCAAACAGAACGCCGCGGGCGTGAGGCCATAACGCCCCAGGATGCCAAGGAAGGTGGCCGGCAGTTCCAGGTCCATCAAGTCGCGGGTCGACAGGTTGACCGAGAACTTGAGGTCGATGCCATGCATCTTCAGCTCGCCGCACACCCGGCCCACCTTATCCATCATCCAGGTGGTGAGCTGGCGGATGAACCCGGTGGTCTCGGCAAACGGAATGAAATTGTCCGGCCCGATGAAGCCTTTCTCGGGATGGACCCAGCGCACCAGTGCCTCGGCCCCGACCACCTCGCCGGTGGCCAGGTTCAGCTTGGGCTGCAGGTACAGCATGAATTCGTCGCGTTCCAGGGCGCGTCGCAGTTCGGACAGCAGTGACAGGCTTTCCTGGCTGGTCTGGTCGATCGAATGGTCGTACACCATCACCCCGGCGCCATTGCGCTTGGCCGTGTACATCGCCACTTCGGCGCGCGAGAGCAATTCTTCGCTGGTGTGACCATGCAACGGGAAACCGGCGATGCCGATACCGGCGCCGAGGTCGACCGTCTGCTCCTGCAGCGACAGCGGATGGTCCAGCGCCCGCAGTATCTGGGTTGCCTGTTCCAATGCCTCGTCGAGGTCGGTATCGGGCAGCAGGATGGCGAACTCGTCGCCGCCCAGTCGCGCCACGCGGTCCATCGGCCGCTGCAATTGCGCCTCGAGGCGATGTGCCACCTGCCGCAGCAGGTCATCGCCGAAGCTGTGACCGAGCACATCGTTGACCTGCTGGAAGCGGTCCAGGTCCATCATCAGCACGTGGCACGAGCCGCGCGCGCTCTGCGGCGTGGCTGCGATGGCATCGTTGAGCAGGCTGGCGAATTGCACCCGGTTGGGCAGGTCGGTCAACTGGTCCTGGTAGGCCAGCCGCAGTATCTTCAGTTCTCGCGAAGCGACCTCGGCACGCATGGTCTCGAAGGCATCGGCCAGGCGACCGATCTCGTCGTGGCGCCGGATATGCACACCCTCGCTATAGTCACCCGCGCCGAGCCGCTTGGCCACTGCCGCCAGGTCGCGCAGCGGGCTGGTAATGCGGCGCGCCATCACGGCGCTGGCCAAGGCCGCGATGATCATGCCCAGCACGCTGATGCTCAACAGGATCAGTTGCAAGCGATGATAAGGCGCGACCGCCTCGCTCACCGAGCGCTGCAGCACCGCCACCGCTCTCTGGCCGCTGGAAGAGCGCGCCAACGGCAAGAGCCGGGTGCGGTATTCGTTGTCATCCAGGCGCAAGTCCGAGATGCGGGCATGGTGCAACTCGGGCCGCCCCATCTGCGCGGTCAACATGGCGTTGGCCTGCGGCAGCAGGGTCGACACATCCGACACCCAGCCGGTGGCGCCGCGGTTGCTGACCATGATCGACACCTGCAGCGACGACAGCGCGCGCATGTCCGATACCAGTTGCTGGTCGACCGGAAAGCCCATCACCACCCAGGCGATGGTCACCGGCGCCTTGACCGGCACGGCCACGATCTGGAACAGGCTATCGCCGACGATGACGTTATTGGCCGCGCCGTTCTCGGACTCGGGCTTGGCGACCAACTCCAGGCTGCTGCGCTGCAGGTCGGTATCGGGATAGTCCATGGTCGAGGCGCGGATGCGGCCGTCGGTGCCGATCAGCATTGCCATGGAGGCACCGATGCGGGCGCCGTGGTTGGAGAGCACCGAGGTGATGGTGTCGCGATCGTCGGTGCCGATGGCCTGGCGAAAGCCGAAATCGGACGCCAGCAGGCGCGCACCCTGGGTCAGCTTCTGCGCATTCTGGTCCAGCAGGCGGGCAAACACACGTTCGCCGATGGCCAGTTCGTCCACGATGGCGGTGCGCGCATTGCTATCGATGGCGGTGCGAATGGCGGTGAACCCGGCCAGTTGCACTACCACGATCAAGGCAATGAAGAGCGCCACGATCTTGCTTTCCAGACGATACAGACGCACCGACATCCCCCTTGTTGTATTGATGGTTGGTCGGGGGTCGCCTACAACGGCACGCCCTTGACGCCCAGCTTGATCGATGCCCGCCCCTCTCCCTGCACCTGCAACGGCTGCTCGACCGCCGGCTCGCCCTGCGGCATGCGGAAGTACCAGGCCTTGAGCGCGTAGCCGCCGTTGGCCAGTCCATCCAGGCGTACCGTACCGCTGCGGTCGGTCACCCCGAAATACGGCGTATTGACCACCTGCACGAAGGCCACCATCTGGTCGTGGATATTGCAACCCAGCACCACGGTACCCGGCTTGTCGAACACCACGGGGCTACCGGGCGTGCCGGAATACAGCTTCAGTTCGAAGGTCTTGGCGGGAGAAAAGGAATAGACGTGGTGACGCACCGAATCGTTGTTGGGAAACACGATCGCCGTGCCGGCCTGCACCACCGACACCAGGGGAAAGAAGGTCTTGTCCTTCTGTTCGATCACGGCCTGGCGGGCCGGCTTGGCGTTGCTGCCCACCAGAGGTTCGGCATACACCACCGCATTGGGCAACGGCTGCCCGGCCGCGTCCAGCACCTGTACCGTTACCGCTGCCTGGAGCGGCCCGGCCAGGATCGCCCCTGCCACCAGCATGCCTGCCCGCCATCGGGCGCTTGTCGTGTGCCGCATCATTGAATGAAAGTGAATGGAATCAGGGCCGGCCCCACGCACCATGCGGTACGCCCGGCAATCAATTTCACTCACTATACGGCAGCGCTGCGGAAAAGAAATAAGGACTTTTCTGAGTTGCCAAACGGCAGTATTACCCCATCGATGCCGGCTCAGGCGGCACGGGGCGAAGTCAGGTAGCCCATCACCGCCGGCAGGATCTCGGGCCGCACGCTGCCGGCCGACAACCCGCCGGGGCCGGTCAGCACCACCGCATTGATCAGCGCCTTCAACATGCGCTGGATGACGAAGGTGGCCACGTCCAGGTCGGGCGGGGTGACCACGCCCCGGTGCTTTTGCAGCACACCGCGGATGGCGTCGAAGAAACGCTGTCGCACCTCGCCCGACACCGGCAGGTTATAGGCCGGGAATTCTTCTTCGAGGATGCGGTTCAGTTCGGGCTCCAGCAGATGGGCGGCCACCAGCGCGTCGATGAGGGCCTCGAAGTCGTCGCGCAGCGAGCCGGCGCCGTCGATATGGGCCGCCACATCCTCGAACAGGGCCAGCATGCGCGAGACATGACGCTCGCGCAGCGCGAAGATCAACGCATCCTTGTTGGGAAAATACTGGTACAGCGAACCGACGCTGATGCCAGCCGACTCGGCCACCAGGTTGGTGTTGGTCTTGGCATAGCCACGTTCGACCAGTACCCGCGACATGGCATCGAGAATGGTGTCGACCATTGCGCGCGAACGGGCCTGGCGGGGTTCCTTGCGGGGTTGCAGTTTCATTGTTCAGTTCAGCTTACCGTAATGAATTCGCCGATTTCGATGCGAATTCGCAACATGAGTTATTGTTCGCGTTGAACAACATGAGTTATTGTTCGTATCCCCGAGTATAATACAAAAATGAGTTTTTACTCGTCAGAATTCTATGCGTCGTCGCGTAAAGATTTGCAGGGGGGGCCGTGGTCGGGCTTCTCCCCTGCGAGCGCTACAGGCAAGCACGAGGCTGGCCAGAGTAACAACCATCGGACAACACTGAAACGCGAAAGCAACAACAAACTCGCATCGCCAAAAATAATTCAACGTGAAAAATTCCATGCACTGTAATAAACCGCCCGCCCATCGGCTTCGGGCGATTGCCGTCGTCACCGCCCTCATCGGTATGGTCGGCCTGTCGGGCTGTGCCAGTTTCGAGGGCATCGGCAGCGACCGCAAGATGGCCCGACCGACCGATTTCGCCACCGAACGCAGCCTGGCCGACCCGAGCCAGGCCGGTACCGGCCAATGGCCCGGCAGCGACTGGGTACGCCTGTTCGGCGACGACCAGCTGGTGCGCCTGATCGACGAAGCCTTGACCGCCAACCCGGGCCTGCAACAGGCCCGCGCACGAATTGCCGCCGCCGGCGCCATCGCCGAATCGCGTGGCGCGCCGCTGCTGCCCAGTGTCACCGCCGACGCCTCATTTACCCGCAACCAGTTCTCGGCCACCACCATCTACCCCGAGCCCTATGGCGGCAACTGGTACAACGAGAAGAAGGCGATGCTCAACATCGGCTACGAACTCGACCTGTGGAACAAGAACCATACGGCCCTGGCACAAGCCATTTCCAATGAAAAGGCCAGCCAGGCCAGCGAGCAGGAAGCGCGCCTGGTGCTGACGGCGGCCATCGTTTCGGCCTATAGCCAGCTGGCCACGCAATATGCATTGCATGACATCCTGCAACGCACCGCCGACCAGCGTGCCTCGTTGCAGAACATTACCGGCGAGCGCGTGCGCAACGGCCTGGACACCCAGATCGAGCGCGACCAGTCGCGCAGCAGCAGCGCCGACGCCCGCGCGCAACTGGAGCAGAGCGAAGGCCAGATCCTGCTCACGCGCCAGCAACTGGGCGCCTTGAGCGGTCGCGGCCCGGATCGCGGCCTGCAACTGGCGCCGCCGCAAGTCACACGCCTGGTGACGCCGCCGCTGCCGGCCGAGCTGCCACTGAACCTGCTGGGCCGCCGCCCCGACATCGTCGCTGCGCGTTGGCAGGTGGAGGCCGCCAGCAGCGGCATCGAGGTGGCACGGGCGCGTTTCTATCCCGACATCAACCTGTCGGCGATGATCGGCTTCGACACCCTGCTCAACAACAATCCCTTCACCGCTGCCAGCAAGAGCATCGCCTTCGGCCCGGCGATCTCGCTACCGATCTTCGAAGGTGGCGCACTGCGTGCCGGGCTCAAGGGCGAGTACGCCAACTACGAGCTGGCGGTGGCGACCTATAACCGCACGCTCGACGACGCCTATGCCGATGTCGCGCGCCAGATTGCGCAGATCCATTCCAGCGAGCGCCAGTTGCCGATCCGGCGTGAAGCGCTGGAGGCGGCCGAACGGGCCTTCCAGCTGGCGCGCGAGCGCTATCGCCTGGGACTGGTGTCGCAGCTGACATTGCTCAGTGCCGAGAGCGCGGTGCTGGCCCAGCGCCAGGCCATGGTGACGCTGGAAGCGGCGCGCCGCGACCAGCAGATCGCCCTGTTCAAGGCGCTCGGCGGTGGCTTCGAGGCGGCCCAGGCCGGGCTGGCCCTGAACGCACCATCGGCGCTGCCGCACACCCCTTGAGTTCCTGCCGGGACCTGTCGCGCGCCGTGCCTGCCCGGCCGGCTGCGCCATCGACTTATTACGCCAAACGTTACGGAAAAAAAACATGAGTGAAACCACCGCCCCCGGCGCACCCGCTGCGCCCAACAAGAAACCCAACGGCCGCCGCAAGTTGCAGTTGCTGCTGTTGACGCTGGTGCTGCTGATCATCGCAGTGGCCTGCTTCCTCTACTGGTTCCTGCATTCGCGCTTCTTCGAAGAAACCGATGACGCCTACGTGGGCGGCAACGTGGTGCAGATCTCGGCCCAGGTCGGCGGCACCGTGACCTCGGTCAAGACCGACGACACCCAGGTGGTGCAGGCCGGGCAGCAACTGGTGACGCTGGACGCGGCCGATAGCCGCGTGGCACTGTCGCAGGCCGAAGCCGCACTGGCCCAGGCGGTGCGCCAGACGCGCCAGCTGTTCCTCAACAACGATACGCTGGCGGCCAATGTGGCGGCGGCCGAATCGAACCTGAACCGGGCCCGCGACGACCTGCAACGGCGCCAGGCCGGCCTGGCCTCGGGCGCGGTGTCGCAGGAAGACGTGTCGCATGCCCGTGACGCCCACAAGAGCGCCAGCGCCGCGCTGGACCAGGCGCGTGCGGCCGCTGCCGCCAACCGCGCCCTGACCGACCACACCAGCGTCACCGAGCACCCCAATGTGCTGCAGGCGGCCGCTGCCGTACGCAACGCCTACCTGGCCTATGCGCGCGTCAACGTGGTCGCCCCGGTCGCCGGCTTTGTCTCCAAGCGCTCGGTGCAGGTCGGCCAGCGCATCGCCGCCGGCGCGCCCTTGATGGCGATCGTGCCGCTGGAGCAGATCTGGATCGACGCCAACTTCAAGGAAGGCCAGCTCAGGCACATCCGCATCGGCCAACCGGTGGAAGTGATCGCCGATGTCTACGGCAGCGACGTCAAGTACAAGGGCACCGTGGTCGGCTTCTCGGCCGGCACCGGTGGCGCCTTCTCGCTGCTGCCGGCGCAGAATGCCACCGGCAACTGGATCAAGGTGGTGCAGCGGGTGCCGGTACGCATCGCACTGGACCCCGAACAGGTGCGCGCCCATCCGTTGCGGGTCGGCCTGTCGACCACTGCCACGGTAGACATCCACGGTGACGGCCGGGCCCTGGAAAACGTTGCCACCAACTACCAGACCAGCGTCTACAACGACCTCGGTCGCCAGGCCGACGATATCGTCGAGCGCATCATCGGCGACAACGCCAGTGGCCTGGCCGCACCCAGGAAGAGCCGGGCCGCGCTGGTCGTGCCGCATACCTGATCCGTCCCAGTCCAATTAGATTCTATGGCCAACAGCCCTACTCCTTATAGCCCGCCGCCGCCCCTGACGGGCGGCGCGCTGGTGCTCGGTACCTTGTCGGTATCGCTGGCCGTGTTCATGAACGTGCTCGATTCATCGATCGCCAACGTGGCCATTCCCACCATCTCGGGCAACCTGGGGGTGTCGATCGACGAGGGCACCTGGGTGATCACCTCGTTTGCCGCCGCCAATGCCATCTCGATCCCGCTCACCGGATGGTTGACCCAGCGCGTGGGCGCGGTGCGCCTGTTCGTGTCGTCGGTACTGCTGTTCGTGATCGCATCGTGGTTGTGCGGCCTGGCGCCGACGCTGCCCATCCTGCTCGCCGCACGGGTACTGCAAGGTCTGGTGGCCGGCCCGATGGTGCCGCTGTCGCAATCGCTGTTATTGGGGGCCTACCCGAAATCCAAGGCGTCCTTTGCGCTGGCCCTATGGGGCATGACGGCGGTGGTGGCGCCGGTGGCCGGGCCGGCGCTGGGCGGCTGGATCACCGACAGCTATACCTGGCCCTGGATCTTCTATATCAACATCCCGGTCGGGCTGGTGGCAGCCGGTATCACGCTGGCCATCTATCGCTCCCGCGAGACCCCCAAGCGCCAGCTGCCGATCGACAAGATCGGGCTGGCCTTGCTGGTGACCTGGGTCGCGGCATTCCAGATCATGCTCGACAAGGGCAAGGACCTGGACTGGTTCGCCTCGCCCGTGATCATCACGCTGGGGGTGATTGCCGCCGTCGCGTTCGCCTACTTCATCATCTGGGAACTCAACAACGATCATCCGGTGGTGGACCTGCGCCTGTTCGGACGGCGCAATTTCGCCGGCGGCACGATTGCCATCTCGATCGGCTACGGGGTGTTCTTCGGCAACCTGGTGATCCTGCCGCAATGGCTGCAGCAATACCTCGGCTACCGCTCCATCGACTCGGGGCTGTCGACCGCGCCCATCGGCATCTTCGCGGTAATCCTGATGCCCTTGATCGGCCGCTTCCTGCCCTTGGTCGACGCGCGCAAGGTGGCCACCGTGTCGTTCGTCTGCTTTGCCGGCGTGTTCTGGCTGCGCTCGCGCTACAACCTCGAAGTCGACCAGTGGACCGTGATCATGCCCACGCTGCTGCAGGGCATTCCGACGGCGATGTTCTTCGTGCCGTTGACGGTGCTGTTGCTGTCGGGATTGCCGCCGGAGCGGATCCCGGCCGCCGCCGGGCTGTCTTCGTTCGTACGGGTATTCTGCGGCGCCATCGGCACCTCGATCTCGACCACCGCCTGGAACAACCGCACCATCACCCACCATGCGCAGCTGACCGAGCATGCCACGCCCTACAGCCCCTGGCTGCAGCAAAGCCTGGACAACATCACCTCGTTGCTGGGGCTCAATACGGAACAGGCGGCGGGCATGATCGAGCGCACCGTTACGTTCCAGGCAGCGATGCTGGGCATCAACGATATCTTCTTCGTGTCGGCCATCATCTTCCTGGCCATCATCCCGCTGATCTGGATCATCAAGCCATCCAAGGGCGGCGCCGGCGCTGCCGAGGCCTCGGCGGCGCACTGAGGCAGCACGCGAAAAGAAGCGCCGGCCCTGCACTGCAGGGACCGGCGCTTTTTTTTGGGAGGGCCGCAGTCAAGCCGTGAGGATGCGGTGATGAAAGCGCAGGTGATCTTCCATGAAGCTGGCGATGAAGTAGTACCCATGGTCGTAGCCGGCGTGGCGACGCAAGGTGAGCGGCTGGCCGGCGGCCCGGCAGGCGGCTTCGAAGTGTTCCGGCATCAATTGCTCGGCCAGGAATTTGTCACCCAGCCCCTGGTCCACCAGGATGCCCTGCGGGAACGGCGAGCTCAGCGTGCGCATCAGTTCGCTGGCATCGTATTGGCGCCAGGCCTGCTGGTCGGCCCCCAGGTAGTTGCCCAGCGCCTTGTGTCCCCAAGGGCATTTCGAGGGCGCGGCGATGGGCGCGAACGCCGAGACCGAGCGATACAGGTCGCGATTCTTCAGCGCCAGCGTCAAGGCGCCATGGCCACCCATCGAGTGACCGAAAATACCGATACGCTGCGGATCGGCAGGAAATTCGCGCAGGATCGTCTGGCGCAGGCCGTGCACCACGTACGAATACATGCGGTAGTTCTTTTCCCACGGTGCCTCGGTGGCGTCGACGTAGAAACCGGCACCCACGCCGAAGTCCCAGCTGTCGCTTTCGCCTTCGATGCCGGCGCCGCGCGGACTGGTGTCGGGCGCTACCAGGATCAGGCCCAGCTCGGCGGCGAAACGCTGCGCCCCGCCCTTGATCATGAAGGTTTCCTCGGTACAGGTCAGGCCCGCCAGGTAGAACAGCACCGGCAGCCTGGCGCCGGCCTTGGCCTGCGGTGGCGTGTACACCGAAAACCGCATCGGCAGGCCGATCTCGGCCGACTCGTGCCGGTAGAAGCCCTGCACGCCGCCGAAGCAGGCATGTTCGCTCAGGGTTTCGATCATGGCGCCGATACCAGTGTTGGCTGGCCCTGTTGCTGAGGTGCTTGTATTCATTAGAGATTGGATCCGAGGTTGAAGTCGCTGAACGGTAATGTGTGCATTATCGCATTGCAAACCGGGCATTGCCGAGCGCTGGCGGCGTGCCCGATGGCAAACTGACAATTCGCCGGCCAGGTGTTGCGGCATGCCGCGGCGCTGGTGACAAAGGTCGGCGCATGCGGTAATGTTCGACCAGACAATGTCAAAACGCGCCGCATCAAAACAAGACAGGTGTGAACAGAAAACCGACAGACCGTGCGCTAACCACCACCTCGACACTAACAAAAATAATCTGATGGAACGGATAGTGGCATACTGCCAATGCAGTTAATCCGATTGACAGGGACCACGTAATTTGCACGTACGCCGGCAGTGCCTGGCATCGCATGCAGGGGCTTGATCGCCAGGCAGGTAATGGACCGATGTGGTCTGTCGAAAAAACGTAGGTCCGGCAATGGCCGGACATCAAAAGGGGTTGCAGCAGAACGCTGCATAATTCGCATATAGCGACACGTATACGACAGTTGGTTTCGATATTCGTCTAATGGGAAATCAGAAAAAAACGGCCGGGCGGACGGGTAACACCTTGCGAACGCTCCTGCTTTTCGTGGCGTTCGTCGGATCCTGCATCGTGGTGCAGACCTGGTGGGAGATCCGCCAGGACCGGCAATTGACCATCGATGCCGAGAAGAATGGTTCGCTGGTGGCGGTACGCAGCGTGCAGGAGCACGCCGACAGCGCCTTTCGCAACGTCGACGCGATGCTCACCACGACTGCCGAGCGGCTCGCCAATGGCGAAGGCCTGCTCCAGGACAACCAGGCCCTCTACCAATTGCTCAGCCAGCAGAAGCAGCGCATGCAGTCTGTGCTGGCGCTGCGCCTGGTCGACGCCAATGGCGCCAACCGCGCCAGTTCGTTGCGCCCGCTTGACCAGGAACTCAATCCGGACGATCTCAAGCTGCGCTTCATCGATACCGACCCGGCCCGGCCGCGCCTGTTCGTCGGTCCCCTCACCCGTAGCCGCTACAACCAGGAACTGGTACTGCCGATTGCCATGAATTTGTACGATAACCGTACCGGTCACCTGGGCATGCTGGTGGCCGAGCTGCGTGCGTCCTACTTCTTCGACTTCTACAAGCGCATCACCAACTTCGAGGCGATCGTCTCGCTGCGTGGCGACGATGGCCTGATGCTGATCCGCTCGCCCTTCGAGCCGCGCTGGCTCAACACCAACCTGCGCGATGCCAGGAGCATGACGCGTATTCGCAGCGGCCCGGAAGAAGGCGGGTTCGAGGACGTTTCCCACCTTACCGGCGAGCAGTTGCTGTTTACCTACAAGCGGCTACAGGACTGGCCGGTGCTGGTGGTCTATGCGCGCCGCATGGACGACGTGCTGGCGCCCTGGCGCAGCCGCACCGAGAACCGTATCCTGCTGGCCTCGGGCATACTCGGCTTCATCCTGATCGCGCTCATCTCGTTCCTGGTGTATTACCGCTACCAGCGGCGCATCGACAACGCGCTCACGGTCAGCGAATACCGCTACCGCAAGCTCTACGAGGAAGGTGCCGATCCGATCGTGCTGATCTCGTCGGATCTGCGCTATCTCGATTGCAACGTGGCCGCCGTGCGTTTCTTCGGGGTGCCCGACAAGGACCGCATCGTCGGCCGCAAGGTCGGGCTGTTCTCGCGCCAGAAATCGATCCATATCGAACAGCCCGATATCGACGACCTGGTGGGCCGCGCCCTGTCGGGCCAGCCGCAGCAGTTCGAGTGGGTC
Organism: Herbaspirillum sp. YR522; assembly: GCF_000282575.1. Lineage (GTDB taxonomy): Bacteria > Pseudomonadota > Gammaproteobacteria > Burkholderiales > Burkholderiaceae_D > Herbaspirillum. Next base: position 24,320 of record NZ_AKJA01000060.1, on the reverse strand, counting down.
ACGGTAAGGCGCAACAAGATCATCTATACCGATGTCACGCTCAACCGCGCCGAGCTCGATCGCGGCTATGCGATCTTCGCCATCCTGCGCGACATCAGTGCACGCAAGCGCGCCGAATTGCTCCAGAGCCAGCAGAACCGGGTGTTGCACATGGTGATGGCCGACCAGGACCTGGACGCGATCCTGTCCGAGATCGTCAGCTTCGCCGATTCGCAGATTCCCTATGCCGCCTGCTGCGTGCTGCTGGTCAACGAGCAGGCCACCCACTTCACCTCGGTGCTGAGCCATCGCCACCCCGAGAGCCTGATGCGGCTGTTGCAGGGCATGGCCATCCGCCACGGCAATGGGGTCGGCGCCGAGGCGGCGCTGCGCCGTGCGCCCTGTATCGTCACCGATATCGCACGCGACCCGATGATCGAGAACCTGCGCCCGTTGATCGACGCCGAGATGTACCCCTCGTGCGCCGCCTGGCCGATCATCGGCAAGGAAGGGCAATTGCTGGGCGTGTTCTCGGCCTTGCTCAAGGAAAACCAGGCGCCCAGTTCCGAATACCTGCAACTGGCCAACATCGCCGCCGACCTGGCCAGCGTGGCCATCGAAAGCCGGCGCGCCGACGAACGGATCCGCCACCTGGCGCACTACGATGAACTGACCGGCCTGCCCAATCGATTCCTGTGCACCCAGCATGTCAGCAACGCCATCACCCATGCCGAGCACCGCGACGGCATGGTGGCGGTGCTGCTGATGGACCTGGACCGCTTCAAGAACATCAACGACACCTTCGGCCACGAGACGGGCGAGGCGGTGCTCAAGGAGATCGCCCTGCGGTTCCGCGGTTGCCTGCGCGAGCTCGATATCCTGGCGCGCGTGGGCGGCGACGAGTTCATCGTGCTGGTCGACGATTTCGACGATCCGCTGCAACTGGGCGAGATCGCCCAGAAGTTGCTGGAAGAAGCGCGCAAGCCCTTCATCATCGACGGCCAGGAGGCGCAACTGTCGGCCAGTATCGGTATCGCCACCTACCCCGGCGATGGCAACAATGCGCAGGCGCTGATCAAGAACGCCGATATCGCCATGTACCGCGCCAAGCATCATGGCAAGGACGACTACCGGTTCTTCTCGGACGAGGTCAACACCAATACGGTCGAGCGCATCGCCCTGGAAGCCGAACTGCGGCGCGCCATCGAGCGTGGCGAGTTCGTGGTGTACTACCAGCCCAAGGTCAACCTGGCCACCGGCCTGATCGTGGGCGCCGAGGCGCTGGTACGCTGGCAGCATCCGGCGCGCGGTATGCTGCCGCCCGGCGAATTCATCACGCTGGCCGAAGAGACCCGCCTGATCGACCAGATCGGGCTGGCCGTGCTCGATACCACTTGCCGTGACAGCGCCCAGTTGCTGGCTCGCGGCATGCAATTCGGGCGCATCTCGATCAACCTCACCGGCAGCCAGTTCGGCGACGCCAACCTGCTCGACGACATCAAGCGAGTGGTGGCCGCGCACGGCACGCCCGCGTCCTGCCTGGAGTTCGAGATCACCGAGAGCATGGTGATGCACAACCGCGACCAGGCCATCGCCATCATGGACGGCATCCGCGCCGAAGGCTTCACGATCTCGATCGACGACTTCGGTACCGGTTACTCGTCGCTGGCCTACCTCAAGCGCTTCCCGGTCAACACGCTCAAGATCGACAAGTCGTTCATCAACGATATTCCCGACGATCCCAACGGCAGCGCCATCGTCCAGGCCATCATCGCCATGGGCCATGCGCTGAACCTGAAGGTGGTCACCGAGGGGGTGGAAACGGCCAAGCAGCTGCATGCGCTGCGCGAATTCGGATCGGACGAATACCAGGGTTACTACTTCAGCAAACCGGTGCCGCTGGATAAATTCCTGCAACTGCTGCAGCACCAGCAGCAGCAGATGGGCTCGCTGACGATGCACCATGACAAACCACTGCTGCAGCGCGCGCCGCGCGCCTGAACGCCGGCGGCGGGACCTTACTTGCCGACCAGCCGATCGACCCGGTAGAGCGCCGGAAACAGGCGAATCCACAGCAACACGATCAGCAGCGTGCCGATACCGCCGATCATCACCGCCGGCACCGCGCCAAACCAGGCCGCCGTCAGGCCCGATTCGAACTCGCCCAGCTGGTTGGACGTGCCGATGAAGACCGAGTTGACGGCCGACACCCGGCCGCGCATCTCGTCGGGCGTTTCCAGCTGCACGAACGAAGAGCGCACCACCACGCTGATCATGTCGGACGCGCCCAGCACCGCCAGCGCCACCAGCGACAACGCAAACGAGCGTGACAGGCCGAACACGATGGTGGCCAGGCCGAACACACCGACGGCGATGAACATGGTGCGCCCCACCCGCCCGCGCAACGGGCGCCGGGCCAGCAGTAGCGCCACCGCCAGCGCGCCTACCGCCGGCGCCGAACGCAACAGGCCCAGCCCGGAAGAATCGGTATGCAGGATATCCTGCGCATAGACCGGCAGCAGCGCGGTCGCGCCGCCCAGCAGCACGGCAAACATGTCCAGCGAGATGGCGCCCATGATGGCGGGCTTGCTGCGGATGAAGGCCAGGCCGGCGAACACCGACGACAGGCTGGCGCCGGGGCTGCGGCCGGCGTCGCGCGGCACCGCCGGGGGGCGCTTGATGAGCGTGAGCATCAGGCTGCACAGGGCAAACAGCACGCAACTGCTGGCATACACCACCGCCGGCCCGGCCACGTACAGGAAACCGCCCACGGCGGGCCCGATGATGATGGCGAACTGGGTGGCCGAGGCCGAGCCGGCCACTGCGCGGGGCAGCAGCGCAGGCGGCATCAGGCTGGGCAGCAAGGCGCTCATGGTCGGCTTGGAAAAGGCCCGGCCGGCGCCGATGACGAAGACCACCGCAAAGATGATCTCGCGATTGAGCCAGCCCTCGATGCTGCCCAGTGCCAGGCAAGCCGCCGCCAGTGCCTCGACCAGGGCGCTCACGCGCGCCACGTTGCGCCGGTCGTAGCGGTCGGCCACGTGTCCCACCACGAATACCAGGAACAGTGACGGAATGAACTGCACCAGCCCGACCAGGCCCAGGTCGAAGGCGCTATGGGTGAGCTGGTAGACCTGCCAGCCGACGGCGACGATCTGCATCTGCAGCGCGATGGTGGAGGCCACGCTGGCCCCCCAGAAGAGCTTGAAGGGAGCGTGATGACGCAATAGCGAGCCGGTGTCGGCGGAAGCGGAAGATGACATGGATGATGGTCGGGATGGCGGCGCGACGCCGGCCGTGGTCATGGTTGGGCGAAATCGTTATAAATAGTATGCGTTTCATGGGCGGGCATCGGTCATGGCGCCGAGGTCGACCGCCCTGCACTGCCGTAACGGCCCGGCTATACTACCCGATCCTGCGCCAACCGGCCTGCCGCATCCCTGCATCACGCCGCGCACAATGAACAAGGAGAACCCGTATGCAGTATCGCCAACTGGGCCGCACCGACCGCAAGGTCAGCCTGATCACCCTGGGCACCATGACCTGGGGCCAGCAGAATACCGAAGCCGAAGCCCATTCGCAGCTCGACCTGGCGGTCGAACGCGGCATCAACCTGATCGACGTAGCCGAGATGTACCCGGTGCCGCCGATGCCCGAGACCCAAGGCCTGTCGGAGCGCTACCTGGGCACCTGGCTGAAGAAATCGGGCTGGCGCGGGCGCCTGCTCATTGCCACCAAGTGCACCGGTCCGGCGCGCAAGCCGCACAATCCGCGTCACATCCGCGGCGGCGTCAACAACCTCGACCGGCGCGGCCTGACCGATGCCCTGCATGGCAGCCTGGAACGACTGCAACTGGATCACGTCGACCTGTACCAGCTGCACTGGCCGGACCGCAGCGTCAACAGCTTCGGCCAGCTGGGCTACCAGCATGTGGCCGACGAAGAGACGGTGGCCATCGACGAAACCCTGACGGTGCTGTCGGAGTTCGTGCGGGCCGGCAAGATCGGTCACATCGGCCTGTCCAATGAAACCGCGTGGGGCGTGGGGCAGTTCCTGCGCGCGGCCGAACGCCATGGCCTGGAACGGGTGGTCAGCATCCAGAACCCGTACAACCTGCTCAATCGCAGTTTCGAGATCAACCTGGCCGAATTCGCGCACCGCGAACAGGTCGGCCTGCTGGCCTATTCACCGCTGGCCTTCGGCATGCTGAGTGGCAAGTACCTCAACGGCGCGCGCCCGGCCGCCGGTCGCCTGACGCTGTTCGAACGCTTCCAGCGCTACAACAGCCCGGAGGCCTTCAGCGCTACCGCCGACTATGTGGCGCTGGCCACCGAGCACGGGCTGGACCCGGCACAGATGGCGCTGGCCTTCGTCAACAGCCGCCCGTTCGTGAGCTCCAACATCATCGGCGCGACCACGCTGGACCAGCTGCGCTCCAATATCGACAGCACCCAGCTGCAATTGAGCGAGGCGGTGATTGCCGGCATCGAGGCCATTCACAAGCGCCAGCCGAACCCGGCGCCGTAACGTCGCCTGCGGCGCACCCGGGGCGCGCTATTCAGTCGCCGCCACTTTCCGTGGCGGCGGCCCTCGCCACTTCGTCCTGGCGTGCGCCGTAGCGTGCCGCCAGCACCGCGCACACCATCAGCTGCAACTGGTGAAACAGCATCACCGGCAGCAGCACCATGCCGATACTACCGCTGGAAAAAAGGACCTTGGCCATCGGCACCCCACTGGCCAGGCTTTTCTTCGATCCGCAAAAGACGATGGTGATCTCGTCTTCCTTGTCGAAGCCGAGACGGCGACTGCCCAGCGTGGTGACCAGCATGATCAGCGCCAGCAGCACCGCATTGACCACCAGCACCGTGACCAGCATGGTCGGCGGCACCTGGTGCCACAGCCCTTGCACCACCGCTTCGCTGAAGGCCACATAGACCACCAGCAGGATCGAACTCTGGTCGACGAACTTGAGCCAGGACTTGTTGCGGGCGATCCAGTCGCCGATCCAGCCACGCAGTACCTGGCCGGCCACGAACGGCAACAGCAACTGGTACACGATCTTGAGAATGGAATCGAGCGAGACCTGCTGCCCGCCGTGGGCCGTGACCAGCAAGCCCACCAGCAAGGGGGTCAGGAAGATGCCCAGCAGGTTCGAGGCGGAGGCGGCGCAGATGGCGGCCGGCACATTGCCGCGCGCCACCGAGGTGAAGGCGATCGACGACTGCACCGTGGACGGCAGCACGCACAGGTACAGCAAGCCGATATAGAGCTCCGGCGCCAGTAGCCGGGTAAGCAGCGGGCCGGCCAGCAGGCCCACCAGCGGAAACAGCGCAAAGGTACACAACAGCACCGTCAGGTGCAGCCGCCAGTGCGTCAGCCCCGCTACCACCGCTTCACGCGGCAGCTTGGCACCGTGCATGAAGAACAGCAGGCCGATCATGAAGGTGGTGAGCCAGTCGAAACCGACGGCGACCGTGCCGGTACAAGGCAGGATCGAGGCCGTGATCACCACCGCCACCAGCAGCAGGGTCATGTTGTCGGGAAGAAAACGGGGGCGTGCCATGATGGGGTCGGTCCTTTGCTTGGTCGTACTGCGCTTATGACTTGCGCACGAATTCGGTCTTGAGGCTCATGCTGCCGAAGCCATCGATCTTGCAATCGATATCGTGGTCGCTGTCGACCAGCCGGATGTTCTTGACCTTGGTGCCCATCTTGACCACGCCACCGCCGCCCTTGAGCTTGAGGTCCTTGATGACGGTCACCGCGTCGCCATCCTGCAGCACATTGCCGGCGCTGTCGCGGTAGACCCGGGCCACCTCGCCGGCGGGGACCGCGGCCTGGGCGCTCCATTCGTGGGCGCATTCGGGGCAGACCAGCATCTGCCCATCTTCATAGGTGTACTCGGAACTGCATTGGGGGCATGCGGGCAAGGCACTCATCGACAATCCTGGCATAGAAAAATAGGGACGCAAGTATAGCGCGTGGCAGCGACGACTACCTTGACCCGGCGCAGCTCATTGCCATGCAAACAAAAACGGCAAGGCCCGGTACGGGACTTGCCGTGGATGATCCGGCCGGACCGGCGCGACTACCACAGCCAGAACATCAGCAGCCACGCATAATCGACCAGCGCCAGCGCGGCCAGCACCGGCACCAGCGCCAGCAAGCGCTGCGGCCAGCCGGTGGCGTAGCGACCGATCACCTTCCACGCCAGCAGCAGGCTCCACAGGGTCATCGCCGACAGCAATGCGGCGCGCACGTCGTTGGCCCAGTCGACCGGCCAGTGCTCGGCGCGCAGCAGGCTGATGGTGGTCGCCGACAAGCCCACGAACACGCCGCAGCCCGCCAGCGGGATAAGGGTCTGCACCAGGTGGTTGAAGCGGCCCAGCTCCCATTTGCCCAGCAGCCGGTTGGCCAGCACGAACATCAGCGTCACGCCGGTGCCCAGCACCAGGGCCGTGGCCGAGATATAGCCCACCACCATGGCGCCGTCGAGCCAGGTGAAGACGTCGCTTTGCTGCGGGTAGTTGGTCAGCAGCCACCATGGCGCCTGGGTACCGAAGGGCCACATGATGTCGCGCTCGATCAGCCAGCCGGCGATCTCCTGCTTGATGGTCACGAACCAGGGGCTGGCCGACCAGTGGAAGGCGCCGATGGCGATACCCAGCAGGCCGTACAGCACCAGTGCGCTTTCCCACAGGTTGTTGTTGGTCTTGCCGAAGGTCACCACCTCCACCGTAGGCGCCCGGAAAGTCAGGGCGATGGCGTCGCGGTGCCCGGCGCAGCGACCGCACATGTGGCAATCGGAGGCGCCCTTCATGTTGCGCAACGGCACCAGCGGCGCGCAATTGATGGGGATGATCTTGTGCTCGGGATGATACGAGGCGCGCCAGGCGTCTTCGTCGACCTTGTAGTGCATCGGCGCCAGCTTGGCCAGCAGGCCGAACACGCCATTGACCGGGCACAAATACTTGCACCAGACCCGCTTGTCGCGTCCGTACAGGTAGCCGACGATCATGGCGCCGACGGTGGAGCCGCCCAGCACCAGCAGCACTGCCTTGGGATATTGGTAGACGCTGACCATCTGGCCGTACACGGTGGTCAGGGCAAAGGCGACGAACGGCCAGCCGCCCCAGCGTATCCACTTGGGAATGGCGCGACCGCGGCCGTGCTTGCTGGCAAATTCGGTCAACGCTCCCTCGGGGCACAGCACGCCGCACCAGACGCGCCCCATCAGCACCATGCTCACCAGCACGAACGGCCACCAGATACCCCAGAACGCAAACTGGGCGATCAGGGTCAGGTTGGACCAGAGGTGGGCGGTCTCGTCGGGCAGCGGCATGAACACCGGCACCAGGATCAGTAGCGCATACACCGCCACCACGATCCATTGGATGCCGCGGATCAATGCGCCGTTGCGGCGCATCCAGTCGCCCGTACGCGAGAGCAGGGTCGGCGATTGCGTACAGGTATTCATGGGCGGCTCAAACTGCAGGTTGCCTCTTGGCTTGAGGCTTGGGTTTGCGGTAAAGGGCCGAGCATATCACAACCCAGTAAGCCGCATAGACGAGCACCGACAACAACGCCGGACGCGCGCGATAACCGGTCAGCGTCGAGACCAGGCTGCCGGCCGTGCTCGAATCGTCGAGCAGCCAGGCGGTGTCCCAGACCGGCGCCGTCAGGGTCATGGTCCAGTCGGCCGAGGCCAGCGCATCGGAACTCTCGAGCAGCACGTCGAACAGCTTTTCCACGCCGGTCACCAACAGGCCCGCGGCCAGCAGCAGCAGGATCACCTCGGTGACCTGGAAGAAGCGGCGCCACGAAAACACCTTGCCGCCCAGCTGCAGGATGTAGAAGGTCAGGAAGGCCAGGCCGAAACCGATCACGCCGGCCAGCACCAGCGATGCGGTACTGGCTTGCTGCTGACCCAGGCCGATGCCATAGAGGAATACCGCGGTTTCGCTGCCCTCACGCGCGATCGCCAGTGCCACCAGCACGAACACGCCCCACCAGTTGCCGCTCTGGACGTTGCCCTGCATCGAGCTTTCCATGTCCTTCTTGAGGGTGCGGCCATGCTTGCGCATCCAGAACACCATCTGCACGATCAGCACGGCCGCGATCAGCACGATGGCAATCTGGAAATAGGTCTGGGCATCGCCCGACAGCAGCTCGGAAAAGCCCAGCAGCGCGCCACCCAGGGCCGCCGCCAGCACCACCCCGGCCACCACGCCGCCCCACAGGTAAGGCAGGCCGCGACGTGCCGCGATATCACCGTTTTTCAGCCAGGCATACAAGATACCGACCACCAGAAGCGCCTCGACGCTTTCGCGCCAGACGATGAACATGACCTGTCCCATTGATAAGCTTCCCTTTTAAGCCAACTACCATTCGAACCATTCCGGCCGCACCGCGGACCCGGATGACGCTGTCTCTGCTCGCGTCCCGCTTGCGGGCCTTGGCGGCCCTTCTTGTGCCACTGCCGCAGGCGCGGACCGGCGGCAGTCGTGCTGCTGCGACGACCTACTTGGCCACGATCACGCCTTGCGGCATGTTCAGGTGGAAGTCATCGAAGAACTTGTATTCGCCCGCACGCAGCGGCGCGATCACGACGAACGACTGCGCGCCCGGCGCCAGTACTTTTTCCTTGCGCAGCTCGATGCTTTCGAACTCGGCGGCCGACTTGCCGATGTTGTGGATCTCGATCTTGATGCGCTGGCCGGTCGGCACTTCGATACGCGGCGGAATCAACTTGCCATCCTGCATCTCGAGCTTGAAGGTCGGCAGGTCGGCAGCCAACGCCATGCTGGAAGCGGCCAGCAACGCTGCGCTCAATATCAGGCGGACTTTGCGGACTTTGGATAAGGACATGAACGCTCCGGTACTTTCAAATGGAAGCGGCTGCACTGAAGATCGATGAGGCCAGGTCGCATCCTGTCATCACAGCTTCAGGCAGCCGAATGTCGAACTGCTGAACTTGCCTAGCGCCAATCCGGCCGGCGCCAGCCTCGAATCAGTAACCGCCCTTCTTGCCCACGCCGGCGAACGGGAAGTCGTAATTCAGTTCGAAGGTCTTGAACCATGGACCGACGCCGGTTTCCTTGTCGACGTGGCGACCGAAGTGGGCGTGCTCATTGGCCGCCGGCGACGAGATGGTCAGCTTCAGCTTGTACTTGCCGGGACCGTCGAGCTTGACGTTGTCGCCGTAGTGCGGGCCATCGTTGGCAACCATCGGCATCATGTCGCCCTTGATCGATTTGTTCGAACCTGCCTTGGTCAGTTCGTACTTGATCACCAGGTAAGGCATCCAGTCGCCTTCGGCAAAGCCGTTGGGGTTCTTGGCCACGGCCCGGATATCGGCCTCGAGGTGGATATCGGACTCTTCCGCCTTGCGCATCATGCCGTCCGGTTCCATCTTGACCGGCTGCAGATAGACGGCATTGACTTCAAAACCATTCTGGATCTGCGGCTTGCCGATCGGATATTCGGCGGCGCTGGCCACCCCTGCGGTGCAGGCCAGCATGACTGCGGCGGCGGCGAGTTTCTTGATACCAATCATCTTTGTGTTCTCCTGGTCGATCAAATGATAATGATTAGCATTAATTGTAACACCATTTTTGATGCCGATCGGCATGCCGGCCGGCCAGGATGGGCACGCGGCCCGCAAAGGCACGCCACACAAGAAAAAACGCCCGGCGCCCTGGCCTCCGGCTCGACATTTGGCATGTCGACGCAGGGCCCGGGCACCGGGCGTTCCTAAATTTCACGCCGTTACTGCAGGTGCATCACGGACGATGCAGGTCAGAACTCTTCCATCTCCACGCTCAACTTCTTGACCTGCGGATGGCTGGCCTTGAGGCGCGCATTGGCCGGTGTGATGTCGATCGCGGCGCGGCTCGGCATTTGCTGGGGTTGGGCTTGGGGCGAGGCCAGGCGCGCGGCGTCGAGCTTGAACACGCTGACCACCTGCTCCAGTGTCTCGGCCTGTTGCTGCAGGGCCTGGGCGGCGGCAGCGGCTTCCTCGACCAGTGCAGCGTTCTGCTGGGTGCTCTGATCCATCTGCGACACCGCCAGGTTGACCTGGGTGATGCCGGAGCTCTGCTCTTCGCTGGCGCTGGCGATGTCGCCCACGATCTGGGTCACGCGCTGGACGCTATCGACGATTTCGCTCATGGTGGCGCCGGCCTGCTCGACCAGCTTGCTGCCGGTGCCGACCTTGTCGACCGAATCATCGATGAGCGACTTGATTTCCTTGGCGGCGGCGGCCGAGCGCTGGGCCAGCGAGCGCACCTCGGAGGCCACCACGGCGAACCCACGCCCCTGCTCGCCGGCACGCGCGGCTTCCACGGCGGCGTTGAGCGCCAGGATATTGGTCTGGAACGCGATACCGTCGATGACTGCGATGATATCGACGATCTTGCGCGAGGAATCGTTGATCGAGTTCATGGTGTCGACCACCTGGCGCACCACATCGCCACCCTGCGATGCGATGTTGGAGGCCGACAGTGCCAGCTTGTTGGCAGCGCGGGCGTTCTCGGTGTTCTGCTGCACCACCGACGTCAATTGCTCCAGGCTCGATGCGCTTTCTTCCAGGGCCGCTGCCTGCTGTTCGGTACGGGCCGACAGGTCGGCATTGCCGGCAGCGATCTGGCGCGCGGCCACGCTCACCGAGTCGGTCGACACGCGGGTGGTGGCGATGACGTCGACGATACGCGCCAGCAACTTGTTGAAGGCCGTGGCGGTACGACCGATCTCGTCCATGCGCTCGACCGGGACCGGGCGCGACAGGTCGAGGGTCTGGCTCACATGCTCGAAGTTCTCCTGGATCTTGCCCAGGCTGCGGCTCAGGTGGCGCAGCAGCTGGATGCCCAGCAATGCCGTCACCAGCACCGCCACCACGATCACCGCGACCATCGCGCGAAAGGCGAAGGCATAGGCTTCGTCGCTCTCGGCGCGTACGGCGGCGATCAGCTTGCCGTTATAGGCGATGTGCTCGTCGAAACCCTTGGCCGCGGCGCCAGCCGTGACGGCCAGCGGGGTGCCGGCTTCCAGCGTGGCGCGCACGCCGTCCATGTTGTTTTCGTAGGCGGCGGCGAAGAATGGGATCAGCGCCTTGCGATAGGCTTCAACGTTCGCCTTGTCGGCCACGATCATGGCGCGGTCGGTGTCGTCGTAGACACGTTCCTTCTCGTAACGGGCCAGCTCGTCGTCGAGGGTCTTGTTGGTCACGTCGAGGGTCTTCTGCAAGGCGCTCTTGTCGGGCAGGTTGCCGAATACCGCCAGGCGATAACCGGCCAGCCGGGTATTGACCAGCGCGCTCTTGGCAGCGTTGAGTCCCTCGATGCTGGGGATGATGCGATTCTGGATGGTGTCCAGGCGCTGCTGCGCGCGATGCAATTGCAGCAGTCCGTCGCCGCCGACGAACAGCAGGGCGAGCAAGGCGGTCGCCAGGGTAATGATCAGGCGGTTGGTGATCGTCATAATGTGCGAATCCATGAGTGATATTGATTGAATCCCGGGATCATGCTTCCGGTGCCGGCGGTGTTTCGTCCTGGCATGGCGTTACGTGGGCGTGTCGCCTCTAGGTCTGGGCGGCCGGCTGGCCACCGATGCTTCAGGCTGCCAGGGCAGCGTCGAGCGGCGCGCTGGCCAGCAGCGCGCGGTGCTGCGCACAGAATTGCAGGCCGGCGCGATAGCCGACGTCAAACAGGCGCTGCATGTTCGACGACGACCAGTCCAGCACCTCCGGCCAGTGCTGCTCGGGCACATCGCGCATCAGGTCGACCTTGAGCATGCGTCGACGCTGGGCGCCGGTGACCGGGTCGGTGTTGTGCTCGAGCTCGAACAGTCGCTGCTCGGACTTGGAAATCTTGACCAGCGGCGTGATGATGGAACGCACCCACGCATCGTAGAGATTGCGGGGCTTGCGAATGAGGCGGTCGTCGCCCAGGATGTCGAGCACCACCAGCGTGTCGACCTCGGGATGACGCGCGGGCTGGCCGTGGCTGCCGGCGATGAAGGGCTCGAAGTTGAGCGTATCCAGGGCGGCGCCCTCGATGTAGTTTTCGCCGTCGATCTCGGTGGGCGCATACAGGAACGGAAACGACAGCGAAGCCCGTACATGGGCCGCGCCGATCTCGTGCTTGCCCCACACCCGCATCTCGTGCCGGTCGACGTTATAGGCGTTGATATAGAACTCGGGCGCCATGCGTGGCACCGCATCGAAGTCGATCGACTGTTCCAGGAACGGCAGGGGGGCGCACAGGCCCAGGCTGCCGGAATTGAGGTCGGAGGGCGACAGCGCCGACATCATCAGGTGCATCCAGTCGTTCCACTTGGACTGGGCGTCGGCGAACTGCTGGGTGAACATCTGCGCGAAGGGGTTGCCGCTCATGGCCGGCATGCCCTGCATCTGGTGCATGAACGAATCGCGATAGCTTTCGGCCTGCGATCCCGGTTTCTTGAATACCTTGTAGTTCACCGGAAACAGCTTGTAGATACTGTCGGCCACGCCCACCTCGGCCCAGCGCATCAGCGCCTCGCGTGGCGACACGTCGCGCGGCGCGGTGTAGAGCAACCCCATCAATACCCCGGCACCCGAGGCCGAGATGACGTCGAATTCGATGCCTTCGGCAAGAAATGCCGCCAGCGCACCCGCGATCAATGTCGAATTGGGCGCCCCGCCGCCGATGACCAGGCCAAGCTTGCCCCGCCGCTGTAAATCGTCCATCCCAACCCCCGTAATGGTCATGCACCGCAACAATATATCGATGACTTGCCAACGCGTCCCTGTTAGTCGACATCATTGAACTGTTGATGTAACTATCGCGCACGTTGGGAATATAGCCGCAAAGCAATTTGCCAGCGGTTCTTTGCGTAATTTTATTCGCGTATATCTGCCATTCATGAATTTGATAAGTCGCGCCCAGCTTGATGTTGCAATGCAAAACCCGGGCTGGAGGAGGGCTGGATCTGTTGCTGTAATGATGCTGTAAGGAAAATAGGCATGCATTGTCTCGATGACAAGATGAACGCGCGTTGGTGTACCTGCCGACATAACAAATGATCGTGCGGCAATGGCATTATGTAATTGCCTGTGTCAAACTGTTCGGCGCTTTGTGCAAGCTCGGCCTCAACACTGTCACCCATTCGCAATGACCCGTTCCAGCATATTGATGGTCGATCCAAGCCCAGAGTCGGTCGAACTGGCGCGTTTCAGCCTCTGGCGCAGCAAGCTCGACTGCGCCTTCGGCTGGTTCGAAGACGCCGAACAGGCTGTCGAATCGCTGTTTTCGCCCAGCGCGATGACGGCGCCCGAGGACACCCTCCCCTATCTCGTGCTGCTCGAACCCAAACTGCCCCGCATGGATGGGCTCGAATTGCTACGCCAGCTGCGCCAGCACCCGCACACCCGCGACTTGCCGGTGGTGATCTTCTGCAACAGTGGCGATGCCGCCGACCAGGCCGCCGCCCTTGCCGCAGGCGCCAACGACTTCCTGGTCAAGCCGGTGGATGCCAAGGAATTCATGCACCTGGTGGTCGACACCGTGACCCATTGGCGCAATGTTGCCAACGGCAAATAATCCCCGATCGTCTTTTTTGCCCCACCCCGGGAAAATCCCGATTACGCCGCTTCCCGTAAGAAATTAAGATTTCAACAACGCCCGATGCCGTAGCACAATACCAATGTGCGCGGCCCGGCATCACGTTGTCTTTCTTGATTTTTGTTATTTCTTTCACAATAATCAATCACAGCAGTTCGGTCATCCAGCAGATGTCCATTACGGGGAGAAGCACATGAAATGGTTTTACGATCTCAAGATTTCCAGGAAGCTGATCACTGCCTTCCTGGTGGTGGTCATGATGGTGGCGGGCCTCGGGGTGTTCGCGGTACGCCAGCTGGACAAGGTCAATTCCGCTTCCACCGAAATTGCTACCAACTGGTTGCCCAGCATCCGCACCTTGTCGGTGATCCAGTTGACGCTGGCCCGGGTGCGCAGCTTCGAGATGCAGCACATCCTGGCCAACGACGCCAAGGAATTTGCCGAGATCGAACAAGGCAGCCTGAAGCAGATCGACACCCTCAGGAAGCAACTGGCGCTGTATGAAGGCCAGATCTCCGAACCCGAGGAAAAGGCGCTCTATCCCGAAGTGCAGAAGCTGGTCGCGATCTTCCTCACCGAGCACGACAAGATCATCGCCCTGTCCAGGCAGGAAAAGAACGAAGAAGCACGCGCCGTGCAACGGGGCGAAGCCACGCGTGCCTATCGCACCCTGTTGCAGAACCTGGAAAAACTGATCAACGTCAACGACACCGGCGCCGATGGCTCCAACAAACTGGCCGACACCGTCTACGCCCAATCGCGGCTGTGGATCATCGTGCTGGTGACCAGCTGTATCGCGCTGGCGATGCTGCTGGCCATGTGGGTATCGCGCCTGATCGCCCGCCCTATCGAAGAAGCGGTCGCGGTCGCCCAGCGTGTCGCAGGCGGCGACCTGACCGCCCACATCCAGTCCACCAGCAAGGATGAGGCCGGCCAGTTGCTCGATGCACTCAAGACCATGAACGGCAGCCTGTTGACCATCGTCGCCGAAGTGCGCCAGGGCACCAGCACCATTACCACCGCCTCGACCGAAATCGCCGCCGGCAACCTCGACCTGTCCTCGCGCACGGAACAACAGGCCAGTTCGCTCGAAGAGACCGCTTCGGCCATGGAAGAACTGACCTCGACGGTCAAGCAGAACGCCGACAACGCCAAGCAGGCCAACCAGTTGGCCGTGTCGGCCTCGGAAGTAGCCTCGGCCGGCGGTGACGTGGTCGGCAAGGTGGTCGATACGATGGGGTCGATCAATGAATCGTCGCGCAAGATCGCCGATATCATCAGCGTCATCGATGGCATCGCCTTCCAGACCAATATCCTGGCATTGAATGCTGCGGTGGAGGCAGCGCGAGCCGGTGAACAGGGACGTGGCTTCGCCGTGGTGGCCTCTGAAGTGCGCTCGCTGGCACAGCGCTCGGCAGCCGCCGCCAAGGAAATCAAGGGGCTCATCGAAGGCTCGGTGGCGCAGGTCGACCTGGGCAGCAAGCTGGTCGAGGAAGCCGGCACCACCATGACCGAAGTGGTCAACAGCGTGCGCCGGGTGACCGATATCGTGGCCGAGATCACCTCGGCCAGCCAGGAACAGAGCGAAGGCATCGAGCAGATCAACCTGGCCATCACGCAGATGGACGAAGTCACGCAGCAGAACGCCGCACTGGTCGAGCAGGCCGCGGCCGCCGCCCAGTCCTTGCAGGAGCAGGCCGAGAAACTGACCGATACCGTCAGCGTGTTCAAGCTCGACAGCAACGCGGTGACGGCGCCATCCCGCTCCACCTTCACCAAGGCCGCCGCCAGTGCGCCCAAGGCCAGCACATTCGCCCCGCGCAACCCGCCACCACGCCAGCGCACGCAAGATGTCACGCCGCCCAAGCCGGCATTGAAGGCGGCGCCGTCGGCCGGCAAGGTGGCACCGCCGTCCAGCGACGATAGCGGATCGTGGGAAACATTCTGAGCCCGACCACCGCCGGGGCGCCATGATCAGCAACTGATCGGCGCCCGGCGCAAATGCAGAACGACACCAGCTCGCCCACCGGCGAGCTGGTGTTTTTTTATGCAGGCGAATACGGGATGACCTGGCGCCTACCGGCAAGCGGTGCCGGCGATCAAGCAGCCAGGACGAGAAGAGGAAGGCAAAAAGACAAGAGCAGAAAGACAAAAGGGCCCATCTTGCGATGGACCCTTTATATCTGGTGCGGCTGGCAGGAATCGAACCCACGACCCCTTGGTTCGTAGCCAAGTACTCTATCCAGCTGAGCTACAGCCGCGAAAGAAAAGATTATAACCGGGTTTCCCGCATTGTGGAAGCCCCTTTTTCAACGGCGGTGACCAATCGCTAACAGGCGGCTATCATGGCCGCCATGCCAGACGACACCCCCACCCCACCCTGCGATCCCCGCCTGCGGGAAGAATGCATCCGCGAACAGGAACGTGCGCGCATCGCACGCGACCTGCACGACGACCTCGGCGCGCACCTGACCGGTATCGGCATGGCGCTGGGCCAGTTGCGCGAAAGCCTGGGCGCCCACGAGGGCGTGCGCCATGCCGAGTATGCCCAGGCGCTGCTGGAGCAGGCGCACGAGGGCTTGCATGCGATCATCGATGAGCTGCGCCCGCCCATTGTCGAGTTCGGGCTGCTCGACACCCTGCAATGGGTCGCACGCGACTTTACCCGCCACAGCGGCCTGCCCTGCCGTGTGGATGCACCGACCCGGCTCGATGGTATCGATGAATTTGCAGTGCTGGTGGTGCTGCGCATCGTGCGCGAGGCCTTGTCCAACATCGCGCGCCACGCCCGGGCGCGCCAGGTGAGCCTGGTCGTGCGCCGCGATGGCCGTGGGATTCGGCTGCAGGTGGCCGACGACGGCTGCGGCTTCGATGGCGCCGCCCCGCCGCGCCTGGGCCACGGGCTGGGCAACATGCGCCATCGGGCGCAGGCCGTGGGCGGCACGCTGCTTACGCTGAGCACACCGGGCCAGGGAACGGTCATCGTGCTCACCTTGCCTGTTGCTGGCTGAGCGAACGCTATAGAATACGGGCTCATCGACTCGAGGGTCTGCACCCTGCCCCCATGAGCAAGAAAGCCATTGCCACCATCAAGGTCCTGATTGCCGACGACCACGCCATCGTGCGCGAGGGTCTGCGCCAGATCTGCGCCGGCACCAAGGACATCGCCGTCAGCGGCAATGCCGCCAATGGCTCGGAGGCGATCAAGCTGGCCCGGGAAGCCAACGGCGACGTCATGCTGCTCGACATCGTGCTGCCCGACCGCAGCGGCATCGAGATCCTCAAGCAGATCCGCAAGGAGCACCCGCAACTGCCGGTGCTGATGCTGTCGATCCACCGTGAAGACCAATATGCCATTCGCGCCCTCAAGGCAGGCGCCGCCGGCTTCCTCAACAAGCAGGTAGCGCCGTCGGAGCTGCTGGCGGCGATCCGGCAGGCTGCCAGCGGGCGCAAGTACATCAGCCCGTCACTGGCCCAGGAACTGGCCAACCAGATCGGCTTCGACCACGATACGCCGCTGCACGAGACCCTGTCGGACCGCGAATACCAGACCATGGTGATGATCGCCTCCGGCAAGACCGTGAGCGATATCGCCGCCGAGCTGTCGCTGTCGGTCAAGACCATCAGCATGTACCGATCGCGGGTGCTGGTGAAGATGAAGATGCGACACAATGCCGAGCTGACGCACTACGCCCTGAAGAACAAACTGGTGGAATAAAAGCCACACTTGCCGCGCCCGTGCATGCGGCAAGCCCAAGTCCCGGCAAAAAGCGCCCCCGCCCTATGGCAACTCGGTAAAATGAACCGTCATTTTTCGAGCGCCTGGCGACCGAATCGATGCCGTCTCCCGGGGAGGTGCGGCCTGGCACGAAACCAACAAGATCATCAGCCGCATGTCCAAGAAACCGTCCACGCTCACGCCCGTCGAAATCGCACGCGAAGCATTCCAGCGCCTCGGCACTCGCCGTATCGCCCCCACGCCCGAGGCGTATCGGATTGCCTACGAAGAGATCATGGGCAACCAGCCCGAGGTGCGTCCCGAGACGGTATTGATCAACTTTGCCGCGGCGCTGGCCAAGCAGCCGGGCGAGAACGGCATGTTGGGCACGCGCCTGGTGCGCGCCCAGGAAATCGACGACTGGCAGGAATATCAACGCCAGCTCACCGAATTCGCCGAGCAGAACTGGAGCGGCCGGCCCTCCGTGGCGCATGGCGAACTGATGCCGGTCGACCTGGAACGCCAGTTCATCCGTGACAGCAAGAAAGAAAAGATGCTGCGCGAATTGCTGGCACGGGTGCTGGTGTTCAACCTGCCTTCGCTGCTCGACAACGCCCCGGAACTGGCCAATGAGGCCCGCGACAGCGGCCAGGACCTGAAGATGGCCTTCTCCGAGCAGGCCATGAACGAGGTCTCCAGCCGCATCAAGCAGTTGAGCTTCCAGATCGAGCTCAAGACCGACGACATGGCGCAGCAGCAAGAGCTGTTGATGCGGCTGTTCCTGCTGCTGCTGGAAAACATCAATGGCTTGCTGGAGTCGGGCTCATGGCTGTCGAGCCAGATCGAGGCGGTACAGGCCCTGATCACCGGTCCGATCAGCAAGACCTCGCTGGCCGACGCCACCAAGAACCTCAAGGAAGTGATCTACAAGCAGGGCCTGCTCAAGAACACCCTGTCCGAGGAAAAGGTGGTGGTCAAGAACATGATGCTGACCTTCGTCGACCGGCTCTCGGCAATGGTCTCGACCACCAGCAACTACCAGAAGACCATCAGCGGCTTTTCGCAGCAGATCAGCCAGTCCGGCAATATCAGCGACCTCAATTCGGTGCTCACCGATATCATGCGCGAAACCCAGAATGCCCAGGTCGAGGCCGAGCGCTCGCGCGACGCCATGCAGGATGCGCAACAGGAAGTCGAACGTGCCGAAGCGCGCATCCAGACGCTGGAATCGCAATTGCTGCAGATGGGTGAGCTGGTGCGCGAAGACCAACTGACCGGCAGCCTGAACCGGCGCGGCATGGACGAGTCGCTGGAGCGCGAGATCAGCAATGCCCAGCGCCACGACGCGCCGCTGTGCATCGCGCTGCTGGACCTGGACGATTTCAAGCGCATCAACGACACCCACGGCCACGCCACCGGCGACGAAGTGCTGGTGCACATGGTCAAGGTCATCAAGGAAACCCTGCGCAAGCTGGATGTGATCGCCCGCTTCGGCGGCGAGGAGTTCCTGGTGGTGATGCCCGAGACCGAGCCCCAGGACGCGGTGCAGATCATCACCCGTGTCCAGCGCGAACTGACCAAGCGCATCTTCATGCACGAGAGCCAGCGCCTGTTGATCACCTTCAGCGCCGGCGTGGCGCTGCACGAGAACGGCGAAACCCAGGCCGACCTGTTGAAGCGCGCCGACATGGCCCTGTATCGTGCCAAGGATGCCGGCAAGAACCGCATCGTGTTCGCCGACCCGGCGGGCTCGGGAAGTTCGGTGGCGCAGTAGCCGAGGCCGCAAAGGTCACGAAAGCGGCGCGGATGTCGTCACGCTGGCGGCACGCGCGAAGCCGCTGGGCGGGCGTCGAGCCGCCAGCGCCGCCACCCTGCCGCCGCCATCAGCACGAACAGGCCATACAGGATGGCCGTGAGCGTCAGCTGCTTGTACAGGTACAGGCCGACGTAGAGCACATCGACCACGATCCAGACCAGCCAGTTCTCGATCTTCTTGCGCGACAGCAGGAACTGCCCGACCAGGCTGCCGGCGGTCAGGAAACCATCCATGTGAGGCACATCGGTATCGGTGAAGCGTCGCAGGAACATCGACAGCAACCCGAAGCCGGCCAGCCACGCCAAGGCCATCGACAGCCATCCGGTGCGCGACAGCGGCGACACCTCGAGCCGGCGCTGCGCCGTGCCACCGTGCAGCCATTGATGCCAGCCCCATACCGATACCGCCACGAACACGAACTGCAATCCGCAGTCGCCGTAGAGACGCGCGTTGGCGAAGACGGCCGCATACAGCAAGGACGAGAGGATGGAGAACAGCCAGGCCCAGTGGTTCTGGCCGATATTGAGCAGTACCGTCAGCGCCGCCAGCAGGAACGAAATCAGCTCCAGCGGCGTGGTCGCAAGGCCCAACAGCGACAGCGATGTATCAAGGCGCATCGGGAGCGGAGCAGGACAAGGGAAGGAAAGGACCAGGGAAGCAAACTAGCGCGGCGGATTGGCCGGCTCGGGTGCCGCAGCCGGCACCGAGACACTGTTGGGTTGCCCTGAACCAGGCATGTAGGGATTGGGATTGGGCGACGCCATGGGCTTGCCGGAGGCACCATCGAGCACCTGCACGAAGACCTCGTTCTGCTTGATCATGCCCAGCTCGAAGCGCGCACGCTCTTCGACGGCGCCGCGACTCTGCTTCAAGTCGTCCACCTCGGAGGCCAGCTTGGCATTGCGTTGCTTGAGTTCGTCGTTCTTCTTGCGCGCCTGCTGCGCCTGGCGGTCCAGCTCCCAGACCTTGAGCCATCCGCCCTTGCCGAGCCAAAGCGGATACTGGATCAGTACCAAGAGCAACGACAGGAAGAGGATGATCAGGCGCATGGCCGGGAGCTTTCGTGGAGCGCGGCGTGGGCCGCGCCCCTGACTGCTTACTTCAGGTTGTAGAACGCAGCGCGGCCAGGATAGGTGGCGATATCGCCCAGGTCCTCTTCGATGCGCAGCAGCTGGTTGTACTTGGCCATGCGGTCCGAACGCGACATCGAGCCGGTCTTGATCTGCAGGGCATTGGTACCGACGGCGATGTCGGCAATGGTCGAGTCCTCGGTTTCACCGGAACGGTGCGAGATGACGGCGGTATAGCCGGCACGCTTGGCCATTTCGATGGCCGCGAAGGTCTCGGTGAGGGTGCCGATCTGGTTGATCTTGATGAGGATCGAGTTGGCGATACCCTTGTCGATACCTTCCTGCAGGATCTTGGTGTTGGTCACGAACAAGTCGTCACCCACCAGTTGCACCTTCTTGCCCAGCGTCTCGGTGAGCAGCTTCCAGCCGGCCCAGTCGTTCTCGGCCATGCCGTCCTCGATGCTGATGATCGGATACTTGTCGCACCACGACGCCAACAGGCCGGTCTTCTGCGCCGGCGTGAGCACCATGTTTTCACCGGCCAGGTGATAGTTGCCGTCCTTGTAGTATTCGCTGGCGGCGCAATCCAGGCCCAGGGCGATCTGGGTGCCGGGCTCGTAGCCGGCCTTCTCGATGGCTTCGATGATCAGCTGGATGGCTGCTTCGTGGCTGGTCACGTTGGGGGCGAAACCGCCTTCGTCGCCCACCGATGTGGCCAGGCCCTTGTCGTGCAGGATCTTCTTGAGGGTATGGAACACCTCGGCGCCATAGCGCAGCGCTTCACGGAAGCTCGGTGCGCCCACCGGGATGATCATGAATTCCTGGATATCCAGGTTGTTGTCGGCGTGTGCGCCACCGTTGATGACGTTCATCATCGGCACCGGCATCTGCATCGAACCGCTGCCACCGAAATAGCGATACAGCGGCAGACCCGATTCTTCGGCGGCGGCCTTGGCCACGGCCATCGACACGGCCAGCATGGCGTTGGCGCCCAGGCGGCTCTTGTTCTCGGTGCCGTCCAAATCGATCAGGGTGCGGTCCAGGAACGCCTGTTCATTGGCGTCCAGGCCCATGATGGCTTCCGAGATCTCGGTATTGATGTTTTCGCAGGCCTGCAGCACGCCCTTGCCGAAGTAACGGCTCTTGTCGCCGTCGCGCAGTTCGATCGCTTCGCGCGAACCGGTGGATGCGCCCGAAGGGACCGCAGCGCGACCCAGCACGCCCGACTCCAGCAGCACGTCGCATTCGACCGTGGGATTGCCGCGCGAGTCGATCACTTCGCGGCCGATGATGTCAACGATTGCACTCATTCCAAATCTCCATCAAGGTTTTAAAAATTGTTGGCGGTGCATCCGGTGCCAGGCGGGCCTGGGCCCGCGCCGCGCACACGATGAAACGGCCGCCAGCGGCAGCCGTTTGTTGCGATCAGGCGAAATTGGTTTCCAGGAAACCGGCTTTCTTGACCACGCGATCCAGTTCGACCATCGTCGCCAGCAGTTGCTTCATGCGCGCCAGCGGCACCGCGTTGGGGCCATCCGACTTGGCCTGGGCCGGATCGGGGTGGGTTTCCATGAATACGCCGGAGATGCCGGTGGCGATCGCCGCGCGTGCCAATACCGGCACGAACTCGCGCTGGCCGCCCGAGGAAGTACCCTGGCCGCCCGGCAATTGCACCGAGTGGGTGGCGTCGAACACCACCGGGGCGCCTGTCTCGCGCATGATGGCCAGGCTGCGCATGTCGGACACCAGGTTGTTGTAGCCGAACGAGACACCGCGTTCGCAGGCCATGAAGTTGTCGACCGGCAGGCCCGCTTCGCCAGCGGCGGCGCGCGCCTTGTCGATCACGTTGACCATGTCGTGCGGCGCCAGGAACTGGCCCTTCTTGATGTTGACCGGCTTGCCCGATTGCGCGCAGGCACGGATGAAGTCGGTCTGGCGGCACAGGAAGGCAGGCGTCTGCAACACATCGACCACCGCCGCGACCGGCTTGATCTCTTCGATGTCGTGGATGTCGGTCAGGACCGGCACGCCGATCTGCTGGCGCACCTTGGCCAGGATTTCAAGGCCACGGTCCATGCCCAGGCCGCGGAACGATGTGCCCGACGAACGGTTGGCCTTGTCGAAGGACGACTTGTAGATGAACGGGATACCCAGTTCGCCGGTGATTTCCTTGAGGGTGCCGGCGGTATCGATGGCCATCTGCTCCGACTCGATGACGCAGGTACCGGCGATCAGGAAGAACGGCTGATCGAGTCCGATCTCGAATCCGCACAGTTTCATGCTTTGCCCTTTGCGCTTGCTTCGTGGTGCGACAGCGCCGCACGGATGAACGAAATGAACAGCGGATGGCCGTCACGCGGGGTCGACTTGAACTCGGGGTGATACTGCACGCCCAGGTACCAGGGGTGCGCATTGTCGCCGCTGCGTGGCAATTCCATGATTTCGCACAGGTCTTCGGTCGGGGTACGGGCCGACACCACCATGCCGGCTTCTTCGACCCGAGTCAGGTAGAAGTTGTTGGCTTCGTAGCGGTGACGATGGCGCTCGGTCACGGTATTGCCGTAGATCTCGGCGGCCAGCGTGCCAGGCTTGACCTCACAGGTCTGCGCGCCCAGGCGCATGGTACCGCCCAGGTCTGAATTGGCATCGCGACGCTCGACCTTGCCGTCGTGGTTTTGCCATTCGTCGATCAGCGCCACCACCGGTTGCGCCGTGTCGGGGTCGAACTCGGTCGAGTTCGCCTGCGCCAGGCCAGCCTTGTTGCGCGCGTATTCGAGCAGCGCCACCTGCATGCCCAGGCAGATGCCCAGGTAGGGCACCTGGTTTTCGCGCGCATAGCGGGCGGCGGCGATCTTGCCTTCCACGCCACGCTTGCCGAAGCCGCCCGGCACCAGGATGGCGTCGTACTTGGCCAGCGAGCCGGTGCCGGTGGCTTCGATCTCTTCCGAGTCGAGGTATTCGATATTGACGCGGCTGCCGGTGTGGATGCCGGCGTGGCGCAGGGCCTCGGTGAGCGACTTGTAGGATTCGGTCAGGTCGACATACTTGCCTACCATGCCGATGGTGACTTCGTGCGACGGATTGTTCTGTGCATCGATCAGCTTGTCCCACATCGACAGGTCGGCCGGCTTGGGCGACAGGCCCAGCTTTTCACAGATGATGGTGTCCAGGCCCTGGTCGTGCAACATCTGCGGGATCTTGTAGATGCTGTCTGCATCCCACACCGAGATGACGGCATCGGTGGCGATATTGGAGAACAGCGAGATCTTGTCGCGTTCGTCGTCGGGAATGCGGCGGTCGGCGCGGCACAGCAGCGCGTCCGGCAGGATACCGATCTCGCGCAGCTTCTGTACGCTGTGCTGGGTGGGCTTGGTCTTGAGTTCACCGGCCGAGGCCAGGTACGGCACCAGCGTCAGGTGCACGAAGGCCGCCGCATTACGGCCCGAGCGCAAGCTCAGCTGGCGTGCCGCCTCGAGAAACGGCAAGGACTCGATATCGCCCACGGTGCCGCCGATTTCGACCAGCGCCACTTCGAAGCCTTCGGCGCCGCGATGGATGAAATCCTGGATCTCGTTGGTCACGTGCGGAATCACCTGCACGGTCTTGCCCAGGTATTCGCCGCGACGTTCCTTGCGGATCACCGATTCGTAGATCTGGCCGGTTGTGAAATTATTGACCTTCTTCATCTTGGCCGAGATGAAGCGCTCGTAGTGGCCCAGGTCGAGATCGGTCTCGGCGCCGTCGTCGGTGACGAACACTTCGCCGTGCTGCATGGGGCTCATCGTGCCGGGATCGACGTTGATGTACGGATCGAGCTTGAGGAGGGTGACTTTGAGGCCACGCGATTCGAGGATCGCAGCCAGGGACGCGGCGGCGATCCCTTTACCCAGGGAAGACACGACGCCGCCAGTGACAAATACAAACTTGGTCATTACAGATGAGTGCCGAACGGCACATGCGGGAAATTGAAATTATACCCCAAAGCGCTCGCTTTTTTAATCCCCCCTGCGCTGATAATTGGCGTCGCGGCCGCATCCGCTATTGCCGCACAAGAACATCAGGGCGCCGGCATGGACGGTGCGCCAGCCAGCAATTGGCCGATCATGGCATGGGTGGCGGCGGCCGCCGCCAGCGG
>NZ_AKJA01000059.1 GCF_000282575.1 Herbaspirillum sp. YR522 | reverse complement strand
GGCGGCGCCTGCCACCAATGGATGCAGGCGATTGGAAGAGGGGGATGATGTCTTGGCGACTTCGGTATTGGTGGTGTCCATGATGATGGCCTCCGTTGTTGTTTAGGGTTGTTAGTGTCGGAGTGATTATGGAGTGCCGAAAGCCCAAAAAAAATCCCGAAGCTGTGTCAGTTGTAAGAACTTGTTAGTACGCCACAGGCAGTCTGGTGGCGGCTTTCGATGCAACAGCCAATAAAAAAGGCCTGGAACATGCCAGGCCTTTTTATGTTGTCAAACTGATATTGTCAGTCTTCCCGACGCAGGTGCGGGAACAGGATCACGTCGCGGATGTTGGGCGAATCGGTGATCAGCATCATCAGGCGATCGATGCCAATGCCGCAGCCACCGGCCGGGGGCATGCCGTATTCGAGCGCGCGGATGTAGTCGGCGTCGAAATACATGGCTTCCTCGTCACCGGCGTCCTTGGCGGCGACCTGTGCCTGGAAGCGGGCGGCCTGGTCTTCGGCGTCGTTCAGTTCCGAGAAGCCATTGGCGATCTCGCGGCCGGTGATGAACAGCTCGAAGCGCTCGGTGATGCCGGCCACCGTGTCCGAGGCACGCGCCAGCGGCGAGACTTCGACCGGGTAATCGATGATGTAGGTCGGGTTCCACAGTTGCGACTCGGCGGTTTCCTCGAACAGCGCCAGTTGCAAGGCACCCAGGCCCACGGTTGCCAGCGGCGCCTGGTCGACCTTGACGCCGAATTTCTTCAGTTCGGCGCGCACGAAGTCGATGTCGGCCAGTTGCGCTTCGTTGTATTGCGGCGCGTACTTGACGATGGCGCCGGTAATGGTCAGGCGATCGAACGGCTTGGACAGGTCCAGTTCGCGGCCCTGGTAGGTCAGCACGGCAGTGCCGTGGGCGTCGATGGCGGCCTGGCGGATCACCTGCTCGGTAAAGCCCATGAGCCATTGGTAATCCACATAGGCGGCATAGAACTCCATCATCGTGAATTCAGGATTGTGACGCGGCGAGACCCCTTCGTTGCGGAAGTTGCGGTTGACCTCGAAGACGCGCTCGAAGCCCCCGACCACCAGCCGCTTGAGGTACAGCTCGGGGGCGATGCGCATGAACATCTGCATGTCCAGCGCGTTGTGGTGGGTAATGAACGGCTTGGCGGCGGCGCCGCCGGGGATCGGGTGCAGCATCGGCGTCTCGACTTCCATGAAACCATTGGTTTCCATGAAACGGCGAATCGACGACATGGCGGCAGTACGCGCCTTGAAGGTGCTACGGGTGTCTTCGCTGACGATCAGGTCGACGTAGCGCTGGCGATACTTCATTTCCTGGTCGGCCAGGCCGTGGAACTTGTCGGGCAAGGGGCGCAGCGACTTGGTGATCAGCTTGAGCGCGGTGACCTTGATCGACAACTCGCCGGTCTTGGTCTTGAACAGGGTGCCTTCGGCGCCCAGGATATCGCCCAGGTCGTAGTGCTTGAAGGCAGCCATGGCTTCTTCGCCGGTGACGTCGCGCGTCACATATAACTGGATGCGGCCGTCGGCGCGCGCGCCCGATGCGTCCTGCAGCGTGGCAAAGGCTGCCTTGCCCATGACCCGCTTCAACATCATGCGGCCAGCAACGGTGACGGTCACGGCCTGGGCTTCGAGTTCTTCGTTCTCCAGCGCGTCGTACCGGGCGCGCAGGTCGGCCGCCTTGTGGGTCGGGCGGAAATCGTTGGGGAAGGCCACGCCCTGGGCGCGGATCGCGGCCAGCTTGGCGCGGCGCTCGGCGATGATGCTGTTTTCGTCGGCGGCAACCGGGGCGGCGGCATTGTTGTTTTCGGTGGTCATGGTGGAGTTCGGTGAAGTTGAACGGTCAGTCTGGCATGCCGGGCCGGTCGCGGCCCGGCATGCATCGAGCATCAGACGTGAGACATCAAACGCCCTGTTTGAGCGAGGCGGCGATGAAGTCATCGATGTCGCCGTCCAGTACTGCCTTGGTGTTGCCGGTTTCGAAGTTGGTACGCAAGTCCTTGATGCGGGACTGGTCCAGCACATAGGAGCGGATCTGGTGGCCCCAGCCGACGTCGGTCTTGGAGTCTTCCAGCTTCTGCTGTTCGCTCATGCGCTTGCGCAGTTCGAGCTCGAACAGCTTCGACTTGAGCATTTCCCATGCTTCGGCACGATTGCGGTGCTGGCTGCGGTCGTTCTGGCATTGCACCACGATACCGCTCGGGGCATGCGTCAGGCGCACCGCCGAGTCGGTCTTGTTGATGTGCTGGCCGCCGGCGCCGGAGGCGCGATAGGTATCGACCCGCACATCGGCCGGGTTGATCTCGATGTCGAACGATTCATCCACCTCGGGGTAGACGAACAGGCTCGAGAACGAGGTGTGGCGGCCGTTGGACGAATCGAAGGGCGACTTGCGCACCAGCCGGTGCACGCCCGTTTCGGTACGCAGGAAGCCATAGGCGTAATCGCCCTCGACCTTGATGGTGGCGGTCTTGATGCCGGCCACTTCGCCGTCGGACTGTTCCAGGATCTCGGCCTTGAAGCCCTTGCGCTCGCAATAGCGCAGGTATTGGCGCAGCAGCATCGAAGCCCAGTCCTGGGCTTCGGTGCCGCCGGCACCGGCCTGGATGTCGATGAAGCAGTTGTTGGCGTCCATCTGGCCGCTGAACATGCGGCGGAATTCCATTTCCTCGACCAGCTTCCTGAGCGTGTCGGCATCGCCCTCGATGGCCACCAGGGTGTCGTCGTCCTTCTCTTCGCGAGCCATGTCGAACAGGTCGCGAGCGTCGCCCAGCTCGCTGTCGATCTTGATCAGCGTATGGACGATGGCTTCCAGTGATTTCTTTTCCTTGCCCAGGTCCTGGGCCCGTTTCTGGTCGTTCCAGACATTCGGGTCTTCCAGTTCGGCATTGACTTGCTCGAGTTTCTCGGACTTCACATCGAAGTCAAAGATACCTCCGTAGCTCGGTGGCGCGCAGCGCCAGGTCGTCGAGCAGGGCTTGGAGGGAATTGAGGCGTTCGGCTTCCATGATGATTTCTTTTTCGGTCAAACCTCGCATTATACAAGAGGCACCAGGCAGTGATCCATTTGTGGGGATGCCGTCACAAGCCTGTCATGTTGGGCCGATACCATCGCTGCGCTTTGCATCACTGACAAAACACTGACGATGTTGACACGGAGAAAACTGATGAGACAGCCCCAGCCACACGCCATCCAATCGCCCGACCTGCCGCAAGGCGGCCGCCGCAGCCTGCTCAAGGCGCTTGCCGCAGCGCCGTTGCTGCCGCTGGGTGGGGGCGCCGCGGCGCTGCTGTCGGCCTGCGCCACGCCGGGCACCGGCAAGGCGTTCGCCGCGGCCCGTTTCACAGGCATGGCCGCACCCACCCTGGCCGATCCGGCGGCAATGGCCAGCACCACTGTGGGCTCGGCGCTGGAAGTGAGCTTTACCGATGGCACCAGGCAGACCTATCAGTTGGCCTACCAGCCCTTCTTCATGACCGGCGACATGGTACCGGACGGCCATGGCGGCACATTGCTGGCCGGCGGCTATGTCGACATCAAGGGACAGCCCATCATCGATCGTTCGTTGCCGGGCCGCGAGCGCCAGTTCTTTTCGGATTGTCCGGACGGCTCGTCCCTGCTGAGCATCAGGGATGCCAAGGTGCCCGGCGTGAAGGGCAATACTGTATTTGCCGTGGTGCAATTCGAATACACCACGCGCGACCAGAAGCAGGCGGCAATGTATGGCCAGCTGCCGTCGCCCATCGCGGTGCTGACGCTGGACCAGGAGCCCAATAGCGGCAAGTTGTCGCTGGTGAAATACCATAACGTCGACACCTCGCAGGTGCATGGCCTGTGGATCACCTGTGGCGCCAGCCTGTCGCCCTGGAATACCCACCTGTCGAGCGAAGAGTACGAGCCGGACGCCTCGGCCATTGCCGGCAACCCGCAATTCAAGGCTTTTTCGCGCAACCTGTATGGCGACGAGAATCGCGCCAACCCGTATCACTACGGCCATCTGCCCGAAGTCACGGTCAACCCCGATGGCACCGGCTCGATCAAGAAGCATTACTGCCTGGGCCGCATCTCGCACGAACTGGTGCAGGTGATGCCCGACCAGCGCACGGTGCTGATGGGCGACGACGCCACCAACGGTGGCCTGTTCATGTTCGTGGCCGACCGTGCCGCCGACCTGTCGTCGGGCAGCTTGTATGTGGCACGCTGGCAGCAGACGTCCGATATCGGCCCGGGCGCCGGCCGCCTGGACTGGATCAAGCTGGGTTCGGCCAGCAGCGACGAAGTGCGCGCCATGGCCGAGCGCTACAGGGCCTCCGACATCATGGACATCCGCACCACCGATCCGGGCGACGGCTCCTTCAGCAAGATCCCGTTCAACGGCAAGTTCAACTGGGTGCGCGTCAAGCCTGGCATGCAGAAGGCGGCCGCGTTCCTGGAAACCCACCGCTATGCGGCATTGGCCGGTGGCAGCCTGGGATTTACCAAGATGGAAGGCACCACCGTCAATACCCGCGACAAGATCGCCTATTCGGCCATGTCCTATATCCAGACCTCGATGCTGGACGGCTCCGGCCACATCAAGGTGCAGGGCCCGAAATCCGGCGCCGTGTATGCGTTGAACCTGCGCGGCGGCCAGCGCGACGTGAGCGGCGAGGCGATGGCCAGCCAATGGGTGCCGATCGATATGGCGCCGCCGGCCGAACTGGTCGGCGTCGACCTGAAGACCCCTGACGCCCTGGGCAACCTGGCCGCGCAGGATCGCATCGCCAATCCGGACAACATCAAGTTTTCCGAGAAACTGCGCACGCTGTTCATCGGTGAAGACAGCGGGATGCACGTCAATAACTTCCTGTGGGCCTATCACGTCGACACGCGCACGCTGACCCGCATCCTGTCGTGCCCGGCGGGCGCCGAATCGACCGGCCTGCATGCGGTCGACGAGATCAACGGCTGGACCTACGTGATGAGCAACTTCCAGCACGCCGGCGACTGGGAGAAGGGTTTGCACGACAAGGTCAGGGACCGGCTCGATCCACTGGTGCGGGCCAACTACAAGGACCGCTTCGGCGCCACCGTGGGCTACCTGACCGGAGTGGCGCTGGGCTAGGCACGATCCTGCCATCGGATCGCCCGAGGCTGTTGGACGGGGGGCAACGAACGCAATCTGCTAGGATCGGTCCTATCAGCTTGCTCTCTTGCCTGCCGATGACAACCCATACCCAATCACTGCCCCTTATCCTGATCGGCGTTGCCTTGCTGGCGGCCTGCGCCAGCCCGCCGGCGCCGCATGGCGAGGTGCGGGGCGCCGGCGCCAGCTCGCGCGAGATGGGCCAGTCCGATACCAACCGCATGACCACGCTGGCCATGCGCGCCAACCTCGACGCCCTGTACCTGCTGATGGACAAGCTCTATCGGCGCAATCCCGCTGAATGGAAGAAGACCGCCGCCAGCCGCGAAGAGGCGGTGCGCCGTGTGCGCGAAGCCGTCGAATTGCGCCAGGCCTGGCCCGAATTGCAGGGCAAGCGCGATATTGCCGCCATGGCCGCCGCGCTCGATGCCGGGTTCAAGGGCGATCGGGTGGCTGCCTTCATCGCCGCCACGGCCGACATGATCATCGTCGCCCACGGCAACAAGATCGAGTTCTTCCTCATCGATGGCCTGGACGCGCAGCACCTCTATAACGCGGCCCGCAATGTCGAGATCGGCGCCTGGATCCTGTCCAGCCGGCGCACTGCCAACGGCGCGCCGCTGCTGCTGTCCGACGAGATCGGCAGCGATGTGCGCAACCTCAGCTTCGAGCGCGAGTTCGGCAAGATCGTCGGGCGCCTCGACCTGATGGCCCAGGTCAGCACCGAAAAATACCGCCGGGCCGGGATCAGTTATGTGCAGAACCTGCTGGGCGGTTCTTTCCTGCAGTTCCTGCCGGTGCGCTGAGATGGTCGCAGCCCATGGCCTGGGACGCGATCACATGGCACCCGCGGCCTTGCGCCTTGGCGGCATACATGGCGCGGTCGGCTGCCTGCAGCAGGGTGTCGGCGTCGCAGCGGCCATCGCATAAGGCAACGCCTACCGAAACCCCCAGGCTGAATTCGCCCTGCGCCAGCAGCACCGGTTCTGATACCACCCGTATGCATTTCTCTGCCAGTACCCGGGCGCCTTCCTCCAACGGGGCGGCCAGGTCGGCCGCCAGCAGCACGAATTCGTCGCCACCCAGGCGCGCCAGCGTGTCGCCGTGGCGCGCCACCCGTCGCAGGCGCTGCGCGATTTCCTGCAGCACCAGGTCGCCGGCCTTGTGGCCCAGGGTGTCGTTGACCGGCTTGAAGCCGTCCAGGTCGAGGTACAGCAGGGCGACACCGGTATTCTGCTGGGTCGCCCGCGCCAGCGCCTGGCGCATGCGCTCGGCCAGCATCATGCGGTTGGGCAGGCCGGTCAGCACGTCATGGTGAGCCTGGTGCTGCAATTCGGCCTGATGCACCTTCAGGCGTGCCAGCAAGCCATTGAAGGCCATGGTCAGGTGGCCGACCTCGTCGCGGCGTACCACCGGCAACGGCGACAGCGGCGTCTCGCCCCGGGTCATGCGGTCGGCCAGGTCGGCTGCCCGGCGCAGCGGGCGGAAGAACCACAGGTAGGCCAGCCCGATGATCACGAAGATGGCGGCGGCCTGTATCAGGCTGCCGCGGGCGATCAGGTGGCGCATGCGGTCCACCGTGGGCAGGGCCGCCGCCAGCGGCAGGCTGGCGATGACGAACCAGCTGGTGCCTTCGACGCTGGCGATGGCCTTGATCTCGTTGTCGCCATTGGCGCTACGACCTACGCCATTGCCGCGAAAGCCGGTCAGCGCCTGGTCCAGCAGCAGGTCGCCGCCGGGCGCCGGTAACGGGGTGAACACCAGCACCGGGTCGTTGGCGGCAATGACCAGCCGGCGCGTGGGCGATACCAGCATGAAACTGCCCGATGGCCCCAGCCGCGCTTGCTGCAGGTGTTCCAGGAAACCCGGCGCATCCAGTTCGGTGACCCCGCCCAGCACCCCCGCCACATGGCCGTTGGCGTCCAGCACCGGGGTCATGATCGGCAGCACCGGCTTGGGCCAGAGCGGGCCTTGCAGCGGTTCGCCGATGACGCTGGCGCCTTCCAGCACCCGCGCATAATCGGGCGAACCGATCAGCGACAGCGCCCGGTGCTCGGGCAGGGCGGGCGAATCGGCGATGATCATGCCGCTGCGGTCGGCATAGAACAGGCCTTGCACGAACAAGCCCTGCAGATCGCGCCGTTCGCGCAGCCAGACCCGCATGGCTTGCGGATCGGCGCTGGCCTGGTTCGGGAGTTGTTCGGCCAGCCGTTCCAGGTACTCACGCCGTTCGGCGATGCGATAGCCGATGTCTTGCGCCAGGTAGCTGGCAATGGTGCTTTGCTGGGTGGCGGCCACTTCGCTCTGGTCGGACTCGAGGAAGTCGATCAGGATGTTGTAGCGCACGATGGCGCTGGCGACCACGACGAAGATGCCAAACAGCGCCAGGCGCGTGATGAGACTGTTGGTGAAGCGTTTGATCTTCATCGGCGGCATATTAGGTTTATTAGTCCGCTGCGATGGTGCCGGCAGCCAAGCGTCATTGTGCCACTTGTCCCGCCAGTCCCGCCAGTCCCGCCGGGGCGGGCGGCCTGGCCGCTCAGGCCGCCTCGGCGTGTTCCACCATCAACTGCACCGTGGTCTTGCCGTTGTATTCGTTGGCGTCCAGCCGGAAAGCCACGCGGGCGTGGTCGGGCAGCGATTCGGCATGGCCGAACCAGATGGCGTCATAGCGCTGGCCATCCTTTTCCAGCAGCAGTTTCAGGTGCTTTTCCTTCAGCACCCGCTGGTTGAGCACGCGGAAGGTGTCGCAGAACACCGGTGGCGCGAAGCCCTGTCCCCACACCTGTTGATCCATGACGCCGATGAACTGCACCGAATAGTGGGCGTCCTCCAGCACGCCGTCGGTCTCGATGACGCGCTCGAGCTGGTTTTGCGTGAGCCAGTCCTGTCCGACCGCCTCGAAGGCCTGCGCGAAGGCATCGAACGATTCGGCATGGATGGTCAGGCCGGCCGCCATCGCATGCCCGCCGAACTTGGTGATGACCGAGGGGGCATGCTTCGATACCAGGTCCAGCGCGTCGCGCAGGTGAAAGCCACCGATCGAGCGCCCCGAGCCCTTGATGAAGCCCTCGTCGCCGGGGGCGAAGGTGATGGTCGGGCGGTAGAACCTGTCCTTCAGGCGCGAGGCGACGATACCGATCACCCCCTGGTGCCAGGACGGATCGAAGACCGAGATGGTGCGGCGGTCGGCCGGATTGAAGTCGTCCAGCAGGATCATCGCGGTGTCTTGCATGCCGGATTCGATGTCGCGCCGTTCACGGTTGATGGCGTCGAGTTGCTGGGCGATGGCCCAGGCCCGTCCTTCGTCATCGGTGACCAGGCATTCGATGCCCAGCGACATGTCGGCCAGCCTGCCGGCGGCGTTGAGGCGCGGGCCGACGGCGAAGCCCAGGTCGAACGGGGTGGCGCGCCGGGCCTCGCGGCCGGCCGCGCGAAACAGCGCGGCAATGCCCGGATGCATGCGGCCGGCGCGCATGCGCTTCAAGCCCTGCGCCACCAGGATCCGGTTGTTGGCGTCGAGCTTGACCACGTCGGCCACCGTGCCCAGCGCCACCAGGTCGAGCAGGTTGCCCAGCGGCGGCTGGTTCTTCAGGTCGAAGATGCCGCGCTCGCGCATCTCGGCGCGCAGCGCCAGCAGCACATAGAACATCACCCCAACGCCGGCCAGGTTCTTGCTGGGGAAGCCGCATTCGGGCTGGTTCGGATTGACGATCACGCGCGCGTCGGGCAGTGCGTCGCCGGGCAGGTGGTGGTCGGTCACCACGACGTCGATGCCACGGCGCTTGGCCTCGGCCACGCCATCGATGCTGGCGATGCCGTTGTCGACCGTGACGATGATGTCGGGCGCTTTCTCGCGCACCGTCAGCTCGACGATCTCGGGCGTGAGGCCATAGCCGTATTCGAAGCGATTGGGCACGATGTAGTCGACCTGTGCGCCCAGCATGGCCAGGCCGCGCAGACCCACGGCGCAGGCGGTGGCGCCGTCGCAGTCGTAGTCGGCCACGATCACCAGTTTCTTGCGCGCGGCGATGGCGTCGGCCAGGTAGCGCGCGGCCGCGTCGATGTGCAACAGGCCCGAGGGCGGGATCAGCGACTGCAATTCGCTGGCCAGTTCGCGTGCGCTCGACAGGCCGCGCGCGGCGTATACCCGCGCCAGCACCGGATGTACGCCTTCGGCGATCAGTTGCTCGGCCTGCTGGGCAGAATAGGGGCGGGTAGCGATGCGGATCATGCTGCCAATCGTGAAAGCGAGGGTTTGCGCCAGAATTTGCGCAGCCCGGCACGGCTGTTGCCGGATTGCTTGACGCGGTCGGACCCGGTCAGCACCAGTTCCAGGCTGTCGATGGCGCCGGCGCGCAGCGTCTCGAGCAGCGGCGCGAGCCACTCGTTGTCGAGTTGTTCCATGCGCTGCAGCCACAGCCCCCATTCTTCGGCCAGCGCAAGTTCGACCAGCTCGTCGAGCACCAGCAGCCGTGCGCCCGGGGTGGCGACGATTTGCTGCAGGTCGGCGGCGGCACCGGTGCCCAGCGGCAGTCGCCAGCCGCCCGGGGCAAAGTTGGCCACGCCTGGTGCAGCGTGCGCGGCGGCGTCGCTGCCGCCCCAGAGCCAGATCGAGTTGATCGTCTTCTGGCCGCGTGCCTCGCGCTCGTCATTGATCGCCTCGGTGAACCACTGCATCTGCACTTCATTTTGCAGCTTGCGCCAGGCCAGCTCGCCCGGGCCTTCGGGCATCCAGATATCGACGTTGCGCCCGCTGGCCGCGGCCGGGGTCGAGGTCCGCAGGCCGGCCCAGGCGTCGGCGCGGATGAACCAGGTGCGGGCATCGCCATAGACCAGCTCATGGCCCAGTTCGACAAACAGTGGCGCGGCGGCATCGAACAGCTGTTGCGATTGTGGCTGCTCCAGCTGCAGCTGGGCGATATCGGTCAGCACCAGATGGTCGCGGGCGACGTGGATATGCGCCGGATGCAGCACGAACCAATGACCGGCCGCCGGCGCATGGCCGAAGCGCCGCATCAGGGTGGTGGCCGCAGGCGGGCTGCTGTCGGGCGTGCTACGGGCCAGGCCGAAGTGCTGCGCCAGCCAGTGCTCGTGCGGCAGTGCGCGCGAGAATGGGTCGCAGGCCCGGGTCGGCACGGTCTGGCTGGCGCGCCCCAGCAGCATGGCCAGCGCCGGCGCCCGGGTCTGGCGTAACAGGTCGCGCGCCAGCTCGGCCGGGGGCAGGGCGAAGGGGATCAGGACGGTGAGTTGATTCATGGGGCGGTATTTTAGCCGCTCGCGCGGTCAGGGTTTGTTCCAGGCGCTCCTGGCGCGCTGCCGTACCAGCATCCTGACGCTGTCGGGCATCGGTGTGCGGGCGCCATTGACGTCGGCCGACAACCACAGGCTGTCGTCGAAGTGCGCCAGCATGCGCGGGGTGATGAAGCGGCTGCGGATGGCGTTGACGTGGCGGTCGCCCTGGGCCGCCTGCTGGGTGATGTAGAAGCGCTGCGGCACGACCAGGTGCAGGTGTTCGCGGGCGCGCGTCATGGCCACGTACAGCAGGCGGCGCTCTTCGGCGATCTCGGCCTCGTTGCCGGTGGCCAGGTCGGATGGAATGCAGCCGTCGACCACGTTGAGCACATGTACCGAGCGCCATTCCTGGCCCTTGGCGGAATGGATGGTCGACAGGGTCAGGTAATCCTCGTCGCGATAGGGCGGTGCCGAGTAGTCGCTGCTGGACTCGGGCGGGTCCAGCGTCAGTTCGGTCAGGAATTTCTCGCGCGAGGCGTAGCCTGCCGCCAGCGCCGCCAATTGCTCGATGTCGGCGCTGCGGGCGGCCGCGTCGTCGTACTTGCGCTCCAGCTGCGGCAGGTACCAGTCTCGCGCCACGTTGATGTCGGTCGGCCACGGCGCGCCGGCGCGGCGCATCAGCGCATAGGCGTCGGCGAAGGCCTGCCACTCCAGCGCGATACTGGACGGGGCGCTGAAATTGAGCAGCGCATCGGCGGCGTCATCGGCCGTGCTCATCGCGTCGAGCGCTTTTCTTGCGGTGGCCGGGCCGACGCCAGGGATCAACTGCAGCGCCCGGAACCCTGCCATGCGGCCGTTCGGGTTATGGGCCAGCCGCAGCAGCGAGAGCAGGTCCTTGATGTGGGTGCTTTCCAGGAATTTCAGGCCGCCGAACTTGACGAATGGGATGTTGCGCCGAACCAGTTCCAGTTCCAGCGCGGCACTATGGGTAGCGGTACGAAACAGCACCGCCTGCGACTTGAGCGTGAGGCCCTGTTCGCGATGGGCCAGCACCCGGTTGGCGATCCAGCGTGCCTGTTCGGCCTCGTCCGGGATCACCACCAGTTGCGGCTTCTGCGACGACGGCGTGTCGCTCCACAGGTTCTTGTGGTGCCGTTCGGGGGCCTCGGCGATGACCGCATTGGACGCCGCCAGGATCGGCTGCGTCGAGCGGTAGTTGCGTTCCAGCGTGACCACCTCGGCGCGGCGCGAGAACAGCGACGGGAAATCGAGGATGTTGCGCACCGTGGCGCCACGGAAGGAATAGATCGACTGGGCATCGTCGCCGACGGCCGTCACCCCGGCGCCGTCGGGCTTGAGACGATGCAGGATATCGGCCTGCAGGCGGTTGGTATCCTGGTATTCGTCGACCAGCACATGGTCGAAGCGCTGCCCCATGTGCTGGGCCAGGGAAGGCTCGCACAGCAGGTCGGCCCAATACAGCAGCAGGTCGTCGTAGTCGAGCACGTGCTGCTGCTCCTTGGCGTCGACGTAGCGCCCGAACAGGTCGCCCAGTTGGCGCTCCCAGTCGCGGCACCACGGGAACTGGCCGGCCAGCACGTGGCCCAGGTCGGTGCGGGTGTTGACCGCGCGCGAATAGATCGCCAGGCAGGTGCCCTTGAGCGGAAAGCGCTTGTCGGTCGACGACAGCCCCATTTCGTGCCGCAACAGGCCCATCAGGTCTTCGGAATCGCCCCGGTCCTGGATGGTGAAATCGGGCTCCAGGCCGATCTGCACCGCGTAGTCGCGCAACAGGCGCGCGCCGATGGCGTGGAAGGTGCCGGACCAGGGCAGCGCCGGCGGCGCGGCGCCGGGTGCCAGTTGCAGCACCTGCCGCAGCACCTGGCCGACGCGCCGCCCCATGTCGGCCGCGGCGCGGCGCGAAAAGGTGAGCAGCAGCAGGCGCTGCGGGTCGGCGCCGTCCAGGATCAGGCGTGCCACCCGGTGTGCCAGGGTATTGGTCTTGCCAGTGCCGGCGCCGGCGACGATCAGCAGCGGGCGCTGCTGCTCGGGCGGCAGCCGGCCGTCGTGGTCGACGGCGGCGCGCTGCTGGTCGTTGAGGCGGCTGAATGGATCGGTGCGGCGATCGATGTCGAGATCGGTGGACATGGTAGGTAGGATTGGCTAGCGCCCGGTCAACTTTGGCATACGCGGTGACGACACTGTATATATAACCAGTCCTTGCTGCAAGCGGTGAACCAGTACGCCGCCTGATGCTCTATTGCGGCGGTGGCCAAGCGCGGCAGCGGATGCATTCTGTGGCAAACTGCGCGCTTCGCCTCGTCCTCGGGGTCAATCACGGAGCAATTTTGAGTTTGATAAAAAACCTGCCGTTCGAATGGCTGGTCGGCATCCGCTACACGCGTGCTGGCAAGCGCAGCGGCCGTAACAGTTTCATTTCGTTCATTTCCCTCATTTCGATGGCCGGCATCGGGCTGGGCGTGGCCGCGCTCATCGTGGTGCTGTCGGTCATGAACGGCTTCCAGAAGGAAGTACGCGACCGCATGCTGTCGGTGCTGTCGCATATCGAGGTGTTCGATGCCTCCGGCTCCATGCACGACTGGCAGGCGGTGGCCAAGCAGACCTTCCAGAACAAGGAAGTGCTGGGCGCGGCGCCCTACGTGTCGGCGCAGGCCATGATGACGCGCGACGACGGCGTGCGTGGCGTGATGGTGCGCGGGGTGCTGCCGGAAGAAGAGCCGAAGGTGTCCGACGTCGCCGGCAAGGTCATCAAGGGCAGCTTCGGCTCGCTCAAGGCCGGCGAATTCAATATCGTGCTGGGCAGCGAGCTCGCCCGCGGACTGCGGGTGGGGGTGGGCGACAAGGTCACGCTGATCGCGCCGCAGGGCCAGGTCACGCCGGCCGGCGTGCTGCCGCGCCTGAAGCAGTTCACGGTGGGCGGGATCTTCGAGGCCGGGCATTTCGAGTTCGATTCATCGCTGGCCTTCATCCAGATGCAGGACGCCGAGACCCTGTTCCGGCTGGACGCGCCCAGCGGCGTGCGGCTGCGCATCCGGGACATGCTGGAGGCGCCGCAGGTGACCCGGCAGCTGGCTTCGACGCTGTCGGGCGACCTGTATCTGCGCGACTGGTCGCAGCAGAACAGCAACTGGTTTGCCGCGGTCAAGACCGAGAAGCGGATGATGTTCATCATCCTCGCGCTGATCATTGCGGTGGCTGCCTTCAACCTGGTATCGACCCTGGTCATGACGGTCACCGACAAGCAGGCCGACATTGCCATCCTGCGTACGCTGGGGGCCTCGCCGGGCTCGATCATGAAGATCTTCGTGATCCAGGGCGCGCTGGTGGGCCTGATCGGGACCGGCGTGGGCATCGGCCTGGGCGTGGCCGTGGCCCTCAATATCGATGTCGTGGTGCCGGCCATCGAGCGCGCCTTCCATGTGCAGTTCCTGCCCAAGAGTATCTACGTGATCTCGGAGTTGCCGTCCGACCTGGTCTGGTCGGACGTCACCACCATCGGCGCGCTGGCGGTGGTGCTGGCGTTCTTGGCAACCTTGTATCCCAGCTGGGCCGCGGCCCGTGTCAAACCGGCGGAGGCCCTGCGTTATGAATGATGTCGTCGAGCAAGAACCGGTAGTGCTGGCCGCGCGCGGCCTGGGCAAGACCTTTTCGCAGGGCAAGTACGCGGTCAAGGTGCTGCAGGGTGTCGATATCGACGTGCGGCGTGGCGAGCAGGTGGCCATCGTCGGCGCTTCCGGCTCGGGCAAGTCGACCCTGCTGCATCTGCTGGGTGGGCTCGATACGCCTTCGACCGGCACGGTGCAACTGCACGGCAAGGATTTTGCCAGCCTGGGCGAATCGGCACGCGGCCAGTTGCGCAACCAGTCGCTGGGCTTCGTCTACCAGTTTCACCATCTGCTGCCCGAATTCTCGGCCCTGGACAACGTGGCCATGCCGCTGATGATCCGCCGCGTCAAGCGCGACCAGGCCCAGCAGCAGGCGCGCGAGATCCTGGCCCGGGTCGGGCTGGAACAGCGGGTGTCGCACGTGCCTGGCGAATTGTCCGGCGGCGAACGGCAACGGGTGGCGCTGGCGCGCGCGCTGGTGACGCGGCCGGCCTGCGTGCTGGCCGACGAGCCCACCGGCAACCTCGACCGCGGCACCGCCGATCGCACCTTCGCCTTGATGATGGAGCTGTCTGCCACGCTGGGTACGGCCTTTGTCATCGTCACGCATGACAACGAACTGGCCGGACGCTGCAAGCGGCTGTTGCGCTTGTCCGAGCTTGGTTTGCAGCCCGGCTGATCGAGCTGCACGGGGGAAGCATGAAAAGAACCATGACCAGGATGGCATGGCTGGTGGCCGCCATGTCGCCGGCACCGTTGCTGGCGGCTGAAGCGCTGCAGGTGCAGGTGCCGGCGCAATATGGCGACAATGTGGTGGTGATGGGGCACATTCGCAACGAGTGCGCGCTCGAGGGAGCCATCGGCAAGCAGGTGTTCGATGCGGTCCGCAAGCGTTATCCGGACGCCACCCAGGTGGCCGACCCAGCCCAGGCGCAGGGCGGCCGGGTGTTGAAGCTGACCATCCTGGCAGTGGAGGGCTACGGTGGGGGCGGCTGGAGCGGCTCCAAGGCCATGACCGTGCGCGCCGACCTGGTGCAGGATGGGGTGGTGGTGCAATCCGGTGTGCGGCGCGAGCGTTCGCGCGGTGGCATCTTGGGCCCGGCGCGCGGCACCTGCTCGATCTTCGAGCTCGTGGCCGAATCGCTGGGACAGCAGTTCGCCGCCTGGCTGGTCTATGTCGACGGCAAGGCGCCTGCGTCAAACGCGGCTGGCGCGTCGACACCGCCGCCGTCGCCGGCAGTCGAACCCACCGCCCCCGCGGCCGACCAGCCGCCGCCGGCCGAACCGGCGCCGCTGCCAGCACCTGCCGGCGACAATCCGCAATCGGCCTCATAATAGCGGCTGGCGTCCGTACCTTCGGGGCGGACCGTTTTCATTTATCCGTAGAACTGCAATCACACCATGAATAACCGCCAATGGCTGGAAACGCTGGTCGGCTTCGATACCACCAGCCGCAACTCCAATCTCGAGCTCATCGCCACCCTGCGCGACAGCCTGGAACAACAGGGCATCAAGCCCTGGTTCGCCCACAACAAGGAAAAGACCAAGGCCAACCTGTTCGCCACGCTGCCGGCGACCGCCGGTGACGCCGCCGGCAGTACCGAGGGCGGCATCGTGTTGTCCGGTCATACCGACGTGGTGCCGGTGGACGGCCAGAAGTGGGACACCGATCCGTTCAAGCTGACCGAAAAGGATGGCGCGTTGTTCGGTCGCGGCACCTGTGACATGAAGGGGTTCATCGGCACGGCCATGGCGCTGGTGCCCGAGTTCCTGGCCATGCCACGGGTCAAGCCGATGCACCTGGCGTTTTCGTACGACGAGGAGATCGGCTGCATCGGTGCGCCCGTGATGCTCGAGGAGATCGTGCGTCGTGGCATCAAGGTCGACGGTTGCGTGGTGGGCGAGCCGACCAACATGAACGTGGTGGTGGCACACAAGGGGATCAATGTATTTGCCTGCAAGGTGCACGGCAAGTCGGCCCATTCCTCGCTCACGCCCCAGGGTTGCAACGCCATCGAATACTCGGCGCGGCTGATCTGCGCGATTCGCGACTTCGCCGACGCCTACAAGGCCAACGGTCCTTACGATCAGTTCTTCGATGTGCCGTTCACCACCATGACCACCAACCAGATTCGCGGCGGCATCGCGGTCAACACCATCCCCGAGCTGTGCGAATTCACCTATGAATTCCGCAACCTGCCGGGCATGACGGTGGAAGACATCCAGGCCCAGATCGACAACTATGTGCGCGACGTGTTGCTGCCCAAGATGAAGCTGGAGTTCGCCGACGCCCGCATCGAGATCGACAACTTCGCCGGCAGCCCGGCGCTGGAGGCAGCCGAGCAGGCCGCCATGACCGAGCTGGTGCGCGCGCTCACGGGCGACCGCCAGACCCGCAAGGTGGCCTACGGCACCGAAGCCGGCCTGTTCCAGCAGATCGGTATTCCCACCATCGTCTGCGGCCCCGGTGATATCGGCAATGCCCACAAGCCCAACGAGTTCGTGACGCTGGACCAGTTGGCCAACTGCGAACAGTTCCTGCGCCGCCTGGGCAAGTCGCTGCAGGCGGCCTGAGGCGACCGGCAGGCAGCGAGAGGACGCAGCAACCTGCGTCCTTTTTTATTGCGCGCGGGCGTTCGAATTCGGTTTTGCGAGCGTCTTTGCAACTGTTAAGGCGGCGCGCTCCCGGGTTAGGCGCTACACTGCCGCATACGGGGCGCGGTGCCGTCCAGAAGCATCGATGACGATGCCCGTCGGCGCCGCTTCAGGTTTGAACAGGTCCAGCGCAGGTTTTGATTTCAACGCATATCCATGTGGGTCGACACGCATTGCCATCTCGACGCCGGTGAATTCGGTGCCCGTTCTGCCGCCGTCGCGGACCAGGCCGCCGCCGCTGGCGTGCGCGCCATCGTCATCCCGGCCATCGCCCGCTCCAATTTCGACTCCGTGGCGCAACTGGCGCACCAGGTCGGCAATGGCGTCTATGCGCTGGGCATTCATCCGTTGTTCGTGCCCAGCGCACAGCCGTCTGACCTGGCGGCCCTGCGGCTGGCCATCGGGCAGGCGATGGATGATCCCCGCTTCGTCGGCATCGGCGAGATCGGCCTCGATTTCTTCGTGCCACAGCTGAAGGAACCCGCCATGCGCGAGAAACAGGAGCTGTTTCTCGCCGAGCAGCTCAAGATGGCGCGTGACTTTGCCCTGCCGGTGCTGCTGCATGTGCGTCGGTCGCAGGATATCGTGCTCAAGCACCTGCGCCGCATCCGCGTGCAGGGGGGCATCGCGCACGCCTTCAATGGCAGTTTCCAGCAGGCCGAGGCCTACCTCGGGCTGGGCCTGCACCTGGGTTTCGGCGGCGCCATGACGTTCCCGCGGGCGCTGCAGATCCGGCGCCTGGCCACCGGGTTGCCGTTGTCTGGCCTGGTGCTGGAAACCGACGCGCCTGACATCGCACCGGCATGGCGCCATCCCGAGATCAATACGCCCGACCAGATCCCGCGCATCGGCCACACGCTGGCCGAACTGCGCGGCATGACGCAACAGCAGGTCGCCGCCGCCAGCACCGCCGCCGCGCTGGCGGCACTGCCGCGCCTGGCCAGTGCGGGTCTGGCGCTCTGATGCGCAGCCTGATCATCGGTTTTGCCTGCGGCATCGGCCTGTTGCAGACGCAGGCGAGCCTGCCCGGCATCGAGTGGTATGCGGTCGGCCTGGTACTGGCGGCGCTGTTGGGC
The DNA here is from genome assembly GCF_000282575.1 of Herbaspirillum sp. YR522. GTDB lineage: Bacteria > Pseudomonadota > Gammaproteobacteria > Burkholderiales > Burkholderiaceae_D > Herbaspirillum. The sequence continues at coordinate 3,233 of NZ_AKJA01000059.1, read as the reverse complement.
TACACCGCCTGGAAGTTCTGGAAACCGCTGCTGCGCGTGCCGCTGCTGTTGACCTGCGGCGCCTGGCTCGGTTTCCTGTGGGCCGCCGCCTTTGCCCACTATTATCTCGACCAGGAACTGCCCAAGGCCTGGGAAGGGCGCGACATCACCGTCATCGGCACCGTGGCCGACCTGCCCGATCGCACCGCCATGGGGGTGCGCTTTCGCTTCGACGTCGAGCAGGTGGTGATGCAAGGCCTGGTGGTGCCGCAGGTGCCGCCGCGGCTGGCGCTGGCCTGGTACGGCAGCCGCCGGGTGCAGGCGCCGGCCGAGGACGGCGAACAGGCGGCGCCGGCACGGCAGATGGCGGGCGACCTCAGGCCCGGTGCGCGCTGGCGCCTGACGGTGCGCCTGAAGCGGCCGCACGGACACGCCAACCCTGACGGTTTCGACTACGAGGTGTGGCTGTTGCAGGACGACGTGCGCGCCACCGGTTACGTGGTGGATGCCACCGGCAGCGGCCCCGGCACCGGCAACCATCGCCTGGACGCCTTCGTCTGGAGCCCGTCGCACGCCATCGAACTGGCGCGTGGCTGGCTGCGCGACCGCATCATGGCGGCGTTGTCCGGCCAGCCCTATGCGCCGGTGGTGGCGGCGCTGGTGATGGGCGACCAGCGCGGCATCAGCCAGGCCGACTGGGGCGTGTTCCAGCGCACCGGCATTGGCCACCTGATGGCGATATCGGGTTTGCATATCACCATGCTGGCGGGCCTGGCCGGCGGGCTGGCCAGCTGGGCGTGGCGGCGCTCGCGGGTGGCCGGCATGCGCTTGCCGCTGTTGATGCCGGCGCAAAAGGTGGCCGTGATCGCCGGCGTCGGCACGGCGTTCCTGTATGTGCTGCTGGCCGGCTTCGAGGTGCCGGCGCAGCGTACCTTCTATATGCTGCTGGTGCTGGGCGTGGCCTTCTGGAGCGGGCGCTTCGTGCGTGTTTCGCTGGTGTTGTGCCTGGCGCTGGGGGCGGTCTTGCTGCTGGACCCCTGGGCGGTTCTATGGCCGGGCTTCTGGCTGTCGTTCGGCGCCGTGGCGCTGCTGTTGTATGGCACCGTGGGGCGCATGCGCCCGCATCATGCGATGGCCGCCGCCGCCAGCGCCCGTTGGTGGCAAAAACTGTGGCTGGCCATCAAGACCGGCGCACGCGCCCAGTACCTGGTCACGCTGGGACTGGTGCCATTGACGATGCTGTTGTTCGGGCAATATTCGCTGGTCAGTCCGGTCGCCAACGCGGTGGCCATTCCGCTGGTAGGCCTGGTGATCACGCCGTTGTCCCTGTTGGGCAGCGTGCTGCCGGCATGGGCTGCCCAATGGGTGTTGCAGGTGCCGCACGAGCTGCTGGCGTGGCTTGCCGGGTTCCTGCAGTGGCTCGACCAATGGCCCTTTGCCGTCTGGCGCGCGCCGCTGCCTAGCTGGTGGATGTTCCTCATGGCCGCCGGCGGCACTGCGCTCATACTGGCGCCGCGCGGTTGGCCGGCCCGCTGGCTGGGATGGTTCGGCTGGCTGCCGCTGGTGCTCAACCCGGCCACCGCGCCGGCCGACGGCACCCTGCGGGTGACTGCCTTCGACATCGGGCAAGGCATGGCGCTGCTGGTGGAAACACCCGACCATCGCCTGCTCTACGACACCGGCCCGGCCTATGGCACCCATTCCGATGGCGCCTCGCGGGTGATCCTGCCTTACCTGCGTGCGCGCGGCATCGAACGGCTCGACCGCGTGGTGATTTCGCACAGCGATATCGATCACTCGGGCGGGGCGCTGTCGTTGCTGGGCGGGGTAGGGGTCGACAGCGTCTACTCGTCGTTGCCCGAGGCGCACCCGATCGTGCGGGCATCGCCCCGGCACCAGCGCTGCGCGGCCGGGCAGTCATGGAACTGGGATGGCATCGGGTTCACCATGCTGCACCCGACCGCGCAGAGCTACGAGAGCGACAAATGGAAGCCCAATGCCCGCAGCTGCGTATTGAAGGTGCAGATCGGTCGCCAGGCGATCCTGCTGGCCGGTGATATCGAGGCCTTGCAGGAACAGCACCTGGTCGAGGGGCCCGGCGCCGATCAATTGCGCGCCACGGTGCTGCTGGCACCGCATCACGGCAGCACCACCTCGTCGACCGAGCCCTTCCTGCGCGCCGTGCACCCCGAGCTGGCGTTGTTCCAGGTGGGCTATCGCAATCGCTTCGGCCACCCGCGTCCCGAGATCGATGCCCGCTATCGGGCCCTGGGCATACGCACCCTGCGTACCGACCAGTCGGGTGCGATCACGCTCGATTTTGGCGACCAGCTGGTGGCACAGGAATATCGCCAGGAGCACGCCCGCTACTGGTACGACCGCTGAAGCGGGCATGTCGCGATACGAGAAAATAGCACGCTCGCGACGCTTGCCGTTTTGCTATGCTGGCCGGCATTGCCGCCTGCCGGTCAATTCGCCCCGATAGCCTGATCAATGTCGCTGCCCATCCTTCATTTTGCCCATGCCAACAGCTATCCCGCCGGGACCTACGGCATGTTGTTCGAACAACTGCGCCAGCATTACGACGTGCGGGCGCTGCCACTGCATGCGCACAATCCGCGTTTTCCGGTCGATGACGGCTGGCGCCGCCTGGCCTGCGAGCTGGTCGATGAACTGGAGCGCAACTACCCGGCGCCGGTGATCCTGGTGGGGCATTCGATGGGCGGCATCCTGGCCCTGATGGCGGCGCGCCAGCGTCCGGAGCTGGCGCGTTGCGTGGTACTGCTGGATTCGCCGATCGTGGCGGGCTGGCGGGCCTCGGCGCTGCGCCTGGCCAAGCTGCTGCGCATCGATGGCCGCCGCTCGCCGGCGCTGGCTTCGGCGCGCCGCCGCAACGCCTGGCCGGATATCGAAAGCGCTTACCAGCACTACGCGGCCAAGGCCTTGTTCGCGGCCTGGCCGCAGCGGGTCCTGCGCGACTATGTCGAACACGGCGTGGAGGCCAGCGGCCAGGGCGGCGTGCGCCTGCGCTTCACCCGCGAGGCCGAGACCCAGGTCTATCGCACCATCCCGCACCACCTGGGGCGACTGAGCACGCGGCCGTTCCCGGTGCCGGTCGGGTTCATCGGCGGCAGCGACTCGGTCGAGTGCCGCATGGCCGGGCTGGGCGCCACGCGGCGCCTGGTGCGTGGGCATTTCCTGCAGGTCCCCGGTGGCCACCTGTTTCCGATGGAGGCGCCGCTGGCGGCGGCCGC
>NZ_AKJA01000058.1 GCF_000282575.1 Herbaspirillum sp. YR522 | reverse complement strand
TGGCTGGCCGCCGAGCCGCTGCAGGCGTTGACCCCGGCCCTGTTCGAACGCCTGGCGCCCGAATTGCTGGCCGCGCATGCGGCCTCGTCGACAGCCTACCCGACGGCTGCACCGACGCAGCCGCAGGCGGTGCCCGCGCCGGCCGAACTGGCCGCGATGTTGCAGCGCTTCGGCGGCAACCGCGCGGCCGTGGCGCGCCATCTGGGCATCAGTCGCACCACGCTGTGGCGATGGCTGCGCGACCGGCGAGAGCCTGGTGAAATTATTTAGTTCAAATGAAATCGAGCGCATGTTCCCGTGTTTCGATAATCTCGCCCGGATCATTCTTGACAGCCATTCACCCCGCGCCTATCCTCGCCCGCTGTGACGCCACCGGCGCGACCGGCAGCGCGCACAGGGCCGCAAGACATAATCAGGACAATACGCCACCGGCCATCCCATATGGCGCTTTCAACCTCGGAGAATGCATGACCACCACCGCCCCATCCACGGCCGGACAAACCCATCCGCAAGCCAGACGCGCGATCGTTTCATCGTCGATCGGCAATGCGCTCGAATGGTTCGACATCCTGATCTATGGCGCCTTCGCCGTGGTCATCGCCAAGCAGTTCTTCCCCACCGGTAACGAAACCGTTTCGCTGCTGCTGACCTTCGGCACCTTCGGCGTGTCGTTCTTCATGCGTCCGCTGGGCGCGGTGGTGCTGGGTGCCTATTCGGACCGTGTCGGCCGCAAGGCGGCATTGAGCATGTCGATCATCCTGATGACCATCGGCACCGCGCTGATCGCCTTCATGCCCAACTACGCCGCCATCGGCCTGTGGGCGCCTGCCGGTATCGCGCTGGGCAAGATGATCCAGGGCTTCTCGGCCGGTGGCGAATTCGGCAGCTCGACCGCTTTCCTGGTGGAACACGCACCGCATCGTCGCGGCTTTTTCTCGAGCTGGCAGGTCGCCAGCCAGGGCATCAGCCTGTTGCTGGCAGCGCTCTTCGGCGCCGCTCTCAACAACCTGCTGACGGCCGACCAGCTGGCCTCGTGGGGCTGGCGCGTGCCGTTCGTGTTCGGCTTGCTGATCGCGCCGGCCGGCATCTATATCCGCCGTCACCTGGACGAGTCGCCCGAGTTCAAGGACGCCAGCGAAAAGACCGACGCGCCACTGCGCGACACCTTCAGCAGCCAGAAGCTGCGCCTGCTGATCGGCTCGGGCAGCGTGATCATGGCCACCGTGTCGGTGTACCTGTCGCTGTACATCCCTACCTATGCCATCAAGCAGCTGGGCCTGCCGGCGTGGTCGTCGTTCGCCGCCATGTCGGTGGCCGGCATCATCATGGCGCTGGGTTCGCCGCTGGTAGGCCATTGGTCCGACAAGTACGGTCGCACCCCGTTCATGATCGCCAGCAGCGCGCTGTTCATCGTGCTGACCTATCCGATGTTCCTGTTCCTCAACGCCTCGCCGGACTTCCTGCACCTGCTGATGCTGCAGGCCGTCATCGGCGTGTTGATGACGCTCTATTTCGCCTCGATGCCGGCGCTGCTGGCCGACATCTTCCCGGTCAAGACACGCGGCACCGGCATGTCGCTGGCGTATAACATCGCCGTGACGATCTTCGGCGGCTTCGCCGGCCTGATCATCACCTGGCTGATCGATTTCACCGGCGACAAGCTGTCGGTGAGCTATTTCGTCATCTTCGGCGCCGCCCTGAGCCTGCTGGCCAGCCTGTCGGCCCGCCTGGTGCTGCGCCTGCGCTAGGACGCCGTCACCCTGCCCTGCCCTGCACCGCGGTGCGGGGCCGCAAGTAAAAATGGCCCGGCGCCAAAAAGCGCCGGGCCATTGTCTTTTCAGCGCTGCGGGACGACTCAGTCGTCCTCGGCACCGCCGATGCCGAGTTCCTGGATCTTGCGCGTGATGGTGTTGCGGCCGATCCCCAGGCGCACCGCCGCATCGTTCTTGCGACCATGCGTATGCTTCAAGGCGATCTTGATCAGGGCCGCCTCGAACTGGCGCCCCAGGATGTCCATCACCTCGGGCTGTTCCTGCGACAGCATCTGCGCCGCCTCGACTTCCAGCAGCGAGATCCAGCTGGCGTGGCTGGCTTCGACGCCGACGGCCTCACCGGCCACCGGCACTACCTGCGCGGCCGAGGCCGGCGCCGACACGGTCTGTGCCGGCACCGGTGCGTGCACCCTTTCCTCGACCAGGTCCTGCGGCAGGTCCTTGACCTCGACGGTCTGGCCGGGCGCCATCACGGTGATCCAGTTGCACAGGTTTTCCAGTTGCCGCACGTTGCCGGCGAATTCCAGTTGCGACAGGAACTGCATCGCCTGCGGCGACAGGCGCTTGGCCTCGACACCCAGTTGGCGCGCGCTCTGGTTGAGGAAATGACGTGCCAGGATGGGAATGTCCTCGCTGCGCTCGCGCAGGCTGGGCAGGCGCAGGCGGATCACGTTGAGGCGATGGTACAAGTCTTCGCGGAACAGGCCTTCGCGCACCCGGTGTTCCAGGTTCTGGTGGGTGGCGGCGATGACCCGTACGTTGGCCTTGAGCGACTGGTGACCACCGACCCGATAGAAGTGCCCATCCGAGAGTACGCGCAACAGGCGCGTTTGCAGGTCCAGCGGCATGTCGCCGATTTCATCGAGAAACAGGGTGCCGCCCTCGGCCTGCTCGAAGCGCCCGCGGCGCATCGCCTGGGCACCGGTGAAGGCACCCCGCTCGTGACCGAACAGTTCGGATTCCAGCAAGTCCTTGGGGATGGCCGCGGTATTGAGCGCGACGAACGGCTGGCTGGCGCGTGGGCTGTGCTTGTGCAGTGCGCGCGCCACCAGCTCCTTGCCGGAACCTGATTCGCCGGTGATGAGCACGGTCACGTTCGACTGCGACAAGCGGCCGATGGCACGGAACACATCCTGCATGGCCGGCGCCTGGCCCAGTATCTCGGGCGTCTGTGCTGCCGATTGCTCGACATCGGTTTCGCGCAGGCTTTCCTCGAGCGCACGCCGGATCAGCTCGACCGCCTTGTCCAGGTCGAACGGCTTGGCCAGGTATTCGAAGGCACCGCCCTGGAATGCCGAGACCGCCGAATCGAGATCGGAAAAAGCGGTGATGATGATGACCGGAATACCGGGATGCTTGGCCTTGATGGTCTGCAGCAGTTCCAGGCCCGAGGCTCCCGGCATGCGGATATCCGAAACCAGGACCTGCGGCGTGCCGGTCTGCAGGGCCTGCATGGCATCGCGTGCGCTGGAAAAACTCTGCGTGGCGAGATTTTCTCGGGCCAGGGCCTTCTCCAGCACCCAGCGTATCGATTCGTCGTCGTCAACAATCCAGATTGGTTTCATAAATAACTTTTTCCTGCGTTGGTCATAATGCTTGCGGCGCTGCGGTGAACCTGCTCACCACGGCGACGGCCCCCGATGACGACCTTGCGTCACATTGGTCTTGGCGCGCTGCCTGTGGCAAGCATCTGCTCACGGCAGCGGTATTAGTATTCTGAAATCGGTACACCCCGGCCGGCTTTCGCATTCGATCACGCCCATGTGCTGTTGCACGAAGGTCTGCGCCAGCGTCAATCCGAGACCACTGCCTCCTTCGCGGCCCGAGACCAGCGGATAGAAGATGCGCTCCCGGATATCGGGGGGAATGCCCGGTCCGTTATCGATGATATGCAAGTCTAGTGCCAGCCGGTACCGTACCTTCGACAGCGTCACCTGGCGCAGCACCCGGGTGCGCAGCGTGAGCTCGCCGTCGCCGGCGCGAATGCGCTCCGACAAGGCCTGGGCGGCGTTGTGGACGATATTGAGCAAGGCCTGGATCAACTGCTCCTTGTCGCCCCGGAATTCGGGGATCGACAGGTCGTAGTCACGCTTGATCGACAGCCCCTGCGGGAATTCGGCCACGATCAGGCTGCGCACCCGCTCGCATACCTCGTGGATATTGACGTCGCCCACGATGTGCGGATGACGATGCGGCGCCAGCAGGCGGTCGACCAGTGTCTGCAGGCGATCGGCTTCCTTGATGATGACCTGGGTGTACTCGCGCAGCTCCTTGAGGTGGCGCTCGGGCAATTCGAGTTCGAGCAATTGCGCCGCGCCGCGGATACCGCCCAGCGGATTCTTGATCTCGTGGGCCAGGTTGCGGATCAGCTCCTTGTTGGCCTGGCTCTGGTCGAACATGCGTTCTTCGCGATCGAGCTTGAGTTGCTGCACGTTCTCGCGCAGCTCCAGCAGCACCGGCATGTCGGGGCTGTCGAGCGAGGTCACGATGGTATGTACCTGCAACGGCTCGCGGTTGGCGCGCTCCAGCGCCAGGTCGAGCCGCTTGTCGGCAAACTGGTGCGCCACGGCCTGGTAGAACAGCGCAGTGAGCTCACGGCCGTTGAGAAACAGCTCCGACAGCTTCTGCTGCGACAGGACCTTGAATGAACTCTCCAGCAGGTTCTCGGCGGCAGCGTTGGCATAGAAGATACCGCCTTCGGCGTCGAGGATGATCACGGCCGAGGCCAGCAGGTCGAGGCCGTCGAGTGAGGGAGGAAAGGGTTTGGTCGGATTCATTGATGCGGTACAGGCTGCAGGCTTGTTGATGAGTGATGATCTAGCAAGAATCGGGCAAGAGGCCGGACCGGCCGCGGTACGGGCCGCGGTATTAGCCGCGTGGCGGCCACGCGCTGCCGTCGCGCATGAAAAAAGGGGAAGCAAGCTTCCCCTTTTTTGACAGACGCCGACTCGATTTACAGCGAGTAGTACATGTCGAACTCGATCGGATGAGTCGTCATGCGATAGCGGGTCACTTCCTGCATTTTCAGATCCAGGTACGCGTCGATCATGCTGTCGGTGAAGACGCCGCCGCGGGTCAGGAACTCGCGGTCCTTGTCCAGGTTTTCCAGCGCTTCTTCCAGCGAAGCACAGACGGTCGGGATCAGCTTGTCTTCTTCCGGCGGCAGGTGGTACAGGTCCTTGGTAGCGGCTTCGCCCGGGTGGATCTTGTTCTGCACACCGTCCAGCCCTGCCATCAGCAATGCCGAGAAGCACAGGTACGGGTTGGCCAGCGGATCAGGGAAACGGGTCTCGATACGACGGCCCTTGGGGTTGGCCACGTGCGGGATACGGATCGATGCCGAACGGTTGCGGGCCGAATAGGCCAGCTTGACCGGTGCTTCGAAGCCTGGAACCAGGCGCTTGTAGGAGTTGGTGCCGGGGTTGGTGATCGCGTTCAGGGCCTTGGCGTGCTTGATGATGCCGCCGATGTAGTACAGCGCGAACTCGGACAGGCCGGCATAGCCGTCGCCTGCGAACAGGTTCTTGCCGTCCTTCCAGACCGATTGGTGCACGTGCATGCCCGAACCGTTGTCGCCGACCAGTGGCTTGGGCATGAAGGTGGCGGTCTTGCCGTAGGTGTGGGCGACGTTCCAGATCACGTACTTCAGGGTCTGGGTCCAGTCGGCGCGTTCGACCAGGGTCGAGAAGCGGGTGCCCAGTTCGTTCTGGCCAGCGCCAGCGACTTCGTGGTGATGCACTTCGACCGGGATGCCCAGCGATTCGAGGATCAGCGACATTTCCGAGCGCATGTCCTGGAAGCTGTCGACCGGAGGAACCGGGAAGTAGCCGCCCTTGACGGTGGGACGGTGACCCGAGTTGCCGCCTTCGATCTTGGCACCGGTGCTCCACGATGCTTCTTCGGAGTCGATCTTGACGAACGAACCGGACATGTCGGCACCCCAACGCACGCCGTCGAAGATGAAGAATTCCGGTTCCGGACCAAAGTAGGCGGTGTCGCCCAGGCCGGACGACTTCAGGTAGGCTTCGGCGCGCTTGGCGATGGAACGTGGGTCACGGTCGTAACCCTTGCCATCGGACGGCTCGATCACGTCGCACTGCAGGAACAGTGTGGTTTCTTCCATGAACGGGTCGATATTGGCCGTGTTCGGATCAGGGATCAACAGCATGTCGGAGGCTTCGATACCCTTCCAGCCGGCGATCGACGAACCGTCGAAGGCGTGACCGGACTCGAACTTGTCGATATCGAAATGGGACACAGGAACCGTTACGTGCTGCTCTTTGCCCCGGGTGTCAGCGAAACGAAAGTCAACGAACTTGACTTCGTTATCCTTGACCATCTTCAAAACCTCTGCGGCCGTCCTTGCCATGCGAATCTCCTAAAACGAGGAAGTAGTATAAATTTGAATGTTGAGCCGTTTTCTGCGACTGGATCTTTGCATTTAATACAACGGTCTTGCGCCGGAACTCAGGCGAGGATGATAGCAGATTCCATGCCACCGGCCTTTTGGCGGCGGCAGGAATGGAATATTTTAGGGAGCCGCGAGCCCTGGCGGTGCTCCCTTCAGTGCATCAGCCGGGCCGGAATGCACCAATTCATGGCAATTTTCATTTTTTGACCCAATATGATGCATTTATTGGGGCAATTCAATTTTCTGCACATTATTGGTGCATTTTGAGAATTCGAGAAATAGGGGCATCCTTGTTCTTTTCGATGAGAGGTTTCCATGAGCCCACAACACATTCTCGACCTTGCACAACAACGAGGCAAAGACGGCCAGACTCCCTACCGCGGCGCGGTCACCCCCACCGAAGCTCATTCGTTGCTATTGGGAAACCCCGTTGTCAAATTGGTCGATGTGCGCACCAGGGCCGAGCGCGACTGGGTGGGGATGGTCGACCTGCCGGCGTCCCAGCATCTGTTCGTGCAGTGGAACCTGTACCCCGAGGGTACGCCGAATCCGCAATTCATCGAGCAGCTGGCGGCCGTGGCAAGCCCGGCCGACACCCTGCTCTTCCTGTGCCGCTCGGGGGTGCGTTCCAGGCACGCCGCCAAGCTGGCCAGCGAACATGGCTATGGCAACTGCTTCGATATCCTGCAAGGTTTCGAGGGCAACAAGGATGCGCATGGGCACCGCAAGACGGTCGAGGGCTGGTGCCAGGCTGGCCTGCCCTGGATCGGCGCCTGAAACCGGTGACCGCGGCCGTGGTGGCGCCGGCCGGATCTCAGCCCAGCGCTTGGCGCAGCGCCTGGATCAAGGCAGCGACATCGCCCTCGGCCTCGGGCTGCGCCCCCGCGCTGGACTCGATTCGCTCGAGCAGGCTCACCATGACCGGGCGTTGCATGGTCAGCGCCGCCCCTTTCATGCGGTGTGCCAGCCGCATCACGACATCCCGCTCGGATTGCCGGTGCGCCAGCGCCATGGCGTCGAGGTCGTGCAGCGAGGTCTGGCGAAACAACGATTCGAGATCCGGCGGGACCTGTTCGGCGTACGCCACCGGCGCCTCCTGGACCGGGTCGAAGTCGCACCACAGCGCCAACAGGTGCTTGAACTGGTCCTGCGGCAACGGCTTGCCCAGCATCCCGTCCATGCCGCTATCGAGGCACAGCTGGGTGTGCGCAGCGTCGACCTCGGCCGAGATGCCGATCAGTGGCGTATAGGTGGCAGCGCCTTCTTCGCGTCGGCGCACCTCGCGTGCGACTTCGTAACCGTTCATGTCGGGCATGTAGCAGTCGAGCAGCACCAGGTCATAGTGCGTCCTGGCCAGCGCCGCCAACGCGCTGCCACCGTCTTGCGCGCACTCCACCTCGCAACCGCTACGCAGCAATTGCTTTTCCAGCATGGTGCGGCTGGTGGCCGAATCATCGACGACTAATATCCTGGGCCGGTGTTGGTTCATGTTCATTCCATGTTGGAGTTTGCGTTGGCCGCTGCGCCAGCCGCCGTGAGCAGCAATTGCCTAGAGGTCTGCCAACTGGTGCTGGATCTTGAACAACTCGTTGTCGCTGCGGACCCCGAGCTTGCGGAATGCCGACTGCTTCTGGCCACTGATGGTTTTGACGCTGCGCGCGAATTTTTCTGCGATCTGGGTGACCGACATGCCTTCCAGGCAGCACCGCAATACCTCGCGTTCACGGGGCGACAGTTCGGAATTGCCGATCAGCGAATCGCGCACCGGCTCGTCGCCCGGCGGCTGGTACAGCAACGGATCCTTGACGTTCATCGACGACAACTCGGCGTCCATGGCGTCATTGATGTAGGTCCGCCCCACGGAGACGGTACGTATCGCCATGATCAGTTCGGACAGCTCCTGCGACTTGCCCACGAAACCACGCGCGCCGGCGCGCATTGCCATGGCGATGGTGGCCGGGTTGTAGTGCGACGACGAGACCAGGATCCGGCTATCCGGAAAATGCACCCGCAATGCCCGAATCAGGTGCAGGCCATCGATGTCGTTGGAGCCGAGCGAATAATCGATCAGCAGGATATCGGCAGGCGTGCGGCGCAGGCCGGCCATCATCTCCCGGCTGCTGGAGAACATGCCGACGACCTGGAAGTCGGGCTCTTCAGCAAGGCGGCCGGCCAATCCATAGCGCACCACGGCATGGTCGTCGAGCAATGCGATGCGAACAGTCGGTGCTGATGCCCATGTCATCCTGGAATCCCCTTTTTGGCTGGTGGCCTGACGGCTCTGCACGGGCGAGCCTATCAACGCCAGAGCCCCCCGCCGACGCCGATCCGAATACGGCGACGTCTACGGCAGAAAGTTTAACAACAGCCTGCCCGCTCAAACGGATGAATAGAAGGATGAATGTCGCCAGTGATGCGACAACCGTGGTTGAACGTCGCCCCCGTGCAACATTGCGCTGCCAGTTCAACCGTGACATCCACGAACGCCGCGGGCGGTACGGTAACGCTTTTTTCCTCGGGTCGCAAACGATGCAACAGTGTCCGGGCCGGCCGGATGTCACGACTGCAACATGTTGTACCGCGAGAAACACGACAAAAACAACACAGCGATTTTCACGGTCCGACGCATTCTGACAAATGAGAATTTTCTTGAATATGCATGAAATAAAAAATATAGGATTTAGTAATTTTTCAGACACCTGAAAAATTCTGGAAACATGGCAACAATTTTCGAGCGCGTGGCCTTGCAGCGAGGGCACCGATGTGCGCCACGCACCAAGCCTGCAGCCGTTCCCGGGCCTGCCGGCGATGGCCCCCGGCGCGCTGGATTTAATTGATGAATCGCTTTATCGTTGGCGCAAGTCATCCCTGTTTGGTCGCGCCGCGGCCTGGATCGATCATCGAGCGCCATGCAACCAGAATCGATACCCTTTTTTCGCTCTTCCCGCCTGCGACTGCCGGCCGTGATCATGTCACTGGCGCTGCTGCCGGCGTCGGCGCAAGCAAGCACCACGGTGGCCATGGAAGTGCTGACCACGGTCACGCCAGCGGCCTGCACACCGGCCCTGTCGCACGGCGGCAAAGCCAACTACGGCGTGAAGGACATGGGCATGCTGGTGCCGGGACGGATCACGGCGCTGCAGCCGTTTTCGCTCAGGCTGACCATCACCTGCGATGTCGCCGCGCTGTTCGCCATCAAGCTCACCGACAACCGCAGCGCCTCGATGATTCCAGGCATCGTGGCGTCCGGCCTGGGCAATGCCGCCTACGATGACGATCTCAATTTCGGCCTGGGCATGGCGTCTGGCGCACGCATCGGCGGCTACGCCATCGTGTTCGACCCGGCCAGCTACACCGGCGACTATCGCCGCGTGCAATTGATGGCGTCGGCCGACGGCGTCAGTTGGCGCCATCACGCCAGCGGGCTGGGATCGAAGCGCGAACTGTTGTCGTGGGGCGCCGCCGACACCACCAGCATCTCGCCCTACAAGGCGGTCGAAGGGGTGCTCACGGTGCGGCCTTTCATCGACAAACCGGAACACCTGCGACTGAACCATGAGATCGAACTCAATGGTTCGACCACGCTTGAATTGAATTACCTCTGAATGGCAAAAAGCCGGTGCGCCGCGCGGCGCATGATGGCCGCTCGAGCCACCAAATCAAATTATTTTTAGGAAAATCTCATTGTTTTCGCCATATAGACTCTAGTCGCTCATAGTAGGCGACCATGCGTGCAGATTTCACTCGGGGGCCTCATGACATCTCACGCATCAACGCTGCAAGACATCCACTTCTCTTCCCATATACCGCAATCATCGATCACCGCCGGGTTGGCGCGGCGGGCGCCAGCCTGGCTCAAGTCGCTGGGCATGCTGCTGCTGTTTGCAGGATCGCCCGCAGCATGGGCCAGCGGCATGCTGCCCGAGACCTCGGTAGTCATCATCAACGAGGCCGATGGCGAAAGCACGATGAACGTCAAGAACACCGACCCGGCCGCCACCCTGCTGCACACTTCGATCCAGCACCTACCCGAAGACAAGGAACCGCTGGTGGTGGTATCGCCACCGGTGGCCCGGGTCGAACCGGACCAGACCCAGCTGGTGCGCTTCATCCTGCAACTGAAGGAACCGCTCAAGACGCAACGCCTCAAGCGCGTCGTGTTCGAGGGTATCCCGCAGCGCAATGCCGACGGCGGTGTCAAGGTCACCATGAACGTGCGCCAGAACCTGCCGCTGATCATCCACCCCAAGAACCTGGCCGCCAATCGCGAGCCATGGAAGTTGTTGAAGTGGGCCATCTCGGGCGACCACCTGGTGATGCACAACGACAGTGCCTACGTGGTGCGCTTCGCCCAGGCGGTATCGCTGCTGCCGTCCCGGGTCGATGTCGACATGGGACGCACCTATATCCTTCCAGGTGAAAAACTCAGCGGGCAGATCAAGGACGGCGCTGCCGGCGCCACCACGGTGCGCATGTCGCCGGCCACCGTGTACGGGTTTTCGGTAGATAACTTCGACGCTCCGCTCGGCAAGTCCTGAGCCCGTCCCGACGATGAAGATCCATCGCATGGCCTGGTTGCAGATGCAACCGGGAAAGACATCTGTTCGCCGCTGCCGGACGGCGCAGCAAGCCCTCCGGCGGGCCAACAGGAGCGCGCTCATGCCGTGCATGCGCGGCACGCCGCATGCGATGCTGCTGACATTGGCCGGCCTGATGGCACCGGCACAGGCCTGGGCCCAGGACTCGGCCGGTTTCGACCTCGACATGCTGCGCGAACGGGGCATAGATCCGCAGATCGCCGAATACTTCAAGGATGCCGCGCGATTTCGCCCCGGCATCAACGTAGTGACGCTGTTCGTCAATGGCCAGCTACGCGGACGACTGGAGGCCCGCTTCGACGACAAGGGCGAACTCTGCTTCGACGAGCGCCTGCTGGACAAGGGCAACCTGCAGCTGCCGCAGCCCTCCGTGGCGGCAGTGGACGGTGCCGGCCAGGATGGCGCCGGCGCCGTCTGCCATGGCTTTCTCGAGGCCTATCCGCAGACCGTGGTCGAGCTGCGCCCCGGCAAGGAAGAAGTCGCGCTGGTGGTGCCCACCGAATCGCTGCGCCCGGCCCAAGCCGATTTCTCGGGCTACAGCTCGGGCGGCGTGGCGGCCCTGAGCAACTATGACATCGTCGCCTCGCGCAGCCAGTTCGGCCAGGCCGGCAGCAGCTTCATGTCGGCCAACCTCGAGTTCGGGCTCAACATGGGCGACTGGATCCTGCGCACGCGCGAGATGGTCTCGCGCCAGGAAAACTCCTCGCAGCGCCAGCACCTGTATGCGTATGCGCAGCGCACGCTGATCGATTACACATCGATTCTGCAGGGCGGACAGATCAATATCCTCAATACCGCCTTCGCTGCCGGCCCGATCACCGGCATTCAACTGGTGCCCGAGGCGGCGCTGTCGACCGGGTCGCTCAACACGGTGATGGTCGAGGGAATCGCGCAGGGCCAGGCGCGCATCGAGGTACGCCAGAACAGCGCCTTGATCTATTCCACCATCGTCCCGGGCGGCCCGTTTGCGCTGACCGACCTGCCGCTGCTCAACGGCACCGGCGACCTGGACGTCACGGTCATCGAGAACAACGGTGCGCAGCGCCGCTTCACGGTGCCGGCCGCTTCCTTGCACGGCGCCAGCTTCGGCCTGCAACGCGGTATCTCGGTGGCGCTCGGCAAGATGCGCTCGCTGGGCAATTCGACCGCGCGCCAGCCCTGGCTGCTGACCGCCAGCGGTGGATGGGCATTGGGCAAGAACAGCAACCTCAGCGCCGGCATCATGGCGGCCACCGGTTACCACGGCCTCAGTTGGGGGCTGGACGGCCGACTCGGCGCCAACAACCTGAGTTTCCAGCAGCGGCTGGCGCGCGCCAGCCGCCTGGGCCAGCGCGGCACCCAGTTCAGCCTGGGCGCCAGCCGCATCCTGGCAGACGATTTCTCGCTGAGCCTGTCGACCACGCAGCAGACCCTCGGCTATCGCGACCTGGGCGACATCGGCGCCAGCCAGCCGGCCCAGGACATCCCGTTGCCGCCGACCGATCCCGGCGCGCCAGCGAGCAAGCCGGAATATGCGCGCTATCGTGCGCAATATTCCGCCACGCTGGGCTGGAACCAGCGCTGGCTGGGCGGGTTCAGCATGTCGTATTCGCGCTCCACCCAGTTCAACGGCAGTTCGACGCAGCGGGTGATGGCGTCCTGGGGGCGTACCTTCGACTTCGGCACCGTCAACCTGAACCTGGAGCGCCAGTTGGGCTCGGCGCCGGGGTCTGCCGGCATCGGTAGCCGCCGCCAGGATGGCGGCAATCCCACGGTCTTCTACCTCACACTCAGCATCCCGCTGGGCAAGAGCAGCGTGCGCGGTTACCTCAACAACAGCGGTGGCCACCAGCGCATGGGCACATCGTTCAGCCAGCAGGCAGGTGACGGCCTGAACTATTCGATCGCGGCCGAACGCAGCGCCGAGTCGGGCGCCACCGACCTGTCGGCGCAGGCGTCGATGCTGCCACGCTATACCCAGGTCAACCTGGGTTACGCACGCTCGGGCAGCGGCAGTACTTCGATCAATGGTGGCCTGCGCGGCGGGATGGTCCTGCACAAGGGCGGCTTGACGCTGTCGCCCTACGCCGTGCAGGACACGTTCGGCGTACTGCAGGTGGGCGACATCGCCGGGGTCAAGGTCAATACGCCCTATGGGCCGGTGTGGACCGACTGGAAGGGACAGGCGGTGGTGGCACAGATGGCGCCCTATGCGTCGACCCGTCTTGAGATCGCCACGCGCAGCTTGCCGCGCAATGTCGACCTGCGCAACGGGCTCAAGCAGCTCGATCCGGGTCGCGGCTCGGTCAGTCATGTCGATTTCGAGGTGCTGCGGGTGCGGCGTATCCTGCTCAATGCCAGGGACCTGCAGAAGCGACCGCTGCCCAAGGGCGGGTTCGTGCTCGATGCCGACAAGCAGTTCGTCACCACCGTGGTCGACGATGGCCAGATATTCCTGCTCAACGTCACGCCCGGCGCGGCACTGCAGGTGGTCATGCCCGACGAGAAGACCTGTCGCTTGCACTACCAGTTGCCGGAGAAGGTCGACAGCGAGGTGTTCTACGAGGCAGTCGATGCCGTCTGCAGCCCCGACATGCACGTCAAGATGAAAGGAGTCCCCCATGCGCACAGCTGAATGCCGGCCTACCGGCCGGTCCCGCCGCCTGCCATCGCAATGCCACCGATGCCTGTCGTGGGCCTGGCTGGTCGCTGCCCTGCTGCTGCCGACGGCGGCCGGCGCGTCAGAAGACCGGCAGTGCCAATTGCAGATCAGCAGCGGCACCGTCGACTACGGCGCCGTGACGCGTGCCGAACTGCTGCTGCGCCAGGTCTCTCCACTGACAATGGCGCTGGGAAAACAGACCGTGACGCTCAGCGCCAATTGCCCGCAACCGAGGTTGATGACCGTGTTCTACCGGGGCAGCAGCGCCGACGCAGGCAGCTACCGGCTGGGCGAAGGCGGTGCATTCAGCCTGCGTGTCCTGAGCGCGCGGCTGGACGGTCGCACGGTGGGCGTGGGTACTGTCAATACGGTGGGACAGCTTCCCCTGACCCGGGGCGACAGCGCGGTGCTGGCCCCGGCAACGGGCGTGGTGCCGATCGTCGATGACGTACCGGTCAAGGGCAGTGTGCTGTCATTGCAGATCGAGATCGACGCCAGCGTGCACGCCATCGCCAGCCGGGTACCCGACCGTACGGTGTTTCGCGGCAACGGCAATTTCGAACTGCTCGAGCATTGAACTCGTAATGAGGTGGCATCGACGCCCGGCGCATGGCCGTGGCGCAGTTGGCCCGCCCGGCGGAATACGGCGCTGACCGGCAGCCCTTTACCGGCGGCCCTTGACCGACTGCCGGCGCACGCGGGCCGACGCCATGGCCGGCGCGAGCGCGGTGCGGCCATCCCTGCGCGTTACCGGGCTTCCTCGATCCAGGCGGCCTGGATCGCCTCGAGGATGCGCTCACCGGAACGGTTCGGTTCATCGTCGAAACCGTCGAGCTCCAATACCCAGCGATGCAGGTCGGTGAAGCGGATGGTCTCGGGGTCGACGTCGGGAAACCGGTCGTTGAGATCCTCGGCAATGCGCTGGGTGTCGGTCCATTTCATGTGCTGCTCCGGTTGGCGCGTGGCATGCGCCGTTCAGTGGTTTTCGGAAGCGTGGTTGATCGTGTACTTGGGGATCTCGACGGTCAGGTCGTCCTCGCCCAGCACGACCTGGCACGACAGGCGCGAGGTCGCTTCCAGTCCCCAGGCCATGTCGAGCAGGTCTTCTTCCTTGTCGGTCGGTTCACCCAGGGTCTCGAATCCCTCGCGGATCACCACGTGGCAAGTGGTACAGGCGCACGACTTCTCGCAGGCGTGCTCGATATCGATGTCGCTACCCAGCAGCGCATCGCACAGGGTCTGGCCGGAGGGCGCGTCGATCACCGAGCCCTGGGGGCACAGTACCGGATGCGGGAGGATGACGATCTGGGGCATAAATGACTTTCAGCAATGTTCAATGGTGACGCCACGGCATACCAGCACCGTGGCCTACGATACTTCGTCGAGTTTCTTGCCGGCCAGCGCGGCATGCACGCTGCGATCCATGCGCCGTGCGGCGAACTCTTCGGTGGCGTGCGCCAGCGCTTCGACCGCGGCCTTGATGACCAGGTGGTCGCTGCCCTGGGCCGCTGCGGTCACGGCCAGCATCCGCTCTTCGATGGCGCCGCGTTCGTCCTCGCTCAACAGGGCACTATCGACGGCCAGCGCCGACTGCGTGGCCAGCACGATGCGCTCGGCCTCGACCTGTTCTTCGCGCAGGGCGCGACGCAGCATGTCTTCGTCGGCCGAACTGAACGAATCCTGCAGCATGCGTGCGATCTCGTCGTCGGCCAGGCCGTACGAGGGCTTGACGCTGATCGAAGCCTCTACCCCCGAGGTCATCTCGCGCGCCGAGACCGCCAGCAAGCCATCGGCATCGACCTGGTAGGTCACCCGGATACGGGCCGCCCCGGCGGCCATCGGCGGAATGCCACGCAATTCGAAGCGCGCCAGCGAGCGGCAGTCGGCAACCAGTTCGCGCTCGCCCTGCACCACATGCACGGCCATCGCCGTCTGACCATCCTTGAAGGTGGTGAATTCCTGCGCCCGCGCGCACGGGATGGTCGAATTGCGTGGAATCACCTTCTCGGCCAGCCCGCCCATGGTCTCGATGCCCAGCGACAGCGGAATCACGTCCAGCAGCAGCCAGTCGTCCCCGGGCGCCCGATTGCCGGCCAGCAGGTTGGCCTGCACTGCCGCGCCGAGCGCCACCACCTTGTCGGGATCGATGTTGGCCAGGGGATTGGTCTGGAAGAACTCGCCCACCGCCCGCCGCACATGCGGCATGCGGGTGGCACCGCCCACCATCACCACGCCGTCGATGTCGTCCACGCTCAGGCCGGCGTCGCGCAGCGCACGACGCACGGGGGTGACGGTCTTGGCCACCAGGTGCTGGGTCATTTCGGCGAACTGCTCGGCCGACAAGTTCAGGTGCACCTCTTCGCCCGACCTGAGCACGGCATCGATGTCGACCTGCGCCTTCGACGACAGCAACTCCTTGGCTTCGCGCGCCTTGACCATCAGCAGTCGGGTATCTTCGTCCGACAGCGGCTGCAGCTGCGCCTGCTGGCTGATCCAGCAGAACAGGCGATGGTCGAAATCGTCGCCGCCCAGGGCCGAGTCGCCGCCCGTGGCCAGCACCTCGAACACGCCACGCGCCAGCTTGAGGATGGAAATATCGAAGGTGCCGCCGCCCAGGTCGTAGACGGCGAAGATACCCTCCGAACCGTTATCGAGTCCGTAGGCGATGGCGGCAGCCGTGGGTTCGTTGAGCAGGCGCAGCACGTTCAGGCCGGCCAGTTGCGCCGCATCCTTGGTGGCCTGGCGCTGGGCATCGTCGAAATACGCCGGTACCGTAATGACGGCGCCGACCAGGTCGTCGCCCAGCGCATCCTCGGCGGTCTGGCGCAAGGTGGCCAGGATCTGCGCCGAAATCTCCACCGGACTCTTGACGCCGGCCACGGTCTTGATCTGCACCATGCCAGGCGTGTCCTGGAAGTCATAGGGCATGTTCTCGGCATGGGCGATATCCTTCAGGCCGCGCCCCATGAAGCGCTTGACCGAGACGATGGTATTGCGCGGGTCGCTGGTCTGCGCGGCTTGCGCCTTGTAACCGATATTGGCGTGGCCGTTGGGCAGGTAGCGCACCACCGACGGCAGCAGGCTGCGACCGTCGTCATCGGCCAGCACTTCGGGAATGCTGTTGCGCACCGTCGCCACCAGCGAATTGGTGGTGCCGAGATCGATGCCGATGGCCAGGCGCCGCTGATGGGGCGCGGTCGACATGCCCGGTTCTGAAATTTGGAGAAGAGCCATGAGGTATCGGGCGTTTGCGTTATTCGGGTAAGGCCATCCTGATGCCCAGGCCGATGAAGGCACAGCCTGCGAGGCGATTCAGATGGACCGAGGCCGATGCGCGACGACGGAAATACGCGCCGACGCTACCGGAGAAAAGTGCAATGCTGCTGAAGATGACGAATGCCTGGGCAATGAACACCATGGCCAGTACCAGCATCTGCAACGGTACGTGGCCAGCTTGCTGGTGCGTAAATTGCGGCAGGAAGGCGATGAAGAACAGCGTCACCTTGGGGTTGAGCATGTTGGCCAGTACGCTCTGCCAGTAGATGCGGCGCAGCGGTACCGCTTGCTGCGCGGCGGCGCCACTGGCCAGCATGCCACCGGCGGCACCGCGCAAGGTGCGGTATCCGAGGTAGATCAGGTAGGCCGCGCCGGCATACTGCAACGTGTGATAAGCACCCGGATAGGCCTTGATGACGGCGGCAAAGCCCAGCACGGCCAGCAGCGTATGGAACACCAACCCCGACGAAAACCCGGCCGCCGCCACCAGCCCGGCGCGCCGGCCCTGCGCAATCCCGCGGGTGAGCACGTAGATGTTGTCGGGTCCGGGGGCCAGCGTGAGCGTCATGGCCGCCAGCAGGAACAGGAAAACGTCTGGCATGGCGGGCCTATCCTTCGATCATCGCAAAGGCGTCGCCGATCTCGCTGGCGAACTTCTCGAGGAACATCAATTGCCGCACCAGCTGCGCCGTCTCGACGTACTGGGCCGCCTCGAGCAGCACTTCGATCTGCGCCACTTCGGCCCGGCGCGCAGCCAGCAGTTCGGTGTTGAGCCGCTCCAGTGCGTCGAGGTCGCGCTGGGCGCGCGCATCGTCGAGCGTCTCGCGCCATTCCATCTGCTGCATCAGGAACGCCGGCGCCATCGAGGTGTTCGATTCGGTCTGCAGGTCGACGCCATGCAATTCGCACAGGTAGCGTGCGCGCTTGAGCGGGTTCTTCAGCGTCTGGTAGGCCTCGTTGGCACGGGTGGCCCACTGCATCGCCACCCGCTTTTCGGCGGCGCTGGCGTCGACGAACTTGTCGGGATGCGCCTGGCTCTGGACGCGATGATAGGCCTGCTCCAACGCCTTGATGTCGACGGCGAAGCACTGCGGCAACTGGAACAATGCAAAGTGGTCTTGCATGGTGTGGGCGATGGTCGGACTCGAAAAATAAAAAGCCTGTCGGACTTCAACAGGCTTGGCAGATCAATAACCGCCTCGACAAGGGACGGGATGATGGGAAGATCGCAGGCTGTCACGTGGTTCGGCTAAGCGCTGGCCGCCGTCGGCACCGCACGGCGTCGAAAGAACGACGGCGTGGTCAGATGCGGAAGCTTTCGCCGCAACCGCATTCATCCTTGACGTTCGGGTTCTGGAACTTGAAACCCTCGTTCAAGCCTTCACGCGCAAAGTCGAGCTGGGTGCCATCGATGTAGGGCAGGCTCTTGGGATCGACGAAGACACGAATGCCATGCGATTCGAAGACCTCATCCTCGGCGATCTGCTCATCCACGTATTCGAGCTTGTAGGCCAATCCCGAACAGCCGGTCGTGCGCACACCCAGGCGCAGGCCGATGCCCTTGCCACGACGCTCCATGTAGCGAGTGATGTGTTTCGCTGCCTTCTCTGTCAATGTGATTGCCATGATTGCCTGCCTTGCTGATCCATGACGACGGCCGATGCCGTCGCCAGTTGTGTCACGTACTCGATATGCCTGCCGCTACCCTGCGCTGCCTCTCAGGCAGCCACCTGCTGCTCGCTGCCGTGCTTGGCCTTGTAGTCCTGCACCGCAGCCTTGATGGCGTCCTCGGCCAGGATCGAGCAGTGGATCTTCACCGGTGGCAGCGCCAGTTCCTCGGCGATCTGCGTGTTCTTGATCGACAAGGCCTGGTCCAGCGTCTTGCCCTTGACCCACTCGGTCACCAGCGACGACGAGGCGATGGCCGAACCGCAGCCATAGGTCTTGAACTTGGCATCCTGGATGACGCCATCGGCGCCCACCTTGATCTGCAGCTTCATCACGTCGCCGCAGGCCGGCGCGCCCACCATCCCGGTGCCGACGGTCTCGTCGCCCTTCTCGAAGGCGCCGACGTTACGTGGATTTTCGTAGTGGTCGAGTACTTTTTCCGAATAAGACATGTTGTTGCTCCTTGAACGTGGTAAAGACCGCCACCACAGTGCTGCAAGTCATTGCGTGCTAGCGGCGGCTGGCGTTGTGCTGGTTAGTGGGCAGCCCACTTGATCGTCGAAAGATCGACGCCGTCCTTGTACATATCCCACAGCGGCGACAGTTCGCGCAGCTTTCCGACCTTGCTCTTGATCAGGTCGATCGTGAAATCGATATCTTCCTCGGTAGTGAAACGACCGATGGTGAAACGGATGGAGCTGTGCGCCAGCTCATCGCTGCGGCCCAGGGCGCGCAGCACGTAGGATGGCTCCAGGCTGGCCGAGGTGCAGGCCGAACCGGACGACACGGCGATATCCTTGATGGCCATGATCAGCGACTCGCCCTCGACGTAGTTGAAGCTCACGTTCAGGTTATGCGGCACGCGATGATCCATGTCACCGTTGATGTAGGTTTCTTCGATCTGCTGCAGGCCGCGCGCGAGGCGATCGCGCAGCGTACGGATGTGCTGCAGTTCGCTTTCCATCTCTTCGCGCGCCAGGCGGAAGGCTTCGCCCATGCCCACGATCTGGTGCGTGGCCAGGGTACCCGAGCGCAGGCCGCGCTCATGCCCGCCGCCGTGGATCTGCGCCTCGATGCGCACCCGCGGCTTGCGGCGTACATACAACGCCCCGATGCCCTTGGGACCATAGGTCTTGTGGGCCGAGAAGCTCATCAGGTCGATCTTCCACTGCTCCAGGTCGATCTTGACCTTGCCCGTCGCCTGGGCGGCGTCGCAATGGAAGATGATGCCCTTGGAGCGGCAAAATTCGCCGATCTCGGCCACCGGCTGGATCACGCCGATTTCATTGTTCACCAGCATCACCGAGACGAGGATGGTGTCGGCACGCACGGCCTTGGCGATATCGTCGACCGACACCAGGCCGTTGTCCTGCGGTTGCAGGTAGGTCGCCTCGAAACCCTGGCGTTCCAGCTCGCGGAAGGTATCCAGCACCGCCTTGTGCTCGGTCTTGACGGTGATGATGTGGCGACCCTTGGTCTTGTAGAACTGCGCCGCGCCCTTGATGGCCAGGTTGTTGCTTTCGGTCGCGCCGGAGGTCCAGATGATCTCGCGCGAATCGGCGTTGACCAGCCTGGCCACCTCTTCACGCGCCTCTTCCACCGCCTTTTCGGCCGACCAGCCATACATGTGGCTACGTGAAGCCGGGTTACCGAACTGTTCGCGCAGGTACGGGATCATCTTGTCGGCAACACGCGGATCGACCGGGGTCGTGGCCGAGTAATCCATGTAGATCGGGAAGTGCGGAGCCTTGATGGTCTCCAGCAGGCTTTTTTCCAGAGGGGCGTTCATAGTTAAAGACTCCAAATCAGGCTGCGGCTTGCGGGCGATGCATCACCACCACGCTTTGCTTGTCGGCGGCACGATGCTCCGCCGTCTTTTGATGCTTTTGCTGGTCGACCAGGTCCTGCAGCGACACCGAATCGAGATACTCGACCATCTTTTCGTTGAGGGTCGACCACAAGTCGTGCGTCATGCAGCGCGGTCCGCCCGGATGCGTGGTGCTATGGCAGTTTTCCTTGCCACCGCACTGCGTCGCATCGAGCGGCTCGTCGACCGCGATGATGATATCGGCCACCGATACATCGGCGGCCTTGCGGGCCAGGTTGTAGCCGCCACCAGGGCCGCGCACCGACTCCACGATCTGATGACGTCGTAATTTGCCGAACAATTGTTCGAGATATGATAAGGAAATTTCTTGACGCTCGCTGATGGCAGAGAGCGTGACGGGGCCATTGCCTTGGCGTAACGCCAAATCAATCATTGCTGTCACGGCAAAACGGCCTTTGGTGGTAAGACGCATGAAATCCCTGCTCCCGATACAAGTGAACCAGATCCCTGAATTCCCGAATATTTGACTCAAGTATATCAAACCTGACTAAATCCGTCAGGTACTAAATGTGGTCATTTCCTGGGGTACAAGTGCGCAAAAATTCGCTTGAAGTGAAAATCCTGTCAATTTCATCGTTCGCGTCGGCATTTGATTGCAAACCGCTCTTATCGATCTGGTAAGATGTCGCAACTCTTTTTCATCTGGACGAGGCCTGGCGACCGACGCTGCCCCGTCATTCCAATTAGAAACGACATGGATGCAAGCGATACCCCCAGTCCCCTGATGCGCCCTCGCCGCAAGGCCCAGAGCCTGTCCCAGGAAGTTGTCGCGGCGCTGTCCGAGATGATCGCCAACGGCGGCCTGCAGCCGGGCGACAAGTTGCCCACCGAATCCGAGATCATGCAGGCCCAGGGCGTCAGTCGCACCGTGGTGCGCGAAGCGATCTCGCGACTGCAGGCCGGCGGCCTGGTCGAGACCCGGCATGGCATCGGCACCTTCGTGCTGGAGCAGAAGAAGTCGTCCAACATCAATATCGATCCGGCTACCATCACCACCATGCGCGACCTGCTGGCGCTGCTGGAATTGCGTATCAGCCTCGAAACCGAGACCGCCGGCCTGGCCGCAGCCCGGCGCAGCGAAGAGCAACTGGCCGACATCCGCCGTGCACTAGAAGCGTTCCGCGAAAACCAGTTGTCGGGCGGCGACACGGTCGGTCCCGACTTCCGCTTTCACTTCGCCATCGCCAACGCCACCGGCAATCGCTATTTCATCGAGATCATCAGCCACCTGGGCATGGGCGTGATCCCGCGCAAGCGCATCAATACCGCCGAGCTGGCGCACGATCCGCAGTCCAGCTACCTGGACCGGGTCCAGCGCGAGCACGAGGATATCTACGACGCCATCGCCCGCGGCGACACCGAAGCCGCACGCGCGGCCATGCGCAACCACCTCACCAACAGCCGCGAACGCCTGCGTCGCGCGCAGCAGGAAGCCGAATCCGGCCACTCGGGCGCCACCGCCTGAGGCCAATGCCCTGCCCCGCTGCGCCGGGCGCCATTGCGCCTGGCGCATCACCGCCGCCGCACTGCCATCCCACCGCTACACCACTGCCGCACCAGATCGCCCACCCCGGGTGACACCAAAAAGTGCTGGCTTTCTGCGATTTCATGTTGTACGATGACTGATATCCTATCGAGAGATAGGATCACGACAAGAACAAGCGGCTTTCCATCCAATTCCTAATGGCGACAGACAACCATGTACACACCCCAAGACCTCAAAAAGATCCTTTCCTCCGGCCTGCTGTCGTTTCCGCTGACCGACTTCGATGAGCAGGGCGACTTCCGCCCCAAGACCTATATCGAACGCCTGGAATGGCTGGCCCCGTACGGCGCCAGCGCCCTGTTCGCCGCCGGCGGCACCGGTGAATTCTTTTCGCTGGTCCCCAGTGAGTACTCGGATGTCATCCGCACCGCCGTCGAGACCTGCCGCGGCAAGGTGCCCATCATCGCCGGTGCCGGTGGCCCGACCCGCACCGCCATCGCCTATGCGCAGGAAGCCGAGCGCCTCGGCGCACACGGCATCCTGCTGATGCCCCACTACCTGACAGAAGCCAGCCAGGACGGCATCGCCGCCCACGTCGAGGCAGTCTGCAAGTCGGTCAAGTTCGGCGTCATCATCTACAACCGCGCCGTGTGCAAGCTCAACGCCGAGACCCTGGCAGGCCTGGCCGAGCGTTGTCCCAACCTGATCGGCTTCAAGGACGGCGTGGGCGAGATCGAACCGATGGTGGCGATCCGTCGCAAGCTGGGCGACCGCTTCACCTACCTGGGCGGCCTGCCTACCGCCGAAGTCTATGCCGCCGCCTACAAGGCACTGGGTGTTCCGGTGTACTCGTCGGCCGTGTTCAATTTCATCCCCAAGACTGCGGTCGAGTTCTACCAGGCCATTGCCAAGGACGACCACGCTACCGTCGGCCGCCTGATCGACGATTTCTTCCTGCCTTACCTGGAAATCCGCAACCGCAAGGCGGGCTACGCGGTGTCGATCGTCAAGGCCGGCGCCAAGATCGTCGGTCACGACGCCGGTCCGGTGCGCACGCCCCTGGTCGATTGCACCCCGCAGGAAGTCGAACAACTGGCCGCGCTGATCAAGCGCCTGGGCCCGCAGTAAAGGCAGGCTCGTCAATGCCCGTGCGCAGCCTGGATCACCCCGGGCAACGCCGCGCTTGACGGTGTCCAAAGGGGCCGCAGGAAACTGGGGCCCCTTCGCTTTTGTGCCGCCCCTGGGTTGCCGGCCTGTTGCCGGCACCGACAACAACTCATGCAAGGAGAACCGAATGTCCGAGTTTGCCAACCTGATCAACGGCGAATGGCTGCAAGGCGCCAGCGTCAACAAGAACATCAATCCATCTGACCTGTCCGACGTCATCGGTGAATACGCCCAGGCCGACGCGGCCCAGACCGAGATCGCCATCGGCGCCGCGCATGCGGCGTTCCCGGCCTGGAGCGTAGGCAATATCCAGGCCCGTTCGGATGCCCTCGACAAGATCGGCACCGAGATCCTGGCACGGCGCGAAGAGCTGGGCACCCTGCTCTCGCGCGAGGAAGGCAAGACCGTGCCGGAGGGCATCGGCGAAGCCACGCGGGCCGGCAACATCTTCAAGTTCTTCGCCGCCGAGGTGCTGCGCATTCGCGGTGAAAAACTGGCATCGGTGCGGCCCGGCATGGATGTGGAGATCACCCGCGAACCGCTGGGCGTGATCGGCATCATCGCGCCATGGAATTTCCCGCTGGCGATCCCGGCCTGGAAGATCGCGCCGGCGCTGGCCTACGGCAATACGGTGGTGTTCAAGCCGGCCGAACTGGTGCCAGGCTCGGGCTGGGCAATCGCCGACATCATCAGCCGCTCCGGCATTCCGGCCGGCGTCTTCAACCTGGTCATGGGTCGCGGCTCGGTGGTCGGCCAGCGCTTCATCGAGGACCGTCGCGTGGCCGGCATCTCCTTTACCGGCTCGGTGGCCACCGGCAACCGCGTGGCACAAGGGGCGATTGCCCGCATGGCCAAGTTCCAGCTTGAAATGGGCGGCAAGAACCCGATGGTGGTGCTCAACGATGCCGACCTCGACATCGCAGTGAGCGCCGCCGTGCAAGGCGCATTCTTCTCCACCGGCCAGCGCTGCACCGCATCGAGCCGCCTGATCGTCGAAAAGGGCATCTATCCGCGCTTCATCGAAGCGGCCCGCGAACAACTGGCCCAGGTCCGGGTTGGCCATGCCCTGCACAAGCAAACCCAGATCGGCCCGGTGGTCGACCAGTCGCAACTGGACCAGGACCTGTCCTATGTCGCCATCGCCAAGGATGAAGGCGCGCGCCTGGTCAGCGGCGGCGAGCGGATCGCGCGCGACACCGAGGGCTTCTTCATGGCACCGGCCCTATTTGCCGATGCCGACAACAACATGCGCATCTCGCGCGAAGAGGTGTTCGGTCCGGTGGCTGCCGTGATCCCGGCCGACAACTACGAGCACGCGCTGGCCCTGGCCAACGATACCGAGTTCGGCCTGTCGTCGGGCATCTGCACCACCTCGCTGAAGTACGCCACGCACTTCAAGCGCCACGCGCAAGCCGGCATGGTGATGGTCAACACCGCCACCGCCGGGGTCGACTACCATGTGCCGTTCGGTGGCCGCAAGGGTTCCAGCTATGGCGCACGCGAGCAAGGCGCCTATGCCGCCGAGTTCTACACGACGGTCAAGACCTCCTATACGCAGGCCTGATACCGGCACGGGGCCATGCCGGCCGCGCATGGCCCTCATCGCGAACATAAAAAAAAACCTTCGTCGACATCGACGAAGGTTTTTTTCATCCCGGCCGGGCCGGTCGGTGCATCAAAACTCTTCCCAATCCTGGCTGTCGTCCTTGGCCCGGGTGCTGGCCGAGGCCGGCTTGGACGAGGGCACCGGCAGCTTGGGCGCGCTCTTGGGAGCAACCGGCTTGGGCGCGGGTGCAGCCGCGACCTTGGGTGCAGCCGCGACCTTGGGTGCAGCCGCGACCCTGGGTGCTGTCGCCGGCGCCGCGGCCGGCGGTACCGGAGCGCTCGCCAGCGGCGCCGGCTTGGGTGCCGGCGCGCGGGTGGCCGTCACGGCTGCCGCATGCGCCTGGGCATCGATCTTGAAGATGCTCACGGCGTCGACCAGATGGGTCGCCTGCGCCTGCAGCGACTGTGCGGCCGCCGCTGCCTCTTCCACCAGGGCGGCATTCTGCTGGGTCACCTCGTCCATCTGCGTGATGGCCCGGTTGACCTGTTCGATGCCGGTGCTCTGCTCACGGCTGGCCTCTGCGATCTCGCCGACGATATCGGTGACGCGTTGCACGCTGTCGACCACATCGCTCATGGTCATGCCGGCCTGCTCCACCAGCTGGCTGCCGGCGGTCACCTTCTCGACCGAGGCATCGATGAGCGACTTGATTTCCTTGGCCGCTGCCGCCGAGCGCTGCGCCAGCGACCGCACTTCCG
Organism: Herbaspirillum sp. YR522; assembly: GCF_000282575.1. Classification (GTDB taxonomy): domain Bacteria; phylum Pseudomonadota; class Gammaproteobacteria; order Burkholderiales; family Burkholderiaceae_D; genus Herbaspirillum. The sequence goes on along the minus strand of NZ_AKJA01000058.1, from coordinate 20,422 downwards.
AGGCCACCACCGCAAAACCGCGGCCTTGCTCGCCGGCACGCGCGGCTTCCACCGCCGCATTCAATGCCAGGATGTTGGTCTGGAACGCAATGCCGTCGATGACGCTGATGATGTCGACGATCTTTCGCGAGGACTCGTTGATGGCCTGCATCGTATCGACCACCTGCGCTACCACCTCGCCGCCCCGGCTGGCGGTGCCCGAGGCCGAATGCGCCAACTGGTTGGCTTGCATGGCGTTCTCGGCGTTTTGCTTGACGGTGCCGGTCAGCTGCTCCATCGAGGCGGCGGTTTCTTCCAGCGAACTGGCCTGCTGTTCGGTACGCGAGGACAGATCCATGTTGCCGGCGGCGATCTCACGCGCGCTGGTGTCGATGCTCTCGGAACTGGTACGCACCCGCGAGACGGTGTTCAACAGGCTTTGTTGCATGGCCCGGATGGCACCGAAGAGGCGGCCGATCTCATTGGTGCTGTCGACCTCCACCCGCGCGGTCAAGTCGCCGCCGGCCACCTGGTCCAGCAGCGCCACGGCGCGGTTGAGCGGGGTCAATACGATATTGCGCAACAGGAAGTGCACGCCCAGCACCAGCAACAGCGCACCCGTGAGGCCAGCGCCCACCAGCCACACCACCATGTTGTATTCGTTGGTCCGTTCGTTGGCGGCGGCGTCGTTGAGCTCCATGGCGCGCGCCTGGTATTTCTCGAGCGCGGCCGAGAAGCGACCGCCACCCGGGTTGATCTGCTTGTCGTTGAGTTCGGAATAGGCTGCCGCATCGTCGGCCTTGAGCAGGTCGTTGGCCTGCTTGAGCATGGCCGACAAGGCGCGTGCCGATTCGATCAGCTCGGTCTTGTGGGCCGGGTCCTGGCCCGGCAGGTCGGCCAGGGCGGCGAAGCTGTCGAGCGACTTCAGGCCACGTTCATAACTGTTCTGGGCGCTCTTGAAGGCCGACTCCTTGATGGCGGCCTCGTTCTTTTCCTTCAGGTTGCCGTACGCGCGAGACAAGGCCGAACGCGTGCGCGTGGTGTCCTTGTAGACGTCATTGATGAGCATGTTGCGCTCGGTGACCTGATGCACGAACTCGGTCGACTGGTTGGCGCGGCCCAGGGCAAAGATGCCCACTGCCGCACCGACGACGATCATGCACGAAAACAGCGCCAGCGCGCTCATCAGACTGAAGCGAACCGTTAGATTACGCATACCACTCTCCCACTCTCTGCTTGGTTTTTTTGCAATAAAGAAAGCCAGCTTCCCTGACCCAGCCGCTGAAGATACATCAGCCCCGCCCCCGGCCAAGATATCAACATGCTGGCGAAAACCCGCCAATTCCGCTGTTAGGTGACTTTCTGCTGGCGCGATTTTGCACGCATGACAACACCAGGCCCGTGTCCTGGATCAAGTAATGCGTCGATTGAACGAACAATTGCCGAGGCACAACCGGCAACGCGAGCCCGCCGCGCTGCCGGTCGAAACGGTCAAGGCAGGTCGATGATCTCGACCCAGTTGGGATTGCGACCCAGGCTATAGCGGAACAGCGGCTTCAAGGCGCCACTGTCGCGGTCGATGGCGTAGCTGGTCAGGCCCGCCTTCTGCCCTACCGACAACAGGAAACGCCCTTGCGGATCGATGTTGAAACCGCGTGGCTGGGTCTCGGTGGGGATGTTGGCCAGGCGCGTGAGCTTGCCGCTGACGGTATCGACGGCATAACTGGTCAGGCTGCTGGAGGTGCGTTCGCTGGCATACAGGAAGCGCCCATCCGGGGTCAGGTGCAAGTCGGCGGTGGCCAGTTGTTCGCTGCTCTTGAAGCCTTCGGGCAAGGTCGAGTCGGTGCCCTGCAGGCTCAGGCGCCCGGTCGCCGCATCATAGCCGTAGGTGTTGACGGTGCCATCGAGTTCGTTGGTCGAGTACACGAAGCGCTTGTCGCGCGCAAACACGAAATGCCGCGGACCGGCGCCGGCCCGGGTGGCCACCGAGGGCGGATCGTTGGGCACCACGCGGCCGGTGGCGGCGTCGAAGCGAAACTGCAGGATCACGTCGCTGCCCAGGTTGGAAGCGAACAGGAACCGGTTGTCCGGGTCGACCTGCGCCGAATGGGCATTCTTGCCGGTCGCCAGCACCGCCAGCGGCGGCACCTGCACGGTGCCATCGTCGCCGATGGCATTGAGCGAGATACGGTTGCCGGTATAGGACGCCGCCAACAGGTACTTGCCGCTGCGGTCGGTAGCGATATTGGCCATGTTGTCGGCCAGTGGCACCGTCGACAGTTCCTTGAGCTTGCCGCTGGACGGATCGATGGCGTAACTGACCACCGAATAGGGCTGGCCGCGCAACGAAGCGTAGAGGTAGCGATGGTCCGGGCTGATGGCCAATGGCATCACGGTACTGCCGGTGGCGACCTTGTCGATCAGGTTCACGCTGCCGTCGCCGTTGAGCAGCAGCACGTAGATATCCTGGCTATCGGCATTGGACACGTAGGCCACGGTGGCGGCGGCGGCATTGCCGCCGACCACGGTCAGGGCCGAGATGGCCAGCGCGGCCGCGCCGCGCGCCACGGTGGATGAGTTGAAATGCATGGCGTCTCCGATATTGGATGATGTTTTTGTGGGTGCGGCAAGTACAGCAACTACGATGAGTAAGGCAGGCGCAGCCGACGAAACCGGGCCTGCCAGAAAAAAGGACCCGCGAACGGGCCCTTGCTGAAAAACCTCAGGTGACCGGCGCCGGATTGAACAGCGTCAGCGCGTTATGCAGCTTCCACTGTTCGGCCCAGGTGCGCTTCTTGCCACTGGCCACGTCGAGCATCAGCTGGAACAGTTCCCAGCCGACGTCTTCGATGGTGGCCTCGCCGCTGGCGATGCGTCCGGCGTTGACGTCCATCAGGTCGTGCCATCGACGCGCCAGGTCATTGCGGGTGGCGACCTTGATCACCGGTACCGCCGCCAGGCCGTAGGGCGTGCCGCGACCGGTGGTAAAGATGTGCAGGTTCATGCCGGCGGCCAGTTGCAGGGTGCCGCAGATGAAATCCGAGGCCGGCGTGGCCGCGTAGATCAGGCCCTTCTGCTGCAGCTTGTCGCCCGGCGACAGCACGCCCGAGATCGGGCTGCTGCCCGACTTGACGATCGAGCCCATGGCCTTTTCGACGATGTTGGCCAGACCACCCTTCTTGTTGCCGGGGGTGGTGTTGGCGCTGCGATCGACGCCGCCCTGCTGCAGGTATCTGTCGTACCAGTCCATCTCGCGGATCATCGCCTGGGCGACTTCCTCGTTGACCGCGCGCGAGGTCAGCTGGTCGATGCCATCGCGCACCTCGGTGACTTCCGAGAACATCACCGAGGCGCCCGCGCGCACCAGCAGGTCGGTGGCAAACCCCACTGCGGGATTGGCCGTCACGCCCGAGAAGGCATCGCTGCCGCCACACTGCACCCCGACCACCAGGTCGGCGGCGGGACAGGTTTCGCGACGACGCTTGTCGAGTTCGACCAGGCGCGCCTCGGCCATCGCCAGGATCGAATCGATCATCGAATTGAAGCCGACATGTTCGGCATCCTGCAGGCACACCACATAGGGTTCGCCAGTCTTGTGGATGGGGATCATGTTCTCGGGCAGCAAGCGGTTCGGTTGCAGCTTTTCGCATCCCAGGCTGACCACCATCGCCTGGCCGCCGAAGTTGGGGTTCAAGCTGATATTGCGCAAGGTCCGGATCGGAATGCCGGCATTGGGTGCATCGATGGCCACGCCGCAGCCGTAGGTGTGTTCCAGCGCCACCACGTCCTCGACGTTGGGGTACTTGGGCAGCAGCTCGGCGCGGATGCGCTTGACCGCATGCTCGACCACGCCGGCCACGCATTGCACGGTGGTGGTGATGGCCAGCAGGTTGCGGGTGCCCACCGAGCCATCGGCATTGCGATAGCCCTCGAAGGTATAACCTTCCAGCGGCGGCTGCGGCGCCGGCTTGCGGGTGGCGATGGGCAGGTTGTCGAGTTCGCGTGCCGGCGGCATGACCACCAGCGACTCCTCGATCCAGCTTCCCTTGGCAATATCGCGCGCGGCGTAGCCGATGGCCACGTCGTAGCGCATGATGGCGTCGCCCTTGGCCAGGTCGCGCAGGGCGATCTTGTGACCCTGCGGCACACGGTCGATCAAGGTCAGGCCATCGGCAAAGACGGTACCGGCCGGCAGGCCCCCGTCGTTGACGACAATGGCGACGTTGTCGGTGTCGTTCATCATGATGTAGCGCGGGCTGGCGGCGGAAGCTGAAAGCGTGCTGGCGGTGATTTCGGTAGTCATGCTGATTCCCTGCAACTGGACCAAACTTGAAAGAAGAGACGTGCGGCCCGCCGGGGCGGGCCGCCTGCTGCCGGCTCAGGCGTCCTTGAGCTCGACGCGCTTGATTTCCTTGACCACGACAAGATAACTGATCACGGTAATGAGCGCATTGATGCCCACGAACACCAGGGCACCGGAGAACGAGCCGGTTTCCTTGACGATGTAGCCGATCACGATCGGGGTGGTGATGCCGGCGATGTTGCCGAAGGTGTTGAACAGGCCGCCCGACAGGCCGACGATCTGCTTGGGCGCGGTATCTGCCACCACCGCCCAGCCCAGTGCGCCCACGCCCTTGCCGAAGAAGGCCAGTGCCATGATCGCCACCACCATCCACTGCGCTTGCACGTAGTTGCACAGGATCATGGTCATCGATAGCAACATGCCACCGACAATAGGAATCTTGCGCGCCCAGGTCACCGAGAAGCCGCGCTTGATCAGGCGATCCGAGATGAACCCGCCCATGACGCCACCGATGAAGCCGCACACGGCCGGGATCGATGCCACGAAACCGGCCTTGAGGATCGACATGCCGCGCTCCTGCACCAGGTAGACCGGGAACCAGGTCAGGAAGAAATAGGTGATGACGTTGATGCAGTACTGGCCGATATACACACCCAGCAGCATGCGATTGGTCAGCAACTGCTTGATGTAGCCCCGCCCCTTGGTCGAGGGCGCGGCCACCTTGCGGTTATCCATGTCGACCAGGCCGCCGCCCTGCTCGATATGATCGAGCTCGGCCTTGTTGATCATCGGATGATCCTTGGGGCTGTAGATGATCTTGGCCCAGATCGCAGCCAGTACCAGGCCGAATACGCCCATGACGGTGAAGACATGGTGCCAGCTGTAGGCATGGACGATCCACGCCATGAGCGGCGTAAACAGCACCGCCGCGAAGTATTGGGCCGAATTGAAGATGGCCGACGCAGTGCCGCGCTCGTTGGTAGGAAACCAGGCGGCGACGATGCGGCCATTGGCCGGGAACGACGGCGACTCGGCCAGGCCCACGATGAAGCGCAGGATGAACAGCGACACCACGGCCGCGCCGGTGCTCATCCAGGTCACGCCAGCCTGGAGCATGGTGAAGATCGACCACAGCGCGATACTCCACATGTAGATCTTCTTGGAACCGAAGCGGTCCAGCAACCAGCCGCCCGGCAACTGCGCCAGTACATAGGCCCAGCTGAAGGCCGAGAAGATATACCCCATCGTGAGGGGATCGAGGTTCAGTTCGCCCTTCATGGCCGAGCCGGCGATGGACAAGGTGGCGCGGTCGGCATAGTTGACCGTGGTCACCACGAACAGCATGAACAAGATCAGGTACCGCACATGGCTTGGCTTGCCGGCGATGATCGACGCCGTCGTATTGCTTTGTGTCACTTGTTTTCTCCAGATCTCGTCTCGCCTTCAGTCGATACGCCCACGCCCGGCACCGTGCCACGGTGCGCCGCAGAGTGTCTCCTTTAACGTTTTGTTTTTTATTGAAGGGGTGTATTTGTTATAAGACATCGTACAACGATGAAGCGAGTATATCAGGTGTCCACACTTTGGCAAGTGCCCGGATGACAGGCCGATGACAAAAACCTTGGTCGGCTGCAATCCCTTTGCTGTCGCGCGCTCTGGTCAATTCCCCGAAGCTCGGCGGCGGGCGCCGCCCGGGCCTCGCGCGGACTATCCCGACATCTGCCACACAAGGCTTGGCGCCCATCCGAGCGAGCAGGTTGTATGACATGATCGACTCGCAGGATGATAATGCGCGTCCTGCGACACCCCGCGCATGATAGATTGCGTCGCAGCGAAATAAAATAACACTCGGAGGAGCTCGCCATGTCAGAAGCCCAGGTAACGGCAAACTATCGCTTCGTCGGTGCTTACCAGGAGGTCAATACCCGCATTGCGCAACGCCAGCAGGCGCTGACCATCTACGTATCCATGGTATTGAGCCTGCTGGCGGCACTGGTGGCGCTCAAGCCGGGCACCGCAGGCGCCCCCTTGCCGATCCAGTGGCTGGTGCTGGGCTTTCCGGTGGCCTCGACCTTCCTGGCGCTGATGAGCTACAAGGCAGAGATGGCCATTACCAACCTGCGCCGTTTCCTGTGCACCCTGGAGCGACTGGGCAACGACAATGGCGCGCTGCCCAGCTATAACGCCAATGCGTCGTGGTCGATCAACGCCAACCGGGCGCGGCAGATGCAGGACTATGCCGCTGCCCTGCTGGCCGCCGGGGGCAACGCTGTCGGCTTGCTGGCGGCGGTAAAGATCTACCCGGTGCAATTTGCCGAGAGCCCCTCGGCATGCTGGATCGCGGGCACCGTGGCGGTGGTGTCGGTGGGCTTGCTGTTATGGATTCCGCGCCTGAGCTTCATACCGGTCGAGGACGACGGGTCGCGCTAAGCCATCGGTTACACGCGGCGCGGCAGGATGGACGAAAAAAAAGCACCCCGATGACTCGAGAGTGCTTTTTTATTACCGAATTCTGTGGCTCCCCGACCTGGACTCGAACCAGGGACCTGCGGATTAACAGTCCGTCGCTCTACCGACTGAGCTATCAGGGAACAGATGAGGGCGCGATTATGAACGATTTTTTCTCTCTGCGCCAGAGTGCAGGGCAGAAATTTTCATGCTCGTTGCCAATCACGTCTGCGCCTTTCCCTCCGGCGCAAATTCACTACCAGAATACAAGCAACCAGTCGCTGCCCATACCGCATCGACAGCGCTACTCCCTGCTAATTGAAAAAGCCTCGCACGAATGCGAGGCTTTCAAATTTCTTGGCTCCCCGACCTGGACTCGAACCAGGGACCTGCGGATTAACAGTCCGTCGCTCTACCGACTGAGCTATCAGGGAACAGCTGAGAAAAAGATTATGACGGGATTTTTAGTTCTTGTCAAAAACTTTTTATCAAAAATGCCCCGGACTGCCGGGGCACCCGATCCTTACAGCACCTTGGCAATGGCATCGACCACATTGTCGATGTTCTTGCTGTTCAAGGCTGCCACGCAGATGCGGCCGGTATCGACGGCGTAGATCGAGAACTCGTTGCGCAGGCGATCGACTTGCGGCTTGGTCAGCCCGGAATACGAGAACATGCCGCGCTGCTTGATCACGAAGTCGAAATCATGCGCCGGGGCTTTTTCCTTCAGCTTGGCCACCAGCAACTGGCGCATTTCGCGGATACGCACGCGCATCTCGGCCAATTCGTCTTCCCACAGCTGACGCAGCTCTAGCGAAGCCAGTGCCGTCGCCACCACCTGCCCGCCATGGATCGGCGGGTTGGAATAGTTGGTGCGCACCACCCGCTTCAACTGCGACAGCACGCGCGCGGCTTCTTCGGCGCTGGCGCCGACGATGGACAAGGCACCGACGCGCTCGCCATACAGCGAGAACGACTTCGAGAACGAGTTCGACACGAACAGCGGGCCGCCTGCCTCGGCGAAACGACGCACCACCTTGCCGTCTTCTTCGATGCCATCACCAAAACCCTGGTAGGCCATGTCGAGGAAAGGCACCAGGCCGCGCGCGGTCACGACCTCGATCACTTCGGTCCATTGGTCGGCCGTCAGGTCGGCGCCGGTCGGGTTATGGCAGCAGGCGTGCAGCAGCACCACCGACCCGGCCTTCATGGTCTTGAGCGCGTCGAGCATGCCGGCGAAGTTGACGCCGCGCGTGCCTGCATCGTAGTAAGGATAGGCATTGACCTTGAAGCCGGCCATCTCGAACAGCGCACGGTGGTTTTCCCAGCTCGGGTCGCTGATCCAGACTTCGGTGCCGGCCGGCGAGAAATGCTTGAGGAAGTCGGCACCCAGCTTCAGTGCGCCGGTACCACCCAGCGCCTGCACGGTGATGGCGCGCTTTTCGGTAACCACGGCGCTGGCAGCACCAAACACCAGGTCCTGCACGGCGCGGTCGTAGGTCGCCAGGCCGTCGATGGGCAGGTAGGTGCGTGGCGCCAGCTTGGCCGCCAGTTCGGCCTCGGCCTTGCGTACGCATTGCAGCAGCGGCACCTTGCCATTGTCGTCATAGTAGACGCCCACGCCGAGGTTGGTCTTGGCCGGATTCTGGTCGGCGTTATAGGCATCGGTAACGCCCAGGATCGGGTCGCGCGGGGCCATTTCAATGGCGGAGAACAGGGAGGCGGAGACGGGTGCGTTCATCGTGATAACATGAAAAGTTAGCTGCAACGAGGCGCTGCAGTAAGGGAGAGGATGCAGGCGGGTTGCCGTGCCTGCACCGTTATGCAACACCGCATTCTAACAAATGTCGCTGCCCTATTACAGAAACAAACAGCCCGCCGCGCATGCCAAATCTGCATCGAAACCTGCAAAAACGGTATGGTTAGGCGCCCTGTCGCGCTTGAAGAAACAATAGTCGGCAACATTTAGATTGCCAGAACATCGAAGGCATATCCGCGTTTCCATCCTGCAATGTCCAATGATGGGCATGTGCGCACCGAATCGAGGCAATTCAATCACCGCAGGTAACCGATCACCATGGCCGAACTGACTCCCATTACTCCCGAACTCGACGATAGCAAGTTCGTCACGTTTCCCGATTCACCCTTCAAGCTGTACCAGGTGTTTGCACCGGCGGGCGACCAGCCGGCGGCCATCGACAAGCTGGTCGAGGGCGTCAGGGATGGCCTGTTCTTCCAGACGCTGCTGGGGGTGACCGGCTCGGGCAAGACCTACACCATGGCCAACACCATCGCCCGCCTGGGGCGACCGGCCATCGTCTTCGCCCCCAACAAGACGCTGGCCGCGCAGCTCTACAGCGAGTTCCGTGAGTTCTTCCCGCACAACGCGGTGGAATACTTCGTCAGTTATTACGATTACTACCAGCCCGAAGCCTACGTCCCGCAACGCGACCTGTTCATCGAGAAGGACTCGTCGATCAACGAGCACATCGAGCAGATGCGGCTGTCATGCACCAAGTCGCTCATGGAACGGCGCGACGTGGTGATCGTGGCGACCGTCTCGGCCATCTACGGTATCGGTAATCCCAACGAATACCACCAGATGATCCTGACCCTGCGCGCCAAGGACCGGCTGTCGCAGCGCGACGTCATCGCGCGCCTGATCCAGATGCAATACAAGCGCAACGAAACCGATTTCGGGCGCGGTACGTTCCGGGTGCGAGGCGACACCATCGATGTGTTCCCCGCCGAGCACGCCGAACTGGCGGTGCGCATCGAGACCTTCGACGACGAAATCGACAGCCTGCAGCTGTTCGATCCGCTCACCGGACGGGTGCGCCAGAAGATCCCGCGCTTCACCATCTATCCTGGCTCGCACTACGTGACGCCACGCGCCACCGTACTGCGCGCCATCGAGACCATCAAGGAGGAGCTGCGCGACCGGCTCGAGTTCTTCCGCAAGGAGAACAAGCTCATCGAAGAGCAGCGGCTCGAGCAGCGCACCCGCTTCGATCTCGAGATGATGACCGAGATCGGCTTCACCAAGGGCATCGAGAACTATTCGCGCCACCTGTCGGGCAGCAAGCCGGGCGACCCGCCGCCGACGCTGGTCGATTACCTGCCGCCGGACGCCTTGATGTTCCTGGACGAGTCGCACGTGCTGATCGGCCAGTTGAACGGCATGTACAACGGCGACCGCGCGCGCAAGGTGAACCTGGTCGACTACGGCTTTCGCTTGCCGTCGGCGCTGGACAACCGGCCGCTCAAGTTCGACGAATTCCAGGGCAAGATGCGCCAGACCGTGTTCGTCTCGGCCACCCCGGCCGAGTTCGAGAATTCGCATGCCGACCAGGTGGTGGAACAGGTGGTGCGCCCCACCGGGCTGGTCGACCCGGTCATCTCGGTGCGCCCGGCCACCACCCAGGTCGACGACCTGATGCAGGAGATCACCGACCGCGTGGCCAAGGACGAACGGGTGCTGGTGACCACGCTGACCAAGCGCATGGCCGAGCAACTGACCGAGTTCCTGTCCGACAACGGCATCAAGGTACGCTATCTGCACAGCGATATCGACACCGTCGAACGGGTAGAGATCATCCGCGACCTGCGCCTGGGCACCTTCGATGTGCTGGTCGGCATCAACCTGCTGCGCGAGGGACTGGACATCCCCGAGGTATCGCTGGTGGCGATCCTGGATGCCGACAAGGAGGGCTTCCTGCGTTCCGAACGCAGCCTGATCCAGACCATCGGCCGCGCCGCGCGTAACCTCAACGGCATGGCCATCCTGTATGGCGACCGGGTCACCGACTCGATGCAAAAGGCCATCGGCGAGACCGAGCGCCGCCGCACCAAGCAGGTGGCCTTCAACGAGGCCAACGGCATCACCCCCACCGGCATCAAGAAGGAAATCCGGGAACTGATCGATGGCGTCTTCAACCCGTCCGAAGCGCGTGCCGAACTGATGGTGGCGCAGGAACAGAAGAACTATGAAGCCATGAGCGAAAAGCAGATCAGCAAGGAGATCAAGCGCCTCGAGAAGCAGATGCAGGATCACGCCAAGAACCTGGAGTTCGAGAAGGCCGCGGCCGCCCGCGACCAGTTGCAGTTGCTCAAACAGCAGCTGTTCGGGGCTGCCGGTAGCGATTCAGCGGTGGCCTGAGCGCCGGCCACCGCAGGCAGGCCCTGCATCCGGCCAAACCCTGGCTATAATGCCGCCACTTCAGAAGACGGCAAGCCATGACCACATCCCTCCCCGCTCATTTCCTCACCCTGCTCCAGGGTGCCGACGCTTCCTGGCACGTCGCCCTGCGTGACGGCCTCGAGGCCATCGCGCAAGCCGATCCCGGCTACCTGCCGCTGCTGGCACAGGACCACTACCTGCCCACCGAGGGCCGCCTGTTTGCCGCGTTCAAGCAACCGATGGACCGGGTGCGCTATGTGTTGGTCGGTGAAGGCCCCTACCCGCGCGCGGCCAGCGCCACCGGGGTGTGCTTCATGGATGGCGCGGTCGGTTCGCTATGGTCGGACAAAGGCTTGTCCAAGCAGGTCAATCGCGCCACGTCGCTGCGCAACTTCATGAAGATGCTGCTGGTGGCCGATGGCGCGCTGCAGCCCGGCAACACCGCCGGCGATGCGCTGGCAGGCGTGGCGGCACGCGCGATGGCCGACGCCGACGGCACCATCCAGACCTTGGCGCAGTTGCAGCACAACCTGGACACCCAGGGCTTCCTGCTGCTCAATGCCAGCCTGGTGTTTCGCGCCCACGTGGCGCCCGTCAAGGACGCCCGTGCCTGGAAACCGTTCTTCGAGACGATATTGCAGGCCCTGGCTGAGCACGCCACGCAGCGCAACGCCGCTGCGCCGACCCTGATCCTGTGGGGCAAGATCGCCGAACAACTGCACAGCCTGCCGCTGGCGCAGCGTTTCCCGAAGGCGGTGGCCGAACATCCGTACAACCTGAGCTTCATCGAGCACGGTGGCATGCAGCAGCTGTTCGGCGCCATGCACCTGCTGGCAAAACCCGCTGCTGGTGCCTGACCGTCGGGACGGCCGACGCCGTAAACGACAAATCCCCGCAATAGCGGGGAATTGACTGGTGTTACCTACTACCTCGTGGCTTCCGGCTGGCCTGGCGGCTCCGCAATCCGGAGCCGGCGACACGGCACATGGCCGGATACTCCTGCTAGCGTCCAACATCCCGATGACATCGCGGGATCGCTACCTACACCGATCGTTCAGACCTTCGCGCCCAGCACCATCAATGCGTACAGATGGGCACGTTCGCGCTGGTAAAGGCGCTGTTCCAGCTCGTCGTGGCTGGCCACGTCCGCAAACAGGGCAGCTTCTTGCGTATCAGCAACAAACTCGACCGGCTTCAAGGCGTGGGCATTGATGATGCTCTGGATGGCAAAGCGGCCGAGCTCGACCAGGCTGCGCAAATTGTTAGAAAAACCGGCATCTTTGACAAGTACACTAACGGTGTTCATGATCTTCGCTCTCTGTTAAACGTTTCGGTGATTGAAGAATAAGGTCGCCCCCGGCTTTTGCAAAGCAACATTTTCCGACACCACTATAAGTTTTTCTTACATCATGTCGTCTTCCCTGCCACCTCTCAAGGCCTTGCGGGTATTCGAGGCTGCCGTGCGAACCCGCAGCCTGACGCAGGCTGCGCACGAATTGTTCATCACCCACAGTGCAGTGAGCCAACAGATCAAGTTATTGGAAGAACACTTCGGCCAGCCGTTGTTTTTACGCCAGTCGCGTGGTGTGGAGCCAACAGAGGCAGCCCTGCTGTTCTATGCCGAGGTCAAGGCCAGCCTGGACCGCATCGCGCTGGCAGCCGAGCAGTTGTCGATGGCCGGGCAAAGCCGGGTGGTACGCATGATCGCCGCGCCGTCGGTGGCCATGCGCTGGCTTATCCCGCGGCTGTCGCAGTTCCAGATCGACAATCCGCGTATCGAGGTGCGGGTGACCACTACCATGTCCGAATACTTCGAGGACGTCAAAGACCCGTTCGATGTCATCCTGTGGCGCAGCCCGCTGGTGCGCAGCGGCTACGAATGCGTACGCTTCCTGGATGACGTCTCGGTGCCGCTGGCCTCGCCGCATTTTCTCGAGCAGCACCCGGTCAAGGTCCCGCGCGACCTGGTCGAGGTGCCGCTGATCCACCTCTCGAGCCGCTCTGCGGCGTGGTCACAGTGGCTGGGCAAGGCCGGCGTGGCTGTACGCAAGAAGATGCCCGGCACGGTCTACGAGCATTTCTTCCTCAGCCTGCAGGCAGCGGCCACCGACCAGGGCGTGGCCATGGGTACGCTGGCGCTGGTCGACGACGACCTGGCACACGGCCGCCTGGTGCAGCTGTTTCCGGAAGTTGTGTTGCACGGGGAGGGATTTCACATGATGTATCGCAGCAGCGCCGAATCGAACCCGGCGCTGAAGACCTTCATCACCTGGTTGACGCAGATGGGTCAAGCCTCCGCCTACGATGCGCAGCGCACCCATGCGGCGGACTTCCCGGGCGAACACTGACGCAGCGCCGCCCGGGCCAAGGCTGGATTGGCCGGATCAGTCGGCCGAACGCAGGATGTGGACGGCGCGCTCGGCGATCAGGTCCTTCGACTTGTCGCGGTAGTCGGTCATGTGCGGTAGCGTGAAATGCAGGCGCAGGGCCTCCTCGCTGGCCCATTTCTCGACGAAGGCGAAGCTGTCCTGGCCCAGCGGCGCCTGGGATGGGCCGAAACCGTCGACATCGACCGTCAGGCCGTATTCGATGCAGCCTTCCTCGGCGCGCACGGCGGCCAGGTTGGCGCGGGCCAGCGCCAGCAGTTGGTCGCGCTTGCCCGGCTTGGCGGTAATGATGGCCACCACGGTAACGATGCTCATGCTTGTCTTCTCCTTGTTAGAACGAGGCGACAAGCATACGCGATTTGCCCGGCCTCAGTTGAGCCGGATCTTCTCCAGCAACTGCGTGATGTTGTAGCGCATCAGGCTCAGGTAGTCGGGCGCCGGGCCGCCGCGCCCGGACAAGGCGTCGGCATACAGCTTGCCGCCCGGGGTGACGCCGGCCTCGCGGGCGATCTGCTCCAACAGCCGCGGGTTGCTCATGTTCTCGAAGAACAATGCGCGGATCCTTTCGCTGCGAATCTGGCGGATCAGGGCCGCCACTTCCCGCGCACTGGGTTCGCTGTCGGTCGACACGCCCTGCGCCGCCAGGAAACGTACCTTGTAGTGGGCCCCGAAATACTCGAAGGCATCGTGCGACGTGATCACGCGGCGCTTGGCCTGCGGTACCTGCGCGAACTGCTGCAGCGCCCAACGGTCCAGTTCTTCGATCCGTGCCACATAGGCCTTGGCATTGCGACCGTAGACCTCGGCGCCGGCCGGATCGAGCGCGGCCAGCGCACGGGCGATATTGTCGACATACACCACCACGTTCTGCGGGTCCTGCCAGGCATGCGGATCGTGACCACCGTGATGATGGTCGTGATCGTGATCATCGTGATCGTCGGCCCTGGCACGCGCCTTGATGCCGGCCGAGGCCGTCACGATGCTGCCGCGATAACCGGCCGACTGGGCCAGGCGCTCGATCCAGCCTTCGAAACCGAGGCCGTTGACCACCAGCAGCCGCGCTCGCGCCACGGCCTTGATATCGGCCGGCGCAGGCTGGAACACGTGGGCGTCCTGGTCGGGACCGACCAGGGTGGTGACGGCGATGCGCTCGCCGCCGACCTTGGCCACGATATCGCCCAGGATGCTGAAGCTGGCCACCACCGCAATGGGGTCGGCGGCCAGGCACGGCAATGCCGCACCGGCCAGGGAAAGCGCCAGCATGGCGGCGGCGAAGCGACGAAGGATGTTCATAAGGACTCCAAGAAGAAAAAATCAACCCTGCAGGTGCGCTCGGCGCAGCAGGCGCGGCAGCCAGCCGCGCGGCGCAAGCAGCAGCGACAGCGCATAGAACACGCCGGCACAGACGATGATCACCGGGCCCGACGGCACCGAGGCGTAATAGGACAGCAGCAGGCCGGCATAGCCGGCGACGGCGGCCTGCAGCACGCTGTTGCACAACTGTGCCGGCAAGGTGTCGTGCCACAACCGGGCCGACACCGCCGGCAACATCATCAGTCCCACCGCCATGAGCGTGCCCAGGGTCTGGAACGATGCCACCAGGTTCAGCACCACCAGCATCAGGAAGGCCTGCTGGTACCAGGCGCCGCCCAGACGCGCGCCACGCCCTACGGCCATGAAGGCCGGATCGAAGCTTTCCAGCAGCAAGCCGCGATACAGCGCGGCGATGGCCAGCACGCTCACGCTGGCTACGCCGGCCATCAGCAGCAGGCCCTGGCTATCGACACCCAGTACGTTGCCGAACAGGATATGCAACAGGTCGAGCTGGGTGCCGTGGCGCGAAATCAGGATCACGCCCAGCGCCAGGGCCACCACATAGATGGCGGCCATGCTGGCGTCTTCCTTGAGTTCGGTATGCCGACTGATCCATCCGGCCAGCGCCACCACCAGCACGCCGGCGGCAAAGCCGCCCACGCTCAGGGCCGGCAAGGACAGGCCGAAGAAGATGAATCCCACCGCCACCCCCGGCAGCACGGCATGGCTGAGCGCCTCGCCGAACAGGCTCATGCGACGCAAGGTCAGCAGCACGCCCAGCGGCGCGCTGCCCAGCGCCAGCGCAAGGGCCGCCACCAGCGCCCGGCGCATGAACGAGAACTCCAGGAACGGGGAGACGGCAAACTGGACAAACGCGTTCCACAGCATCATGGCAGGCCACCATGGCGGTGCTGGCCGTGCGGGTGAGCCTGCGCTCGGCGTGTCAGCGCCAGCACCTGTTCGGCATCGACCTGGCATACCCCGGCGCCATCGTCGACCGCTTCGGCCATGGCACGCGCGCGCAGCAGGTTGTCCTCGCACAGGACCTCGGCGGTATCGCCCCAGGCCACCACATTGCGCGCCAGCAGCAGCGTCTGCGGAAAGGTCCGGCGCACCTGCTCGTGGTCGTGCAACACGGCGATGACGGTACGGGCCTGGGCATGCCAGGCGGCGATGATGTGCAGCAGGTCGCTGGTGGTGCGGGCGTCGATGGCGTTGAAGGGTTCGTCGAGCAGGATCACCTCGGCGTCCTGCAGCAGGATGCGGGCAAACAGCACGCGCTGGAACTGCCCCACCGACAGGCTGGCGACGGTGCGCGCGGCGAAGCCTTCCAGCCCCACGGCCTGCAGCGAGCGCCGGGCACGCTCGATCATCGGTGCGCTGATGCGCCCCCAGTTACCCTGCCCGGCCCAATAACCGAGCAACACGCAATCGAGCACCGATAGCGGAAAACTGCGGTCGATCTCGGCCTGCTGCGGCAGGTAGGCGATGCGGCCCTGGTCGACATGGGTCACCACCCGGCCATCGCTGCAACGGATCAATCCCAGCATGCTCTTGAGCAGGGTACTCTTGCCGGCGCCGTTGGGGCCCACCACGGCCGTGAGCGAACCGCGCGCGAAGGTACCGCTGACGTGGTGCAGCGCCGGATGCCGGCGATAGCTCACGGTCAGGTTCTCCAGCGTGATGGCCGCGCTCATGCCTGCCCTCCCAGTGCCCAGGCCACGCCCAGCCACAACAGGACGCACACAGGCAACACCAGCAGCACCCGCTGCCACCAGGCACTGGCGAGCACGCCATGCTTGAACAAGTGATAATTAAGCCACGACAACACAGGCAACCCGGATAAAGTGATGACAGCTGCAGCGCGACCAGGCCAGCGCCTAGTCGCAACCGAGTTGCAAAAATTAAAGGAAGCCGAATTATAATGCAACGCTGTTGCAGAATGTAACAGGACAGATTTTTTTATACGGAAAGCGTCACAATGCTGACCTTGTCCGTCAATTCGCAATCGAAAGCCGACCATGTTGCGCAAACTCAGCAAGTTCACCGCCCGCTCACCTGCCCTGGCCATGACCGGCCTGCTGCTTGCCGTGGCTGCCGGCGCGCCGGTCCAGGCGCAGGCACAAGACCCGCGTACCGGCAATCACCCGGCCCATGTCCATGGCGTAGCCCGGCTCGATGTGGCGCTTGAAGGCAATACGCTCACCTTGCAGCTCGATTCGCCCCTGGCCAACCTGGTCGGGTTCGAGCACGTGCCCTCGAGCACTGCCGACAAGGACGCCGTGGCGCTGATGGCGCGCACGTTGCGCGATGTCACCCGCATGTTCGCCACCGATGCCGCCGCCGGCTGCAAGAGTGCCGAGATCCAGTTGAGTTCGCCGGTGCTCACGCCGGCACAGCTCGGTGAAAATGCCCCGGCCACCGGCGAGGCTGTGCCGCGCGACGGGCATGCCGATCTCGATGGCGACTTCACGCTGGTCTGTGCCAGTCCCGGCGCGCTGAGCGTGGTGGACGCGAGCCAGTTGCTGGGCGCGTTCCCGGGCTTGCAACGCATCGACGTGCAACTGGCCACGCCCAAGAAACAGGGCGCATTGCAGCTGGCACCGGGCAATGGCGTCATCCCGCTGCAATAAGCCGCAACCATGAAGGCGGCACCGGCCATCGGCCTTTACGACCTGTCCTTTACCTGGCCGCGCCAGCCGGTGCCGGCCCTGCTGTTGGATGAACTGCGCATCGAGGCCGGCCAGCAGGTATTCATCAGCGGCCCCAGCGGCAGCGGCAAGAGCACGCTGCTGGCCATCATCGGCGGCATCGTCACGCCCCAGCGCGGCACCGTCAGCATCCTGGGCCAACCGCTGCAGTCGCTGGCCCCCGGCCGGCGCGACCGCTTTCGGGTCGACCACCTGGGCTTCATCTTCCAGCAGTTCAACCTGTTGCCCTATCTGTCGGTGATCGACAACGTGCTGCTGCCGTGCCGCTTCTCCAGCACCCGCCGCAACCGCGCCCTGGAGCGGGCCGACGGCCTGCCACAGGCCGCACGCTCGCTGCTCGATGGCCTCGACCTGGCGCCATCGCTGTGGACGCGCGACGTGGCCAGCCTGTCGATCGGCCAGCAGCAGCGGGTAGCGGCCGCGCGCGCCTTGATCGGCCGTCCCGATATCATCGTCGCCGACGAGCCGACCTCGGCGCTCGATGCCCAGCGCCAGCAGGGCTTTCTCGATCTGCTGCAGCACCAGTGCCGCCAGAGCGCCTCGGCGCTGGTGTTCGTCAGCCATGACCTGCGCCTGGCGCAGCGCTTCGATACCCGCATCGCGCTCGAGCAGGTCAACCGCGCCGAGCGCATGCAGGAACCGGCATGAAGCTGTTGCTCAAGCTGGCCACGCGCAGCGCCTGGAACCGCCGCTTCACGCTGGGCCTGATGCTGCTGGTCATCGCCTTGTCGAGCACCATGCTGCTGGGCATCGAGCGGGTGCGCCACGAGTTGCGCGCCGGCTTCGCGCAATCGGTATCGGGCACCGACCTGGTGGTGGGCGCGCGCACCAGCCCGATCCAGTTGATGCTGTATGCCATCTTTCGCATCGGCGGCGCCACCAACAACATGGGGTGGGACAGCGCCCGGACGCTGGCGCGGAACCCGGCCGTGGCGTGGACCATCCCGCTGTCACTGGGCGACTCGCACCGGGGCTTTCCGGTGCTGGCCACCAACGGCGACTACTTCAGGCACTTCCATTACGGCGACGGCCACGCCTTGCGGCTGGCACAAGGGCGGGTCCTTGCCGATGTCTTCGACACCGTGCTGGGCGCCGACGTGGCGCAACGCCTGCACTACCGGCTGGGCGACCACATCGTGCTGTCGCACGGCATGGCCGGCCTCGGCGCCCCCCGCCTGGCCGAGCATGCCGACAAGCCCTTCGTGGTGACCGGCATCCTGGCGCCTACCGGCACCCCGGTCGACCGCACGGTGCACATCGGCCTCGATGCGATGCAGGCCATCCATCTCGACTGGGAAGGCGGCGCACCGCTGCCGGGATTGCATATCGCCCCAGGCCTGGTCAAGAAGTTCGACCTCACGCCGACGTCGATCACGGCCGTGCTGGTCGGTCTCAAGAGCCGCGCCGCGGTATTCCGGGTACAGCGCGACATCGCCGATGGCGCCGGTTTCAACGAGCCGCTCATGGCGGTGCTGCCCGGCGTGGCACTGGACCAGCTATGGGACATCGTCGGTATCGGCGAGAACGCCTTGCTGCTGGTGTCGGCCATGGTGGTGGTCGTCGGCCTGGCAGGCCTGGTGGCCGCCATCCTGGCCAGCCTGGGCGAGCGCCGGCGCGAACTGGCGGTGCTGCGCTCGGTGGGCGCACGCCCGCGCGACATCTTCATCCTGCTGTGCATCGAAGGATTGGGCGTCATGCTGGCCGGGGTGCTGGCCGGGGTACTGATGCTGAGCGGCCTGCTGGTGGTGCTGGGCCCGACCCTGGCGGCGCACTTTGGCATCGTGCTGCAGGCGGCCTGGCCGACGCCGGGCGAACTGCAGCTGCTGGCCGCCACCGTGGCAGCAGGCTTGCTGGCCAGCCTGCTGCCGGGGCTGCGCGCCTATCGCATGAGCCTGTCCGACGGCCTTACTCCTAGAATCTGAACCCATCATGAAATTTCTCTATTGGATCGGCGGCATCGTCGCCGCCGGCTTGCTGGTCGGGACCGGCGTACGCCTGATCGGCCACGCCGACGATCGTGCCGCAAGCCCGGCCGCGCCGCTGCCCCTAAGCGCGCCCGGCGCCAGCGCACCGGCCGCATCGGTGCCGGCCGTGACGGCCCGCGCCGACGGCGGCAGCACCGTCAACGGTGTGGCGCAATACCAGGTGGGCGACCACCTCAAGCAGAGCCCCAGCGTCATGGACCAGCCCTACAAGCCCTCGGGCAAGATGGTCGACGGTTTTCGCGAAGTGGCCTGGGAAAGCCTGATCCCCAAGGACTGGGACGCCATGGCGCCATTCAAGGACCTGCAGCTGGACCAGCTCGATGACAACGACCCGCGTGCCGCCGCTGCCCTGTGGAAAGCCAAGAAATACTGGCGCGATGCGCCGGTCGACAAGAGCATCGAAGGCAGCGCGATCCGCATCCCCGGCTTCATCGTGTCGCTCGACCGCGAAGGCGAGGCGCTCAAGCAATTCCTGTTGGTGCCCTACTTCGGCGCCTGCATCCACGTGCCGCCACCGCCGGCCAACCAGATCATCCACGTGCGCAGCGCCAAGGCCGTCAAGAACCTGCGCACCATGGATGCAGTCTGGATCAGCGGCGTGCTCCGGATCGAGCATGCCGATACCGCCATGGGCGCTGCCGGCTACAGCATGACCGCGGTCGACGTGCAACCGTACACGGCGCCCGACAACGGCTAAGGCACGAGGTGGTCGCAGCTGTGGCTTATGCACAGTTTCCGGGGGCAAGCCTGTGCATAGCCACTGGGTAACCGCCCCAAGTCGTTGAACCAGAAGGACATTTCCAAAACGATGCAGGCTTGGGCCCGGCGGGTGGGCGCATGCGCTGCGGCGCCGTCTTGCGCATGACGGGACGATATCCACATTTTCTGGTGGCAAGCCTGTGGAAAAGCCTTTGAAAACCCACCCAAGCAATTGATTTATATCGTTTTTCCATTTGCGCGACAATGCCGGGCAAGCGACGAGGAAACGCCGCGCAAGGCGCCGGAAGATATCCACATTTTCTGGTGGCAAGCCTGTGCAGAACCACTTGAGAAGTCACTCAAGTACTTGATCGGAAAGCATAATTTAAAGACGAGGCAAGTCGCGGCAGGGCCTG
>NZ_AKJA01000057.1 GCF_000282575.1 Herbaspirillum sp. YR522 | reverse complement strand
GGCGGCCGCCGTGGCCGCCGGACTGTGCGACTTTGCGCTGGGTACCGACACCGGCGGCTCGACCCGGGTACCCGCCAGTTACTGCGGGCTCTGGGGCCTGCGCACCACGCACGGCCTGCTGTCCTGCGAGGCCATGGCGCCGCTGTCGCCGGCCTTCGACACGGTGACCTGGCTGGCCTCCGGGGCCGAGGTATTCGAACGCGTGGGCCAGGCCCTGTTACCCGACACTGCCTTCGAATTCAAACGTGCGCTGCTGCCATTGGATGTATTGGCCCAGGCCGACGACGTGTTCCATGCACCGGTGATGCGATTTCACGAGGCGCTGGCGGGCTTGCTGGGCGACGGTGCGAGGTCGCACCTGGGCAACGGTGAACAACTCGAACGATGGCGCCAGACCTACATCACTGCCTCGGCCCATGACGCCTGGCAAACCCATCGTGAGTGGATCGAACGCGAACGGCCGGCCTTCGGCCCTGCCGTCCAGGGACGCTGGGACATGGCCCGCGCCACTACCGATGCCGCCGCCGACGATGCCCGCCAACGCCAGGCGCTGGTGCGTGAGCAGGTGCGATCCTGGCTGGGCGCCGACGGCGTGGCGGTGATGCCATCGGCGGCCAGCGTGGCGCCGCTGCGCCAGGCCAGCGCGCAGGAAATCGACCAGGTCCGCGCGCGCACCTTCCGCATCACCAGCATTGCGGGATTGTGCGGCTTGCCGCAGGTCAGTATTGCCTTGACCACGCCCGAGGGCCTGCCGATCGGCGTATCATTGCTGGGCCCGGCCGGCAGTGACCTGGCGTTGATCCGGCTGGCCATTCGATTGGCGCAATCGCTGCGATAGCGCCGCCGACGCGACGAACACCATGTGAAAGAAGATGAGCGACACCTCTATCCGCAAGACCGGCAAACGCGCCGCCCCCCGCATTGCAGCGGCGCCGGCGCTTCCCCGGCGCGCCGGCCGGCCGCGTGTGCGTCCCGACACGCTGGCCGACAACGCCGCGCCCGAGGGTGACGACATCATCGGCCGCATCTATAACTCGGTGTTCGACAGCGTCATGAGCCAGCGCCTGGCGCCCGGCACAAAGCTGCCCGAGGCCGCCCTGTGCGAGCTGTTCGGCGTAGGCCGCACGGTCGTGCAAAAGGCATTGCAGAAATTGGCGCACGAGCACATCGTCGAGTTGCGCCCGAACCGGGGCGCGGTGGTCGCCATGCCGACCCCGGAACAGACCCGTGAGATCTTCGAGGCGCGCCGCGCGCTGGAATCGGCCATCATGCGCCTGGCCGTGGACAATGCCACGCGCGCCGACCTGGCACGCCTGCGTCGCCAGCTCAAGGAAGAACATGAGGTGATGCACAGCTACGCCCAGACCCATTGGGCGCGGCTGGCGTCGTCATTCCACATGCGGGTAGCCGAACTGTCGCGCAATCCGACGCTGCAGCGCTACCTGGGCGAACTGGTGTCGCGTTGTTCGCTGATCGTGGCCCTGCATGAACCGGCCGGCTATGCCGCCTGCGAGCACGACGAACATACGCTCATCGTCGACCTGATCGAGCGCGGCGATGTAGAGGGTGCCGTCGCCGCCATGGATGGCCACCTGCGCTCGCTGGAAGAGCACATCCACCTGGTCAGTTCCAAGAGCGGCAACAACCTGGCGCGAATGCTGGGGATGGAATAAGCCGGCGACGCCCGGCGCGCGCCCGCCCCCCACCACCGTTGGATGCCTCAGATCACCACGCTGCGCTCGAGCTCCTGGCGCACCTGGGCCACGATCTCGAACGAATGCAGGCGCGCGGCATGGTCGAATATCTGGGCCGTGATCATCAGTTCGTCGGGCGCGGTGTCGTCGATGAAATTCTGCAGTCCCGCGCGTACGGTGTCGCGATCTCCCACCACGGCACAGGCCAACGAGCGCTCCACGTGCGCCTGCTCGCCCGGCTGCCAGTAGCTGCCGATATCGTCGATCGGTGGCTGCAACTGGCCGGGGGTGCCCCGGATCAGGTTGATGAACTGCTGCTGCAGCGACGTGAACAGACGCTGCGCGTCACGATCGCTGTCGGCTGCGAACACGTTCAGGCCCAGCATGACATACGGCCTTTCCAGCGTCTCCGACGGCTTGAAGCGGGCACGGTAGATTTCCACCGCCGACTTCATGAACCCCGGCGCGAAATGCGACGCAAACGAAAACGGCAAGCCCAGTTCGGCCGCCAATTGGGCGCTGAACATGCTCGACCCCAGCAGCCAGATCGGCACTTTCAGGCCTGCGCCCGGCACCGCCCGCAGCGCCTGGTAGGGCGAGCTCTCGGCAAAATAATCCTGCAGCTCGACCACGTCCTGCGGAAAGCTGTCGGCACTGTCGCCGCCCTGGTTGCGGCGCAGTGCCCGAGCGGTACGCTGGTCCGAACCCGGCGCCCGTCCCAGGCCCAGGTCGATGCGGCCGGGATAGAGCGATTCGAGGGTGCCGAACTGCTCGGCGATGACCAGCGGCGAATGGTTGGGTAGCATGATGCCGCCCGAACCGACCCGGATGGTGCGGGTGTGGGCCGCGACGTGACCGATCACTACCGACGTGGCGGCGCTGGCGATGCCGGGCATGTTGTGATGCTCGGCCAGCCAGTAGCGACGATAGCCCAGGCGCTCGGCCAACTGCGCCAGCTCCTTGGTGTTGTTGAACGCCTGCGCGGCGGTGCTGCCCTGGTTGATGGGCGATAGGTCGAGTACGGAAAACGCAATCATGAGGGACATCCTGTTGAAGTGATCGGGGCGTGGCGCGATCAGGCTGATATCTGCACCACCAGTTTGCCGAAATTGCGGCCTTGCAGCAGGCCGATGAACGCCTGCGGCGCGTTCTCCAGCCCCTGCACCACGTCTTCCTGGTAGCGCAGGCTGCCATCGGCCAGCCACGCCGCGACGTCATGCTGGAACGCCGCATGCAGGTCGGGACGGTTGACGTAGTAATCGAAGATGATGAAGCCGCGAATCTGGATCCGGTGCGTCAGCACGCGACGCAGCAGCGCGCTGGCATCGGATTCGACCCGGCCGCCGTTGTAGTGGGCAATCAGGCCACACAGGGGGATACGGGCATGCATGTTGAGCAGCGGCACCACGGCGTCGAACACGGCGCCGCCGACATTCTCGAAATAGACGTCGATGCCCTTGGGGCAGGAGGCCTTGAGCTGTGCCGCGAAATCGGGTGCGCGATGGTCGATGCAGGCATCGAAACCCAGTTGCTCGACGGCGTATTCACACTTCCTGGCGCCACCGGCCACGCCCACCACGCGACAGCCCTTGATGCGCGCGATCTGGCCTACCATCGCGCCCACCGCCCCCGTGGCAGCGGCCACCACCACGGTCTCGCCGACCTGCGGGGCGCCGATATCGAGCAGCCCCGCATAGGCGGTATAACCCGGCATGCCCAGCGCGCCCAGCGCATGCGAGGGTTGCGCCAGGGTGTCCGAGAGCAGCGTGACGCCGCTGCCGTCGGAGACGGCGTAATCCTGCCAGCCGGTATAGGCCATCACGCGCTGGCCGGCATGAAACCCTGGATGCCGTGAGGCTACCACGCGCGAGACCGCGCCACCGGTCATGACTTCGCCAATCTGCACCGGCGCGGCATAGGAGGGGGCATCACTCATGCGACCGCGCATATAGGGGTCGAGCGACAACCATTCGGTGCGCAACAGGACCTGGCCCTCGGCCAGCGCCGGCACCGGGTGCTCTTCGAGCCTGAAGTTGTCGACCGTGGGTGCGCCGGTGGGGCGGGAAGCGAGCACGATCCTGCGATTGATGCTGTCGGTGGGATGGCTGGCACTCATGGGAGTCCTTTCTGCAAGAGGGTTGGCGAGCTATTGCGGCGGCACCAGCACATGTCGCGTGACATGCATGGCGCTTTGCATCGGAATGCGGTCACGACTGAGCTTGCCCAGCAGGCTGGCGCCCAGCCACAACTGGTACAGCATGGTGGCGGTGGCATGCGGATCCAGTGCGGTATGCAGCGAGCCTTCGGCAATGCCTTCGTCGATGCAATGCGCAATGCGGGCGATGAACTTGCCGGTGGCGGCATGCAGTACCTGGCGCATGGCATCGGACAGGTCGGCCACTTCAGCCGACAGCTTGACCACCAGGCAACGCTGTTCGAATTCGGCGCAGCACTGGCTCTCGAGCCAGTAGCCCCAATAGATCAACAACCGTTCGCGCGCATTGCGGGCCGCCGAGTCGGCCTCGGCCGCGCCCGCGCTGCCCAGCACCTGGTCGAGCAAGGCCAGGTAGCCATCGACGTAATGCTGGACCAGTTCGCGCCCGTAGTCCTCCTTGGACCCGAAGTAGTGATAGAACGAACCCTTGGGGATCGCGGCGGCGCTCAGGATTTCGGACAGCCCGACGCCGCAGAAGCCCTTCTGCGCGATGATCGCGCGACCGGCCATCAGGATATTGCGTTTGGTTTCGAGGTAGTTTTCCCGCATCGGGCCATTCTACCGAAAAATTAGACCGGTCGTCTAAGACCACGGGATCACTTGGGAAGACGGCAGCCGCGCGGCGCTGAAGGCATGCGGTAGTGGCGCACATGGAACCGTCGCAATGGCGCACTACGCACCGGCGCGCGACGCAACTGGAAAGCCCGCACGGCTGGGCGGCGGGCAGGCGGGCGCGACATCGCGGCCCGCAACATCGAAGGCAAGGTCCTGCTACTGGCCAACTCTTCGCTGGCGACCAGCACCAGCGTGGTGACGGTGGCACAGAGCAATTGCCGCAATGGATTGCGCATGGACTGGGGTGGGCCGGGACGAACCTGCCAGTGCGCCAGGCGCCATCGTCAGTCTCGCTCCTCGCTCCGGGAAGAAAAACGACGATGGTAGTCGCCAGTGTGCAATCGACTCTATAGAAATGGGCCGAGAATGGCGCACTTTGCCAACCAATCCCACCCTTGCGCGGAACCTCAGCCCGGCGCGGTGCGCAGGTGCAGCAGCGTAATTTCGGATGGTGCCCACAGGCGCTTGGGCGGCCCCCAATACCCGGTGCCGCGGCTGACATAGATCCACAGCCGTTGCAGCCGCTTGAGTCCGGCCACATACGGTTGCTGCAGCGGGACGAAGAAATTCCAGGGGAAGAACTGGCCACCATGGGTATGGCCCGACAGCTGCAGGTCGAAGCCGGCCTCCTCGGCGGCGACGGCGCTGCGCGGCTGGTGCGCCAGCAGGATGCGTGGACTGCCGGCCGGCGCATTGGCGATGGCCGCATGCGGATCGCTGCGATGCGCGGGGTCGAAGTGGTGCGCCGTGAAATCGGTCACGCCGGCCAGCACCAGGCTGGCCCCGTCGTGGCGCAGCACCACGTGCTCGTTCATCAGCACGGTCAGGCCCAGGCGCCGGACCTCATCGATCCATTCATGGGCGTTCGAATAATATTCGTGGTTGCCAGTGACGAAATAGCTGCCGTGCCGCGAGCGCAAGGCGGCCAGTGGCGCCGTATGCGCGGCCAACTGCGCCACGCTGCCATCGACCAGGTCGCCGGTGATGGCCACCACATCGGCCTGCAGGGCGTTGACCCGGTCGACGATGGCTTGCAGGTAGGCACGCTTGATGGTCGGCCCGACGTGGATGTCGCTGATCTGTGCGATGGTGAACCCTTCCAGCTGCGGCGGCAGGCCGCTGATCTGCACCTCGACGTCGACCACCGAAGCGGTACGCCGGGCATTGAGCAACCCGATCAATGTGGCCGCCGCCGCCAGCGCCAGGACCAGCCAGGCCGACGCCGTGCCGAGCGCGCGCAGCTGCAAGGCCGGCAGGTCCAGCCAGGGGGCGGCTTGCAGCACCAGCGCACGCAGCAGGGTCAGCAGCAAGGTCGACGAGAACGCCCCCATGGCCAGCATGCCGGCCCAGGCGACCTGGTCGGTGCGGCGCTCGGCCCATCCGCGCCGCTTCAGGTAGGGCGCCATCAAGGCCGCCGGCATCGACACCAGCGACGCCAGCAACACCGCCGCGCCGACCAGTTGCCCGCCGTGGCCGATCCCCAGCGCGGGCAGCAACTGCCAGCCGATCCAGCCATGCAACGCGGCCAGCAGGGCAAGGAAGACAACAACACCGACACTCGAACGACGCATGGGATTTTCTTTTCAAGGATGGGGAGCAGGCCAACGGCAATTCATTGCAATGGAGAAACCGATATCGTACCGCGCGTGCATTTTTCAAGCAGAATAGCCACTGATGAGTCGGCTTTGATGACGCTACGCACCGCTTTGGGCAAGCGTAGCGAAGAAAAAAACCGCCAAATCATGCAAGAAGACGAACAGAGGAGGATAATATTGCCTCGATTCGTTCAAATCCGCGCCACGGACGTTGTCGGTCCGGCATCCCCGGCCAGGCGCGCATTGCATCACTGGAAGATTGGAAGAGTTATTTTGAGTTCAAGCAAAACCAAGCGTTGGCATGGCAATGTCGAGGCAATCAAGTCGGAATACCTTAACGGTGTGACCACCCAGATGGCGGCTTATGGCGACCGCGTGCGCTTCAGCCTGTTCGGTTCGGTGCAAAAGCCGCACTACGAAGTCATCAATACCTTCGACAAGAAAATGGCGTTCGATGGCAATCACCATCTGCACCGTGCCGAAGAAGAAGAATTCGGCGCCGGCAACGTGACCCCGATCTTCACCCTCGAGCAGATCAAGCGGCTGATCGCCGCCGGCGGCAGTTCGCGCAGCACCACCCGCTCGCCGCGCGCGGCCTCCAGCCGCAGCAGCACCGCAGGCGCCCGTCCTGTGACCGCGGCGGCGCGCGCGCGTGAAGCCATCGATGGCGAGAAATACGCCTACTACAAGGCCAACCGCGCCACCTTGCCGGAAGAGATCAACCTGCACTCCGACGAGATCAGCGAGCTGATGCTGCAGGGCAAGTCGGCCGAGCAGGCCTTCGGCGAAGTCATCGAGAAGCATTTCTAGACTCGCTTGACGCACAAAAAAGGCCGGAAGATTCCGGCCTTTTTTCATGGTGCGACGAGCGCCTCGCACGACATTCAATACAACTCGGGAACGATCATCGTGTCGGGCACCGGATGGCGTTCATAGTCTTCATGGCGCTCCCGCTCGGGCAGGATTACCGGTGCGTGCGGCACCTCGCCGTACGGCATCTGCTGCAGCAGGTGCTGGATGCAGTTCAGGCGCGCCTTCTTCTTGTCGACCGCCTGCACGATCCACCACGGGGCCTCGGGAATATGGGTGCGTTCCAGCATCACTTCCTTGGCCTTGGTGTAGTCCTCCCAGCGACGCCGCGACTCCAGGTCCATCGGACTGAGCTTCCATTGCTTGAGCGGATCGTGAATCCGCGACAGGAAGCGCATGTGCTGCTCTTCGTCGGTGATCGAGAACCAGTACTTGATGACCTGGATGCCGGCACGGGTAAGCATGCGTTCGAATTCGGGCACCGAGCGGAAGAACTCCTCGTACTGCTCGTCGTTGCAAAAACCCATGACCCGCTCCACCCCGGCGCGGTTGTACCAGCTGCGGTCGAACAGCACCATCTCGCCGGCCGCCGGCAGGTGCGAGACATAACGCTGGAAATACCACTGCGTACGCTCCCGATCGTTGGGCGCGGGCAGCGCCGCCACCCGCGCCACGCGCGGATTGAGGCGTTGCGTGATGCGCTTGATCACGCCGCCCTTGCCGGCCGCGTCGCGTCCCTCGAACACGATCACCACCTTGTGGCCGGTCTGTACCACCCAGTCCTGCAACTTGACCAATTCACCCTGCAGCCGGAACAGTTCGCGAAAATACCTGCGCCGGTATTGGCGCTCGGTGTCGCCATGGGCGCTGTCGATCTCGCCGGTGACCGGATCCACCGTGCGGTCCTCCAGTTCCAGCTCCATCTCTTCGTCGTAGCTGTCTGCCAGTTCACGATGAATGCGCCTGATCAGTTCTTCGTTCCCCATTGTTTCCTCTGTGCAATCCAATGTGCCGGCACACCCATGGTCCGGTACTCGAAAGTGGCTGACAACATACCTTTCGAATATGACCAAGACATGACAGGAGCCCGCGGCGGGCGGCCGCTCCACTCAAAACTGCACGGTTGAAAATAGGCTATAGTCTGCACATCGCATTTGGCATACCAGAATGACACTTACAGAACTCAAATACATCGTGGCAGTCGCCCGGGAAAAACATTTCGGCCACGCTGCCGAAGCCTGTTTTGTGGCACAACCGACGCTCTCGGTGGCCATCAAGAAACTGGAAGACGAACTGGGCGTGATCATCTTCGAACGCGGCGGCAACGAAGTATCGGTCACACCGCTGGGCGCCCAGATCGTGACGCAGGCCGAACGCGTGCTGGAGCAAACCGCCGCCATCAGGGAAATCGCCAACCAGAACAAGGACCCATTGTCGGGTCCGCTGCGACTGGGCATCATCTACACCATCGGCCCCTACCTGCTGCCGTCACTGGTCAAGACCATGATCGAACGGGTGCCGCAGATGCCGTTGATCCTGCAGGAGAACTTCACCACGCGCCTCATCGAACTGCTGCGCCAGGGCGAACTCGATGCCGCCATCATGGCCCTGCCCTTCCCCGAGCACGGCCTGAATGTCTTGCCGCTGTACGACGAGGAATTCGTGGTGGCGCTGCCGCGCCAGCACAAGTGGGCCGCACGCACCAGCATCGACGCCCGCGAACTCAAGACCGAGACCATGCTGTTGCTGGGCAATGGCCATTGCTTCCGCGACCAGGTGCTGGAAGTCTGCCCCGAGATGTCGCGCTTCTCGACCACCGGCGATGGCATCGCCCGCACCTTCGAGGGGTCGTCGCTGGAAACCATCCGGCACATGGTGTCGTCCGGGATCGGCGTGACGGTATTGCCGCGCGCTTCCATTACCGACCTCAACGCCAGCGATGGCATGGTGCGCTACGTGCCCTTCGTGGCGCCGGCACCATCGCGCCGGGTGGTCATCGCCTGGCGCAAGAGCTTCACTCGCCAGGCCGCCATCGACGCCGTCCAGCAGGCGGTGCAGGCTTGCAACCTGCCCGGCGTGGAGATGCTGGCCGAGGCCCTGGTGTCGGCCGCGGACTAGAATCTCCGGGGGCGTCGGATTCATATCCGGCGCCCGCTCTCCACGTCGAACCAATGTATATCGGCGGCGTCGAAATCGACCCCGATGCGCTGGCCGCTGGCCACCGCGACGTTGGCCCCACAGCGCAACACCATCGCCTGCGTGCCGCAGCGCGCATGTACCAATAGCTCCGCTCCCAGCGCCTCGACCAGTTCGACTTCCAGCGTCGCCTGGCCGCCCTCGGCAACCAATCGAAGATGTTCCGGACGCACCCCCATGATGCGCCGCGCAGCGCTGGCTTGCCCGCCCCCCTGCGGCAGCCGCAGCAATGCGTCGCCGCCCTCGGTGACGAATCCGGCGCCGTCCGCCGCCACCCTGCCATGCAGCAGGTTCATCGGCGGCGAGC
>NZ_AKJA01000056.1 GCF_000282575.1 Herbaspirillum sp. YR522 | reverse complement strand
CCGCGGCCAGCCAGCCGCCGGCCTCGGTCAAGTCGGTCCAGGCCGATGTCTGCTGGCTGTCCGAGGAACCGCTGGACCTGCGCCGCAAGTACTGGCTCAAGCACACCACCAAGCAGGTCGCCGCACGGGTGTCGAAGGTCGACACGCTGCTCGACATCAATACCCAGCAGCGACACCCCGCCGATACCCTCAAGCTCAATGACATCGCACGCATCAGCGTCAACGTGCAGCAACCGATCGCCGCCGACAGCTATGACGCCATTCGCGCCACGGGCGCCTTCATCCTGATCGATGAAGTGACGCACCAGACGGTGGCCGCTGGTATGATTCGGATCGACTAACATTCTTCAAAGTCTTACCGGCCATGGCCATCGATGCGGCAGTACCCGACACCCCATGCGAGTCCCCTCCTCCCAGCCCGCAACATCCGGGCCGGGTGTGGCTGATCGGCTCCGGCCCCGGCGCGGCCGACCTGCTGACGGTGCGCGGCGCACGCCTGCTGGCACAAGCCGAGGCGGTATTGCATGATGCCCTGGTGACCGAGGAGATCCTGGCGCTTTGCCCGCAGGCGGTGCTGATCCCGGTCGGCAAGCGCAGCGGCCAACGCTCCACCGCGCAGGTCGAGATCAATGCGCGACTGGTGCAGGCGGCCCGGCAATATCGGCGCGTGGTGCGCCTCAAGGGCGGCGACCCGATGTTGTTCGGCCGCGCCGACGAGGAAATGCGCGCCCTGGAAGCGCATGGCGTGCCCTACGAGATCGTCCCCGGTATTACCGCCGCACTGGCCGCGGCAGCGTCGGCCAAGCGGCCGCTGACGCGTCGTGGCATTGCCCGTAGCGTCTCGTTGTTTACCTCCAGCACCGCTCCCGACCTGCCGGGCGAGGTGATCATGCCCAACGGCGACACGTTGGTGCAGTACATGGGCGGGCGCGAAGCCACCGCCACCGCGCGTCGCCTGTTGCAACTGGGGCATGCGCCGAGTACGCCGGTGGTGGTGGTGGAGAACTGCAGCCGCGCCGACGAGCGTATCTACCATCTCCAGCTGTCGGGCCTCGAACCGGGCCTGCAAGCCTGCAGCGGTCCGGTGCTGGTCATGATCGGCCCGGCCCTGGCCGATCGCCCCGACCCTTCCCTGTCCTGAGGTTTGCATGCACCTGCTGCACGACACCAGCGCCGCGCCCGCCCCGGCCATCGATTTCGATACCTTCCTCCAGGTCGATATCCGTATCGGCACCGTCATTTCGGCCGAGCCGTTTCCCGAGGCGCGCAAGCCAGCCATCAAGTTGAAGATCGATTTCGGCCCCGGCGTCGGCGTGCGCCAGAGCAGCGCCCAGATCACCGCACACTACCAGCCCGATGCGCTGGTGGGGCGCCAGGTGGCGGCGGTCGTCAATTTCCCGCCGCGCCAGATCGGCAAGTTCATGTCCGAGGTATTGACATTGGGTTTTCCCGACGCCGCCGGCGAGGTGGTGCTGTTCGGCCCGGACCGGGCGGTGCCCGACGGCGCCCGGCTGTTCTAGGCGGGCGCCTGGTTCATTGCCAGCCCAGCACGCGCCCCAGGTAATCGAACAACAGGCAATAGAGCAGGATCGGCAGCGGCAGGCCGATCAGGGTTCCCAGCAGGTAGTGGCGAAACGGCACGCCCGACAGCGCCAGCACATAGTTGACCGTCGGCATGGTCTGGCATAACACCCGCAGCAGCGAAATACTGGCCACCGGGTGGCTGTCGAGCCGCCGCAGTATCGACACCACATAGCGATGATGGATCACCCGCAGGGCGTCGCCGCCGATGGCACGGATCAGGAAGTAGGTCACCGAGCACGACAGCACCGCTGCCACATAGGTGGCCATCCCGCCCCATGCCTTGCCCAGCGCCAGCACCGCCCCGGCCAGGAAGATCCAGCCCGGCAGGTGCAGCAGGTTACCCAGGCAGAACAAGCCGATGTAAAGCGCCAGTCCGGTCACCGGATGGCTCTGGATGAGTTGTTGCAGCGTGGCGGGGTTGAGCTTCTCGCCCAGGCCACTCAGATGCACGGCGACGGCAGTGGTGGCCAGCACCAGCACCAATACCGCGATGCGCCAATAGCGCTTCATGGGGAATCGTCCTCGAAATGCGCTGCGCGCGATTGTCGATCAGACAGGCAGACCTGCGCAGGGGTTCAGCGCGGCGACACCGTCACTGCTGCGCGGCGCGCAGGCAATAGGCGGCGACGGCTTGCAGTACGGCGTCGTCTTCGCCTACCGCACCGGCGACGTCGATATCGACGGCAGGATGGGCCAGGCGCAGGGAATCGATGAGCTGCGGCAGGTCGCGCCGCACGTGGGCGCCTTGCCCCAGGAACACCGGCACCACCGTGATGGCGCATGCCCCGCGCGCGATCTCGGCGGCCGCCAGCGACGCCAGGTCGGGTTGCATCAGCTCCAGGAAGGCCAGTTGTACACTCAACCCGGGACGCGCCGCCTGCACCAGCGCGCGCAGGCGCTCGAACGGCTGGGCCCAGGCTGGATCGCGGGCGCCATGGGCGAACAGCACCAGCGAACGGATCGGGGGCGTGCTCATCAGTGGCGCTCCACCCACCACAAGGCCCCGATCGCCAAGCCCATGAACAGCAAGCTCGGCAATGCTGCCGTGACCAGCGCCGGCCAGGTATTGAGCAAGCCCAGGTGCGAGAACAGGCTATTGATCAGCTGGAAACATACACCGATCATGATGCCGGTGAAGATCTTCAGGCTTACGCCGCCGGCGCGGAAATGCAGGTAGGCGAACGGCAGCGCCAGCGCCAGCATCACGAAGATCGACAGCGGGTAGACGATCTTCTTCCAGAACGCGATCTCATAGCGCTCGGTGCGCTGGTTGTTGGCTTCCAGGTGCTTGGTATAGGCGCGCAAGTCGTAGGCCGACATGCGGTCGGGGTCGGCAAAGAGCACCGAGAGGATCTCCGGGGTCACCTCCGACACCAGGGCCAGGCTCGGCAGCTTGCGGGTCTTGACCGGTTCGGTGATGCTGCGGTCCTTGCTGCCGGTGGCGAAGTCGGACTGCAGCACATCATTGAGTTGCCACTGGTGGTTGCCCTGGTAGACCCCGGTTGTGGCCGTGACCATGCGCGCCATGTGGAACTCGGTATCGAGCTCGTACAACTTGACGCCGCTGATGCGGCCGTCCGGCTGGATAGCCTGGATGTTGATGAAACGGCTGCCGGTGACATTGCCTTCCAGGCCCTGGTCCTTGATCACGTCCTTGGCCCACATGCCCGACCTGAACTGCGACGACAGCGAAGCCCCCTGCGCCTGCAACTTCAGCTTTTCGGCCCACTCGGTGGCCTTGGGCGAGATCAGCTCGCCGAACAGGATCGTCATCACGGCAAACCCGAGGCCGATGCGCATGAGCACCTTGGCCGCCATCGCGGTCGACATGCTGGAAGCGCGCATGATGGTGAACTCGGACCGCGCCGCGAACTGCGACAGCGTATAGATGGTGCCGATCAGTACCGCCGTGGGCATCAGTTCATAGACATTGCCGGGCAAGCCCATGACCACATACAGCACCGCCTGCTGCAACTTGTAGCCGTTGCGGCCGACCTGTTCCAGCTGGCCCATCATCTCGAAGAACGCAAACAGCGCCAGGAACGCCGCCAGCGCGAACATCACCGAGCGCGTGATCTCGGTGGTGAAATAACGTTGGATCACCTTCATGTCAGGCCTCGCGCTTGAAAACCAGTGCGCGGCGCAACGCCGACCACAGTATGGATGGGTGATAGCGGCTATTGACCTTCAGGCGCAACAGGAACATGCCCACGATCAGCAACACCACCACCACGTGCACCGGCCACCAGGCCATCATGAAGCTTGCGCGCCCCTGCGCCACCGAAGCCTGGAACACGCTCACCGTATTGCTGTAGACCACGAACAGCAGCAGCGCCACCAGCAGTCCCAGCGAACGACCGGCGCGCGGATTGACGAACGACAGCGGAATGGCCAGCAGCATCAGCGACAACGACATCAACGGCAAGGCGATGCGCCAGAGCAGTTCGCCGCGGGCGAAGCCGTCATCCTTGGCCAGCAGTTCGTCCATCGGCATGGCTCGCGCCGAGCGGTCGCCGGCAGCCGACTGCGACTGGCTGCCGATCAGCAGGCCATAGCGTTCGAAGTCGACAATCTGGAATTCGGGCAGGCTGGGGGTGCCATCGTAGCGACGCCCCTGGCTCATGACGACGAATTTCTCGCCATCGGCGTCGACCACGGTCTCGCCTTCCTTGGCCACCACCACGCTGTTCCTGCCGTCGGCGCCGACCGTATTGACGAACACGTTCTTGACCTTGGACGCGTCACCCGAAATGCCCTCGACGAAGAAGATGCGGTTGGCGCTGGCCGATTCCTGGAACTTGCCGGGCGACACGCGCGCGATATCTTCGCGTTGCTCGAAGCGTTTGCGATACTCGCCGCTTTCCTGGTTGGCCCAGGGCGTGACCACGAAGCTCAGTGTCGCCACCAGCACCACGATCGGCCAGCCAAACAGCAGCACCGGACGGATCCAGCGGGTCAGCGACAGGCCGGAGGAAAACCAGACCACGATCTCGGAATCCTGGTAGCTGCGGGTCATCACCAGCAGCACCGAGATGAACCCGGTGAGGATAAGGATCACCGGCATGTAGTTGAGGGACTGGAAGCCGATCAGGGCCACCACGTCCTGCGACGCCACCTGGCCGCCCGCGGCCTGGCCGAGGATCTTGATCAGCATCACGGTCAAGGTGATGGTGAACAGTGTGGTGAACACAGCGCCGGCGGTGCTGGTCAATTCGCGTCGTAGTGCGCGCTGAAAAATCATGTGAAGCTGGGAACGTATCCGGTCAATGGGCCTGTGAAGTCTCTGTCGCCCACAGCGCCCGGGTGAGCAGAACGCATCTCACGCCGATTGGTGAAATGAGTTCTATAATCGTCGGGTAATTCAAACTAAGGACGAGCGATGGACTTTAGCACAAAAACATTAGACGCAAAAACCGCTGTAACCTCCGTCAAGACTGGCGCGCTGGTCGTCGGCATCCATGAAAACCGCAAACTGGGCCGTGCTGCCGGCGCCCTCGACAAGCTGGGCGCCATCAGTGCCGCCGTCAAGTCGGGCGACATCTCGGGCAAGGCCGGCAGCACCCTGCTGCTGCGCGGGCTCGACGGCGTAGCCGCCGAACGGGTACTGCTGCTGGGCCTGGGTCCGCAGGATGAGTTGTCCGACAAGAACTTCGGCGCGGCCGCACAAGGCCTGGTGCGGGCCCTGGCCACGCTGGGCTGCGACGATGCCGCCCTGCTGCTGCCGCTGGACGAGGTCAAGGGCCGCGACCTGGGCTGGGCGGTACGCAATGTGGTGCTGGCCGGGCGTGACTCGGTGTATCGCGCCGATGTGCTCAAGAGCAAGAAAGACCCGCTGCCGACGGGCGTGAAGAAAATCACCTTCCTTACGTCGAGCGCCGATGCCACCGCCGCCAAGACCGCACTGGCCGAAGCCGTGGCGCTGGCCAACGGCATGGCCCTGACCAAGGAACTGGGCAACCTGCCGGGCAACGTCTGCACCCCGACCTACCTGGCCAATACCGCCAAGAAGCTGGCCAAGGATTTCAAGCTGGGCGTCGAAGTGCTCGAACGCAAGCAACTCGAAGCGCTCAAGATGGGCAGCTTCCTGTCGGTCACCAACGGCAGCGACGAGCCGCCCAAGTTCATCGTACTCAAGCACCTGGGCGGTCGCAGCAAGGACGCGCCGGTGGTGCTGGTCGGCAAGGGCATCACGTTCGACACCGGAGGCATCTCGCTCAAGCCGGGCCTGAACATGGACGAGATGAAGTACGACATGTGCGGCGCCGCGTCGGTGCTGGGCACCTTCCGCACCATCGCCGAACTGGGCCTGAAACTGAATGTCATCGGCGTCATCCCGACCTGCGAGAACATGCCCTCGGGCAGCGCCACCAAACCCGGCGACGTGGTCACCTCGATGTCCGGGCAGACCATCGAGGTACTTAACACCGACGCCGAAGGCCGTCTGATCCTGTGCGACGCCCTGACCTATGTCGAGCGCTTCAAGCCTGCCGCGGTGGTCGATATCGCCACGCTGACCGGCGCCTGCATCGTCGCCCTGGGCCACCACAACACGGGCCTGTTCACCCGCGAAGACGCGGCCCACGACCAACTGGCCAATGAATTGCTGGCCGCTGGCCGCAGCACCGGCGACACCGCCTGGCGCATGCCGATCCAGGACGTGTACCAGGAACAGTTGAAGTCCAACTTCGCCGATATCGCCAATATCGGTGGCCAGCCGGCCGGCAGCGTGACTGCCGCCTGCTTCCTGGAACGCTTCACGCGCAAGTACACCTGGGCCCACCTGGACATCGCCGGCACCGCCTGGAAGAGTGGCGCGGCCAAGGGCGCCACCGGGCGTCCGGTACCGCTGCTGACCAGTTGGTTGCTGAACCAGGCACGCGAGAAGGCCAAGGCCTAGGCTGCCACCTTCCCCGCCGTCCACAGGCCACCGCGATGCGGTGGCCTTTTTCGTCATGCCGCGCAAACTTCGGTGACGCGGTGCGGTCGGATGTCCACTTCCAGCGACAAAGATAATTCTCGACTAAACTGGTCGGGTTTTATTCACGACAGTCAGAACGGTCCGCCCGGCGCCACGGGAATGATGCCGCAGCGGCCCGATGTCCACTTCTCCCCACAGAAAGGATCTACATGACCGACACCCGCCAGACCAGCGACCTGTTCAAGCCTGTACAGATCGGCGCCATCCAGCTCAAGAACCGCATCGCCATGGCGCCGCTGACCCGTAGTCGCGCGCAAGCCGGCGATATACCCAGCGAACTGGCCCCCGAGTATTACGCCCAGCGTTCGGGCGCCGGCCTGATCATTGCCGAAGCCACGCAGATCTCGCCCCAGGGCAAGGGGTATGCGTTCACGCCAGGCATCTACAACGATGCCCAGGTAGCCGGATGGAAGAAAGTGACCGATGCGGTGCACGCCAAGGGCAGTCGCATCTTCCTGCAGCTGTGGCACGTCGGACGCATCTCGCACCCCGAGTTGCAACCGGACGGTGCATTGCCGGTCGCTCCTTCGGCCATCAAGCCCGAAGGCAACGCCTTCACCGAAACCGGCTTCAAGCCATTCGTGACCCCGCGCGCGCTGGAATTGTCCGAGTTGCCCGGCATCGTCGAGCAATACCGCACGGCCGCGCAACTGGCCATCAGGGCTGGGTTCGACGGTGTCGAGATCCATGCCGCCAACGGCTATCTGCTGGACCAGTTCCTGCGCGACAAGACCAACCAGCGCAACGACGCCTATGGAGGCAGCATCGAGAACCGCGCCCGCCTGCTGCTCGAGGTGGTGCAGGCGGTGACCTCGGTAATCCCCAGCGAGCGGGTCGGGATCCGCCTTTCGCCCACCAGCCCGGCCAACGATATCGCCGACAGCAACCCGCAAGCGCTGTTCTCGTATGTGGTAGAGCAGCTCAATGCCTACAAGCTGGTCTACCTGCATGTAGTCGAAGGGGCTACCGGGGGCCCGCGCGAGGTCGCCGGCGGCTTCGACCTGCAAGTGCTGCGCAACCTGTTCAAGGGCATCTACATCGCCAACAACGGCTATGACCTGGACCTGGCGGCCAAGGCACGCAGCAGCAACCTGGCCGACCTGGTGGCGTTCGGCCGCCCATGGATCGCCAATCCGGACCTGGTGGAACGGCTGCAGAAAGGCGCCGAACTCGCCAATTTCAATCCCGATACGCTCTACGGGGGAGGCGCCAAGGGTTACACCGATTATCCGGCGCTGCACGCAGGATAACGCCCCACAGAGACCGCAAGCAAACCCGATGGCCCGCCAACCGGCGGGCCATTTTCGTTGGATAGCCGGTTTGTCCGAATGCGCGGCTCGCCAATTGCGCAGCACCTTAAAACTAATTCTTTGTACTTATTCTCCGCCTGCACTAGTGCCGTGCAGCATCATCCTTCCGGAACTCGGTTGCGCCACGGAAATATCCATCCCATCCGCTGGAAAAGCACGCCAGTATTGACTTCCGGTTTTCTTACACGGCTACAGGACAAACACTGATTTTGCAAATTGGTGTTGAGCTTTCGTTGCAGCGCAGCTAATCTTTGTCCGGCCCGATCTAACAAAGTCGACAAGACAAACAAAACCTGGGTGAATTACTCCGGCCATAACAATTCAATCTCCGGATTCCAGCCCCCCGTTTGCAATCTCGTTAATCAAGATAAAGAAAGAGGTATGTAATGAAGAAATTAGTTGGCGGCCTGTTCCTGGCAGCTTCCCTGGTCGGTATTGGCGCGTCTGCCCACGCTTCGCAAATCAACCAGACCAGCGCGTTGACCTTCAACGGCACCACATCGGACTTCGGTGCGGCATTTGGCACGGGCACGACCGGCCAGACCTTCACCGAGAGCTTCACCTTCAACTACTCGAACCCGTTCTCGGTGTCGTCGGCGGTGATCTCGATCGCGCTCAACAACCTGTCGGCGCTCAACATCGACAGCTTCACACTGTCGGGTAACGGCCAGACCTTTGCCGGAACCAAGACCGTGGTCGACTCGGTGCAGTTCTTCACCCTCAACGCGTCCAACCTGGCATCGGGCCTGTATACGCTGGCCGTCAGCGGCGCTGTGACCGGCTCGGCCGGCGGCAGCTTCGGTGGCAACATCAGCATCGCCGCGGTGCCTGAGGCATCGACCTACGCGATGATGCTGGGTGGCCTGGCACTGGTGGGCATGGGCGCCCTGCGCCGTCGCCGCGATGGCGCAGCAATGCAAGCGCCGTCGATGATGGCGGCTTGAGCCCGGCGCCCGAAAGCGCCTGAGCTGCTGCACACTGCGGGGACCCCGATCTGATCGGGGTCCCCGCAATGCATTGGCCAGCCCATTGCGACAAGCCTGAAACATTCGCCCCATCTGGCTACAATAGCGCGCTGTGGCTGCCGTATCGTGCGGCAGGC
>NZ_AKJA01000055.1 GCF_000282575.1 Herbaspirillum sp. YR522 | reverse complement strand
CGGCACCGGCTGCCGCACCGCCCGATACCGCCGTGATCAACGCAGCGTCGCCGGCCGCTCCTGCCGATGGCGGGGCCCAGGTGACCGATTCGGCTCAGACTGCGCCGCCGCAGGGGCCGGGGGTATCGTCTGCGGCCAGCGGCGACACGGCGGTCATTACCGATAGTGGCGCCGGCGCACGGGCGGCGCCCAAGGGTGACCAATTGACCAATGCGCTCGAAGACGGTGTCAAGCCGCCGCCGGCGGTGCTGAAGAAAGCGCTCGAGGCCAAGCCGGAAAAGCCGCGCAAGCAAGTCGCCACCGAAGAGAAAAAGAAGAAGCCCGTGGTCAAGCATGAGCCCAGGAACGACGCCGATGTCGACGTGATCAAGGCCCTGGTCGGGCGCTCGGCCGACGTCGAGAAGAAGCGCGCGGCGAAAGAAAGCAAACCTGCTGGAAACAACCAGAAACTGGCACAGAACGCTGAGGCACAAGCCAAGCCCGGCGATGGCCGCAACGTCGACATTGTCCAGCGCACGCCTGGTGAAAGTACCGAGTCGCTGCTCAATCGTTGCAAGGCGCTGGGCTTTCTGGAAGGGGAATTCTGTCGTTGGCGCATCTGCTCCGGCCGCTGGGATACCGACGCGGCGTGCAAGGTGCCTAATTCCAACTGAATGTGGTGGCCGAAGACTGGCGCCGCAACGAACATATAGAGCTCCCAAAGATGTCTGACCTGCTCTCACAATTGGTGCAATTCACCAGTGCGACCCGCCTCTACAGCCTGCGGCTGGGTAAGGATGATGGCGCCGGCGAGTTCATGGTGGAAGCCTTCGCGGCGTCAGAAGGCCTGCATGCCGTGGGCGTGCGCGAGGTCATCGCCTTGCACCTCGATGCCAGCGTACCGTTGAAGACCTTGCTCGGTCAGAAAGCGGTACTGGAGACGAGCTTGTCCGACGGGACACGCGCCAGCTTTTCCGGATTGGTCAGCGAGGCTGCCAAATTGGGTAGCGAGGGAGGATTTGCGCGCTATCGTATCCGGATCGTGCCGTGGATCTGGCTGTTGAGCCAGTCGCGCAACAGTCGTGTGTGGCAGGATAAATCGGTCATCGAGATCGTCGACGACGTTTTCACGGAGTATGCCGGGCACGCCGATTGGTCATGGTCGGACGAGGTGGTGCCCTTCATGCAGGCGGTGCAGCCGCGCAGCTATACCATCCAGTATCGTGAGAGCAACCTCGATTTCGTCAGCCGCCTGCTGGCCGAGGAAGGGTTGTCGTGGCGCGTGGAAGAGGCGCCCAGCGCTCCGGCGGGTCACCGCCTGGTGCTGTTCGCCGATTCGTCCATCGACAGCAGCGTACCGGAGGACGCCACCAGCGCCAGCGCGCTGGGCGGGGAGGGTATCCGTTTTCATGCCGGCACCGCGCGTGAAGAGCAGGACAGTATCCAGGCACTGGCGGCGCGCCGGTCACTGCAGCCGGCGACCTATTCGCTGCTGTCGTACGACTACAAGAACAAGCAGGCGGTGGCTACCAGCCTGCCGACGCGGCATGAATTCGGCGGCAAGGAAGCGCCCCGGCTGGAGAGCTTCGACAGCCCTGGCCAATATGCATTTACCAACGCCGCCGAAGCCGACCACTATGCGCAGTTGCATCTCGAAGCCAGTGAGGCGCGCAACAAGTCGTGGCAAGGCCGCTCGACGGTACGTACGCTCAGGCCAGGCACCCGCTTCTCGCTGACACAAGGGCCATTGGGCAATATGGCCGGCGACGACGCCGGGTTGCGCAATTTCTGCGTGCTCTCGGTGTTCAGCGTAGGAATCAATAACTTGCCAAAGGATGCCGAGGAAGGGCTGGCAGAACTGTTTGGACCTATCGCTGCGTTGCTCGAAGAGTGTATTGGCGCGTGTCAGGGCGCCCAGCAGCAGCTGCAAGGGAAAAATCGTCCCGACTCGTTGAATCTGGCGGCGCAGGCAGACCTTGGCAGTGTGATCTCGCAAGCTCGCAAACTCGGCTACGCCAATGCATTCGAAGCGATCCGCCTGGATGTCGTCTGGCGCCCCGTCCTGGCCGACGGCACGGGTCGACGCTTGCATCCGCGTGCGACCGCGCAGGGCAGCCAGAGCGCGATCGTGGTGGGCGCCAATGGCGAGACCACTGCCTCGGGCAGCGACGAGATCCATTGCGACAAGCTGGGGCGGGTGCGTATCCGCTTTCATTGGCAGGGCCGCAATAACGATGCATCGGCTACCTGCTGGGTGCGGGTGGTGCAGCGGGCGGCCGGCGCCGGCATAGGCATGCAGTTCCTGCCGCGCATCGGCCAGGAAGTGCTAGTGCAGTTCATCGAAGACGATATCGACCGGCCCGTCATCGTCGGTGCGTTGTATAACGGTCAGGGCGAAGGTGCGGCGGCACCGACGCCGGGCGGCGCCAGCGCCGACGACCAAGGGCAATCCAAGGTCTTCGCAGGCGCCAACGATCTGAAAGCCAGTGGCCAGGGCAATAGCGTTGGCGGCAATGGCCCGACGTGGCATGGCGGCAGCCAGGACAACGCCGGGCATCGCAACCCGGCCACGCAATGGGGTATCCGGTCCAAGGAATTCGGTGGCAACGGCTACAACCAGGTGCTGTTCGACGATACCGATTCGCAGGGGCGACTCCAACTGAAGTCGACCCAGTCGGGTACCGAATTGAACCTGGGGCATCTGATCCACACCGCCGACAATTATCGTGGCAGCTTCCGTGGCACCGGTGCGGAATTGCGCACGGATGCCTACGGCGCCGTGCGTGCGGGCAATGGCATCCTGTTTTCCAGTTACAAGGTCCAGCACAGCGCGGCCGATCGCGATCCGGCCGGGGACAATGCGGGCGGCCAGGCGCTGCTGAAGCAGGCAGCACTGCTGGGCAAGAGTTTCAATGAAGCCGCCGTGACGCACAAGACGGTCGCTCTCGCGGTCCAGGTCGGACCCCAGAAGGCCGATGCCAGCATCATCAGCGACACCGGGGCGCCGTTGGAGGCCATGCGGGTGGCCAGCGCAGGGATGGTCGACAGCGCCTCGGACGAGGTCGCAGCGCAGGACCTGACCAGCGCCAACACCCGCACCGGCGACAACAAGGTGCCGCACACTACCTCGGCCTTGATCGGGATTGCCGCACGAGAAGGCTTCGGGGCGGTGGCCGGACAGCATCTGCAATGGGTCAATGAAGAGGCAGTCAGTCTCATGAGCGGCCACGATAGCCAGCAGGTCAGTGGCAACCAGTTCCGCCTGCACAGCGGGCAGGCCATCGGCGTGCTGGCCGGCGCCATGGCCGCCGGGGACGGCGGTATCGGCCTGCAGGTGGTGGCCGCGCAAAAAAACATCGACGTCCAGGCGCAGGCCGACGCCATCACCGTCCAGGCGCGCGACCAGGTCAGCGTGGCCAGCGCCAACGCCAGTATCGATTGGGCCGCTGCCAAGAAGATCTCGTTGACGACCGCGGGCGGCGCCAACATCACCATCGATGGCGGAAACATTACCGTGCGCTGCCCTGGCAAGTTGACCATTCATGCGGCCCAGAAGTTGTTCGTCGGGCCGGATCGCCTCGATGTGCCGATGCCGCCGATGCCCAATAGCGTCTGCAAGGAATGTATCCTCAATGCGATGAAGCAGGGCGCGCCCGGGGTGCTTGTCTGATGGCTCCAGAAAATGCGCTCTCTGCCTGGAACCGGCAGGCCAATGCCGACGATCGGCATCGTTATGCGTTGCTCGACAGCGCGCAGGCCGAGGATAGCCATCTTCAACTCGACCGATGGCGTATACGCTACGCGTCGCTGTTCGATGGCAAGCGTGAAGAATCGGTCAAGGAAATTGCGCCGCTGCTGATCGACTTGAAGACGATCCGTGCCGACCTGCGCGAACGCGTCCTTGATTGGCTATGGCAACTGGGAACGGACCAACCCTGCCTGTCATGGATGGATTCCAGATTACCCCTGGGACCGCTCGCGCAGCACTTGAAGCTTTTCCATACGGTGGGCTTGAGCGACCACCAGACCATGATGCTGCGCTGGTACGATACGCGCATCCTGCCCATGTGGCTCGAGTGCCTCAAGCCAGGGCAGCATCGGCAATTCAGCGGTGTGCTGCTGTCGCTGCATTGCCTCGATCGCAGCGGCACGCGCGTGACATTCTTCGAGCGCGAACAGCCACAGGCGCCGTCTCCGGCCGAGCCGGCGCTCGGCAGGCCACTGCTGCAACTGGATGACATACAGTTCGCACGGTTGATGGACGCCAGTCATCTGGACATGTTGCTACATCATTTGCAGCGTTTCGTGGCGTCGGAACTGGACACCGTACCCAGGGCCAGGCTGATGGGCTTCCTGGATGGCCAGCTCAAGGCGTTGCAGGCGGCAGGTATCGACGACGCCGACCGCCAGGTGCAGTGCCTGTTGCTGGCACTTTTCACCTCTGGTGCGGGCATGAAGCATGCGGCATTGGAAGCCTTGTTGCGCAGCCCGCCGCAATCACCCGATGCATTCATGGCGGCCGTGCAGGCGTTGCCGGAAGAGATCTACAAGATGGGTGTGCCGCTGTGGGAGGAGACCAGGATGATGTCTTCCGTGGCGTCGAACGAATGATGTGTGGCGCTGGAAACGGTAGCGTTTTTTGTATGCGAAGTAGCCTTGTTGCGCCAGGAGTGCTGAAGAAAATGAAAAAGTTCTTGTTGACGTTGCTGACGTGCATCACGTTGTCATCCCAGTTGGCGGGGTGTGACGCTGTATCGTCGGAGCCGACGTATACCGGGTTGAGTCTGGCAGGATTCAATTACACACCGTACAACCTTTCCCGGTTCGTCATTACCGATAAGCATGGTAACAAGGCCACCGGCGGCGGCGATCTTCCGCCGGGGTCAGGCGAGGGCAGCCTGAGCTGTTGCTATCAGCTCAAGGGAACCGATTTCACTGTGGAGTGGCGAGCCTACGACGCCGACATCGCCTCGCGCAATATTTCTCAGCCCATCGACTACATCAACACCAAGACCGAGATTCATATCCCGCCTACGGAAATAAAAGGCGGGGCGGGAACAAAGATTCTCGGGCTTCATTTCTATCCCGATATGCACATCGAGCCCGAGTTCAGAACGGATTTGCAAGGGTCAAGGTTTGATTTCGGCCTGATCGACGCAAGGCTGGAAAAGAAATTCGGGAAGAAGATGAATCCGGATGGGCGCTTGAACTGGGCCGAGGTCTTCCGGCGTACGGCGCGGATCGCCGGTGAAGGATGGAAGAAGTATAAATTTACTGATAACGACGACCTGGAGCAGTACGTTTATTTCACACTGCTGGTCAACCCGCGCTTCGATCAGCATCCGGCAGTCAAGAAGATCATAGAGCAGGCTGGCGGGAAACCTGGCGCTTTTGCTTCGGCCATGCAAAGCTTGCCTGCGTCGAAAGTTTCCGAAATCCGCAATGGGCTTGGTTTCTCCTAGTACTTATAAATTGCCTTATTGCTTTAAGGAATATTAAACGGATGACAAAGATTCTGCTGATGTTGCTGATGTCGTCAGCAGTTTTGTCCCAAATGGCTGGGTGCGATGCCTTTTCATCAGAGCCGACTTATGACGGTCTCAGTCTGGAGGGATTTAATTACACGCCGTATAACTTGACGCGATTCGTCATCAAGGACAAATACGGCAACAAGGCAACTGGCGGCGGCGACTTGCCACCCGGATCGGGTGAAGGCAGCCTGAGTTGCTGTTATCAGCTCAAGGGCACTGAATTTACCGTGGAGTGGAAAGCATACGATCTCGATGCGGCGGCTAAAAAACGGCCGAAGTCTATCGATTACATCAACACGACCACCGAGCTCCGTATTGCTCCAACTGATTTGAAAGGCGGTGCTGGAACCAGGATTCTGGGCCTGCATTTTTATCCCGATATGCATATCGAGCCTGAATTTCGAACGGATCTGGGTGGTTCAAGATTCGATTACGGTGTGATCGATTTTCGACTCTTGAAGAAGCACGGAGCGAAAATGAATCCAGGAGGGCGCTTGAACTGGGCCGAGGTCTTCCGGCGTACGGCCCGGATCGCCGGTGAAGGATGGAAAAAATACAGGTTGACCGATAACGATGACCTGGAGCAGTACGTTTATTTCACGCTCCTGGTCAACCCGGACTTCGATCAA
Organism: Herbaspirillum sp. YR522; assembly: GCF_000282575.1. GTDB lineage: Bacteria > Pseudomonadota > Gammaproteobacteria > Burkholderiales > Burkholderiaceae_D > Herbaspirillum. Next base: position 2,400 of record NZ_AKJA01000055.1, on the reverse strand, counting down.
CATCCGGATGTAAAGAAAATTATTGCGGACACGCATGGCAAACCAGGCGCCTTTGCGGTAGACATGCAAAACCTGTCGCCATCGGCAATGGCAGAACTGCAAGCCGGCAATCCGGCTACCAGGAAATAAGAAAATGGATGCTCGGAAAACGGAATCTCCGGATACAACCCCGCCCAAGACCTTGCTGGCAATGGCGGCAGCCGCCAAGGCCCAGTCCCAGGCCGAAAAGCTGACCTGTCAGGCGGATATACACATGGGCTTCTTTTTCGACGGGTTCGGCCGCAGCCGCGACGAAGACGATCCGGCGTCGTCCCGGTATTCGAATATCGCGCGACTGTGGGAGGCGCATCGCGATAACAAGGACCGGCGCAAGGCGGATCTACCCAACCAATTCTGGTATCGCTTTTATTATTCGGGGCTGGGCACCGACCTCAATGCCGATGCAGCCAATAATGATGTCGTCCGGGCCGTGACCAAGGTTGCGGAAAACGCAGGCAAAGCGGTACTGTCGAATGCCGGCAAGGTTGCCGCAAAGGTGACCGGTTATGACCGCGTGGAAAAATCCGTCGGCACCATCACCAAGCCCAAGGACCCGCTCAAGATGGGCGGCAAGATTTTGAAGGATTCCTTGACTGAAATGTCGTATCGCCCAGTGGTCAAGGCGTATAAAGATATCGTCAAGGAGGCCAAGGCGCTGCCCGGCAATGCCAGGCGGATGTTGCGCATGGCCAGCGGAGACAGATGGGTCATGCGTGGAAAAGCATCGGTGCGGGGCTTGCTTTACGAGGTGAGGAAGAACCCGTTGAAGGCCGGATGGGCGGCAGCGAAGACGCTGGCCGCGGATGTCGCGGCTGACTCGATCCCCATGGTGCGTGACAATGCGGCATCCGCGAAATTGTTCGGCACTGGCGTAGATGTGCGACTTAGCGCGGCGCTGGACCAGTTCAAGGCAGCTTATGAAGATGCCAAGGGAAAGATCCCCAAGGTACAACGGATCCATGTCTCGGTATTTGGCGCGGACCGGGGCGGGGTCGTGGCACGGGCGTTCGTCAATGAACTGGCGCGACTTTACAAGCGCGCCAATGAGCAGGACCTGGCGATAGACAATCATCCGATCGAAATCAAATTCCTGGGGCTGCTCGATTCCGTGGCATCGATCATGGAAGAGAACAAACTGATCGGTTTTCTGCCATTGGTCGGGATGATCAAGCAGAATTACGGTGACAGACCCCTGGGCATTCCGCCATCGGTGACACGCTGCGTACATTTTGCCGCTGCACATGAGCTGCGCTTTTATCAGCGATTGGACAGCCTGGAGAAGACCCGCGGCGAGCAATTTCTCTATCCCGGAACCAGCGAGGATGTCACTGGTGGATCCCCTGACGGCGCTTTGAATTTTCGCGGCGAACTGCAACGTGTTCCCCTTCGCGACATGCTGCATGAGGCGCTGATCGCTGGAACCATGATGGATCGCATGGAGGACCTGCGAATCTTGAAGCCTGAGACATTCCGACGATTCTCGCTCGCCGAACCTGTCGTCGAAGGTAAAAACAGCTACCAGATGATGGAACTGGTGGACGCATATCGATCGGTCGTTCCTCGTACCCCCGGCCTCGATTTCCTCAAGCACATGTCGGTATTCATCCAGTGGCTGGCCGTGCGTTATCAATCGCCGGAATTCAGGGAAACGGTGACCAGTCATGTCGACGACGTGAAGGCGGCGCAAAACCAGCGGCGCGAGCGACGCGAACGGGCGGAGAAGGAATACATGGAGGCGCGTACTGCGAAGCCATTCGACAATGACCGCTACAACCGGGCGATGTCCGAGATGTTCACCGCGCAGAATGAAGAGACCAAAACGCTGCCCAAGACGATCATGGAAGTTCATCGTCCGTTCGTCAGTGTGTGGGAGCGACTGGATGCAGAATCCAAGGAAGTGACGCAAAAACGCAGCGATTACCAGAAACAACAGGACTCTGAACCCGAGCGCAAGGCGCAATGGAAAAAGCTCACCGATGCCCAGAATGCGGGATGGAGGACGATGAATGGCAATGCCGCCGCTATGGGAGCTCAATATCGCCCGGCTCGCCCGTTGATGACGGCAGAAGAGGTCACCCTGGCCGATGCATGGATCAATGCCAGCACAGGAAAGACCAAGTTGCCCGAGAAGGTGATGGCATTATTCGATTTGCTTGTGCATGACACCATGTTGACCAGTTGGCACGATCATATCCTGTCATCCACGCTTTACTTCCAGACCCGTACTACCGACGCATTCGGCAAGACCGATGCCAAGAAGGAAGAAGAGACCAGGAAAGAGGACGATGCCAATGTTGCGCGTGTCAGACAGTTGCAGCCGATGTTGAATATGCGATGAGGTGGTAATCCTCCCTTAAAACC
>NZ_AKJA01000054.1 GCF_000282575.1 Herbaspirillum sp. YR522 | reverse complement strand
CGGCAGCTGGCGCCAGCCGATCACCGGCCGCGACCGGCGCGCCAGCAGATCCAGCAGCAGGCGTGCGGCATGTTCACCGGTCTCGTACATGTCGATGTGGGGATAGGTCTTGAAGCTGACGATGATGTCGGCGTGTTGCACCATCTTCCGGGTCACGTTGCCGTGCAGGTCCAGCGCTACCGTCATCGGCGTGTCGGGTGCCACCTGGCGGATGCGTTCGAGCAATGCGCCTTCGCCATCATCGGCGTTCTCGGCTACCATGGCACCGTGCAGGTCGAGCATGATGGCATCGCAGCCCTGGCCGACCGCACGCACGATGGCGTCGCACATCAGCGTATAGGCGTCGGCGGCCACCGCCGCGCTGGGGTTGGCCCAGGCCGCCAGCGGTGTGACGATCTCGGCATCGATCCCCTCGGCGATATCGAGGAAGGCGCCCATGGCGGTCAGCGCACCTTTCTGGTTGCTGCGGGCGGCCTCGTCCCATTGCGGATCGAATGCCGCCAGCGGCGTCGGGATGGGCGAGAAGGTGTTGGTCTCATGGTTCATGCGGGCGATCACGATCTTCATGCGCGGCTCCTCAGGCAACTACGCCGGCACTGGCCAGCATCGCCTGCAGCAACACGTTGCAGCCGGCTTCCAGGTGATCGGGCTGGGCGTCCTCGATCTCGTTATGGCTCACGCCGTCCTTGCAGGGCACGAAGATCATGCCGGCCGGTGCCAGTCGTGCGGCATAGATCGCATCGTGGCCGGCGCCCGATACCACGTCCATGGTCTTGTAGCCGAGCGCGTCGGCGGCCTGGCGCACGTTGTCGACGCAATCGGGGTGGAACGGGCACGGCGGGAAGTAGGACACCCGCTCCAGCTCGATCTTCAGGCCGCTCTGCTGGCGCGTCGCCTCGATGTAGGCCAGCAGGTCCTCATGCATGCGGTTGAGCGTGTCGTCGTTGACGTTGCGCAGGTCGACCGAGAACTTCACCTGGCCCGGGATCACGTTGCGGCTGTTGGGCATCACCTGCACCTGGCCTACCGTGCCCCGTCCGTAGGGTGGATAGCGATGGGCGATGGCCACCACCTCCTGCATGATGGTGGTGGCGACCTGCAAGGCATCCTTGCGGATTTCCATCGGTGTTGGACCCGCATGCGATTCGAAGCCGGTCACCGTGCAGTCGTACCACGACAGTCCCAGCACCGCCGGCACCACGCCGATGACGGTATCGGCGTTTTCGAGCACCGGTCCCTGTTCGATATGCGCCTCGTAGTAGGCGCCGATAGGGTGGTCGCCGCATTTCTGCTGGCCGATGTAGCCGATGCGTTCCAGTTCGTCCCGGACCTTCTTGCCATCGACATCGGTGGCGTTGTAGGCATGCTCCAGCGTGAAGGCGCCGCAGAATACGCCCGAGCCCATCATCACCGGCACGAAGCGCGAACCTTCCTCGTTGGTCCACACTGCCACCTCGATGGGCGCCTCGGTCTGGATGCCGTGCCGGTTGAGGGTACGGATCACCTCGATGCCGGCCAGCACGCCATAGTTGCCGTCGAACTTGCCACCGGTGGGCTGGGTGTCGATATGCGACCCGGTCATCACCGGCGGCAGGTGGTTGTCGCGACCGTCGCGGCGCATGAAGATATTGCCGATCTGGTCGACCACCACGCTCATGCCTTCGGCACGGGCCCATGAGGTAACCAGGTCGCGCCCCTGGCGATCGAGGTCGGTGAGCGCCAGCCGGCAGACGCCGCCCTTGGCGGTGCCACCGATGCGGCCCAGTTCCATCAACGAATCCCAGAGGCGCTTGCCATCGATGCGCAGGGCGTGCCGGGTTGCAGTGCTTGTCGTGTCCATGATGACTCCAGTAGATGAGGTTAGGCGGCCAGGTTCACGCCGAGGTAGCGATCCTTGACGCCGTCGTCGGCCAGGAACTCGGCATTGCTGCCGCTGTAGACCACGCGGCCCTGTTCGATGATGTAGTGGCGGTCGGCCAGCTGGGTGCATACTTCCAGGTTCTGCTCGACCAGGATGATGGGAATGCCGGTGGCCTTGATCAGCTTGATCTGCGCCACGATCTCGTCGACGATCACCGGCGCCAGGCCCTCTACCGGCTCGTCGAGCATCAGCAGTCGCGGGTTGTTCATCAGCGCGCGCGCGATGGCCAGCATCTGCTGTTCGCCACCCGACAGTTGGCCACCGCCGTTCTTGCGACGCTCCTTGAGGCGCGGGAAGATCTGGTAGACGTCTTCCAGGCCCCAGGCCGATTCGCGCCTGGCAGCCATGGTCAGGTTTTCCTCGACGGTGAGCAGCTTGAAGATGCCGCGATGTTCCGGCACCAGGCACAGGCCACGCGCGGCGATCTTGTGCGGTGGCAGGCCCGCCACCTCCTGGCCTTCGAACACCACCCGTCCGGGTGCAGGCGGAACCACGCCCACGATGCTCTTCAAGGTGGTGGTCTTGCCGGCGCCGTTGCGGCCCAGCAGCGTGATCACCTCGCCCGCATCGACCTGCAGCGACACGCCCTGCAGGATGTGGCTCTTGCCGTAGTAGCCGTGTACATCCTCGATCTGCAGGATCATGCGCGGCCTCCCGTGATCATGCTGCCCAGGTAGGCGCGGCGTACCCGTTCGTCGCTGCGGATCTCGCCGGGTTTGCCCTGCGCCAGGATCTGGCCCAGCTGCATCACGGTGATGCTGTCCGAAATGTCCATCACGATATCCATGTTGTGTTCGATCAGTACCACCGTGTAGTCCTCGCGCAGGCCGTGGATCAGCCGCTTCATGTCGCCGATGTCGTCGATGCCCATGCCCGAGGTAGGTTCGTCCAGGAAGATGACCTTGGGTTGGCCGGCCATCGCCATGCCGACTTCAAGGCGCCGCTGCTGGCCATGCGACAGCTCCGACGATACCCGCTGCGCCACCGCTTGCAGCGACAGCCGCTCGACCAGCCGATCGGCCAGCTCGCAGGCGGCGTGCATCTGCTCGGCGCGTTTCCAGGGGTTGAGCGCGGCCCAGGGATGGCAGCCCTGCGCGGCCAGTCGCAGGTTTTCCCACACGCTCAGGTTGGGAAACAGGCTGGTGACCTGGAACGAGCGCGCCAGCCCGCGCCGCACCCGGCGATGGCCCGGCAGGTGCGACACTTCCTCGCCCTCGACCTTGATGCTGCCTTCGGTGATCGGGGTGGTGCCGGTAAGGGTGTGGAACAGCGTGGTCTTGCCGGCGCCGTTGGGGCCGATCACCGAATGCACGGTGCCGGGCATGATGTCGAGCGTGACGCCGTTGACGGCGGTGAACTTGCCATAGCGCTTGGTGACCTTGTGCGCCTGCAGGATGGGCTGGCTCATGAATGCTGCTCCTTGGCGCGGCCGGGACGGACCAGGTTGATCAACTTGACGGCCAGCCCGAACAGGCCACGGTGCATGTACAGGCTCACCGCGATGAGCAGCAAGCCCAGCAGCATCAGCCAGCGCGGCCACAGGGTCGACAGCCAGTTGCCGGCCAGCACGTAGAACGCCGCGCCCAGCACCGATGCGAACAGGTTGCCGGTGCCGCCGATGACGGTCATCACCAGGATCGATTCGCTGGTGTGATACTCGATGTTCGACAGCGGCGCCACGCCGGTCATCATGGCATGCAGGCCACCGGCCAGGCCGGTGACGGCGCCCGAGATGATGAACGCGGCCAGCTTCAGCAGGCGCACGTCGTAGCCCACTGCCGAGGCCCGCGCCTCGTTGTCGCGCACCGCCAGCAGCGTGCGTCCCAGCACCGAATCGACGATCCGTTGCAGCAGCCAGAACACCAGCACGAAGATGATCGCCACCACCGTGTAGTACTGCCACGACGAGGTGGTGGGCAGCAGCGTCTGTCCGAACAGCGTCAGCGGCGGGCGCGCGATGTCGAGCAGGCCGTTGTCGCCGCCGGTCACATCCTTCATGGTATAGGCCAGGAAGTAGAACATCTGCGCGAAGGCCAGGGTCAGCATCACGAAGTAGGTGCCGCGCTGGCGGATCGAGAACCAGCCCACCAGCAAGGCCACTGCGGCACCGCCACCGGCCGACAGCGCCAGCGCCACCAGCAGGGGCGCCTTGAGCTTGAGCAGCACCACGCCTGCGGTATAGCTGCCCACGCCAAAGAAGATGCCCTGGCCGAACGACATCAGGCCGGTATAGCCCAACAGCAGGTTGCAGCCCAGCGCCGCCAGCGCGAACACCAGCACTTCGGTGGCCAGCGTGCCCGAGCCCACCGTCAGCGGCAGCAGCAAGGCGACCGCCGCGGCCAGCAGGGTATAGCGAAAATGAACGATCTGTTTCATGGGTTCCTTGTAGTTCGTCCGACCTTATGCCGCGCCGGGCCGGCCGAGCAAGCCATTGGGCCGCAGCAGCATGACCGCCGCCATGGCGATGTAGATCATCAGGTGCGCGCCCTCGGACCAGACCGTGCTCATGACGCTTTGCACGATGCCCACCAGGATGCCGCCGATGAGCGCCCCCGAGAAACTGCCGAGGCCGCCGATGACCACCACCACGAAGGCGATCCCCAGCGCCTCCACGCCCATGAACGGGTCGGCGCCGCGGATGGGGGCGGCCAGGGCTCCCGCCAGGCCGGCGGTGGCCGCGCCCAGCGCAAACACCAGGCTGAAGATGCGGTTGATATTGAGCCCCAGCAGCGACACCATCTCGGTCGATTCGCTGCCTGCGCGCACGATGGCACCCAGGCGCGTGCCTTCCAGCACCCACCACAGCACCACTGCCAGCACGGCGGTGAAACCGATGACGAACAGGCGATACTTGGGGTAGACGAACCCGCCGGCCATGACCACCCCCTGCAGCAGCGCAGGGGGCGATACGTTGTTGCCCAGCGGGCCCCAGGTCGAGATCACCGCCTCCTGCAGTACCAGCGCCAGGCCGACGGTAAAGAGAATATGGAAATGATGCGGCAGCGCATACACGTGGCGCAGCACGAAGCGCTCCACCACATAGGCGAACGCGCCCACCACCAGCGGCGCCACCAGCAGCGACCACCAGAAGTCCAGGCCCCAGTCGCTGATCTGGAAGCACAGGTAAGCCCCCAGCAGGAAGAACGCGCCGTGCGAGAAGTTGACGAAGCGCAGCAGCCCGAACACGATCGACAGGCCGACTGCCAGCAAGAAGTACAGCATGCCGATACCGATGCCATTGGCGATCTGCAGCAGATAGATATTCATGAAACCTCGTGACGGAAATCAATGGGCAAGACGGGCGGCGACCAGCGGCCGCCGCCGCTCGACCTTTAGAGCTTGCACTGGGTCTTTTCAGGCGCCAGGAACGACTTGCCGAACGAGATGATGTCGGCGTAGTCGTTCTTGTTGCTCATCTTCGACTTGGCCTTGCCCTTGAGCAGGTAATAGTTCTTGATGACCTGGTGATCGCTCTTGCGAATTTCCTCGGTACCGGTCAGGCCTTCGTACTTCATGCCTTCCATGGCCGCGATGACCGCCTTGGGATCGGTGCTGTTGGCCTTGATGATGGCGTCGAGCATGATCTTGGTGCAGATGTAGGAACCGGCCAGGCTGTAGTTGGGCTCGATCTTCAGCGTGTCATTGACCAGCTTGGTGAATTCCTTGTTGAAGGGCGAGTCGATGGCGTGCCAGTACTGCGCGCCAAAGTACACGCCGTCGCAGATGTCGGCGCCCAGCGTCTCGAACTGCTCCAGGCCCGAGGCCCAGGCCATCAGGATGGTACAGTTGTTCTTCATGCCGAAGCTGACCGCCTGGCGCAGCGTATCCGAGGATTGCGAGCCGAAGTTGAGCAGCAGCAGCACATCTGGCTTGGCGGCCATGGCATTGGTCAGGTAACCGGAGAATTCCTTCTCGGTCAGCGAGTGATAGCTGTTGCCGACATGCTCGATGCCTTTTTCCTTGAAGATCGCCTTGGCGGCCGACAGCAGGCCTTCGCCGAATACATATTGCGGGGTGATGGTGTACCAGCGCTTGGCGTTGGGCATTTTTTCCAGCAGCGGGCGCACGGTCTGCTCGACCGCGCCGAAGGTGGGCACCGACCAGCGGAAGGTGGAGCGATTGCAATCGGTGCCGGTGATCTCGTCGGCGCCGGCGGTGGTGATGAAGATGCCGCCGGCCTTGTCGGCTTCCTTGCCCATGGCCAGCGCCTCGCCCGAGAGGATGCCGCCGGCGAAGAAGCGGGCTCCCTTCTCGATGCTTTCCTGCATCTTGCGCACTGCCGTGGCGGGCTTGCCTTCGGTGTCCAGCGTCACGTAGCTGGTGCTCTTGCCGAGCACCTTGCCGTATTTCTGCAGCGCCAGCTTCATGCCCATGTCGGCGAACTTTCCGTTGGCGGCGAAGGGGCCCGACATCGGCACCGGGCAACCGAACGAAATGGCGTCGGCCTGGGCGAAGACATCGGTGAAGGTAAGTGCGCCAGGCGCGGCCAATGCGGAAAGCTTCAGAAAATCGCGACGGCTGGTCATGTTTGCATCTCCAAAAAATTAGGAATCGAAAGGTGTCATCTACGAAAACATCAACGGCAAATCAACGCAAGTTCCATGCCTGTGGGCGACGGAAATCGACGAAAAATACGAGGTGCATGGAGTATACGGACGCCAATCATCCTCCGCAGGAAATCACGGATGAAATCGATATGGCCAGGGCGTGACGCGTTACGCGCGGGGCGCGCAAATGCGTGCGGCAAGTGCATGCTCACGAAGGGCTCGTCTCCACTGTTCTATTGACCTGTTCATCGTGCGCCGGCGTGTATCCGCCGGTCTGCATGCAGGATTTTTCTTCTATGTCATTCACACTACAGTGTGGGCCTGATGGTCTCCTCGATGGCTGAAAGATATGCGTCGATATCGCAGTGCGTTTTCATCTCGATCACTGGCGATCTGCACCAACTGCTGCGGCGGCTGCACCAACATCCGGCAGCATGAAAAACGGCATGCGATGACACATGCCGTTTCTTGGTTTTGCCTAAGCCAGGGTCTTGAGAATGGCGCCCAGCTTGCCGAACAATTCATCGATCTGCTGACGGTTGATGATCAGCGGCGGCGACAGCGCGATGATGTCGCCGGTGACGCGAATCAGGATGCCGTCATTGAAGGCGCGCACGAATGCGTCATAGGCGCGCGCACCGATCTTGCCGTCGATGGACGACAATTCGATGCCGGCGATCAAGCCGATGGTGCGAATGTCGATCACGTGCGGCAGGCCGCGCAGCGAATGGGCCGCTTCCTGGAAGTAGTCGGCCACGTCCTTGGCCTGGTCGAGCACGCCGTCCTGTTCGAAGCTGTCCAGCGAAGCCAGGCCGGCCGCGCAGGCCAGCGGGTGGCCCGAATAGGTATAGCCATGGAACAGTTCGATACCGGCAGGCCCGTCCATGAAGGCGTCGTGGATCTCTTTCTTGACGAACACCGCGCCCATCGGCACCACACCGTTGGTCAGGCCCTTGGCGGTGGTCACGATGTCGGGCTCGACATCGAAGTAGTCGAATGCGAACGGCGTCGTCAGGCGGCCGAAGCCGGTAATGACTTCGTCGAAGATCAACAGGATGCCGTGCTTGGTGCACAGTTCGCGCAGACGCTGGAGGTAACCCTTGGGTGGCACCAGCACGCCGGTCGATCCGGCCACCGGCTCGACGATCACGGCGGCGATGTTGGACGCATCGTGCAGTGCCACCAGGCGTTCCAGTTCATCGGCCAGGTTGGCGCCGACTTCGGGCTGGCCCTTGGTGAAGGCATTGCGCTCCAGGTTGTGGGTATGGGGCAGGTGATCCACGCCGGCGATCAAGGCCGTGCTGAAGGTCTTGCGATTGCCGCCGATACCACCCACCGACATGCCGCCGAAGCCGACCCCGTGATAGCCGCGCTCGCGCCCGATCAGGCGGGTGCGGGTGGCGTTGCCGCGCACGCGGTGGTAGGCCAGCGCGATCTTGAGCGCGGTGTCCACCGATTCCGAACCGGAGCCGGTATAGAACACATGGCCGAAGCGATTGCCGGTATAGGCCTTGAGGCGCTCGGCCAATTCGAACGCCGACGGGTGGCCCAGCTGGAACGAGGGTGCGTAGTCGAGCGTGGCCACCGATTGCTGCACGGCCGACACGATGCGCCGGTTGCCATGCCCCAGCGGCACGCACCACAGGCCGGCGGTGCCATCGAGGATGGCATTGCCGGCGTCGTCGCGGTAGTACATGCCTTCGGCCGACACCAGCATGCGCGGGCTGGCCTTGAAGTTGCGGTTGGCGGTGTAAGGCATCCAGTAGGCAGACAGGCCGGGTTTCTGTTCGGAAGTAGACATGGGGGCGCACCAGCGGGCGAAAGTTGAGAACAGCTTGATTATTGCCAGACACTGGCAGTATTGTTAGACACACTTTTCAAAATCACGCGAAACTGTATTGCAAAGTTCGGTGAACTGTATTGACTCATGGCGTGGGAACCGGCGCGTCGCGAGCCGCCTGCTTTTCGGCCTGGCCCCGCTAATTCAGGGGCTTGCCACCGACAGGGCCGGCATTCATCAGTAATACACTTTGTCGATCTGTATCGGAGAATCCATGGCCAAGCCAGCCCGCGAAGCGCTGCAACTGCAATTGCACAGGAATACGGCGACCCGCCTGGTGGAACAGGTGGCGGCCGAACTGGGCCGCCTGATCGATGCCGGCGAGCTGCGCTCGGGGGAGCGGCTGCCGTCGGTACGCCAATTGGCCCATAGCCACGACATCGGCGCTTCCACCGTAGTCGAGGCCTACGAACAACTGGTGGCCCGTGGCCTGCTGCAGGCCCGTCGTGGCGCCGGCTTCTTCGTCGCCGCGCGCGCCACGCAAGGCGGTGCGCGGGCGGTCTTCACGCCCCATGAGCCAGCCATCGATTCGGCCTGGCTGCTGTCGCAGATGTTTGCCGACGACCGGGTGCCGATCAAGGCCGGGGCCGGCTGGTTGCCGGGCAAGTGGCTCAACGACGAGGGGCTGCACCAGGCCGAGCGGCGCATCATCCGCTCGCCCGGCCTGCAACAGGTAGCCTATGGCCACCCGTTCGGCTATGCGCCGCTGCGCCAGCTGATTGCGCAGTTCCTGGGCAACTGGGCGCTGGAGCTGTCGATCGACCAGGTGCTCACCACCCACGGCGCGACCCAGGCGCTGGACCTGGTGGTGCGCACCATGACGCAGCCGGGCGACACCGTCATGATCGACGACCCCGGGTATTGCAACCTGATCGCCATGCTGCGCCTGGCCGGCCTGAACGTGATCGGCGTGCCGCGCATCCCGGGCGGGGTCGATACCGAGGCGCTCGATGCGCTGGCGCGCCAGCATCGTCCCAAGCTGTTCTTCACCACCAGCGTGTTGCAGAACCCGACCGGCACGTCGTACACGCCGGCCTGCGCCATGCGCGTATTGCAGGCGGCCGAGCGACATGGCTTCTGGGTCGTGGAAGACGATATCTTCCGCGAGCTGGGGCAGGCCACCGATCCCATGCTGGCCGCGCTGGACGGCTTGCAGCGGGTGATCTACGTGGGCAGCTTCTCCAAGACCATCGCGCCGTCGCTGCGGGTGGGTTTCGTGGCGTGCCAGCCCGAGCTGGCGCGCCAGATCGTGCATACCAAGATGATCCTGACGCTGACCAATTCCGAGATCAACGAGCGCCTGGTGCACAACGTGCTGACCGAGGGACATCACCGGCGTCACGTGCAAACGCTCAACGCCACGCTGCTCAATGCCCAGTCCACGCTCAATGCGCGCCTGGCCGAGGTCGGCCTGGTGCCCTTTACGGCGCCGCGCGGCGGCATGTTCACCTGGGCCACGCTGGAAGGCAGCAGCCTGTCGGCACGCGAGATTGCCGACCGTGCGCGGCAGAAGGGCATCTGGCTGGCGCCGGGCGATTTCTTTCGCCTCAACACGCCCGAGCAGGCCAGTTTTCGCTTCAACGTCGGCTTCGCGGACGTGCCCGAATTGTTCGATTTCTTCCGCACGCTGTGAGCGGTAGAATGGCTTTCCCTTTCTTCATGGATGGCCGAGCATGACCCCGACCCTTCCCGCCACTGGCATTCGCGCCGTCGTCTTCGATTTTGGCGGCGTGCTGTTCGACTGGAGCCCGCTGCACGTCTATCGACACCTGATCGCCGACGATGACGAACGGCTGCGGTTTCTCAGCGAGGTGTGTTCGTCGTCCTGGAACGTGCAGCAGGACGCCGGCCGCACGCTGGCCGAAGGCACCGAATTGCTGGTGCGCGAGCACCCGCAGCACGAGTCCCTGATTCGCGCTTTCTATGACCGCTGGAAGGAAATGCTGCGCGGCCCGCTGGACGATGGCGTGACCTTGTTGAAAGACCTGCATGCGATGCGCATGCCATTGTTCGGCCTGACCAACTGGTCCGCCGAGACGTTTCCGTATGCCCGCGAGAACTACGACTTCCTGGGCCTGTTCCAGGACATCGTGGTATCGGGCGAAGAAAGATGCATCAAGCCCGACGCCCGCATCTACCAGATCGCCCTGGCGCGCTACCGCGCTCACCTGGCAGACCTGCAGCCGGGCGAGCTGGTATTCATCGATGACCTGAAGAAGAACGTCGAGGCGGCGCAGACGCTGGGATGGCATGCCATCCACCACATCGATGCCGCGCGTACGCGGGGCGAGTTGCAGGCACTGGGCGTGGCCGTCTAACGCCCGGGCAGGGCGCTGGCCCCTGCCATCGCGCCGCGCAGGTGGGCGACCCATTGCACCGGCCGACCCAGCCACATGGCGACATCGATCACGTCCATCGCCTCGCCCCGTTGCAGCGCGAAGGTCGGAAAACCACGCCCGCCCACCCGATCGAGCAGGCCGCGCGTGGTCTGGAAATGGGCGTCAAGATCCTGCTGCTGCATGGCGCTCGCGAAGGCCGGGCCATCCGCCCCCAGCTGCGCGGCCAGCGCCACCAATACCGGCTCGTCCGAGATCCGTCGTCCCTCCTGATAATGCGCACGCTGGATCGCCGCCAGCAGGTCCAGGCCGGCGTCGTTGCCCTTGAGCGCCTGCATGGCCAGCACGGCGGCAATCGGCGGGCCCGAATCGAATACCGCGCTGCTGTCGGTGAGCAGGCCGTTGAAATAGCGTTCGCCAAACACCTGTCCGCTCAATTGCGCAATGCGGTGGTCGTGCGGCATCACATGGTTGCGTAGATCGGCGCTCACCCGGCGCCGGTTGCGCCCGGCCATCATGCCGCCGCCGTGGGCGGTGACGGGCAAGACGGCACGCGCCGCCGTCACCAATGGCCAGGCGCCATAGCACCAACCGCACAGCGGGTCGTGGATGTAATGCAGCAATGCGGCTGGCGCGGCCATCAGTAACCTACCGTAAAGCGTGCGCGTACATGGCGCGGTTGCTCGATTTCGTCGAGCAGGGCGATGGCATAGTCTTCGTAGGAGATCCAGCTCTTGCCATCGGCCGCGGTCAGCAGTTCATCGGTGCCCAGGCGGAACTTGCCGGTGCGTTCGCCCGCGATGAACAACGCCGACGGCGACAGGAAGGTCCAGTCCAGTTCCTTCTCGGCGCGCAGGTGGTTCAGGAAGTCGCGTCCGGCCGATGCCTCGGCCTTGTATTCGGCGGGAAACTCGGGCAGGTCGATCAGGGCCTTGCCCGGCGCGATCTCGAGACTGCCGGCGCCACCCACCACGGCCAGGCGCTTCACGCCAGCCTGCTTGACGGCCGGCAGCAGGTCGCTGGCCTTGAAGTTGACGAAGCGGCCACTGGAGACCACTACCTCGGCGCCGGCCAGGGCGCCTGCCAGGGCGGCGCTGTCGAGCACGTCGGCGTTGCGCGCGATGACCTTGTCGTGCGGCGCGATCTTGCCGGCATCGCGGGCAATGGCGATCACCTGGTGGCCGCGGCGCAGCGCTTCTTCGAGAATACGGCTACCGACGTTGCCGCTGGCGCCGATGATGGCGATGTTCATGATGATGTCCTTGTGTGAGATGAAAATGGGCGCCGGGTCGTCGACGGCGGGCGCCAGCCTGATTGCTGGACGCCAGGTTAGCCCCTTATTTCGTGCTGAAAAACAACATAATCGGACATAGTTTGTTTCTTTAATCGGTCATATGGCCAGGCCGTTGCAGGGCAATGGCGGCAGCCGGGCGTCGCCAGCGTCGCCAGCGTCGCCTACTGCCCGGTTGCCGCGCTGCGGCTTTTGACTACAATGCGCTGTTGCGGCCGGTAGCGTAGCGCTTTGGCCCGGGTCTTACTTGAATCGTTCGGATAGGGGTGTCATGGACCGCTTGACCGCCATGCGGGTATTCGTCACCGTGGTCGACAGCGGCAGCCTGTCGGCGGCGGCCCAGCAGCTGGACCTGTCGCGTCCGGTGGTGTCGCGCTACGTGGCCGAACTGGAAGAATGGGTCGGCGCACGATTGTTGCACCGGACCACCCGGCGCCTGTCGTTGACGCCCGCCGGCAACGAGATACTGGCGCGTTGTCGCCAGATGCTGGAACTGTCGGACGACATGCGCCATGCCGTCGATGCGCCCGACGAGACCCCGCGTGGCTTGCTGCGCATCACCTCCAGCACCTCCTTTACCCAGACCCAGCTGGTGCAGGCAGTGGTCGACTATGGCCGTCGCTATCCCGACGTGGCGGTCGACCTGGTGGCATTGGACCGCACGGTGAACCTGGTCGAAGAGCGCATCGACCTGGCCATCCGCATGACCACCCGGCTCGAACCCAACCTGATCGCCAGGAAGCTGACGGACTGCAGTTCGGTGATCTGCGCCACGCCGGGGTACCTGGCGCGCCACGGCACGCCGCGACAGGTGGAGGACCTGGCCTTGCACAACTGCCTGACCCATTCCTATGTCGGTCGCAGCCTGTGGCAATTCGAGCCGCGCGGGCAGGGCGGGCGGGCCGCCTCGGTGGCAGTCGGCGGCAGCATCAGCGCCAACGAGGTCACGGTATTGTTGCAGGCGGTACTGGCCGGCGTCGGCGTGGGCCACATGCCGGCCTATTCGGTGGCGCCGCTGCTGGCATCGGGCCAGCTGGTGGCCTTGCTGCCCGAGTACGCGCCGACCCAGCTCGGCATGTATGCAGTGTATGCATCGCGCAAGCACATGCCGGCGACCCTGCGCACCATGGTCGATTTCCTGGCCGAGCGGTTTCGCGGGCAACCTTTCTGATGTGACTCAAGGAGTGATGCTGAGCAGCTTGTGTACCAGTTCGGACGAGGTGGCGGCGGCGAACTTGCGCATCAGCCGTGCGCGGTGCATCTCGACCGTGCGCGGGCTCAACTCGACCTGGCGCGCGATGAGCTTGCTGGTCTTGCCTTCGACCAGCAGGGCGGCGATCTCGCGCTCGCGGGGCGTGAGCCCGGGAGTGATGGGGCGCTTGGCACTGACATCCTCGAAGGTCCAGATGCCGGCCGCGTGGGGGTTGCCCTGCACCAGCGAATGGCCGGTGACGTGACACCAGAACATCTCGTCGGACGCGCGCTTCATGATCCGTTCGTCCGAATAGAAACCCTTTTCGTTGAGGATAGGCACCAGGCGTTGGCCGGTGCGCTCGAACTCGTCCGGGGTGGGATAGATCTCGAGGAAGGACTTCTTGCGCAACGACTCGACCGGATAGCCGAACATGGCCGCCATGGCCAGGTTGCCCTGCTGGATGACGCGATGATGCGAGATGCACATCCCGATTGGGGCGTGCATGAAGACCTGTTCGAAATCGATGGCCGGTGGCGTGGTCATGGTGTGCGGCAAGATGCGTGGTTCCCTCGAACCGGGCGGGTGCGATATGCTGCAGTGCGCCAGGTAGTTTTACCGTATTGTATGGCCTATTTCGCTGACCTATGATGATTGGCGCTTTTTAGTGATGCTCGGAGAACGCCCCATCGGCACGGTCGATCGTCGATCACCACGGCGGGGTAGGTCGCAAGAGCCGAAAGGAGACTCGTGAACAAAGTTTATCCCGACGCGGCCACCGCGTTGAAAGACATCGTCAAGGACGGCCAGACCATTGCCGTCGGCGGTTTTGGCCTGTGCGGCATCCCCGAGGCACTGATCGCCGCCCTGCGTGACTCGGGTGTGCAGAACCTCACTGCCATTTCCAACAATGCCGGCGTCGACGGCTTTGGCCTGGGGCAGCTGCTCAATACACGCCAGATCAAGAAGATGATCGCCTCCTACGTGGGCGAGAACAAGGAATTCGAACGGCAATACCTGGCCGGCGAACTGGAACTCGAATTCACCCCGCAAGGCACGCTGGCCGAGAAGCTGCGCGCCGGCGGCGCCGGCATCCCCGCCTTCTTCACCAAGACCGGTGTGGGCACGCTGGTGGCCGAAGGCAAGGAAGTGCGCGACTTCGATGGCGCCACCTATGTGATGGAACGCTCGCTGGTGGCCGACGTGTCGCTGGTCAAGGCGCAAAAGGCCGACCGTGCCGGCAACCTGGTGTTCAACAAGACCGCCCGCAACTTCAATCCCAACGTGGCGATGGCCGGCAAGATCACGGTGGTCGAGGTCGAAGAACTGGTCGAGATAGGCCAGCTCGATCCGGACCAGGTCCATACCGCCGGCATCTTCGTGCATCGCATCGTGGTCAACGCCACGCCCGAAAAGCGCATCGAACAACGCACCGTCAGCGCGGCCAGATAAGGGAGAACGACATGGCATGGACCAGAGATGAAATGGCTGCGCGCGCAGCCCGGGAATTGCAGGATGGCTTCTACGTCAACCTCGGCATCGGCTTGCCCACCTTGGTGGCCAACCATGTGCCGAGCGACATCGAGGTGTGGCTGCAATCCGAGAACGGCTTGCTGGGCATCGGCCCGTTTCCCACCGAAGAGCAGGTCGACCCCGACCTGATCAACGCCGGCAAGCAGACCGTGACCACCATCCCGGGCTCGTCCTTCTTCAGTTCGGCCGATTCGTTCGGCATGATCCGCGGCGGCAAGATCAACATCGCCATCCTGGGCGCGATGCAGGTCTCGGGCAGCGGCGACCTGGCCAACTGGATGATCCCCGGCAAGATGGTCAAGGGCATGGGCGGCGCGATGGACCTGGTGGCCGGGGTCGGCCGCGTGGTGGTATTGATGGAACACGTGGCCAAGGCCAAGGACGGTAGCACGTCCAGGAAGATCCTGAAACAGTGCAACCTGCCGCTGACCGGCGTGGGCGTGGTCAACCGCATCATCACCGACCTGGGCGTGATCGATGTCACGCCAAGCGGCCTGAAGCTGGTTGAACTGGCCAGCGGCGTGACCAAGGAAGAAGTGGTCGAGAAGACCGAAGCGCTGCTCGATGTCAGCGCCGTCTAGGCGATAGCCAGCCACCACACGCAACAGGTATCAGCCGAGGGGCGTCGGGAAACCGACGCCCCTTTTGCATTCGCACGCCCGATGTTGTCGGCTGGCCGCGCTTGCCCTTGACAGTCGCCTAGTTACTTTTATAATGATAGTAACTACCATGATTGAAGTAACTCGGGGACCGCTCCCGATCACCTACCGCAAAGGACAGCAATGAACCAGCACAGCAAGCAGGGCACCGCCCTCATCACCGGCGCTTCGGCCGGCATCGGCGCCACTTACGCCCAACGGCTGGCCGCCCGCGGCCACGACCTGATCCTGGTGGCGCGCGACGCGGCCCGGATGCAACAGCTCGCCGAGCGACTCAAGGCGCGTCATGGCGTGCAGGTGGAAGTGTTGCCGGCCGACTTGACCCAACGTGGCGATCTGCTGGCCGTGGAGCAGCGCCTGCGTACCGACGCCGCCATCACGCTGCTGGTCAACAACGCCGGCATGGCGGTGCAGGGCCAACTGATCGATGCCGACATCGACCGCTACGAAGCCATGATCCAGCTCAACGTGATCTCGGTCACGCGCCTGGCCGCAGCCGCAGCGGCGGCCTTCGGTGGCCGCGGCAGCGGCACCATCGTCAATATCGCTTCGGTGCTGGCACTGGCGCCCGAGTTGTTCAACGGCACCTACAGCGGCACCAAGGCGTATGTGCTCAACCTGAGCCAATCGATGCAGCAGGAACTGGCGCCGCGCGGCGTGCGCGTGCAAGTGGTGCTGCCCGGTGCCACCCGCACCGAGATCTGGGACCGCTCCGGCGGCAGTGTCGACGCCCTGCCGGCCGAGATGCTCATGGAAGTCGAGGACCTGGTCGACGCTGCCCTGTCGGGCCTGGACCAGGGCGAAGTGGTGACCATCCCGTCGCTGCCCGATCGCGCCGACTGGCAAGCCATGGAGGCGGCGCGCCATGCGCTCGGCCCCAACCTGTCCCGCAATCGCCCGGCCGAACGCTACCTGAGCCATGCCGGCTGAACCCACCCCGGCCGCCGACTGTCCGGTGGCAGCCACGTTGCGATTGGTGGGTGAGGCATGGACCATGCTGATCGTGCGCGATGCCCTGCGCGGCAGCACCCGCTTCGAGCAGTTCAGGCGCAACCTGCGCATCTCGCCGGCGATCCTGGCGCGCCGCCTGCAGACGCTGGTAGCCGCCGGTGTCATGCGGCGCCACCCCTACCAGCAGCATCCACCGCGTGACGAATACGTGCTGACCGAATCCGGACGCGCGCTGCAGCCGCTGATTGCCGCGCTGCGCCAGTGGGGCGAGCACTATCTATGCGATCCCGACGCGGTGTCGCCAATACCGTCACAATAGAGACAGCCAACCCCAGAGGAGAACGGGATGAAGATCCTGATAGTAGGCGCCGGCGCCGTCGGTGGATATTTCGGCGCGCGGCTGCATGCGGCCGGTCGCGATGTCAGCTTTCTGGTACGTGCGCGCCGTGCTGCCATGTTGCGCGAACATGGCTTGCGCTTGCGCAGCCCCGCAGGCGATCTCGACCTGACCGACGTCAAGCTGGTCGAGCGCGCCGCGTTGCAGCCGCAATACGACCTGGTGATCCTGGGCAGCAAGGCCTATGACCTGGATGATGCGATCACCTCGATGGCGGCCGCTGTCGGCCCCGGCACCGCGATCCTGCCGCTGCTCAATGGCATGCAGCACCTGGATCTACTGGGCCAGCGCTTCGGCCGCCAGGCGGTTCTGGGCGGCCAATGCGTCATTGCCAGTACGCTCGATGCCGAGGGCGCCATCGTGCACCTCAACGGCCATGCCGGCCTGACTTTCGGCGAACTGGCCGGCGGCAGCAGCGAGCGTGCGGCCCGGCTGGACGAGGCACTGAACGTGCAAGGCTTCGAACTCAGGCAGAGCCCGGATATCGTGCAGGCGATGTGGGAAAAGTGGACCATGCTGGCCGCGCTGGCCAGCGCCACCTCGCTCATGCGCGCCAGCGTCGGCGACATCCTGCAAGGTCCGGGCGGCCTGGCCTTCATCGAGGGCATGCTGGCCGAATGCGCAGGCGTGGCCGAACTGGAAGGGCATCGTCCGGGCGACACTTTCTATCACCGCACCCGTGGCATGCTGACCGAGCACGGCTCGACGCTGACGGCGTCGATGTTTCGCGACATCGGCAATGGCAACCGGATCGAGGCCGACCATATCGTCGGCGACCTGATCCGGCGGGGCGAAGCCAAGGGCGCCAAGACCACGCTGCTGCAACTGGCCTATCTGCACCTGAAGGCCTATGAGACGCAACGCGAGCGGTCTGGCCAGGCCCGGAACTGAGCCCGATGTTCGCCGGTTACCACCCGCCCCCCATCGCCCTGAACAGGCCCACCGCCGCCCGCGCATTATCGGCATGCACCTGCGCCATCCGGTCTTGCGCGGCAATCAGCAAGCGATCCTCGGTCAGCACGTCGGCCAGGCTCGACACGCCACCCTGGTAGGCTTGCTCGGCATTGCCGCGCGCCAGCTGCTGTGCCTGCACCTGCTGTGCCAGGTCGCGCGCTTGCTGTTCCAGCTGCACCAGTACCGTGACCGCATTCTCGACGTCCTCGGTGGCGCGCAGCATGCTGTGCCGGTAGTTCGCCAGGGCTTCGGCGTTGGCCCCTCTGGCACGGGCGATCTCGGCGTCGATGCGACCGAAGTCAAACAGTCTCCAGCGCAGTCCCAGGCCGCCTTGCGCCTGCAGGCTGTCGGCTGAAAACAGGCCCGCCGAACCCAGGCTCTGCAAGCCCGCCAGCGCCGACAGCGACAGCTGCGGATAGCGCGCCGCCTCGGCCATGCCGATGCGCGCGCTGGACGCGGCCAGGCGGCGCTCGGCGGCGATCACGTCGGGCCGGCGCCGCATCAGTTCGGCGCTGCCGGTGGCCAGCGCAATGGCCGGTACCACCGCCTCCACTGCGGGCTGGTTCAAACGAGGCGCGTTGGCGCCCGGTGTCGTGCCCAGCAAGACGTCAAGGCGATTCGACTGCCGTTCGAGTTCGATGCGCAGCGGCGGCAAGCTGGCCCTGGCCTCGGACAGGCGCGCCCGGGCCTGGGCCAGCTCGCCGTTGCTGGCCAGGCCGTCATTCATGCGCCACTGCACCAGTTGGCCCAGTTCGTCGCTGGCGCGCACCTGGCGCTGTGCCAGCGCGATGCGGCCTTGCGCGGCCCGGATGCGGAAGTAGGCGTCGGCCGCTTCGGCCGCCACCGTCACCCGTACGCCGAGCTGCAGCGCCTGGGTCGCTTCCAGTTCGGCGTCGGCGGCCTGGGTACCGCGCCGGATGGCGCCGGCCAGGTCCAGCTCCCAACTGGCGCCGGCGTCGACCTCGAACAGGTTCTGGTTGCGTTGGTAGCCGGGCATGGCGCTGGCGATGCGTCCCAGCGGGCTGTGCAAGGACTGGTGGTTGCGCGCGGCCTGGCCATCCAGATCACCCTGCGGCAGGCCACGCGTGCCGGCCAGTTGCGCCACCGCGCGCGCCTGCTCCACGCGTGCCATGGCAGCGGCCAGGTCCAGGTTCTGCGCCAGCGCGCGGGTGACGATGTCGGCCAGCAGCGGGTCGGCAAAGCCTTCCCACCACCGTTCCAGCGCAGGCATGGGCGCCGCCGCCGGGCGCGACGCCAGTTGCGCGGCATTGCGCAGCGGCGGGTCCTGATAGTGCGGACGATGGTAGTCCGGACTGCTGGTGCAGGCGGCCAGCAGGCTGGCGCCGGCCAGTGCCGCACACAGCGCGCTTAGACAAGGCAGGCGGAGGCGTTGGATGGTCATGAGAGCGATTTCCCGAGAAGTAACTTGCAAAATGATAGTGGCAAGTTTAAACTTACTATCGTTTTGAAAGCAACTCTTATCTCATCCACTCCCCACAGGTATCCATTGCCATGAGCACCCAGACCATCCCCCCTTCATCGACGCCTGGCCGCCGTGGCTGGTTGAAATTGCTGTTGCTGGCCATGGTGGCCATTGCGCTGGTCGCATGGGGTGTGTACTGGTTCAGCGTCGGCCGTCATGTCGAGGGCACCGACGATGCTTACGTGGGCGGCGACATCACCGTGATCGCGCCCAAGGTGGCGGGCAATATCGAGCAGGTACTGGTGCAGGACAACCAGGCCGTGCGCGCCGGCGAGGTGCTGGTGAAGCTGGACCAGCGCGACTTCCTGGCGGCGCTGGCGCGGGCACGGGCGGCGGTGGCGGCGCAGCAGGCGGCGCTGGTCAACGTCGACGCCGAGCGGCGCCTGCAGGACTCGGTAATCGAACAGGGGCGGGCCGCCGTCGCCGCTGCCGATAGCGAGACCGCACGCAGCCGGGATGATCGGCAGCGTTACCAGAACCTGGTGGCCAAGTCGGCAGTGTCATTGCAGAGTGCCCAGCGCGCCGACGCCGAATTCCACCAGGCGCAAGCCAACGGCCACAAGGCGCAGGCGGCGCTGGCCGCCACCCGCCGCCAGCAGGACGTGATCGCGGCGCGCCGCCAGCAGATCGAGGCGGCATTGCAGCAGGCGCAGGCCGACCTGCAAATGGCGCAACTGAACCTGGCCTATACCGAATTGCGTGCGCCGGTCGACGGCGTGGTCGGCAACCGGCGGGCGCGGGTGGGCGCCTATGCCAACGTCGGTGCGCAATTGCTGTCGGTGGTGCCGGCCCAGGGGCTGTGGGTCGACGCCAATTTCAAGGAAAGCCAGATTGCCCGCATGCACACCGGACAGCCGGTGGTGATCAAGGCCGATGTGTTGCCGGGTGAGCATTTCAGCGGCCATGTGGTGAGCCTGGCCCCGGCTACAGGGGCCCAGTTCAGCGTGCTGCCGGCCGAAAACGCCACCGGCAACTTCACCAAGATCGTGCAGCGGGTGCCGGTGCGCATCGCCCTCGATGGCGAAGCGGCACGCCTGGGACGACTGCGCCCGGGGCTGTCGGTGAGCGCCGACGTCGACCTGCGCGACGACCGGAGCTGAGCATGAGCGCCGCCGCCGCACCGGCCTTGCCGGAACTCACCACGCGACAACGCGTGCTGGCGTTTGCCACCATGTGCGTGGGCATGTTCATCGCGTTGCTGGACATACAGATCGTGTCGGCGTCGCTGGCCGATATCGGGGGCGGGCTGTCGGCCGGCGCCGACGAAACCGCCTGGGTGCAGACCAGTTACCTGATTGCCGAGATCATCGTCATCCCGCTGTCCGGCTGGCTGTCGCGGGTGATGTCGACGCGCTGGCTGTTCGCCGCCTCGGCCATCGGCTTTACCGCCGCCAGCCTGTTGTGCGGACTGGCCTGGGACATCAACAGCATGATTGCCTTCCGGGCGCTGCAGGGCTTCCTGGGCGGTTCGATGATCCCGCTGGTATTCACCTCGGCCTTCTTCTATTTCCAGGGCCACCAGCGGGTGCTGGCGGCGGCCACGGTCGGCGCGCTGGCATCGCTGGCGCCGACCCTGGGGCCCACCATCGGTGGCTGGATCACCAGCAGCTATTCGTGGCACTGGCTGTTCTTCGTCAACCTGGTGCCGGGAACCTTCGTGGCCATCGTGGTGCCGATGATGGTCAAGATCGACCGTCCCGACCTGTCCGTGCTGCGCGGCGCCGACTATCCCGGCATGGCGTTGCTGGCGCTGGCGTTGGGCTGCCTCGAATACACGCTGGAGGAAGGCCCCCGCTACGGCTGGATGGGCGACGACGTGATCGCCAGCACCGCCATCGTGGCGCTGGTGGCGGGACTGGGTTTCGTCTGGCGCAGCCTGCGCCATGCGCATCCGGTGGTCGACCTGCGGGCGCTGAAGCAACGCAACTTTGCGCTGGGCTGCTTCTTCTCGTTCGTCACCGGCATCGGGCTGTTCGCCACGATTTACCTGACCCCGGTGTTCCTGGCGCGGGTGCGCGGCTTTTCCGCGCTCGACATCGGCCTGGCCATCTTCTCGACCGGGCTGTTCCAGATCCTGGCCATTCCGTTCTACACCATGCTGGCGCGGCGCATCGACCTGCGCTGGCTGATGATGTTCGGGCTGGCCTGCTTCACGCTGTCGATGTGGAACTTCACTCCGATCACCCACGACTGGGGCTGGCGCGAGCTGCTGTTGCCGCAGGCCTTGCGCGGCTTCTCGCAGCAGTTCGCGGTGGCGCCGGTGGTCACGCTGACCCTGGGCTCGCTGGCGCCGGAGCGACTCAAGCTGGCCTCTGGACTGTTCAACCTGATGCGCAACCTGGGTGGCGCGATCGGCATCGCGCTATGTGGCACCATCCTCAACGACCGCACCAACCTGCATTTCCTGCGCCTGGCCGAACACCTCGATGCCGGCAACGAGGCAATGCAGGAGCTGCTGCGCAGCGGCGTCCGGCACCTGCTCGAGGCCGGCATCCTGCCCGGCGCGGCCGACGCCGGCAGCCTGCGCACGCTGGCACGGCTGGCCATGCGCGAGGCCCAGACGCAGGCCTGCGCCGACGCCTTCTTCGTCATCATGCTGTGCCTGTTGACGGCAACGCTGATGGTGCCCCTGATGCGTCGCGTGGCACCGCCCAAGGCACCGTCGCAGCATGCGCATTGAAACGCTCGCAGGCACCTTCGGTTGTCGACGCCTCGTCCATCCCGGCGCTGGCACGGTGATGCTGCCGGCGGTGCTGGCCGCCGACGCATCCGGGTGAAATGCGTTTGAGCGATAGAATCGAGGCTACGACGGCCGGTTCGGTGTCGACCTCGACTTCCTGGCCAGGTCGGGCTCGACCGGGTCGGTTCACCATTGATTTTCGACCTCCCTTTCGCCGCTGGCCGGTCATGCGGCCGATCGCATCTCCTATGCTGCAACGCACCCGCCCCTTCTCGTCATTGGCTGTCGTGCTGGCCATCATGTGGTCCTGGTCCCCGCTCGCCGGTGCGGCCGGCGACGTTGCCGCCGGCCGCGCCGCCTTTGCCAAATGTGCCAGCTGCCATCAGGTCGGTCCGTCCGCGCGCGGCGGCTTCGGTCCGCAGCTCAATGGCGTGATCGGACGCCGTGCCGGCGCCACGGCGGATTTCCGTTATTCCAGCGCCATGGCCAATGCCAACTTCAACTGGACCGAAGAGCGCTTGCGGGCATTCATGAAGTCGCCCGATGACGTAGTGCCGGGCAACAAGATGCGCTTCTGGGGCATCGCTAGCGAGCGCCAGCGCGACGACATCCTGGCCTACCTGCGCAGCACGACCCGATAGCCAGGATTTCGAGGCATCGCTCGTTGTCTGACGCAGTGATACCAACTTTTTTTCAGCCTCGCCTAATCCGTTATCCGGTTATTCGACATCGCGTCCGGTTGCCTGCTACATGGCGCCCGTTTGCAGACTTTTCTCATGCCGCGGCGTGGTTGGCACCGGTGTAATGAAGACTCCGTTGTTCAACTTTTTTGATGCAAGGAGTTCATCATGTTTGCAATCCAGTCGATGGCAACGCGAGAAATCAGCGGCGGTTACTACGGCACCTATCCCATGGTCTACCAGGCCAACCGCGAGCGACCGTCCAACAGCGGCCGTCCGGCGGCCGGCGGCCCTGCTGCCGAGCTGCCGGGTTGGAATGTGCGACCCGGCCCGGGCTCGAATGCCTATGGTAGCGGTTGGGGTGAAGAAAACGATGGCATGGGCTGAGTGCTCACCTCGGCGCGCCAGCGGGCAATCCCATGCGACGTCGCGCCAGGTGCACCGATCCGTTGCGCACCGCCCAGCGGATCGGCCGTGCCGCCAGCCGTACACCGTGCTGCAACAGCCAGGCCCGGGCCGGCGAGGTGGGCCCAATGCCCAGCAGCTGCTTGGCGTGCGCCGGCAGCAGGTCGATCCCGGCGCGCATCATCAAGCGTGTCCAGGGCAGTGCCAGCGCATGGGGCGCGGGCGCCTGCAAGACCAGCTGCAGGGTCTTCATGGTGCGCCCGTCGCAATGCAGCTGTGCCTGCATCGACAGCAGGTAGCGGTCCATCGCCGCGCGCGAACGTGGCACGTCGCGCGCACCCAGTGCCAGGGCAACGGTGGCGATCTCGTCGTAGTAGCGATCCTGGTCGGCCGGTGAAAAGCCGGGATCGCGATAACGGACATAGGCGCGCAGGAAGCAACTGACCTCGGCGCAATGCACCCAGGTCAGCAGGTCCGGATCGCTGGCGGCATAGCGGCGACCATCGCTGGCCTGGCCGGTCACGCCCAGGTGAATCTGTCGCACCCGCGCAATGAGCCGCTCGGCATCCTGGCGTGCACCAAAAGTGGTGCCGGCGATGAATTGGGCGGTGCGCCGCAGCCGGCCCAGCATGTCGGCCTGGAAATTGGAGTGGTCCCACACCCCCGCCAGGGCCAACGGATGCAACATCTGCAACATCAGCGCCGCCACCCCACCGATGAGCATGGCCGTGAAATCGCCATGCACCTGCCAGGCGGCCGAATCCGGACCGAACAAACCGGGGTCGCCCGGCGGCCGCAGGAAGTCGGCGCTGCCGGGCGGACGGCTGATGGCCAGCACACTGGCTTCGATACGCTGGCGGAGCAATTCCATGGCGTGAGAATGTAAGGGGTGGACACTGCAGGCAGTGTGCCATAGCCGAGATCGGGCCGTACTTGCTGACATTTCTGTCAGAAAAAATTCCCGCCGTCGGGCCGTCATGGCCTCTTGTGCGCCGCTACAATAGCCCACGCCAAAACGGTTGCCCACTAACAAGAAATGCAGGTGCCGGCCAGCTGCCACGCAGCGGCCAGGACAGGGGAGGCAGTCGCGGCACGGTTGTTGCTACGAGGTATCCGGCATCACGTATCACGCATCAGGGAGTGCAGCCGTTCGGGGCTTCGCGCGGCCGCGCATGACATATAAAAAGCAAGCGGGAGAGGGCGACGACCATGGGTCGTCGGCGCGCCGGCATGGCCGGTGCTGCGCACTCGCGGTTTGATGAAATGAGTTCCAGTCCATGAACATGGTCGCGCTGGCATTGCGCCGTCCGTACACCTTCATCGTGATGGCGATGCTGATCGTCCTGGCTACGCCATTGACGCTGCTCAACATGGCCACCGATATCTTCCCCGAGATCAATATCCCGGTGGTCAGCATCATCTGGAACTACAACGGCCTGTCGGCGCAGGAGATGGGCCAGCGCATCGCTGCCCAGAACGAGCGCGGGCTCACCACCGTGGTGAGCGACATCGAGCATATCGAATCGCAGTCGCTGGCCGGGGTATCGGTGATCAAGGTGTTCTTCCAGCCCAAGGCCAATATCCAGAACGCGATTTCGCAGGTGGTCGCCTCGGTGCAGTCGCAGCTGCGCCAGCTGCCGCCGGGGATCACGCCGCCGCTGGTGATCAAGTATTCGGCTTCCAGTATTCCGGTGATGCAGTTGGCGCTGTCGTCGCCATCGCTGCCGGAGCAGACGGTGTTCGATGCGGCGGTGCAGACCTTGCGCCCGCAGTTGATCACCATTCCCGGCGTGGCCGTGCCGTTTCCCTATGGTGGCAAGACCCGGCTGATCTCGGTCGACCTCGATACCCAGGCCATGCAGGCGCGCGGCCTGGCACCGATCGACGTGGTCAACGCGGTCAACACCCAGAACCTGATCCTGCCGTCGGGCACCGCCAAGTTCGGCGCCACCGAATACACGGTCAAGATGAATGGCTCGCCGGAGGCGGTGGCCGGACTGAACGACCTGCCGGTGCGCACCACCAGCGGTGCCACCATCTATATCAAGGATGTGGCCAACGTGCGCGACGGCTTCTCGCCGCAGACCAATGTGGTGCGCCAGGACGGCGCCCGTGGCGTGTTGCTGTCGGTGCTCAAGAACGGCGGGGCGTCGACCCTGGATATCGTCGCCAACCTGCGCAAGATGTTGCCGGTGGCGTCGCAGACCATGCCCGAGGACGTCAAGATCACGCCCCTGTTCGACCAGTCGCTGTTCGTCAAGGCGGCAGTGGCCGGCGTCATCAGCGAGGCCCTGATCGCCGCCGGCCTGACCGCCGCCATGGTGCTGCTGTTCCTGGGCAACTGGCGCAGCACGCTGATCATTGCCTTGACCATCCCGCTGTCGATCATGGCCGCGATCCTGGCGCTGGCGGCGCTGGGCGAGACGCTCAACCTGATGACGCTGGGCGGCCTGGCACTGTCGGTGGGGATCCTGGTCGACCAGGCGATCGTCACCATCGAGAACATCGAGCGCCACATGCACCTGGGCAAGCCCTTGCACGATTCGATCATCGTCGGTGCCGGCGAGATCGGGGTGCCGGCCTTCGTCTCGACCCTGTGCATCTGCATCGTGTTCGTGCCGATGTTCTTCCTGTCGGGGGTGGCGCGCTTTTTGTTCGTGCCCCTGGCCGAGGCGGTGGTGTTTGCGATGGTGGCGTCGTACATCCTCTCGCGCACGCTGGTGCCGACGCTGGTCATGCTGCTCATGGGCAGCCATGGCCAGGTCGATGCCGCCAAGCAGAGCCTGCTGCAGCGGGTGTACCTGGCGTTCGACGCCCGCTTCGAAAGGGTGCGGCGCGGCTACACGCTGGTGCTGTCGTCGCTGCTGGCGCACCGGCGCCGGTTTGCGTTCGGCTTCCTCGGTTTCTGCCTGCTGTCGTGCCTGCTGTTTCCGTTCCTGGGACGCGACTTCTTCCCCAGCGTCGACGCCGGCCAGTTGCGGCTGCACATGCGCGCGCCCACCGGCACCCGTATCGAAGAGACCGCGCGCCTGGCCGACCAGGTCGAACGGGTGATCCGCGAGCTCATCCCCGAGCACGAGCTGGAGACCATCCTTGACAACCTGGGCGTACCCAATTCGGGGATCAACCTTTCCTACAGCAATGCCGGCACCATCGGCACGCTGGACGGCGAAATGCTGATGGCGCTGAAAGAGGGCCATCGCCCCAGCGACGAATTGATGGCGCTCTTGCGGGCCGAGCTGCCCAGGCGTTTCCCGGGGGTGGAGTTCTTCTTCCAGCCGGCAGACATCGTCACGCAAATCCTCAACTTCGGCTTGCCGGCTGCCATCGATGTGCAATTCACCGGCCCCAACATGCAAGCCAATGCCGAGCTGGCTGCCGAGCTGACCAAGAAGATCCGCCAGGTGCCGGGCGCGGTCGACGCCCACGTCCACCAGCGCCTCGATGGCCCGGCGCTGGACCTGCGCATCGATCGCACCCGCCTGCAGCAGTTCGGACTGTCGGCGTCCAACGTCGGCCAGAACCTGTTGATCGCGCTGTCGGGCAGCTCCCAGACGCAGCCTGCGTTCTGGCTCAATCCCAACAATGGGGTGGTCTACAACATCGCCGTGCAGTCACCGCAATACACCGTCGATTCGCTCGACGCCCTGCTCAATATCCCGGTCGGTGCCGGCGCCAATGCGGCCGCCAACGCTGCCTTGCCCAATGCCAGCACCCAATTGCTGGGCAACCTGGTCGATGTACGCGCCGGGCGCCAGATGGCCATCGCCTCGCGCTACAACATTTCACCGGCCATCGACATATTCGTCAGCGTGCAGGGCACCGACCTGGCCAGCGTGGCCGGCCGCGTCGACCGGCTGGTCGACGAGATCAGGCCGCGCCTGCCGCGTGGCACCCAGGTGGTGGTGCGGGGGCAGGTCGAGACCATGAAGTCGTCCTTCCTCGGCCTGGGCGTGGGCCTGGCCATGGCCATCGTGCTGGTCTACCTGCTGGTGGTGGTGAACTTCCAGTCGTGGATCGACGCGGCCATCATCATCGCGGCACTGCCGGCGGCGCTGGCGGGCATCGCCTGGATGCTGTTCATCACCGGCACCACGCTGTCGGTGCCGGCCTTGACCGGGGCCATCATGACCATGGGCGTGGCCACCGCCAACAGTATCCTGATCGTGGCGTTTGCGCGCCAGCGCCGGGAAGAAGGCGCCACGCCGCTGGCGGCCGCGCTCGAATCGGGATCGACCCGTATCCGGCCGGTGTTGATGACGGCGTTGGCGATGATCATCGGCATGATCCCCATGGCGCTGGGCCTGGGCGAGGGGGCCGAACAGAATGCGCCGCTGGGGCGCGCAGTGATCGGCGGGCTGCTGTTTGCCACCGTATCGACATTGTTTTTCGTGCCGGTGGTGTTTGCCGGCGTGCATCAGAGACTGGCCCGCAAGGCGTCCGGGCGCATACCGCCCGCCGCCCCTGCCGGGCATGTGCCAGGAGAGGCTTGAGTCATGTCGCAAGAACGTCATTCCGAATTGGGTATCCATGCCCTGCCCGACGAGGGCGAACTGGCCAAGCGGCAGCAGATGGTGCGACGCGCCAAGCTGGTGCTGGTGGTGGTGCTGGTGTTGCTCGCCGCTGGCGCCGCACGCACGCTGGTCAGCCGTAGCGCCAATGCCCGCGAACTGGAGGCCGGCACCGCCGAGCGCGCCAAGGTCTATGTGCGCGTGACCGACGCCCGCAGCACGGCCGAGGGCCAGACCCTGGTCCTGCCGGGAACGCTGCAGGGCTTCGTGCAGTCGCCCATCTCGGCCCGTTCCAGCGGGTACCTCAAGCGCTGGTACAAGGATATCGGCGCCGAAGTGAAAAAGGGCGACCTGCTGGCCGAACTCGACACGCCTGAAATCGACCAGCAGCTGTCGCAGGCGGTGGCCGCACGCGCACAGGCGGCGGCCAGCCTGGACCTGGCCAGGAGTTCGATGGCGCGCTGGGAAGCGCTGCGCAAGAAGGACGCGGTATCGCAACAGGAGCTCGACGAACGCCGCAGCGCCTACACCCAGGCCACCTCCAACCTGGCCGCGGCCGAGGCCAACGTCGAACGATTGCGCCAGGTGGAAGGCTTCAAGCGCATCGTGGCCCCCTTCGCCGGCACCATCACCCGACGCAACGTCGACGTGGGCGACCTGATCGACCCGGGCGCCGGTCGCGCCTTGTTCGTGTTGTCGCAGACCGACCCGCTGCGGGCCTACGTCAACGTGCCGCAGTCCTACGCCAACCTGGTCAAGGCGGGCCAGAAGGTCACCATTACCCAGGCCGAGTTGCGGGGCCGCAAGTTCGAAGGGAAGGTGGCGCGCACGGCCGGCTCCATCGACCCCGCCACGCGCGCCATGCAGATCGAGGTCAGCCTGCCCAACAGCGACAATGCCCTGCTGCCCGGCGCCTTCGTGCAGGTCGCGTTGCCGTTACCGTCCAGTGGCATGTTGCTGGTCTCGGCCGACACCCTGATGTTCCGTCGCGACGGTGCCCAGGTGGCGGCGCTGGATGAAAACAACCACGTACGCCTGAAGAAGGTCCGCGTGGGACGCAACCTGGGCCTGACCGTGGAAGTGCTGGAGGGCCTGAGCGGCAACGAGCACCTGATCCTCAATCCGTCCGATTCGCTGGCCGAGGGCGACCTGGTGGAGCCGGCCAAGGAAGCCGCGAAGGAAAAACCCGCCGCCGACGGCGACCGGAAAAAGGCGGCATCGTGATCGGCAGGCATGCCTGGACCCGGCTGGCCGGCGTCGCGCTGGTGGGGGCACTGGCCGGCTGCGCCAGTGGACCCGATTATCAGGCGCCTGCGGTGGTCATGCCGGCCGCCTGGACACCGGAGGCACCCTGGCGCGTGATGCAACCGCAAGACGCGGCTGTACGCGGACCGTGGTGGGAGCGCTTTGGCGACGCCCAGCTCAACGCGCTGCAACAGCAGGCATTGGGCGGCAACCAGACCCTGGCCATCGCGGCGGCCCGGCTGACGCAGGCGCGTGCACAGCTCAATGTGGCCACGGCCGGCCAGTCGCCGCAGGTGGGCATCAATGCGCGCGCCGCCCGTTCGCGTATCTCGGCCAATCGGCCCCTGACCAACTACAACTCGCCCAACTACGGCACCGTGCAAAACGATTTTGCACTGGGCCTGGGGGTGAGCTACGAGCTCGATTTCTTCGGCCGGGTGCAGCGCGTGGTGGAAGGCGCCAGTGCGCAGGCCCAGCAGTCGGCGGCCGACTTCGAGAACGCGCGCCTGTTGCTGGGCGCGGAACTGGCCAGCAACTACTTCAACCTGCGCGAGCTCGATGTCGAGATCGATGTGGTCAAGCGTTCCATCGGCCTGCAGCGCCATGCGCTCGAATTGGCGACCTCGCGCCATGACCTGGGCGCCACCTCGGGCCTGGACGTGGCCCAGCAGCAGGCGCTGCTGGACAACACCCTGACCCAGGTCGACATCCTGGGGCGCCAGCGGGCGCAATACGAACACGCCATCGCCACGCTGACCGGCACCCCGGCGCCGATCTTCGCCATCGCACCGTCGACC
Organism: Herbaspirillum sp. YR522; assembly: GCF_000282575.1. Classification (GTDB taxonomy): domain Bacteria; phylum Pseudomonadota; class Gammaproteobacteria; order Burkholderiales; family Burkholderiaceae_D; genus Herbaspirillum. Next base: position 6,261 of record NZ_AKJA01000054.1, on the reverse strand, counting down.
GCGCCGATCGCGTTGCCGCCGATCCCGCTGGGCGTGCCGTCCGACGTGCTGGAACGGCGACCCGACATCGCCAGCGCCGAACGTGCCATGGCGGCGGCCAATGCGCAGATCGGCGTGGCCAGCGCCGCCTATTATCCGAGCTTCATGCTGTCGCCTTCGTACGGCGTGGACAGTCGCAACTGGGGCAGCCTGTTCAATGCGCCCAGCGTGTTGTGGTCGCTCGGCGTATCGGCCACCCAGAGCTTGTTCGATGCGGGCCGCCTGCGCTCCGGCGTCGATTTCACCAAGGCCGGCTACGAGGTGGCGGTGGCCACCTATCGCCGCACGGTGCTGACGGCCATGCAGGAAGTCGAGGATGGCATCAGCGGCATTGCCGCGCTGGACCGCGCCTACCAGCAATCGCAATCGGCCATCGCCAGCGCGCGCCGGGTGCTGGACCTGGCCAACAGCCGCTACGAAGGCGGTGTGACGCCTTATCTCGATGTCATCACGGCGCAGCAGTCGTTATTGAACAGTGAACGCCAGTCGGCGCAGTTGATGGGACAGCGGTTGCTGGTGTCGGTGTTCCTGATCAAGGCCCTGGGCGGCGACTGGCATGAACGCCGCGAAGACGGCTCCGCAGCGACTGCGACCAGGCCGGACAAGCCGTCCTGATTGCTGCTGGCGTCGCCGCAGCGGTGGCGTCAGCGCCACGGCAGGGATTCAGGCAAGCAACGGCGCGAGATTGGCGCGGGCGCTATCGAGCGCACCTGGCATGGCCCCCTCCAACGCGCTCCGGCAAGGCGGGAGAGGTGGGGTCTGTTGCAGCCCGGGCGTCTGGTTGCCATACAGCGCCGACGCATGCCGACCTTGCCATTGCGTCAGCACGGCCGTCAGGTCCCAGGCATCGGGCGCAGACGAGGCGGATATCGCACGCGAACGAGCAAGCCGACTGGCCGTGCGCAGGTCAGCCGCGCTCACGGTGACCTCATCCGAGAAGACGACAAGATCCACCTGCTGGCGGCGCCCGGCGAAATGGTTGTTGACCTGGACCGAATCGTGGTCGCCGTAGTCGATCACCAGATGCCGGTCCTTTCTGCGTATTGCGCGTACATCCTGCGACCGTACGTTGGTAAAGGCAATCGTATCCTCGCGACCCGTGTTGCGATCCGTGTTACTGATGATATCGCTGCCGTCTCCCAGGCTGAACACATAGGTATCATTGCCAGACCCACCGCGCAGCCAGTCGTCTCCTGGCCCGCCATGGAGACGGTCGTCCCCGTCGCCGCCATGCAGCCGGTCATTGCCATCCAGGCCGAAGAGATGGCCCCGCTCTTTCTTGTTTCGAACGCGCAAGGTATCGCTGCCAGCCGTGCCGATGACACCTGCGGTCACCAGGCCACTGAAGTTGTCGTCAAATTGTGCGCTTTCCGATACGATGCCGGCGATTACGCGGTCACCGAAGTATCCTATCTGTCCTAGGCAAGCCACATGCATTGAAAGCATCCAGGCGGCACGTGTCGGAGATTCGAGGAAGGTGTCGTGAAGGGCCTGTACGAAGGCGCGGGTGTCGATCTGCAGTCCGTCGGCATCGAAGTGCAAGGCGATCCTTTCCATCAGCGGTAGGTGGCCGCTTTGCAGCGTCAGTAAGGCATGTACATGGTGCTCCAGCATGTCGAACGAAGAACGTATATCGCGTGCGGCCTGCGGGCCGATCAATGCGCGGCGGTAGTAACGGCGATCGATGTCGGGGCCGGATTCACCTGCACGGTAACGCTGACCCAGCAGGCGCTCCAGCGCAAAGATGCGACGAGCGTCGCCGGCGAAGTTGTATTTGCCGTCTTGGAAAGCATAGGCGCCGTCGGTGATGTGCGTCCACAGGTTGCGTCGCAGCGCAAAGCTGTCGGGACGCATGTCGTAGACGCCAGTCCATCGATAGATGATCTCGGCCACCAGGCTCTTGCGCGCGGCTGCGTCGGTGCTTTGCATGAAGCGTTGTACCAGGTCGACCAGCGTACCGCTGTGGTCTCGTTGCATGACCTGGTGCAGGCTGGCCGTATTCCCCATGCAATGCAGGTCGGGCAGTATCCCGATGCCGGCATCGATGGCAACGCGATCGCGTTCGACCGTCAGTGCAGTATCAGTGGCGAACCAGACGTCATTCATGGTTGCGGCCGTGCCATCGGTGCGAATGAATTGCCCGAGCTGGCGATGAGCGTTGCCATTACCGTCGACCAGATCGCTCTCGGCATAAGACAGCCCGAGCTGTGCCACGCCGACATCCTGCAGGGTCGATAGCTCACCTGCATCCGAGCGCCCATTGCCGTCGCGATCTTGCCAGAGCCGCAGATGCTGGTAATCCTCGTCATTGGCGTCGACCACACCATCTAGGTTCCGGTCGAGCCAGCGCAGTGCTTCAAAGCCATTGGCAGCAGTGTTGCCCTGGTCGTCGCGCGTGTGATTGCCGAACAACTCGGTGCCGTTGTCGATCACGCCGTCGTTGTTGCGGTCCCATGCCAACAGCGCATCGGATTTGTCCACCCAGCCGCTACGTTCGCTGAACTGGTTGTCGTCATGATCGAACTGGACGCCAGCATCCAGCGCCACGGTCCCGATGCCGTTGCCATCGAGGTCCAGGATCAGCGGACTCATCGCACGTTCGGCCTTCCCGAATGTCTGCTTGAGAGACTTGGCGATGGCGTCGCGTGCCTCATGCAAACGTCCCCATATCGCCTGGCCATATGGGTTCCAGTGCCGGGTAAAACCAAGTTGTTGGGGTAGCTCGGCTTGCGCCCAGATACTGCTGGTCCACTCGGTGCAGTTCATGCTTTCCCGGTCCAGCAAGTCCTTGCCCCAGAGGCGATAGTAAGGAGGGGCGGAAGCGGAATCGTGTATAGCCGCCTTTAGTTTCTTGAACTGTTCCTCTGTAAGGGCAACGGTAGGCCCCTCTAATGTAAATGGATGCTCTTCGGAAGCGTTGCGCGGCGTCTGGATATCGATTCGACCTGTGCCTACCGCCGTCAACTCTATCGCCGGAACGAATCCGTACTCGGTGGCCGTTCCCGTTTCGTCCGTAACATAAAGCCACGTATGGGGAACCAGGTCGTCAGCAAGAATGTCGACGCGGATTCTAACGGTGGGTGTCATTTTCTACCTTCATCTTGATTATCGGTGTATGGCCTGGTGACGGAAGACTTCCATAATCGCGTCGTTGCCTTGGATAGACCTTGACCGATATCGGCACTCCCCCAGCGGGGGGCTTGCCATCGGACATAGGTATTCTCTTTGTGATGGCCAGTCCATGCACCGCGATGTAAGCGATATAAGCCGCCAACACCCGTCGTTCTTGCGGGGCATAGATCGTGAAGTTGGCCTGACGACCGTGTCCACCGAAGATGTGCATCTTGGTACGGAAGTCATCCATGTCCCTGCAATACCCTCTGTCAACAATGGATTCGATGGCGCTGCGAGATATCGCCCGTCCGTGAGGCCGATAGGCTTCACCGCAACCGGCGAGCCCGCACAGCACGATCACTGCCCAGCCGGGTACCCATCTGCCTGGTTTCATCTGGTCTCTCCTATCCGGTGATCTCGATGCGCGTTGTCGCGCGTTTGCCGAACAAGGCACGCCTGCCATCGCCGCCGACCGGGCCGGCATAGATGCGCACCAAGATGGGAACCCCGCCGGTCACCACGAAGCCGTGCTCGACGATGTACTCGATGGCGTCGCCCAGGCGCGCCGCGTCGCCACTGTCGACCAGGGCGACTTCGATGCGGCTGTGCGCGCCGCTGACATCGATCATGTCGATGCAAGGCCGTATGGCCTGGCAGTGGCCATGGTCGACCAGGGCCTGCAGCAAGCCACCGGCGAGGGCACGCGCCGGTTCGTCGGAGCGCGCACAGGCGGCGACAACGCAAAGTACAACGGCTGGGCAAAGGCAACGAAGGTAGCGGGGCATACAGGATGGTCGTGGAGTGGATAACGCGGTCCGGTGCTTGGGGAGGTGGCGGTTGCTGCCTGCGGCGACGGTGGGTGCACGCGCACAGTCTCGGTCGGGCGCGTCGGCCTGGCTATCGAAACCCGGGCGGTTTTGCTGCCGATAGCAGCGGCAAATTCACGGGTCCGACGATACTGTCGGATCGACAACTCCCCGATGCTGACAGGCTTGTCAGGCGCTTGGCAGCTTGTCGTCAGCCAAGGCGCGCAAGTCTGCAAATGCCGCATAAAGCCATCGTTGCTTGTCGATATGTCGGGCCGATGAGGTCCCTAGAATGCAAGCTGCAATATTGCATGCTTAGCCGATTCGAGGGCGCCATGACCTGGTTCTACAACCTCAAGATAGCCAGAAAACTGATTCTTTCCTTTGCTGCCGTGATTGTGCTCACGGTGATCCTCGGCATATTTGCCATAAGGCAACTCGATGCGGTCAACCAGGCCTCCACCGATATCGCCCAGAACTGGCTGCCGACCATCAAGACGGCGCAGATCCTGCAAGCGTCGCTGCCGCGCATGCGGATATCGGAATTGCAGATGATCACCGCCCAGCAGGAGAGCGATCGCAGCGATGCCGAGAAGGCGATCAAGACCCGCCTCGAGACCCTGGCCAAGCAGCGCCTGGCCTATGAAAAACAGATCTCTGAACCCGAAGAGAAAGCCATCTACGAGCAGTTCGGCAAGACCTTTGCTGCCTACGTCGAGGTCGACAAGCAATTGACCGCCCTGGCACAGGCCGACAAGAACGAAGAGGCGCGCGCGTTGTTCAAGGGCGAATCCAACAAGCTGTTCCGGACCATGAACGACCAGCTCGACGGCATCGTCAAGGTCAACGACGACGGCAGCGCCCGGTCCGACCAATCCGCCGATAACACGTTTGCGTCGGCCCGGGCCTGGATCGTGGGGCTGCTGGCCGCCATCGTGGTCATCGCCTTCGCGCTGGCCGTGGCGGTGGCCCGTATCGTGTCGCGCCCGCTCAACGACGCCGTCGAAGTGGCCCAGCGCGTGGCACAGGGCGACCTCACCGTCGACATCCGCGCCACCAGCACCGACGAGACCGGCATGCTGATGCATTCGCTGCGGGCCATGAACGACAGCCTGCAGCGTATCGTCGGTGAAGTGCGGACCGGCACCGACACCATTTCCATGGCATCCCAGGAGATCGCCACCGGCAACCTCGACCTGTCCTCGCGCACCGAGCAGCAGGCCGGCTCGCTGGAGGAGACCGCCTCGGCCATGGAAGAGCTGACCGCCACCGTCAAGCAGAACGCCGACAACGCCCGCCAGGCCAACCAGTTGGCCGTATCGGCCTCCGAGATCGCCACCCAGGGTGGCGAAGTGGTGGGCCAGGTGGTGCAGACCATGGGCTCGATCAACGAGTCGTCCAAGAAGATCGTCGACATCATCAGCGTCATCGATGGCATCGCCTTCCAGACCAATATCCTGGCCCTGAATGCGGCGGTGGAAGCCGCGCGCGCCGGTGAGCAGGGACGTGGCTTTGCGGTGGTGGCTTCCGAAGTGCGCTCGCTGGCGCAGCGCTCGGCCTCGGCCGCCAAGGAAATCAAGGGCTTGATCGATGATTCGGTCGAGAAGGTCGGCGTGGGCAGCCAACTGGTCGAACGCGCCGGTTCCACCATGTCCGAAGTGGTGGCCAGCGTGCGGCGCGTGACCGACATCGTCGGCGAGATCACCTCGGCCAGCCACGAACAGAGCACCGGCCTGGACGAAATCAATCGCGCCATCACCCAGATGGACGAGGTCACCCAGCAGAACGCGGCACTGGTCGAGGAAGCCGCCGCTGCCGCGCAATCATTGCAGGACCAGGCCGGCAAGCTGACGCAGGTGGTCAGCGTATTCAAGCTCGAGCGCAGCTGAGGCGAGCGCAGGCGCGCCGGCCTGGGGTCGCGCGCTTGCATGTTGCGCTGCAACTAATTCGAAATTGCTTCTTATCCGGGACGTAGTTTCGCGGGCCGCCGGACGTTGGACATGAGAATGTTTTCATGTCGACACCTTCGTTCAGCCATCTCTTCCGGCGCAGTTCACCGGCCGCCGAATCGTGCGAGCTGACGCACGAGACTTTCTTCTGGATCGTCCAAAGCCTGTGTGCGGTACACCGCACGCCGTTTTCGTCGGCGCTGCTGGCGCAACAGTTCTGCGCGCCATATTGCATGCGCCTGCTGGTCGAGGCGCTGGAACAGGCGGGCTTCGATGTGAAACCGCGTCGACGCAGCCTCAAGCGCCTGCGCACGCTGGTCGCGCCGGTGCTGTTGTGGCTGGGGCCGGCCGCC
>NZ_AKJA01000053.1 GCF_000282575.1 Herbaspirillum sp. YR522 | reverse complement strand
GCGGGCGCTGCCGCTGCCATGGCCATTGTCTGAATTTAGCTGCGAGGTGGGCCTGGCTCATGCTGGATTCCTTTGTTCTGTTGCCGGGCATCGCATGGTCGATGCCATCGGGCCGGTGAGCACCGCGGCGCGGCGTCACGCCAAGGGCATCATTCTAATGCGGGGTGGCGCAATCGGGCAGTGCGCTTCAGGCCAGCAGCGTGAGCAGGTCCAGCGGTGCGTGCAGCAATGCATCGGCATTCCAGGCGGCCGGTTCGGTGTGACCGCAGTAGCCCCAGGCCGCAGCGATGGTCGGCATGCCGGCGGCACGTCCGGCCTGGATGTCGCGCAGGTCGTCGCCGACATACCAGCAATCGCCGGGCGCCAGGCCCAGGCGGCTGGCCGCTTCCAGCAGCGGGGCGGGGTGCGGCTTGGGATGCGGCGTGGTATCGCCGCAGACGATGCATCCGGTATGGCCCAGGCCGATGGCTGGCACTAGCGGCTCGGTCAAGCGCGTGGCCTTGTTGGTGACGATGCCCCAGGCCAGCCCGCGCGCCTGCAACTGCGACAGCAGTTCGGGGATGCCATCGAACAGGCGGCTGTGCACCGTCATGTTGGCCGCGTAGCGGTCCAGGAAACGCAGCCGCAGTTCTTCATATCGATCGTCGCCGGGATGGATATCGAGGGCGGCGCCGATCAGCCCCCGGGCACCAGCGGAGGCGACCGGACGCAATGTCTCGTAGGGCGCCGGCGGCAGTCCGCGCCCGGCGCGCAGGAAGTTGGCGGCAGCGGCCAGGTCGGGGGCGGTGTCGGCAAGGGTGCCGTCAAGGTCGAACAGGATCGCACGCGGCGCTGGCAGTGGCATGGTCGGTCAATTGGAAAATGAAAGGGCAAACGGAATGGAAGCCACCGGCGTGCGGCGCGGGTGGCATCCGACCGGGCATCGTTGGCGGTCAGGCCAGCGGGCGAGTGCAGGCAACCAGGTAATTGACGTCGGTGTCGTTGTTGAGCGAATAGATCTGGGTGAGCGGGTTGTAGCTCATGCCCTTGAAGCCATCGATGTCGAGTCCGGCCTGCCGGATGTACTGCGCCAACTCGGCCGGCGTGATGAACTTGGCATAGTCATGCGTGCCCTTGGGCAGCAGACGCAACAGGTACTCGGCGCCGAGGATGGCGAACAGGTAGGACTTGGGATTGCGGTTGAGGGTCGAGAAGAACACCTTGCCGCCGGGTTTGACCAGCGTGGCGCAGGCGCGCACGATCGAGGCCGGGTCGGGGACGTGTTCGAGCATCTCCATGCAGGTGACGATATCGAACTGGCCCGCTTCGCGCGCTGCCATCTCTTCGGCGGCGATCTTCTCATAGCGTACCTGCACGCCCGATTCCATGCTGTGCAGGTCGGCCACTTTCAAGGCCTTCTCGGACAGGTCGATGCCGGTCACCTCGGCGCCCCTGGTGGCCATCGATTCGGCCAGGATGCCGCCGCCGCAGCCGATGTCGATGACACGGCGACCGGCCAGCGGCGCGCGCGCATTGATCCATTCGAGGCGCAACGGATTGATTTCGTGCAAGGGACGGAATTCGGAACTGGGATCCCACCAGCGATGGGCCAATTCACTGAATTTATGGATTTCCTGGGGGTCGGCGTTGGTATTCATGGTGACAATGATAGCCGAAACCACGCCAGGCGTTGGGATGCCCGCAATCAAATGGACATAAAAAAACCCCGCCGAAGCGGGGTTTTCGTAGAGCCTTGCGGCGTAAAACCGATTACTTGCGGGTACCCACAACTTCGATTTCAACGCGGCGGTTCTTGGCGCGGCCAGCTGCAGTCTTGTTGTCTGCAACAGGTTGCGACTTGCCCTTGCCTTCAGTGTAGACGCGGTTGGCTTCAACACCCTTCGAGACCAGGTAGGCCTTGACGGATTCAGCACGACGCACCGACAGCTTTTGGTTGTAGGCAACCGAACCGACGGAGTCGGTGTGGCCAACGGCGATGATGACTTCCAGGTTGATGGACTTCAGGTTACCAACCAGTTCGTCCAGCTTGGCCTTGCCAGCTGGCTTCAGGGTCGCCTTGTCGAAGTCGAAGAAAGCGTCAGCAGCGTAGGTGACTTTTTCCGATGTCGGAGCAGCAGCCACAGGAGCTGGTGCAGGTGCCGGAGGAGCGGCGGCGGCCACTGCCGGTGCAGGCGGCTCTTCGCAAGGGCCGTTTACATAGGCGGTTTGCCAGCACAGACCGTAACCGCTGCGGGTTACAACGTCGCGACCATCTTGCAGATACAGGCTGCCTGGACGGACTTTGATGTCCTTAGTTTCCTGAGCGGTGGCAGTCAGTGCGATGGCTGCGGACGCAGCAGCGAAGACGAGTTTTGCTAATTTGTTCATGTTTCTCCTCTCGGGTGAGATATCCGCAGATAAACTGCGCTACAAGATTACGACATCAAAAATGAATAATATCATGTGTTTAGATCCTCGCAGGACCCCTTCTATAGGGGCTTGCGATGAACTTAGTCGCCATTCTGCCACACGGATTGCCCTTGAGCGATGCTTGCCAATTGGTCCAGTAGACGTTTTTGGGACTGTGTTGTTTCCGCGCAACGCGATTTTTGAAGAGCATTTTCGTTCCTTTGAAGCAGTAAAAAAGCTGGTTTTGGAAAGAAAATCCTTATTTTTCATGCAGTTCGCCAATTTTTTGCTGGCTGCTCGCATTTGGTGCCAGGCCTTGCCTAGTGAGGACGAGGGCTTCAGGCAGCCCCCGATGGCGCGCTGGCGAAAAAGCTGCTTGCGCCGGTGGCACCAACGGCGAGGCCGCCGACGCGGTCGTCCACGGCCGGTTCTTTCCATGTCGAAACAGGCCGGTGGCAATCTGCTTATATATATAGACAGCGGGAATCGCGGTCGGCCCCGACGTTAGCCGGACGGTGGCCGGCGCCCTTTCGCGGGCAGGGGCGGGGGGCTGGCGAGGCCCGAATCGGGCCTGCGGCGTGCTAGAATGCGCTGTTCAGAATACGCCATGGGCCAGGCCCGCCCGGTCGCTGATTTTTCGGCCGGGAAACATCTTTCGACTCTCCAATGGATCAATTCGCTAAAGAAACCATCCCCATTTCCCTCGAAGAAGAGATGCGCAAGAGTTACCTCGATTACGCCATGAGCGTAATCGTGGGGCGGGCATTGCCGGATGTGCGCGACGGCCTCAAGCCGGTACACCGCCGGGTGCTGTTCGCCATGCACGAGATGAACAACGTCTGGAACCGTCCGTTCGTCAAATGTGCTCGCGTGGTCGGTGAGGTCATGGGCAAGTACCACCCGCACGGCGATGCGTCGATCTACGACACGCTGGTGCGCATGGCGCAGGACTTTTCGTTGCGCTATACGCTGGTCGACGGCCAGGGCAACTTCGGTTCGGTCGATGGCGACGGCGCCGCAGCGATGCGTTACACCGAGTGCCGCCTGGACAAGATTGCCAACGAGTTGCTGGCCGACATCGAGAAGGAAACCGTCGATTTCGTACCCAACTACGATGGCAAGGAAAAGGAACCGTCGGTCCTGCCGACCCGCATTCCCAACCTGCTGGTCAACGGCTCCTCGGGTATTGCCGTGGGCATGGCGACCAACATCCCGCCGCACAACATCACCGAGGTGATCAACGCGGCATTGCACTTGCTGGCCAACCAGCAATGCACCATCGATGAGCTCATCGAGTTGATCCCGGCACCGGACTTCCCGACCGGCGGCATCATCTACGGCGTCAGCGGCGTACGCGACGGTTATCGCACCGGCCGCGGCCGCGTGATCATGCGCGCCAAGACCCACTTCGAAGAGTTCGGTCGCGAAGGCCGCACCGCCATCATCGTCGACGAGCTGCCCTACCAGGTCAACAAGAAGGCGTTGCTCGAGCGTATCGCCGAGCTGGTGCGCGACAAGAAGCTCGAAGGCATTTCCGACATGCGCGACGAGTCCGACAAGTCGGGCATGCGCGTGGTGATCGAGCTCAAGCGCGGTGAAGTGCCCGAGGTGGTGCTCAACAATCTCTACAAGCAGACCCAGCTGCAGGACACCTTCGGCATGAACATGGTGGCGCTGGTCGATGGCCAGCCGCGCCTGCTGAACCTGAAGCAGTTGCTCGACTGCTTCCTGTCGCATCGTCGCGAAGTGGTCACGCGCCGCACCGTGTTCGAGCTGCGCAAGGCGCGCGAGCGCGGCCACGTGCTCGAAGGCCTGGCCGTGGCGCTGGCCAATATCGATGACTTCATCGCCATCATCCGCGCCGCACCGACGCCGCCGGTGGCCAAGTCCGAACTGATGGCGCGCGCCTGGGATTCGTCCACCGTGCGCGAGATGCTGGCACGCACCGGTGAGAGCAGCGCCGGCGGCATCGCGGCGTTCCGCCCCGAGAACCTGCCCATCCACTACGGTATCCAGGCCGACGGCCTGTACAAGCTGTCCGACGAGCAGGCCCAGGAAATCCTGCAGATGCGCCTGCAACGCCTGACCGGCCTGGAGCAGGACAAGATCGTCAACGAGTACAAGGATGTGATGGCGCAGATCGCCGACCTGCTCGACATCCTGTCCAAGCCGGCCCGCGTGACCGTCATCATCACCGACGAACTCAATGCGGCCAAGAACGAATACGGCATCGGCAACAAGGACGAGCGTCGTTCCAGCATCGAACTCAATGCCACCGACCTCGGCACCGAAGACCTGATCACGCCACAGGACATGGTGGTGACCCTGTCGCACACCGGTTACATGAAGTCGCAACCGGTGTCCGAATACCGCGCGCAAAAGCGCGGTGGACGCGGCAAGCAGGCCATGGCCACCAAGGACGACGACTGGATCGACCAGCTCTTCATCGCCAATACCCATGACTACATCCTGTGCTTCTCCAACCGCGGCCGCCTTTACTGGCTCAAGGTGTGGGAAGTGCCGCAGGGCTCGCGCAATTCGCGCGGCAAGCCTATCGTCAACATGTTCCCGCTGCAGGATGGCGAGAAGATCACCGTGGTGCTGCCGCTGTCGGGCGTCAATCGCAGCTTCCCGGATGACCGCTACGTGTTCATGGCCACCAGCCTGGGCACCGTCAAGAAGACCCCGCTGTCGGACTTCAGCAATCCGCGCAAGGCCGGCATCATCGCGGTCGACCTGGACGAGGGCGACTTCCTGATCGGCGCGGCGCTGACCGATGGCGCGCATGACGTGATGCTGTTCTCCGACTCCGGCAAGGCAGTGCGCTTCGACGAGAACGACGTGCGTCCGATGGGCCGTACCGCCCGTGGCGTGCGCGGCATGAACCTGGACGAGACGCAGCAGGTCATCGCCCTGCTGGTGGCCGAGAACGAGCAGCAGTCGGTGCTCACGGCCACCGAGAACGGCTTTGGCAAGCGTACGCCGATCACCGAGTACACCCGTCATGGCCGCGGCACCAAGGGCATGATCGCGATCCAGACCAGCGAGCGCAATGGCAAGGTGGTGGCCGCCACGCTGGTCGAGCCACGTGACGAGATCATGCTCATCACCACCGGTGGCGTGCTCATTCGCACCCGGGTGGCGGAGATCCGTGAAATGGGCCGCGCCACCCAGGGCGTGACCCTGATTGCGGTCGAGGGCGGCACCAAGCTGTCGGGCCTGCAACGGGTGATGGAATCGGACGTCGAGGACGAGCGCCTGGACGAAGTCGACGGCGCCGAGGCTGCCAACGGCGACGTTGCCGGCAGCACCCCCGCCGCCGAGGAGTGAACCCTTGAATGCAAGGCGGCGCACCGGTCACGGTCGCCGCCTTTTTTGATTGTGATCTGAGCCATGGTTTACAACTTTTCCGCAGGTCCCGCAGTATTGCCCCGCGAAGTGCTGCAACAGGCAGCAGACGAGATGCTGGACTGGCATGGCAGCGGCATGTCGGTCATGGAGATGAGCCATCGCGGTCGCGAGTACCTGTCCATCATCGAGGCCGCGCTGGCCGATGTGCGCGAGCTGTTCGCGATTCCGTCGAACTACAAGGTGTTGTTCCTGCAAGGCGGGGCCATCGCCGAGAACGCCATCATCCCGATGAACCTGGCCGCATTGCGCTCGCCTGCCGGCAAGCGCGAAGCGGGTGTGGCCGACTACATCGATACTGGTTCCTGGTCGACCAAGTCGATCAAGGAAGCGGCGCGCTATTGCCGCGTCAACGTGGCGGCGTCGTCGGCCGCGCAGAAATACGCGGCCATTCCACCGCGCGCCGAATGGCGGCTGTCCAGCGATGCGGCCTATGTCCACATCTGCAGCAACGAGACCATCGACGGCGTCGAATACCAGTTCGCCCCGGATGTGGCGGCCGACACCCAGGGTGCGCCGCTGGTGGCCGACATGTCGTCGCATATCCTGTCGCGCCAGGTCGACGTGTCGAAGTACGGCGTGATCTATGGTGGCGCCCAGAAGAATATCGGTCCGGCCGGGCTGACCCTGGTGATCGTGCGCGAAGACCTGCTGGGCCATGCGCTGCCGTTCTGCCCGTCGGCCTTCGACTGGAAGATCGTGGCCGACAACGATTCGATGTACAACACGCCGCCTACCTATGCGATCTACATCGCCGGACTGGTGTTCCAGTGGTTGAAGCGCCAGGGTGGCGTGGCCGCCATGGAGCAGCGCAATATCGCCAAGGCCGAGCTGCTCTACGGGTATCTCGACAGCACCGATTTCTACAGCAACCGGATCGCCCACGATTGCCGCTCGCGCATGAACGTGCCGTTCTTCCTGCGCGACGAAACCCTCAACGACATCTTCCTGGCCAGTGCCAAGGAGCGTGGGCTGCTACAGCTCAAGGGCCACAAGTCGGTCGGCGGCATGCGCGCATCGATCTACAACGCGATGCCCATCGAGGGCGTACAGGCCCTGGTCGACTACCTCAGGGACTTCGAAGCGAAACACGGCTGATGCCGCGGCGGCCACCCCGCGTGGCGGTCGGCCGGGCACCGAACCAGAAAGAGCAAGATGAGTGACGACAAGTTGTTGCCGCTGCGCCAGAAGATCGATTCGATCGATATGCAGCTTCTCGACCTGCTCAACCAGCGCGCCCAGGTTGCGCAGGAAGTGGGCCATGTCAAGGCGCAGACCAATGCGCCGGTGTTTCGTCCGGAGCGCGAGGCGCAGGTGTTGCGCCGCGCCGCCGAACGCAATCCCGGGCCGCTGCTGGGTGCCGATATCCAGACCATCTTCCGCGAAGTGATGTCGGCCTGTCGCGCGCTCGAGAAGCGCGTGGTGGTGGCGTACCTGGGGCCGGAGGGCACCTTCAGCGAACAGGCGGTGTACCAGCAGTTCGGCCATGCCATCGAAGGCCTGCCTTGCGCCTCGATCGATGAGGTGTTTCGCGATGCCGAGGCCGGCACGGCCGACTTCGGCGTGGTGCCGATCGAGAACTCCAGCGAGGGCGTCATCAACCGCACACTCGACCTGCTTTTGCAGACCACCTTGACCATCAGCGGCGAAGTGTCGATTCCGGTGCATCACAGCCTGATGACGCGCGACGGCGCGATGGCCGGCATCACCCGCATCTGCGCGCATTCGCAGGCGCTGGCGCAATGCAATGCCTGGCTCAACCAGAACTATCCCGGCATCGAGCGCCAGGCCGTGGCCTCCAATGCCGAGGCCGCGCGCATGGCCAGCGAAGACCCCGGCGTGGCCGCCATCGCCGGCGCCATTGCCGGCCAGAAGTACAACCTGCAGACCGTCAATGCCCATATCCAGGACGATCCGCACAACCGCACCCGCTTTGCCGTGATCGGTCGCCTGCGTACCGCGCCGTCGGGGCGCGACCAGACCTCGATCGTGCTGTCGGTGCCCAACAAGGCCGGCGCCGTGCATGCGCTGCTGGCCCCGCTGGCCACCCATGGCGTGTCGATGACCCGCTTCGAGTCGCGCCCGGCGCGCATGGGGGCGTGGGAATACTATTTCTACGTCGACCTCGAAGGTCACGAGCAAGACCCCAAGGTGGCGTTGGCCCTGGCCGAGCTCAAGCACAACGCGGCCTTCTTCAAGCTGCTCGGTTCCTATCCGCTGGGCCTGTAATTGCAATGGCGCGCCGCCGGCCGGCGGCGCCGCTTCTCATGTCGAACTGAAAGCGCATCATGTCAAAACAACTCGCTCCCGCATACGTGCGCGCCATCGCGCCCTACCAGGCTGGCAAGCCGATTTCCGAAGTGGCGCGTGAATTCGGCCTGGACGAGGCCGCCATCGTCAAGCTGGCCTCCAACGAAAACCCGCTCGGCATGCCCGAATCGGCCAAGCTGGCCATGCAGCAGGCGGTGGCCGAGCTGGGGCGCTATCCGGACGCCAACGGCTTCGCGCTCAAGGCCGCCATCAGCGCCAAGTACGACGTGCCGCAGCACTGGGTCACGCTGGGCAATGGCAGCAACGACATCCTCGAGATCGCCGCGCACGCCTTCGTGCAGGCCGGCCAGTCGGTGGTGTATGCGCAATACGGTTTCCTGGTCTATGCGCTGGCGACCCAGGCGGTGGGCGCGCGCGCCATCGAGGTGCCGGCGCGCGAGTTCGGCCACGACCTCGACGCCATGGCCGCCGCCATCGACGCCGATACCCGCCTGGTGTACCTGGCCAACCCGAACAACCCGACCGGCACCTTTGTCACGGCAGCCCAGCTCGAGGCGTTCCTGGCCGAGGTCCCGGGCGAGGTGGTGGTGGTGCTCGACGAGGCCTACAACGAATACCTGGCCGCCGAGCACCAGTACGAATCGACCGCCTGGGTGCGCAAGTATCCCAACCTGGTGGTGTCGCGCACCATGTCCAAGGCCTATGGCCTGGCCGGGTTGCGGGTCGGGTTTGCGATTGCGCAGCCCGAGGTCACCGACCTGATGAACCGGATCCGGCAGCCGTTCAACGTCAATTCGCTGGCCCAGGCAGCAGCCATCGCCGCGCTCGACGACCAGGCGTTCCTGGCGCGTAGCGCCGAGGTCAATCGCGCCGGCTACGGGCAATTGACGGCCGCCTTCGACGCCCTGGGCTTGCGCTACGTGCCTTCGTTCGGCAACTTCGTGCTGGTGCAGGTGGGCCAGGACGATGGCGCCGGCGCCCGGGTCAACCTGGCCTTGCTCAAGCGCGGCATCATCGTGCGCCCGGTGGCCAACTACGGTCTGCCGCAATGGTTGCGCGTATCGATCGGCCTGCCCGAGGAAAACGCGGCCTTCATTGCCGCCCTCAACGCCGTGCTGGCCTGAGCCTGCCGTGTTCAAGAAAGTCGTCATCTTCGGTGTCGGGCTGATCGGTGGCTCGTTTGCGCTGGCCCTGCGCAGCGCTGGCGTGGCCGCGCATATCGTCGGCGTCGGCCGCTCGGCCGACAGCCTGGCACGGGCGCAGGCACTGGGAATCATCGATGAAGTCGCCAGCGATGCGGCCCAGGCCGTGCAGGGTGCCGATTTCATCCTGCTGGCGGCGCCGGTGGCCCAGACCGAGGCCATCCTCTCGACCATCGCGGCACACCTCGCGCCCGATACGATCGTCACCGACGCCGGCAGCACCAAGTCCGACGTGGTGGCCGCAGCTCGCAGCGCGTTGGGCGAGCGGGTGGCCTGTTTCGTGCCGGCCCATCCGATCGCCGGTGGCGAGCGCCATGGCCCCGAGGCGGCGCTACCCGACCTGTACCGGGGCAAGAAGGTCGTCATCACCGCCTTGCCCGAGAACGCCGCCGCCGATGTCGAGCGGGTGGCGGCCGCATGGCGTCATTGCGGGGCGCTGATCCATCACCTCTCGCCGCAGGAGCACGATGCGGTGTTTGCCTCGGTCAGCCACCTGCCGCATGTGCTGGCGTTCGCGCTGGTCGACGATATCGCCGGCAAGCCGCATGCGGCCACCTTGTTCCAGTATGCGGCCAGCGGTTTTCGCGATTTCACCCGCATCGCCGGTTCGTCGCCCGAGATGTGGCGCGATATCACCCTGGCCAATCGCGACGCGCTGCTGACCGAAGTCGATGCCTACCTGGTGCAGCTGAGCGCGATGCGGCAGTTGATCGCCGCCGGCGATGGCGCCGCGCTGGCCGACATCTACGCCAATGCGCAACGCGCGCGGCTGCAGTGGGCCGCTACCATCGAGGCGGCCGAACGCAAGTCCTCCTGAGCCTGCGGGCCGTCTACAATGCACCATGCGCACGACCGTCGTGCGCCGAACCACCAACCCCCTTTTGCCCATGCCGATGAAACAGCCATCCTATCCCCGTTATCTTGACCTGGCGCCGGTGCCGCACATGCAGGGCGCGGTCAAGCTCCCGGGTTCCAAGAGCATTTCCAACCGTATCCTGCTGCTGGCTGCGCTGGCTGGCGGCACCACCCGCATCTTCGAACTGCTGGCGTCGGACGATACCCTGGTCATGCTGATGGCGCTACAGCAACTCGGTGTCAAATGGGAGCAGATCGAAGGCACCCAGGACTACATCGTGCACGGCGTCAATGGCGTGCTGCCGGTGCACCAGGCCGACCTGTTCATGGGCAACGCCGGTACTGCCATCCGCCCGCTCACGGCGGCGCTGGCGGTGCTGGGCGGCGACTACACCCTGCATGGCGTGCCGCGCATGCACGAGCGCCCGATCGGCGACCTGGTCGATGCCCTCAATGCGGTGGGCATGCATATCGACTACACCGGCAACCCCGGTTACCCGCCGCTGCATATTCGTCGCGGCGCGCTCAATTCGCACCGCATGAAGGTGCGCGGCAACGTGTCGAGCCAGTTCCTGACCGCGCTGCTGATGGCCGCACCGTTGATGGCACGTGACGAGCCGATGCATATCGAGGTCGTGGGCGAGCTCATTTCCAAGCCCTATATCGAGATCACGCTGAACCTGATGCGCCGTTTCGGCATCGAGGTGCAGCGCCAGGGCTGGCAGCAGTTCACCGTGCAGCCCGGCCAGCATTACCGCAGCCCCGGCAGCATCCATGTCGAGGGGGATGCCTCGTCGGCTTCCTATTTCCTGGCCGCCGGCGCCATCGCCGGTGGTCCGGTGCGGGTCGAGGGCGTGGGGCGCGACAGCATCCAGGGCGATGTGCGTTTCGTCGAGGCCCTGCAGCAGATGGGCGCCACCATCACGATGGGCGAGACCTGGATCGAAGCCAGCGCCAATGGCCCGCTCAAGGCCATCGACGCCGACTTCAACCACATCCCGGACGCCGCCATGACCATCGCCGTGGCCGCGCTGTACGCGGACGGCCCCAGCACCCTGCGCAATATCGGCAGCTGGCGGGTCAAGGAGACCGACCGCCTGGCGGCCATGGCAACGGAGCTGCGCAAGCTCGGCGCGCAGGTCGAGGAAGGCGCCGATTACCTTACCGTCACCCCGCCGGCCGAGATCGCCGCGGCCACCATCGACACCTATGACGACCATCGCATGGCCATGTGCTTTTCACTGGCGTCGCTCGATGGCGCATTGCGCCGTGGCAACCGCATGCGCATCAACGATCCCAAGTGCGTGGCCAAGACCTTTCCGGACTACTTCGACGTGTTCAAAAGGATTGCCGAGCAGACGTTGATCTGATATTGATCCGCCACGACGATGGCTAAATCGTCGATCATCTGTTTATATTTTCTAGAGCGACGACAGTTTTCATGGACAAGCCAAAGATTCCGGTCATCACGATCGACGGCCCGACCGCCTCCGGCAAGGGCACGGTTGCACAGCGGGTGGCCGCCACGCTGGGGTTTCATTACCTGGATTCAGGCGCCCTGTATCGCCTCACGGCGCTGTCGGCACTGCGGCGCGACGTGGCGCTCAACGATGAACATGCGCTGGCCAAGACCGCCGAGCACCTGCACTGCCATTTCGACGGGGCCCATATCTTCCTGGCCAACGAAGACGTGACCCAGGCGATTCGGGCCGAGGAAGTCGGCAATACGGCGTCCAGGATCGCCGCCCTGGTTCCGGTGCGCCAGGCGCTGTACGGCCTGCAGTTGTCGTTTCGCAAGCCGCCCGGCCTGGTGGCCGACGGCCGCGACATGGGCACGGTGATCTTTCCCACCGCCCGGCTCAAGGTGTTTTTGACCGCAAGTGTTGCGGCACGCGCGTCGAGAAGATATAAGCAATTGATTGACAAGGGTTTTTCTGCTAATATTACCGACCTTTCGAGGGATTTGAAGGAACGCGACGAACGCGACATGAATCGTTCGTCGGCGCCGTTGAAGCCCGCCGAAGGCGCCTACCATCTGGATACTTCCGATATGACCGTCGAACAGGCGGTGCAGCAGGTGCTCAGCTGGTATGCCGTCCATGGACATTGATGGCGCTTGATGCGCCCCGGTGCCTGATGCGGAAGAAGTGGTAGCGCCCGGCTTTGGCAAGAAATGGTGTCAAGGCAGCAATAAATACAGCAATCGCAGTTCAGCAGTACGTGCCCGAAGGATGCAAAGTCCCCAGGGCGTTGATAAACCTAACCCAGTGTCCATGTCGCCGGCAATTAAGCGGGCGGCAGTGCAAGTCCCCATGATTGCATCGACAGATATTGGCCAATCTATCTTTTCATTTATGTCCACAACTACCGTTTTCGCTGCAGGCGTCGATACTGCCAGCGAGTTTGCTGCTCTGTTTGAAGAATCGCTGTCGCGTCAGGACATGCGTTCTGGTGAAGTCATCTCCGCAGAAGTCGTCCGTCTCGACCACAATTTCGTGATCGTCAACGCCGGCCTGAAGTCGGAAGCCTTCATTCCCGTTGAAGAATTCAAGAATGACAATGGCGAAGTCGAAGTCCAGGTTGGCGACTTCATTTCGGTCGCAATCGAATCGCTGGAAAACGGCTTCGGCGACACCATCCTGTCGCGCGACAAGGCCAAGCGTCTGGCATCGTGGCTCTCGCTGGAAAAGGCGATGGAGTCCGGCGAGATCGTTACCGGTACTGTCAATGGCAAGGTCAAGGGCGGCCTGACCGTCCTGACCAACGGCATCCGTGCCTTCCTGCCGGGTTCGCTGGTCGACACCCGTCCGGTCAAGGACACCACGCCGTTCGAAGGCAAGACCCTGGAATTCAAGGTCATCAAGCTGGACCGCAAGCGCAACAACGTGGTGCTGTCGCGCCGCGCCGTGATCGAAGCCTCGATGGGCGAAGAGCGCGCCAAGCTGATGGAAACCCTGAAGGAAGGTACTGTCGTCACCGGTATCGTCAAGAACATCACCGACTACGGTGCGTTCGTCGACCTGGGTGGCATCGATGGCCTGTTGCACATCACCGACCTGGCATGGCGTCGTGTGCGTCACCCGTCGGAAGTGCTGTCGGTTGGCCAAGAGATCACCGCCAAGGTCCTCAAGTACGATCAAGAGAAGAACCGTGTCTCGCTGGGCGTGAAGCAACTGGGCGACGATCCATGGACCGGCCTGTCGCGTCGTTACCCACAAGGTACCCGCCTGTTCGGCAAGGTCACCAACCTGACCGACTACGGTGCATTCGTTGAAGTCGAGCAAGGCATCGAAGGCCTGGTTCACGTCTCCGAAATGGACTGGACCAACAAGAACGTGGCACCGAACAAGGTTGTCCAGCTGGGCGACGAAGTCGAAGTCATGGTCCTGGAAATCGACGAAGAGCGTCGCCGTATCAGCCTGGGCATGAAGCAGTGCAAGCCGAACCCATGGGACGACTTCGCAATGAGCCACAAGAAGGGCGACAAGGTCCGCGGTTCGATCAAGTCGATCACCGACTTCGGCGTGTTCATCGGCCTGTCGGGCAACATCGACGGCCTGGTGCACCTGTCCGACCTGTCCTGGACCGAAGCTGGCGAAGAAGCCGTGCGCAAGTTCAAGAAGGGCGACGAGCTGGAAGCCGTGGTGCTGGCCATCGACGTCGAGCGCGAGCGCGTTTCGCTGGGCGTGAAGCAACTGGAAGGCGACCCGTTCAACAACTTCGCTGCCCTCAACGACAAGGGTGCCTTGGTGACCGGTACCGTCAAGTCGGTCGAAGCCAAGGGCGCCGTCATTGCGCTCAACGAAGAAGTAGAAGGCTACCTGCGTGCCTCCGAAATCTCCCGCGATCGCGTCGAAGATGCCGGTACCCACCTGAAGGTCGGCGACAGCGTCGAAGCCCTGGTCATCAACATCGACCGCAAGGCTCGCAGCATCCAGCTGTCGATCAAGGCAAAGGACAACGCCGAGACCCAGGAAGCCATGCAAAAGATGTCGTCTGACTCCAGCGCGGCTTCCGGTACCACCAGCTTGGGCGCCCTGTTGAAGGCCAAGCTCGACAACAAGAACTGATTGTCCGGGCCACGATGACAAAGTCGGAGCTGATCGCCCGTCTGGCTGAGCGTTATCCGCAACTGGTTGCCAAGGATGCGGATTACGCGGTCAAAACCATCCTCGATGCGATGGTCGATGCACTGTCGACCGGCCAACGTATCGAGATCCGTGGTTTTGGCAGCTTTGCGCTCAACCGCCGTCCGCCGCGTATCGGCCGTAACCCCAAGTCCGGCGACAAGGTGATGGTGCCCGAAAAAAGGGTGCCCCATTTCAAGCCGGGCAAGGAGTTGCGCGAGCGCGTGGACGCGATGGTCGGGCAGCCAATCCGTGAGGATTGACCGACCTGTCATCGACCAGGCAATCCTGTTGTTGCAGCACTGCCGCGGCGTCGGTGCCGGGCATCTGGTGATGCCATGTAAAGACTAAGCGGTAACATGAACGGCCTGGTAAAGGGTCGCTCGGAAATGAACGGCATCTTTGGATGCCGTTTTTTTTCACGTACAATTTCGCAGTACCCGTGGCCGTTTCCCTTAACAGGCGTGCCGCACTTTGCGCCAGGCAGGCAAGTACAGTGCGCCGTACGTCGAAAAGGGCGGTACGATGGCTCGCTTTACCCATTTTCGACCAGTCAAAAAAAGGATAGTCGCCATGAAAATAATCTCCAGATTGATCGCGCTCATCCTGTTCGTCGGCTTTTTCTTCTTCGCATTGCGCAATACCCAGGAAGTGACCCTGCATTTCTTCCTCGGCTACGAACGGACCGACCCACTGGTGCTGGTGCTGCTGGCGTTTTTCGTAGTGGGCGCGGTGCTGGGTGTGCTGGCGATGACGCCGATCATGTTCCGTCACCGGCGTGAAGCCGCGCGGCACAAGAAAGCCCTGGCGTCGATCCACAAGCAGCAGGAAGAAATCGCCCAGGCCCAGGCTCAACCACCCCTGCCCGACAGTGTGATCACCGCGCAGCATATTCTCTAAATTGAAACGTCTCTTGTATGGAATTTGAATTCTGGTGGTTGCTCGGCATTCCGGTCTTCTTCGGGCTGGGCTGGATTGCCGCGCGGGTTGATATCAACCAGTTGTTGTCCGAGTCGCGCACCCTGCCGCGGGGCTATTTCAAGGGCTTGAATTTCCTGCTCAACGAACAGCCCGACAAGGCCATCGATGCCTTCATCGAGATCGTCAAGCTGGACCCCGAAACGGTCGACCTGCACTTCGCACTGGGTAACCTGTTTCGCCGCCGTGGCGAGACCGAGCGCGCCATCCGGGTGCACCAGAACCTGCTGGCACGCCCCGACCTGCCGGCCGAGCACCATGGCCACGCCCTCTACGAGCTCGGCCAGGATTACCTGAAAGCGGGGCTTCTGGACCGCGCCGAAGAAACCTTCAACAAGCTCATCGATACGCAATACAGTGCCCAGGCCGGGCGCGCCCTGCTGGAGATCTACCAGCGCGAGAAGGAATGGACCCGCGCCATCTCGGCCGCCGAGATCCTGCAATCGACCGGTGCCGGTGGTCGCCAGCGAGAGATCGCCCAGTTCCACTGTGAACTGGCCGCCGACGAGCTGGTGCGCACCAATACCGACGCCGCCATCGCCTTGCTCGACCGCGCCTTGGCGGCCGACCGCAAGAGCGTGCGCGCCACCATGCTGATGGGCGACGCCTTGCGCGCCAAGGGCGATGTCGAAGGCGCCCTCGAGACCTGGCGCCGGGTGGAGCACCAGAGCGTGCCGCATACGGCGCTGGTGGCCCAGCGGCTCATGGACGGCTACCTGGCCGTGGGTCGCACCCAGGAAGGCATCAACCTGCTGCGTTCCTACCTGGCCGAGGCGCCCTCGATCGACTTGCTCGAAGTGGTCTTCAAGGCCGTACTCGACGCCGACGGGGTCGAGGCCGCCAACGCGCTGGTGAGCGAAGAACTGCGTCGCACGCCCACGCTGCTGGCGCTGGACAAGTTCCTGGAAGCACGCATGATGACCGCGCCGCTCAATGTGCGTCCGGAGCTCTCGGTGGTCAAGACACTGGTGCATGGTTATACGCAGAAACTGGCGCGCTACCAATGCAGCCATTGCGGCTTCAAGGCGCGCCAGTTCTATTGGCAATGTCCCGGTTGCAGCCGCTGGGAGACCTACCCGCCGCGTCGCACCGAAGAACTCAATGTCATGATTTGACGGTCGTGCCGCCGGCGCGGCAGCGACCCCGTTGCCTGACATTCGCTTCATCAATCAATCGGCCTGCTGCTGGCGGCAGGTCGGAAACCCTCGGGATCAATCATGAAAATCACCATCATCGGCACCGGCTATGTCGGCCTCGTGACAGGCGCCTGCCTGGCCGAACTGGGCAATGACGTGTTCTGCCTCGACGTGGACCAGTCCAAGGTCGACATTCTCAACAATGGCGGCATTCCCATCCACGAACCCGGCCTGGAAGACGTGGTGGCGCGTAACCGCGCCAGCGGCCGCCTGCAATTTTCGACCGATGTGGCCGCCAGCGTGGCCCACGGCGATATCCAGTTCATTGCGGTGGGCACGCCGCCCGATGAAGACGGCTCGGCCGACCTGCAATACGTGCTGGCGGCGGCGCGCAACATCGGACGCCATATGAACGGCTTCAAGGTCGTGGTCGACAAGTCCACCGTGCCGGTGGGCACCGCCGATCGCGTCAAGGCCGCCATCGCCGGCGAACTGGCCTCGCGCGGTCTCGACGATGGCCAGTTCTCGGTGGTCTCGAACCCCGAGTTCCTCAAGGAAGGCGCGGCCGTGGAAGACTTCATGCGCCCCGACCGGATCGTCATCGGCCATGACCAGACCGCCCAGGGACAGCGCGCCTACACGCTGATGAAGAAGCTCTATGCGCCGTTCAACCGCAACCACGAGCGCACCTTCTGGATGGACGTGCGTTCGGCCGAGTTCACCAAGTATGCCGCCAACGCCATGCTGGCCACGCGTATTTCCTTCATGAACGAATTGGCCAACCTGGCCGACAAGGTGGGGGCCGATATCGAGGCCGTGCGCCACGGCATCGGTTCGGATCCGCGTATCGGCCACAGCTTCCTGTATGCCGGATGCGGCTACGGCGGATCGTGCTTCCCCAAGGACGTGCAGGCGCTGGAGCGCACCGCGCGCGACTACGACCAGGACCTGTTGATCCTGCGCGCGGTCGAGCAGGTCAACGACCGGCAGAAGCATGTGCTGGGTCGCAAGGTGGTCAAGCGCTTTGGCGAAGACCTGGCGGGCAGGCATTTTGCGGTATGGGGGCTGGCCTTCAAGCCCAATACCGACGACATGCGCGAGGCGTCGGCGCGCGTACTGGTGGGTGAACTGCTGCGTCGTGGCGCCAGCGTGGCCGTCTACGACCCGGTGGCGATGAAGGAAGCCGCACGCGTGCTGGCGCTGGACCTGGCCGACCAACCGGGCCTGTTCGAGAAGATCCGTTTTGCGGCGTCGCCCATGGATGCGCTGCAGGGGGCCGATGCATTGACCATCGTCACCGAGTGGAAGGCCTTCCGCAGCCCCGACTTCGAGACCGTCAAGGCGGCCCTGAAGGCGCCGGTGATCTTCGATGGTCGCAACCTGTTCGAACCGCAACTGATGGCCGACAGCGGCATCGAGTACTACGGCATCGGCCGCTCACTTCTGGCGCAAGGGTGACATCATGCAAAACCAGCTCGCATCCAACTGGAATCGTGCCCGTATCCTGATCGTCGGCGACGTCATGCTCGATCGTTACTGGTTCGGTGAAGTCAATCGCATCTCGCCCGAGGCCCCGGTGCCGATCGTGCGGGTCGAGAAGCGCGAAGAGCGCCTGGGTGGCGCCGCCAACGTGGCGCGCAATACCGCCAGCCTGGGCGCCGGCACCGCCTTGCTGGGGGTGACCGGCGACGACGAGCCGGCGCGCGTGATCGATACCCTGCTGGGCGAGATGGGCATCAGCAGCCACCTGGCGCGCGACGCCAGCATCTCGACCATCGTCAAGCTGCGGGTCATCGGCCGCCAGCAGCAACTGGTGCGCATCGATTTCGAAGAAGCGCCGACCGACACCGTATTGCGCGACAAGCTGACCCAGTTCAATTCGCTGGTGGGCGCGCACGACGTGATCGTATTCTCGGACTATGCCAAGGGCAGCCTGGTCAATGTGGCCCAGATGATCGCCGCGGCCCGCCAGTTGGGCAAGCGGATCCTGGTCGATCCCAAGGGGGACGACTTCAGCCGCTACGCGGGCGCGTCCATCCTCACGCCCAACAAGTCCGAGATGGTACGCATCGTCGGCCAGTGGAAGAGCGAGGATGACCTTACCGCGCGGGCCCAGAAATTGCGCGCCGAGCTCGGTCTCGAAGCGCTGTTGCTGACCCGTTCCGAAGAGGGCATGAGCCTGTATCGGGATGGCGATGTGCAGCATTTCCCGACCATGGCGCGCGAAGTGTTCGATGTCTCCGGTGCCGGCGACACCGTCATCGCCACGCTGGCCGTGATGCTGGGCGCCGGTGCTTCGCTGGTCGATGCGGTGGCCATGGCCAACCGCGCCGGTGGCATCGTGGTTGGCAAGCTGGGTACCGCGACCGTCACGCGCGAGGAGTTGCTTGAGGGCTGAGAGGCGACAAACTCACGCGCCTGGCGGCGCGTATCTAGTTGCATTTCTGTCAACATGTATTTCCCGACGTCGTTGAGCAAAGGCAGGTTCCGTTTCGGGGCTTGCCTTTTGTGTTTCTCAATCGTGAAAGGAAATCACCATGTTGAAGAAATTATTGCTGGTCATCGTGTCGCTATGGATCATGGTCGCGCCGGTACGGGCGGATGTGGACGTCAACAAGGCCGACCAGGCCGCCCTGGATGGCGTACGGGGCATCGGGCCGGCGATGTCCAAGCGCATCCTCACCGAGCGTGACCGCGGCGGCAGTTTCAAGGACTGGGGCGACTTGCAGCAGCGCGTCAAGGGCATCAAGCAGAAGAGCGCCGAGAAGCTCTCCGGCAACGGCCTGACCGTCAACGGCCAGGCGCTCGGCGGCAGGTCCGACAGGCCCGGCAAATCGGGACGTCCCGGAGCCAGGACGGCGCCCGCCGAGACCAAGGTAGCCAGCGGCGAGACGGCACCGGCCACGGCAGAACGTAACCGCAAGTAGTTGCGCATTGATCGCGCGAAGAACCCCGCCTTGGCGGGGTTCTTCGCTTTGGGTGGCGCCATCGTCGACCCGGTCGCTCCGGAAACCCGTGCGCCGCATCGTGAGATGAATTTCTTTCAAGAAACTGGCGACTTGTTTCTCAAAAAAATTGCGGTTAAAGTGGGGCGCGCATGTCGGTTGGGGGCATCTGTCCAGGCCGTGCGCGATACCCGAAGTCGGGTGGGGGCGCGGACCAGGCGCATCATTCATTCACACCACTGCAGGTAGGGACGGGCCATGAAGATCGCCGATATTCCTGTCAACGAGAGTGCTCGCATCGAGGCGCTGCATTCGTTGCACATCCTCGATACCGCGCCGGAAGAGCGTTTCGACCGGCTCACCCGCCTGGCGCGGCGGCTGTTCGATGTCCCCATCGCGGTGGTGACATTGATCGACGTCAATCGCCAGTGGTTCAAGTCCTGCGTCGGGCTCGACGCCAGCGAGACCCCGCGCGATATCTCGTTCTGCTCGCACGCCATCCTGTCGGACAACCTGACCGTGGTCAACGACGCCACGCAGGACGACCGCTTCAGCGGCAATCCACAGGTCACCGGCGAACCCTACATCCGTTTCTACGCCGGTTGCCCGATCCAGAGCGAGAACGGCTACAACCTGGGCACCTTGTGCCTGGTCGACATGAAGACCCGCGACTTCGACGCCGACGACCGCGCCCTGCTCAAGGACCTGGGGGCGATGGTCGAGCAGGAGCTCACCACGGTGCGCCTGGCCACCATCGACGAATTGACCGACCTGTCCAACCGGCGTGGTTTCGAATCGCTGGCCGGGCATGCGCTGGGCCTGTGCAAGCGGCTCGGGCGCCCGGCCAGCGTGCTGTATTTCGATCTCGACCAATTCAAGTCGATCAACGATCGCTTCGGTCATGCCGAGGGTGACAAGGCGCTGACCAATTTCGCCTCGCTGCTGGCGGGCAACCTGCGCGAGTCGGATGTCATCGGTCGCCTCGGCGGTGACGAGTTCGGCGTGTTCCTGACCAATACGGCGCTGGCCGATGTGGAACCCGTGTTGCAATCCTTCGAGCGCGCGGTGCAGCAGTTCAACCAGCACGGACAGCGCGAATACGACCTGCACTACAGTGTCGGCGTGCTGGAGTTCGATCCGGCGCGGCATGCTCACATCGGTGACCTGATGCAGGGCGCAGATGCCCTGATGTACGACCGCAAGAAAAAGCGTCGCGGCGAAAAGGTCTAGGCGCCGTCGCCAGGGGCGATGCCGAAACGACATGAAAAGGCGGGGCTGGGGGCGTTGGCGTCGAGCCGGGCCGCTTGGACTGCGATGGCGGGGGCGAAATAGAATAAAATGCCCACCTGAGCCAAAAAGCCGACTGCAGCCAACACACATGTCCTATCAAGTCCTCGCCCGTAAATATCGTCCCCGCAGTTTCGACAGCCTGGTCGGCCAGGAGCATGTCGTACGCGCGTTGACGCATGCGCTCGAGCAGCAGAGGTTGCACCACGCCTACTTGTTTACCGGCACCCGCGGCGTGGGCAAGACCACGCTCTCGCGCATCCTGGCCAAGTCGCTCAACTGCATCGGCGCCGATGGCAGCGGCACCATCACCGCCGCCCCCTGTGGCGTATGCGAAGCCTGCGTGGCCATCGATGCCGGGCGCTTCGTCGACTACATCGAAATGGACGCCGCCTCCAATCGCGGCGTCGACGAAATGGCGCAATTGCTGGAGCAGGCAATCTACGCCCCGTCCAATGCGCGCTTCAAGGTCTACATGATCGATGAAGTGCACATGCTCACCAATCATGCCTTCAACGCGATGTTGAAGACGCTCGAAGAACCGCCCGAGCACGTCAAGTTCATCCTGGCGACCACCGACCCGCAGAAGATCCCGGTCACGGTGCTGTCGCGTTGCCTGCAGTTCAACCTGAAACAGATGCCGCCTGGCCATATCATCGGCCACCTCGACAACATCCTGCAGCAGGAGGGTATCGAGTTCGACCCGCAAGCCTTGCGGCTGCTGGCGCAAGGTGCCTCCGGTTCGATGCGCGACGCGCTGTCGCTGACCGACCAGGCCATCGCCTATGCCGCCGGGCGGGTCTCGCTGGAAGCCGTGCAAGGCATGCTGGGCGCACTCGACCAGTCCTACCTGGTGCGCATCCTCGACGCGCTGGCCGCGCAGGACGGATCCGGCCTGATGGCCGTGGCCGACGACATGGCCGCGCGCAGCCTTTCCTACAATGCCGCGCTGCAGGACCTGGGCACCTTGTTGCACCAGGTGGCGCTGGCCCAGAGCGTGCCGGCGGCACTGGCCGAGGACTTGCCCGATCGCGCCGACATCGTGCGCCTGGCTGCGCAGTTCAGTCCCGAGCATGTGCAGTTGTTCTACCAGATCGTGGTGCATGGTCGCAACGAGCTGGGGCTGGCGCCCGACGAGTACGCCGGCTTCAGCATGACGCTGCTGCGCATGCTGGCGTTTCGTCCGGTCAGCGCCAGTGGCGGTGCTGCGCCTGCTGGCGGCGCGAGCACGCCGCGTCCGGCGCCCACGCGCCAGGCGGCCCCGCTGGCGGCCGCACCCCAGGTAGCGGTGACCAGTGCGCCGGTGAGTCGGCCGGCCGTCTCGCCGCCGCCGGCTCCCGTGGTCGCAGCCGCTGCCACGGTTGCCGCGGCGGCCAATCCGGCGTCGGATGCCTCGACCGCGAGTGCCCCGGCAGCCGGCGCACCGGCGGCCCCCGTTTCCGCGCGCGAAGCCGCGATGATGGCGTTACGCGCCAATACCGGAAAGGGCGTGCGCGCGCCGTCCACGCCCAGGCCTGCCGCTGCCGCGCCCGTAGCCCCGACCCCGGCGCCGGTCCAGGCTCCGGCCCCGGTGGCTGCGGTGGTGGTCGCCGAGCCCGCCAGCGAGCCGCCTTTCGATGATGTTCCACCTCCGTGGGAACAGGATGTCAGGTCGGGCGCGCCCGAGGCTCAAAAAAAAACTGAGTCCGCCAGCCCGGTAGCACCGGCGGTGCTCGCCGCGCCGCAGCGGCCGGCTGCCAGCGCCGCCCAGCAGCAGGAAACGGCGCGCATCGCCGCCGAGCTCGGCTGGGACGGCGATTGGCCGGGCCTGGCGGCCAGCCTGCCGCTGCGTGGCGTGGTACACCAGATGGCCTTCCAGAGCGAGCTGGTGCGCTGCGAAGCGCTGGCTGGCGGCAACGTCTGCTTCCACCTGCGTATTCCGCTCGAAACGCTGCTGGCCTCGGGCGCGGCTGAAAAGCTGATGGCGGCCTTGTCCGAACGCTTCGAGCGCGAGGTGCGTATCGAGACCGAGATCGGGCGCGTAGCCGATACAGCCAACGCGGTGGCCGAGGCGGCCCGTGCGCAACGCCAGCAGAAGGCCGAGCAGTCGATGAACAACGATCCATTCGTGCTGTCGATGATGCGCGAGTTCGGCGCCACCATCGTGCCGGGGTCGATCCACCCGCTGTAGAGTCGACACCATGTCGATTTGCCGGCGCTGCCCGCAAACAAGATAGAATTCACGAATTGAAACAAGGAGCAATGCGATGATGAAAGGCCAACTCGCTGGTCTGATGAAACAGGCCCAGGCCATGCAGGACAACATGAAGAAGATGCAGGACCAGCTCGCGCTGATCGAGGTCGAGGGCCAGTCCGGCGCCGGCCTGGTCAAGGTGGTCATGTCCTGCAAGAACGACGTCAAGCGCGTCTCGATCGATCCGTCGTTGCTGGCCGATGACAAGGACATGCTGGAAGACCTGGTGGCCGCCGCCTTCAACGACGCCGTGCGCAAGGCCGAGGCCACCAGCCAGGAAAAAATGGCCGGTGTCACGGCGGGCATGCCGATGCCACCAGGTTTCAAGATGCCGTTCTGATCGCGCATCGGCCCGTTCACCGAACGGGCCTGCAGGCGCAGCATGGCCGTGTCGCGTACCCCTGTCGGATTGCAGCAGTGCATTGTGGAGGCAACATGTTCGTCATCTCGATCACGTACATCAAGCCGGCGAGCGAAATCGACTCGCTGCTGACTGCGCACAAGAAATTCCTGAACCAGCGCTATGCGGAAGGCGTGTTCCTGATGTCGGGGCGCAAGGTGCCGCGCACCGGCGGCATCATCCTGGCCGACTGCAGCGACCGTGCCGAGATGGAGGCGATCATCGAGCTCGATCCGTTCTACATCGCCGGCGTGGCCGAGTACGAGATAACCGAATTTGTCCCCTCGATGACGGCGGAGGCGCTCGAAGCCTTCCGCTATTCAGTTGACCGCAATTGAAAACCCCTTCCAGCCTTACCCTGCTTACCGATGCCCTGCGCCGTCTTCCCGGCATCGGCCCCAAGACCGCGCAGCGCATGGCTTACCATCTGCTGCAGCACGACCGCGAAGCGGCCGCCGCGCTGAGCAAGTCGCTGGC
Organism: Herbaspirillum sp. YR522; assembly: GCF_000282575.1. Taxonomy (GTDB): domain Bacteria; phylum Pseudomonadota; class Gammaproteobacteria; order Burkholderiales; family Burkholderiaceae_D; genus Herbaspirillum. The sequence continues at coordinate 8,313 of NZ_AKJA01000053.1, read as the reverse complement.
CAATGCGCTCGACACGATTCGTCACTGCGCGCTGTGCAATACCTTCACCGAACAGGTGGTGTGCGAGACCTGCCAGGACGAGCAGCGCGACCATACGCTGCTGTGCGTGGTCGAGTCGCCGGCCGACCAGATCATGATCGAGCAGACCTTGACCTACAAGGGGTTGTATTTCGTGCTGATGGGGCGGCTGTCGCCGCTCGACGGCATCGGCCCGCGTGACATCCATCTCGAGAAACTGATCACCCGCGCCACCGATGGCAAGGTGGCCGAAGTGGTGCTGGCAACCAATTTCACCAATGAAGGCGAAGCCACCGCGCACTACATCGGCGAGACCCTCAAGGCGCGCGGGTTGAAGGCCACCCGGCTGGCGCGCGGCGTGCCGGTCGGTGGCGAACTCGAATACGTGGACGCCGGCACCATCGCCCGCGCCATGCTCGACCGCAGGGTGACCTGAAGCGGCAACATCCCCAGGCAGCCCCGCAGGGCGCCAATAAAAAGGTTGAACACAGCCAACGGCAGGAGACACGTCCATGCAGCAACTCACACCCGGCGCGCTGGCCGGCATCAAGGTACTCGAACTCGGCACGCTGATCGCTGGTCCGTTCTGCTCGCGCATGCTGGGCGAGTTCGGGGCCGACGTGATCAAGATCGAAGCTCCCGGCAGCGGCGACCCGCTGCGCCAATGGCGGGTGCTCAAGGATGGCACCTCGTTGTGGTGGAGCGTCCAGGCCCGCAACAAGAAGAGCATCACGCTCAACATGAAACATCCGGAGGCCCGCGAGATTGCCCGCAAGCTGGCGCTGGAGGCCGATATCATCATCGAGAACTACCGTCCCGGGGTGCTCGAGAAATGGAACCTCGGCTATGAAGACCTCAAGCAGGTCAACCCTGCGGTGATCATGGTGCGGCTATCCGGCTACGGCCAGAGCGGTCCGCTGCGTGACCTGCCGGGGTTTGGCGCCATTGGCGAGTCGATGGGCGGGCTGCGCTACGTGTCCGGCCATGCCGACCGGCCGCCGGTGCGGGTGGGTATTTCCATCGGCGACTCGGTGGCGGCGCTGCATGGCGTGATCGGCGCCATGATGGCGCTGCGCCATCGCGATGTCACCGGTGGCCGCTGGAACGGCAAGTCCGGCCCGCAATGCGTAGCCGGGCAGGGGCAGATGGTCGACGTGGCCCTCTACGAGTCGGTCTTCAACCTGATGGAATCCCTGGTGCCCGAATTCGACCACGCCGGCGTGGTGCGCGAGCGCACCGGCGGTGCCTTGCCTGGCATCGTCCCGTCCAATACCTATACCACCGGCGACGGCCAGAACATCGTGATCGCCGGCAATGGCGACGCCATCTTCAAGCGCCTGATGCAGGCCATCGGTCGCGCCGACATGGCCGACGACCCGGGCCTGGCGCGCAACGATGGCCGGGTGCCGCGCACGGCCGAGATCGACGCCGCCATCCAGCAATGGTGCCACGGCCAGGATATCGACGCGGCGCTGGCGACCTTGCAGGCGGCCGACGTGCCGGTGGGCAAGATCTATTCGGTGCGCGACATGATGAGCGACCCGCAGTTTCTGGCGCGCGGCATGTTCGAACAGCATCGCTTTGCCGACGGCACGCCGGTCAAGCTGCCGGCCATTACCCCGAAGATGTCGCATACCCCGGGCCAGACCCGATGGCTGGGCCCGGCACTGGGCGCGCACAGCGATGAAATCCTGCGGTCGCTGGGGTATGATGATGCCCAAATTAAAGGGCTGCGCGAGCAAGGCGCGGTCTGATAACAGGCGCACCATGGGCGGCGATGCCTGGCAATCGCCGCCGACGCCGATGATGCAGTAGAAAAAAACCAACCCATCCACGATATCTGGAGGAGACATAATGAAATTCAGCTGGAAGCAATTGGCAATCGCCGCAGGCCTGTTCCTGGCCGGTTATCTTTCGTTCAACACCAATGCCTCCGCGCAGGCCCTGGAGAAGCCCAAGGTGTCCATCGCCGTGGGCGGCAAGAACCTGTTCTACTACCTGCCCCTGACGATTGCCGAGCAGCTCGGCTATTTCAAGGATGAAGGCCTGCAGGTCGAGATTTCCGACTTCGCCGGCGGCGCCAAGGCCTTGCAGGCGCTGGTGGGGGGCAGCGCCGATGTGGTCTCGGGCGCCTACGAGCACACCATCAACATGCAGGTCAAGAACCAGCCCATCGTGGCCTTCGTGCTGCAGGGGCGTGCGCCACAGATCGTCCTGGCCGCCAACAACAAGACCATGCCCAACTACAAGACCGTGGCCGATCTCAAGGGCAAGAAGATCGGCGTGACCGCGCCGGGGTCGTCCACCAGCATCATGGCCAGCTACGTGCTGGCCAAGGCCGGCCTGAAACCGACCGACGTGTCCTTCATCGGCGTGGGCGCCGCGGCCGGTGCCATCTCGGCGATCCGTTCGGGCCAGATCGATGCCATCGCCAATCTCGATCCGGTGATCTCGATGCTGGAACAGAACAACGAGATCAAGACCATCGCCGACACCCGCACCCTGAAGGACACCAACGACGTCTTCGGCGGCCCGATGCCGGCGGCCACGCTGTATGCGTCGGCGGCGTTCGTGCAAAAGTATCCCAACACCACCCAGGCGCTGACCAACGCCATGGTGCGTGCACTGAAATGGATCCAGAAGGCCGGCCCGTCAGACATCATCAAGGCCGTTCCCGAGAGCTACCTGCTGGGCGACCGCGCGCTGTACATCGATGCCTTCACCAAGGTGCGCCAGGCGATTTCGCCCGATGGCTACTTCCCACCGGGCGGTCCCGATACCGCATTGCGTACCCTCAAGGCCTTCGAGCCGTCGCTGGCCGACAAACAGGTGGACCTGTCCAAGACATTCACCAATTCGTTTGTCCAGAAGGCCAACGCCAAGTACAAGTAAATTGCGCCGGGCCAGCCAGGCCCGCGCCTGGTTGGCCCGGCATTGCGACCTGCAACGCCACGATGCCCGGCGACGGGCATTTGCCTATTCGCCGCGCGTATCGATATCCACCGTTTCCGGTTTCACTAACGCAAGAGCAACACTCATGACCCCCGCACTTCTGTTCGACGATATCACCTGCACCTTCGTATCGAAGGATGACCGTTCCCAGCGCTATACGGCGGTGGCCAATACCACGCTGGCCATTGCCCCGGGCGAATTCGTCTCGGTAGTGGGCCCGACAGGCTGCGGAAAATCGACCCTGCTCAACGTCGGCGGCGGCCTGCTGCAGCCATCCTCGGGTAGCGTCCAGGTGTTCGGCGAACCATTGACCGGCATCAACCGGCGTGCCGGCTACATGTTCCAGGCCGAGGCGCTGATGCCCTGGCGCAGCGCGCTCGACAATGTGATCGCGGGCCTGCAGTACCGCGGTTGCCCGCCATCGGACGCGGTGCCGCTGGGCGAGCAATGGCTGGCCCGGGTCGGGTTGCAGGGATTTGGCGACCGCTATCCGCACCAGCTGTCGGGCGGCATGCGCAAGCGCGTGGCGCTGGCACAGACCCTGATACTCGATCCCGACATCATCCTGATGGACGAGCCGTTCTCGGCGCTCGACATCCAGACCCGGCAACTGATGGAAAACGAGGTGCTGGACCTGTGGAGTGCCAAGAAGAAGGCGGTGCTGTTCATTACCCACGACCTGGACGAGGCCATTGCCATGTCCGACCGCGTGATCGTGCTGGCGGCCGGCCCCGGCACCCATCCCATCGGTGAATTCAGGATCGACCTGCCGCGTCCGCGCGATGTGGCCGAGATCCGCATGCATCCGCGCTTCGTGGAGCTGCACAAGCAAATCTGGGACGTCCTGCGTGACGAAGTGCTCAAGGGATATCAACAACAAAAGCGCGTCGCGTAACAGGAACGGGAATCGTCATGCTGAAATACTTCAAACCGAATCACAAGAATATCCGGATGTGGCAAGTGCTGGTCTTGCTGGTGGTGCTGGCCGTGTGGCACCTGGCCACGCGCAACCCGCAGACCGCGTTCTTCTTCGGCGAACCGGTCAAGGTCGCACAGCGTATCTGGGACTGGTTCACGGTGGGCAGCGGCTCGCTGGAAGTCGGATTGGGCGACACCACTTTCTTTACGCTGAACTTCCCGGCCGAGATCTATTCGCACCTGCTCATCACGCTCACCGAAACGGTGCTCGCCTTCGTCATCGGTACCGTCCTGGGCCTGGGCGTGGGGCTGTGGCTGGCCTTGTCGCCCACGGCGTCGGCCATTCTCGACCCCTACGTCAAGGCCGCCAACTCGATGCCGCGCGTGATCCTGGCCCCCATCTTCGCCATGTGGTTCGGCCTGGGCATCTGGTCCAAGGTGGCGCTGGCGGTGACGCTGGTGTTCTTCATCGTCTTCTTCAACGTCTATCAAGGCGTCAAGGAAGTCAGCCCGGTGGTGCTCAACAACGCCCGCATGCTGGGCGCCAATGCCCGTCAGCTGTTGCGCACGGTGTACCTGCCATCGGCCACCTCATGGGTCTTTTCGAGCCTGCACACATCGATTGGCCTGGCCTTCGTGGGGGCGGTGGTGGGCGAGTACCTGGGCTCGGCGCGAGGTGTGGGTTACCTGATCCTGCAAGCCGAAGGCAGCTTCGACATCAATACCGTCTTCGCCGGTATCGTGGTGCTGACGGTGTTTGCGCTGGTGCTCGACCTGGCCGTGGCGGTGATCGAGAAGCGCCTGATGAAGTGGCAGCCCAAGAGTGGCGAGACCGAGAAGCTCTGATCGAAGCCCGGAGTGGCGGCCAGACAACAAAAAACCCGCCTGAGCGGGTTTTTTGTTCAGAGCAGATCAGTCGACGACTTACTTGATCTTGGTCTCTTTGTACTCGACGTGCTTACGTGCCTTCGGATCGAACTTCATGATCGTGATCTTCTCGGGCGTAGTACGCTTGTTCTTGGTGGTGGTGTAGAAGTGACCTGTACCTGCGGTCGACTCCAGTTTGATTTTGTCGCGGCCGGATTTCGCCATGATAGATTTCCTTTACTCTGCTGATTAGACTTTTTCGCCGCGAGCGCGCAGGTCGACCAGAACGGCATCGATGCCGATCTTATCGATCACGCGCAGGCCGGCGTTGGACAAACGCAGCGAAACCCAGCGGTTCTCGGATTCGACGAAAATACGACGGTTCTGCAGGTTCGGCAGAAAACGACGCTTGGTCTTGTTGTTGGCATGGGAAACGTTGTTGCCGACCATCGGCCCCTTCCCGGTGACTTGGCAAACACGTGCCATGTGAGACTCCTTAAAAATTTCCAAACTTGGGAAAAACGAGAGTATAGATAAAAAACATTGATTTTTCAATGACTTGCGAAAAACAAGTGTGTCTTTATTTATTTTGTGATTTAACAATTTGTCAGCCTCCTCGTTTGTTCGCTACAGATAGCCGTGCTCGGCAAACGAGTAGCAGTCGCCGCCAGCCACCACGAAGTGGTCGAGCACCTGCACTTCCACCAGGCCCAGCGCGGCCTTGAGCGTCTGCGTCAGGGCCACGTCGGCAGCGCTGGGAGCGGGATCGCCGGAGGGATGGTTATGCGCCAGGATGACGCCCGCAGCGTTGTGTGCCAGCGCGGCCTTGACCACTTCGCGGGGATAGACATTGGCGCGAGTGAGGGTGCCGCGAAACAATTCATCGACGGCGATCAGGCGGTTGCGCGTATCCAGGAACAACACCACGAACGACTCGTAGGCCTTGCCGCGAAAGGAAAGCTGCAGGTATTCGCTGACCGGGCCGGTGGCGCTGAGCTCGATGCCGCTCCTGAGTTCTTCGCCGATGGCGCGGCGCGACAGTTCGAGCACCGCCTGGAGCTGCGCATACTTGGCCGGGCCCAGGCCGTGCATCTGCGAGAACTCCTTGAAGGCGGCGCCGAACAGCGCCTCCAGCGAGCCGAATCGCTGCAATATCTCGCGCGCCATGTCCACGGCAGTCTTGCCGGGCACGCCTACGCGCAGGAAAATGGCCAGCAGCTCGGCGTCGGACAGGGCGCCTGCGCCCAGCAGGATGAGCCGCTCGCGGGGGCGCTGGTTCGGGGGCCAGTCGATGATGGACATGGTCGATGGAAGAGGTCAGGGAAGTGGATGGGCCGACCGGCACGGGGCGTGGTGCGCGGTGCCGTGTCGACCGGGGCATGCCGCGCGGCCGGCACCTTGCGCACGACGGCTCGCAATGGGGCGGCACGCCGGGTCCAAACGTGGCTTACAATAGCGGGTTACCGTGTATTCATGATGGTCCTTTTTCATGTCCAGCCCTTCCGTTCCAGTCGTCACAGACAGCGCCTACCTGACCCTGCATTACCGCCTCGCATCACAGGATGGCGAAGACATCGTCAGCACCTTCAACGACAAGCCCGCGACGCTGCAGTTCGGCCAGGGCCAGCTGGCGCCGTTTCTCGAGGCCTGCCTGCTGGGGCTGCCCGAAGGCGCGCACCAGAGTTTCGAGTTGGCCCCGGCCAATGCCTTCGGCGAGCGCAGCGACGAACTGGTGCAGCGCATCTCGCGCGCCACGCTCGAGGAGAACTCGGCAATGGACGAACAGTACAAGGTAGGCGACCTGGTCGATTTCGCCGCGCCCGGCGGCGGCCGGTTCGCCGGCATCCTGCGATCGATCGACCAGGACGGTGCGATTTTCGACTTCAATCATCCGTTGGCGGGGCAGACATTGAAATTCGAAGTCAAAATCATAGGAATTCTGTGATCCGACAGAATATTGTCGATATTGCAACCTGACATCCGGACATTAGGACATCACCATGCATAACGCGGATACCGAGATCCTGCTGGCCCAGCCGCGCGGCTTTTGCGCCGGCGTCGATCGTGCCATCGAAATCGTCGAGCGCGCCCTGCAGCAGTTCGGCGCCCCTATCTATGTGCGCCACGAGATCGTGCACAACGCCTATGTCGTGGCCGACTTGCGCGCCAAGGGGGCCATCTTCATCGAGGAACTGGCCGATGTGCCGGCCGGCAACACCGTCATCTTCTCGGCCCACGGCGTGTCCAAGGCGATCCAGGCAGAGGCCGCGCAGCGTGGCCTGACGGTGTTCGACGCCACTTGCCCGCTGGTCACCAAGGTCCATATGGAAGTGGCCAAGATGCGGCGCGAAGGACGCGAGATCATCATGATCGGCCATGCCGGCCATCCGGAGGTCGAGGGCACCATGGGCCAGACCGAGGCTGGCATGCACCTGGTCGAGACGGTCGGCGACGTGGCGCTGCTGCAGGTCGCAGACGAGGCATTGCTGGCCTACGTCTCGCAGACCACGCTTTCGGTGGACGATACGGCCGATATCATCAGCGCATTGCGCGCCCGCTTTCCGGACATCGTCGAACCGAAGAAGGGCGACATCTGCTACGCCACCACCAATCGCCAGGAGGCGGTCAAGTTCATGGCGCCGCAGGTGGATGTGGTGATCGTGGTCGGCAGCCCCAACAGTTCCAATTCCAACCGCTTGCGCGAAGTCGCCGAGAAAAAAGGGGTGCCGGCCTTCATGGTCGACAGCGCCGCGCTGATCGATCCGCAATGGGTGGCGGGGAAGCATCGCATCGGCGTCACCGCCGGCGCATCGGCACCGGAAGTGCTGGTGCAGGCCGTGATCGATCGTCTCAAGGAAATCGGCGCACGCAGCGTGCGCAAGCTCGAAGGCATCGAGGAAAATGTCACCTTCCCCTTGCCCAAGGGCTTGGGCGGGGGGCGTCCGGTGCCCGCCGTGCAGGACGCCTGAACCAGGGGGTATGGCCGATGGTGAAAAAGGCTTGCGCATGCAAGCCTTTTTTCTTTTCCGGCTCGCTTCCGAGGCAAGTTACCGCGGGTGATGTGTGCTGCCATTTTTCCGGTGCGGCGAGAATCAAATCGACGTGGACGGCGGATGGCTTGTGCGTATAATGCCGCACCAAGAATTCGACATGCTCCCCGCCGGGCGGGCATGCACCAGCCAGGTCGCCAGCCGGTCGTGTGCCGCTAGCGGTCCGAAGCAGACAGGGAGACCCCAGCATGTCATGTTCATCGTTTCTCGCCTTGTGCCAGCGCCGTCGCCCGACTCATCCTCAGGTGGTCTCGGCTGACTTGTTCCATTCGCTTTCATTTCGGTAGTACGCCAGGCTGGCGTGCGGCAGCGCACGGCCAGTGCTTTTTATGAAGGCCCGTCTCTTTCCCGCCAGGCCAGCGGCAGGGATCGCAGCGGGCGGGAACGGATTTTGCTCATCAGCAGGTTTCGGGAGCGTCAGGCCAGTGGCCGACGGTCCGTTCATTTTTCACACTCTCAGATTGAAGATAGGTATTCATGGACATTTTCATCCAGCAGATCATCAACG
>NZ_AKJA01000052.1 GCF_000282575.1 Herbaspirillum sp. YR522 | reverse complement strand
GGTGGTGGGGCGGCGGCCGCCGATCGCTCGATGAGCTTGTCGAGCTCGCCACGATCGAGCCAGACACCGCGACATTGCCCGCAGTAGTCGATCTCGATGCCTTGACGTTCCGATATCAGCAGGTCGGTGGTCGTGCAGACAGGGCATTTCATCTGGTCTCTCCTTGGATTGACGAACGCTCACAGGCCGGATGGCCCGGGACAGCGCCACTTTAAGAGAAACGAAAGCAATTGAAAATTCGAATATACTGAAATAACACATCGGAAAATACGAATAATCAAGGTATCGCCGTGGCCGCCCTCAACTACAAGCACCTGCATTATTTCTGGACCGTCGCCAAGACCGGAGGCATCGCCCGCGCCAGCGAAAGACTGCACCTGACGGCGCAGACCATCAGCGGCCAGATCGCACTATTCGAGGAAAGCCTCGGCTACAAGCTCTTCAAGCGCGTCGGGCGCCGGCTCGAACTCAACGACACCGGCCGCATGGTGTTCGACTATGCCGACCGCCTCTTCACCATCGGCGAGGAACTCGAAGAAGCGCTGCGCTTCCGGCCCGGCGGGCGGGCGCTGCAACTGCGGGTCGGGGTGGCCGATGCGGTACCCAAGGCAATCGCCTACCTGCTGCTGGAAGCGGCACTGGCGATGGACCAACCGATTCGCATCGTGTGTCGCGAAGGCAAGCTCGATGTGCTGCTGGCCGAGCTGGCTATCCACCGGCTCGATATCGTCATTGCCGACAGTCCGATGCCGGCCAATGTCGAGGTCAAGGGATTCCACCATCTGCTGGGAGAGAGCGACACCAGCTTCTTCGCCACTCCGGCGCTGGCGCGACTCTACAGGAAGGATTTTCCGCGCAGCCTGGACGATGCGCCATTCCTGATGCCGGGTGACGACGCGGCATTGCGTCCCCGCCTGCTGCGCTGGTTCGAAAAGGAAAAGGTGCGCCCGCAGATCGCCGGCGAATTCGATGATGGCGCCCTGCTGCTGGCCTTCGGCGACGGCGGTGCCGGCATCTTCGCCGCCCCCAGCGCCATCGCCGCGCAGATCAAGAAGCAGTATGGCCTGGTCGAGATCGGTCGCACCGATGCCGTGCGCGAACAGTTCTATGCCATCTCGGTGGAACGTCGCCTGACCCATCCCGCGGTCCTGGCGATCCAGTCGGCGGCGCGCGCGAACCTGATCGGCAACGCGGCACGCAACCACGGCACCGGGGTGCTGACAGATTCCTGACCGAGGCGGCGCTGTTACAACTCGCGGATCATCGCCATCGATGCCAAAAAACTAACTCGATACGCCATCCGCGCCGACATTGACGGGTTGGCAGGCCGCCTGGCCCGTCGCCAGTCAAGCGATGAAGTTTGATGAGGATGACCAATCCATTGCGATGTACCCGCGCACATCGACATAATCATGGCGAGAAGGACGCAAACACGCATCAAATATGCGGTCTACGTGTATGGGCGGCGCAAAAGAAAAACCCCACGGGCTTTGCAGTCCGTGGGGTAAATCCCATTCTCGGGGGGGAGAATGGAGGGGGAACTTCAATATAAAAAAATCACTTGCGCGCTGCAGTCTTTTTTACAAATTGTTACGCGGCCTTCATATCTGCGCCTCATGCAATCCAATATATCAAACACTGGCCAGAAGTAAAGAGCGCAGCGCAAGCAAGGCCGCCGATGATTGCTCGCGGCGACTGACCAGGCAAGTCACCACCCTTCCCTGCCTGCCCAGCGAGTGGGTGGCAAACCCATGCGGTTCGAGCTGCATGGCCACCACCGAACGCGGTACCACAGCGACCCCGGCGCCGGCGGCCACGCACGCCAGGATCGCATGATAGGAAGCCAGCTCGAGGATGCGCGCCGGGCGCAGCCGTGCACCACCGCGTGAGAACCATTGCTCTGCATGCAAGCGATAGGTGCACCCCTGTTCGAACACGATCAGGGTATCGAGCATGACGTCCTGCGGACCGCGTACCCGACGATGCAGCCGCGGCGTGACCAGCAACAGCTCTTCCTTGAACAGGGCAGTCGATTCGAGCGTGGCGTCGTCGATCACCCCCGACACCACGGCCGCGTCGAGCCTGGCTTCGCGCACCTGTGCCACCAGCGTGTCGCTGGGGCCGGTGGACAGTTCAAGGCGCACCTCCGGCCAGCGCCGATGGAATTCCGACAACGGCCCCGGCAGGCGACTGGCGGCCGCACTTTCCATCGATCCGATGCGCAACCTGCCGCGCGGGCTGTGCGGCGCCACTACCTGGCGCGCCTCCTGCACCAGGTCGAGGATGCGCTCGGCGTAGTCCAGCAAGGCCTCGCCGGCGGCGGTCAGTACCATGCGACGACGCTCGCGGACGAACAGCGGCACCCCAATCGATTGCTCCAGCTGCTTGATGCGCGTGGTCACATTGGACTGCACCCGGTTGAGCCGCTCGGCGGCGCGCGTGACCCCGCCTTCGGCGACCACGGTACGGAAGATCTCCAGCTCGGCCAGATCCATCAATATCTCCAAAAAGGATGAATTCATCCTTATTATTCATTTTTTGGGATGATAAAAACAAGCTAGGATTGCTTCCCGATCAAACAGAACCAGAAACCGTCATGCAACCAAACAGCCGCGCCGCCTGGAAAACCTGCCTGGCCGGCATGCTGGCCCTGTCGGCCGCGATGGGCATCGGCCGCTTCGCCTTCACGCCACTCTTGCCGATGATGCTGCACGAAGGCAGCCTCGACCTGCGCATGGGTGGATGGCTGGCCACTGCCAACTACGTCGGCTATTTCATCGGCGCCATGCTGTGCGCTTTCCATCGCAGCGCCCGCACCACGGCCATGATTCGCGCCGGCCTGGTGGCCACGGTGCTGCTCACGCTGGGCATGGGCCTGCTGCACAGCCAGCCCTGGTGGCTGGCGCTGCGGCTGCTCTCGGGCATCGCCAGCGCCTATGTGTTCGTCTACACCGCCGGCTGGTGCCTGCAACGACTGACCCACCTGCAACGCCCGGAGCTGGGCGGGGTGATCTTCTGCGGCCCCGGCATCGGCATCGCCCTGACCGGATTGTCGACCGGCGCCATGGTCGCGGCCAACTGGCATGCCGCCGCCGGATGGACCCTGTTCGCGTTGCTGGCGCTGGGCCTGACTGGATTGACCTGGCGCACCTTCGGCGTGGCGCCCGATAACGCCAACGTCGCCCATGGCAACCAGGCGACCGGGATCGCACCGGACGCGCCGCTGCAAAGCGAAATCCGACAGCAGACGCTGGGCTATGGCATCGCCGGCTTCGGCTACATCATCACCGCCACCTTCCTGCCGGTCATTGCGCGCCAGGCCCTGCCGGGGTCGGCCTGGCCCGACTTCTTCTGGCCCATCTTCGGCGCTGGGGTGGCCATCGGCGCCTTCGGCGCGACCCGCCTGCCGGTCGCGGCCGACCAGCGCAGGCTGCTGTGCCTGGCCTACCTGATGCAGGCAGCCGGGATCTTGCTATGTATCGTCCTTCCCGATGCGACCGGCTTTGCGTTGGGCTGCCTGCTGCTGGGACTGCCCTTCACCGCCATCACCCTGTTTGGCATGCGCGAGGCACGGCGCCTGCGCGGCGTCCACGCCAGCAAGCTGATGGGCGCCATGACCGCCGCCTATGGCATCGGCCAGATCGCAGGCCCGCCGCTGGCCACGGCGCTGGCCCGCGGTGGCTCCTTCACGCCATCGCTGCTGGTGGCGGCCTTGTCATTGGTGGCCGGCGCCGCCCTGTACTACCGCCTGACGATAAAAAACCCGCTGCCGGGACCGGCAGCGGGCCTGAACGGCGCCTGAGACCGCCTTAGCGGAAGGCCGGCTCGGCGAAGCTGCGCAGCTTGCGACTATGCAATTGCTCTATCCCGTGGTTGCGCAACAGCTCCAGGGCACGAATGCCGATCTGCAGGTGCTGCGCCACGCGCTGCTCGTAGAAGCTATTGGCCATGCCGGGCAGCTTGATCTCGCCGTGCAGGGGCTTGTCCGACACGCACAGCAACGTGCCATACGGCACCCGGAAACGGAAGCCGTTGGCCGCCACGGTGGCGCTTTCCATGTCCAGCGCGATGGCGCGGCTCTGTGAAAAGCGCAGCATCGGCGTGCGGTGGTCGCGCAGCTCCCAGTTGCGGTCGTCCACCGAGGCCACGGTGCCGGTGCGCATGATGCGCTTGAGCTCGTAGCCTTCGAGGCGGGTAATCCCCGCCACCGCTTCCTGCAGCGCCAGTTGCACTTCGGCCAGCGCCGGGATCGGCACCCACAGCGGCAGGTCGTCGTCCAGCACGTGGTCGTCCCGTACGTAGGCATGCGCCAGCACGTAGTCGCCCATGCGCTGCGAGGCCGACAGGCCTGCGCAGTGGCCCAGCATCAGCCAGCCGTGCGGTCGCAGCACCGCTACGTGGTCGGTGACGGTCTTGGCATTGGAGGGACCCACGCCGATATTGATCAAGGTGATGCCGCTACCGTCGGCGCGTTGCAGGTGAAATGCCGGCATCTGCGGCTGCCGTGCCGGTGCCACGCCAGTGGCGGCGGCGGCCGGCTGGTCCTGGTTGGCGCTCCAGGTGACGACGTTGCCGGGCTCGACGAAGGCGGTGTACTGCTGCCGATACCTGCGTACCTCCGGATCGTCGCTGGCCTGCATCAGCTGGCGCCCCAGGCGCACGAACTCGTCCACATAGAACGCATAGTTGGTAAACAACACATAGCGCTGGAACTGATCGGGCGAGGTGGCCGTGTAATGGCGCAAGCGGTGCAGCGAATAATCGATCCGCGGCCCGGTGAACAAGGCCAGCGGGTGCACGCCGTCGCGCCAGGCGCCGTTGTCGGCCTCGTAGGTGCCATTGGCGATGCGGTCGTCCATGGCCGCCAGGTCCGGCAGGTCGAACACGTCGGGCAGCGAGCGCAGGTGATCGGGGTCGAGGCTGCCCTCGACGTGGATCCCCTCGGGAAAGGCGAAGTGGACCGGGATCGGCATGCTGCTCTCGCCGATCTCCAGCGGCACCTGGTGGTTTTCCAGCACCAGCTTGAACTGCGCCAGCAGGTACTGGCGATACAGCGCCGGTCGGGTCAGCGTGGTTTCATAGCAGCCCGGCCCGGCCACGAAACCGAACGATTGACGGGTATCGGCATGGGTTGCCTTTTCGGTGGTGATGCGGACAAACGGATAATGCGCCCGGATACGCCGGGGCAGCACTTCGCCAGCCGAAAACCGGCGAAAACCATCACGCAGTATGGCGGTGTTGTGGTCGTAGATGTCGAGAACGCGCGCCAGGGCGGCCTCGGGATCGGTAAAACTCTGCGTGGCAAACATTTTTCTTCTCCAGTTCATGACGGCCCTCTGCGGACCGTCGGGCTCATCGTCACCCAACGGGCGATTCGATCTTACCCGAGTCGGCTCGCCTGCATGAATTGGCGCCTTCGCAACAATGCGCCGCCATGGTGCCGATCCGCCTTCAAACGCCTTGCCCGGGTGCACCCCGTCCCATTCTCGGTGCAGGATTCCCGCCGTATAAAAAAATCTTTGATCGCAACACGAGCCGGTGCTATCTTGGCTGCGCACTGACGTGCGCGCGACCGGTTGCACGATTTATCCACGGCAACCGGGCGGAGCCAAAAAATCATTCCACACATACAGAGGCACACATGCTCGCAAGAAAACTCTTCAGCCAAATCCTTATCCTGTTCTGCCTGGCCGCGGCGATCACCGCACAGGCCCAGTCGCTTCCAAATGTGACCATTCTGGCAACTGGCGGCACCATCGCCGGCACCGGCGCCACCAGCACCACCACGGTCGGCTACACGGCCGCCAAGATCGGTGTCGAGGCCCTGATCGACGCCGTTCCCGAACTCAAGAAGGTCGCCAACGTGAAAGGCGAGCAGGTTTTCCAGATCGCCAGCGAGAACATGAATAACGAGTACTGGCTGAAGCTGGCCAAGCGCGTCAACACGCTGCTGTCGCAAAGCGATGTGGACGGCATCGTGATCACCCACGGCACCGACACCATCGAAGAAACCGCCTACTTCCTGGACCTGGTGGTCAAGAGCCGCAAGCCGGTGGTGATCGTGGGCGCCATGCGTCCATCGACGGCCATCAGCGCCGACGGACCGATCAACCTGTACAACGCGGTCCTGCTGGCTGGCAGCAAGGAAGCCGTCGGCAAGGGCGTGCTGGTGACGTTGAACGACCAGATCAACGCAGCGCGTGAGGTGACCAAGACCAACACCTCGACCCTGGACACCTTCAAGACGCCTGAACTGGGCTACCTGGGCTACATCCAGGGCAGCAAGCCGTTCTTCTATCGCCAGTCGACCCGCAAACATACGGTCGAGTCGCAATTCGACGTGTCCGGCCTGGACCAGTTGCCGCAAGTCGATATCGTCTACGGCTACGCCAACATGAACCCGATCGCCCTGAACGCCTTCGTGGCTGCGGGCGCCAAGGGCATCATCCACGCCGGCGTGGGTGATGGCAGCCTCAACAATACCGTGCTGCCATCGCTGGTGGAGGCGCGCAAGAAGGGCGTGGTCATCGTGCGCAGCAGCCGCGTCGGCCAAGGCATCGTGGCGCGCAACGGCGAAGCCGACGACGACAAGCTGGACTTTGTCGTGTCCGACACCCTGAATGCACAGAAGGCCCGTATCCTGCTGATGCTGGCCCTGACCAAGACCACCGACACCAAGGAAATCCAGAAGATCTTCTGGGAATACTGATCCGGCGCCGGTCCCTTGAAAGCCCGCTGCATGCAAGTGCAGCGGGCTTTTTGTTCGTGGATGCGAACGCACCGGGAGCGTGGGCAGCCGATGCAGCGGGCGCATCGGAACCATCGGCGTAGCGATCACTCTGTAGTTCGCATGGCTGAGTTCCGGCCGCTATCACTCTGACAATAAACAGACAGGTCTGCCCTATGTTGAATCGACGCCGCTTCCTTGCCTCCACCACTGCCGCGGCCGCCCTGTCGGCACTTGGCGTCAGCCCGCAAGCCCTGGCCGCGGCACGCCTCAAGCTGGGGTCGGCGCAGTCCTTCTCGTTCGATGCGCTGGTGGCGCGTGCGCGCGACATGGCCAGGACCGGCTACCAACCGCAGACCAGGATCCCCCGCGACGTGCTCGACCAGATCGACTACGAAGCGCACGGCAAGATCAAGTTCAAGACCGGCTACGCGCCGTTCGCCGACGGCCCGGGCGCCTTTCCGCTGACCTTCTTCCATCTCGGCAAGTTCTTTTTGGTACCGGTGCGCATGTTCGTGCTGGAAGGCGGAGCCGGCGACCGGAAGGCACGCGAGATCATCTATAGCGACGACTACTTCGACATGCCGGCCGACAGCCCGGCACACCGGCTTCCGGCCGGTAGCGGCTTCG
>NZ_AKJA01000051.1 GCF_000282575.1 Herbaspirillum sp. YR522 | reverse complement strand
TGGCGGCCGAGGCCGCCATTGTCGTCGCTACTGTCGCTACATCCTACCTACCGCCCCACGAGACCCTCAACGATGGCCCCAATATGGGCCGGGTGGCGGTGGACGATGCCCATGATGATGACCGCGATAATGGCCGCGGTCGTAGTACACCGGCGCCGGTCGGCCGTAATACACGGGCGGCGGGCCGTAGTAGACCGGGGCCGGGCGCACATAGACCGGAGGTGGCGCATACACCGGCGCCGGCTGCACATAGACCGGTTGCGGAGCCGCGTAGACCGGCACGCCGATGTTCACCCCTACCGACACATGACCGGCCATGGCCGGTGCGCTCGCCACGCCGGCAGCGGCGGCAACCACGAGCATGCCGGCAATCACGGATATCGACTTTTTCACGATGGCTCCTTATGAAGCAACGAAAGATGTCGTGAATATATGCCCGGCGGCGCCCCCCGGCTAGACCGAAACCGTAATGTTTGTAAGCAAATGTTCACAAACATCAAGATCGACCCGACACTTGGTGCGCTGCGGGATACATGCTGACGCCTCCCGTTCAGGCTCACGCTGCGTTCAGGGTCGCGCGCGCCGTGTCGGTCGCGCGGATTGCCTCCAGCTTGGCGACGGTCGTGGCGCAGGCGTGTGCGGCTTCGCGTCCCTTGACCAGGAAATGCTCGTGGAAGAACTGCTGGTGTTCGCCATGCGAGTGGAAATGGTGCGGCGTGAGCACTGCCGAAAACACCGGCACGCCGGTCTCGAGCTGGACCTGCATCAGGCCGGTGATGACCGCCTGGGCCACGAAATCATGGCGATAGATACCGCCATCGACCACCAGGCCGCTGGCCACCACGCCGGCGTACTTGCCGCTCTGGGCCAGCACCTTGGCGTGCAGCGGGATCTCGTAGGCGCCCGGCAGCTCGAAGAAATCGATGCTCTCGAGCGGCCAGCCGAGCTTGGCCATTTCGTCGGTGAAGGCGATGCGGCATTGGTCGACGATGTCCTTGTGCCAGCTGGCCTGCACGAAGGCGATACGTTTGGTCTGGGTGGAATTGACTGCAGAAAGATGGGACTGCGGATGCGACATGGTTCAGGACTCCTGTTTGATGAATAAACAGGGCGTGGGAATGCGCGGCCGCATGCGCTTGGCAGCGCAGATCGGCAGGCATCCCGTTCTCTTTCATCCGGACTATGACCGTCGGCCCCGGGATCACACCGGGTCTGCTGACTTCGCGCGGCACTGCACGAACGCTCGCGGGCTACAGGGCATGACGCGCCTGATTACCGCCGGTGGGGAATTGCACCCCGCCCCGAGAACAATGCCGCGCCAGGCCATCCAGCCCGACGCGGCAGGCAGGACTGTATCACGATCGATGCGATGCTGCAGGACGGCGCCGGCACCTGCTCAGGCGGCCGACACCAGGGCCAGCATGCCGCGTGCGATTTCGCGCTCGCCCATGATCACCTCGTTGGCGCCGTGCTTTTCGAGGTGCTCGACCTCGGCATCGGAGTGCGCTCGCGCGGCCACCCGCAATTGCGCATTGCAGGCACGGGCGCGCTCGATCATCTGGCCGGCCTCGAACGCTTCGGGGATCGCCACCAGCATCCAGCGCGCCTGTTCGATGCAGGCGGCCGTCAGCACGCCGGGCTGGGCGGCATTGCCATAGAGCGCGGGGACGCCCTCGGCGCGCAGCGCCTCGACACTTTCGAGCTGGGCTTCGATGACCACCAGCGGCGTACCCTGCGCGCGCAGTTGCGCACCGATGGCGCGCCCCACGCGGCCATAACCGACCAGCACCACGTGCCCACGCATGTCGACCGATTGCTGGATCGCCTCGACCGGCGCCTGCATGCCTTCGCTTTTTTCGATGTAGGGCTTGAGCCGATCCAGCAGCGAGAACAGGAAAGGATTGATCAGGATCGACAGGATCGCGCCACCCAGGATCAGGTCGCGCGCCACCGGCGAGAGCAGTTCGAGCGACAAGCCCAGGGTGGCCAGGATGAACGAGAACTCGCCGATCTGCGCCAGGCTGGCCGAGATGGTCAGCGCGGTCGACTTGGGATGGCCGAACAGGCGCACGATGAAATACGCCGCCAGCGACTTGCCGACCACGATGATGAAGACCGTGGCCAGCACCAGCAACGGTTCGCGGACCAGCACCGAGGGATCGAACAGCATGCCCACCGATACGAAGAACAGCACCGCGAAGGCGTCGCGCAAGGGCAGCGACTCCTCGGCGGCGCGGTGGCTCAATTCGGACTCGGACAGGATCATGCCGGCGAAGAAGGCGCCCAGCGCGAACGACACGCCGAATACATAGGCCGAGCCCAGCGCGAAGCCCAGCGCAATGGCCAGCACCGCCAGGCGAAACAACTCACGCGAACCGGTATCGGCAATGCGTTCGAGTATCCACGGGATGACCCGCCGACCTACGATCAGCATGACCGCCACGAACGCCACCACCTTGCCCAGCGTCATGCCCAGCGTCACCATCAATGCGCTGCCGGTCATCGCCTCGCCCTTGCCACCCAGCACGCCCGACAGCGCCGGGATCAGCACCAGCGCCAGCACCATCGCGATGTCCTCGACGATCAGCCAGCCGACCGCGATGCGCCCGCGCTTGGTCTCGACCAGGCGGCGCTCCTGCAAGGCCGTCAGCAGCACCACGGTACTGGCCACCGACAGCGCCAGTCCGAACAGGAACCCCTCCCCCATCGGCCAGCCCAGTGCCCACCCCAATCCCATGCCGAGCAAGGTGGCGATGGTGATCTGCACCACCGCACCGGGAATGGCGATGGTCTTGACCGACATCAGGTCCTTGAGCGAGAAGTGCAGCCCGACCCCGAACATCAGCAGGATGACACCGATCTCGGCCAGTTCCTGCGCCAGGTCGGCGTCGCCGACGAAGCCAGGCGTAAAGGGGCCGATGGCAATGCCGGCCACCAGGTAGCCGATCAGCGGCGGCATCCTGAGCCGATGGGCCAGCGTGCCGAAGATGAAGGCCAGCACGAGGCCGCCTACGATGGTTGCAATCAGGGGGGTGTGGTGGGGCATCAGTCAGTGGTCCTTTTTCAAATGGATGATTGGCGTTATGGAAATGACTGGTGGGGCCGGACTAGCCGCCTGCGACCGGGCGCGGCGCTGCAAGGTTAGCATGCGCGCCCGGGCCGCTCAGCGCGCCATCAACGACGCGCCTGCAAGGCGGCAATACGGGTTTCCAGCGGCGGATGGCTGGAAAACAACCCCAGCCACGACTGGCGGCCCGAGATACCGGCGGCCTGCAGGTTCTGCGGCAAGCCATCGGGCTCCAGTCCGCCCAGGCGGCGCAGCGCATTGATCATCGGCAGGTTGGACCCCATCAGCGAAGCCGCGCCGGCGTCGGCCCGATATTCACGCTGGCGCGAGAAATACATGACGATGATGCTGGCGAGGATACCGAACACGATCTCGCACACCACCACCGTGACCATGTAGCCGATGCCGGGACCGCTTTGCTCGTTGTTGCGGCGCAGGGCCGAGTCGACGAAATAGCCGACCACGCGTGCGATGAACATGACGAAGGTGTTGACCACACCCTGGATCAGGGTCAGCGTGACCATGTCGCCGTTGGCGATGTGCGCCACCTCGTGGGCCAGCACGGCCTCGACTTCTTCCTTGGTCATGCCCTGCAACAATCCGGTCGACACCGCCACCAGCGAATTGCTCTTGCTGGCGCCGGTGGCGAAGGCGTTCGGCGGGCCGTCGTAGACCGCCACTTCCGGCATCGGCAAGCGGGCCCGGGTGGCCAGGCTGTGCACGGTGTTGACCAGCCACAGCTCGGTCGAATTCTGGGGCTGGTCGATCACCCGTGCCCCGGTCGACCATTTGGCGATGGTCTTGGACATGAACAACGAGATGAAGGAACCACCAAACCCCATCAATGCGCAAAATACCAGCAGCATGCCGAAGTTGAGGCCGTTGGCGGTGAGGTAGCGGTTCACGCCCAGCAGGCTGGCCGTGAAGCTCAACACCAGCATGACCGCCAGGTTGGTAAGAAGGAACAGAACGATACGTTTCATGGATTTTTCCTGTGGAATGGCTGGGGCGCGCGCGCAATGGACCGCGCGTGGCTGGAAACTGCGAGGCGGGCCGCGACGACAGCGAGCGCGGCCAGGGGCCGGCGGCGCTGTGGCAATGCGACCGGAATCAGGCTAGTGGTGGAGGACGCAGCTGGTCGCGATCGAACGATGACCAGTGGAGTGGATGCACGAAGGCATGCGGAAAGGGATGCCAGCACATGCCCGGGGTAGCCAGGTGGCCCGGCAAGGTGTGGTCTTCGCAATCGGCCTGCACCGCTGGCGCGTCGGCGTCGTCGTCATCGCCCGGTTGCGGGCTGGAGGGCGTGTCGGCATGCCAGGCATCGAAGGCCGTGCCCGCCACCATGGCGACCTGCTGCGCCGCATGCCCGGTCGTGGCCGACGGCGGGCAGGCCTGGGATGCCGATTCGACAATACGCGGTGCCGAGAGGTCACCCACCGTGGCCGCCAGCAATTGCAGCGGCAGCAGGAAGGTCAACAGCAATAGCAGCAGTCGTCGCATCGAATGGTGGCAAGAAAGGCAAGTTCGCGGAGCCGGTCGCGGCCGATTCTGGTGCAGCCCGGCGGGCAGCCCGACATTATACGCACCTGCGTCGGTTGCAGCCGTTCGGCATGCGGAAAGTTATTCACAAAAAATGTGAACAAGTCTGTTGATAAGCCTTGTCGCCTGGTCCCACAGCCTCATGGGCAAAGGGTTTCCAATAAATTGCTCGGAATTTGCTCAGGCCGCCACGAAAAGCTTGTGTCAGTCGGTGGCAATGACCTTGTTGCGTCCGCCCAACTTGGCCCGATACAGGGCGGCATCGGCGCTGGCCATGAGATTGCGTCCCTCGGGATCGTCTTCCAGTTCGTCGCCACGGGTACAGACGCCGATGCTCACGCTCATGTGGTGACCGATCAACGACTTGGCATGCGGCTCTTGCAGCGCCGTCACCGACTGGCGCAGCCGTTCGGCGAAGATGGTGGCATGGGCCGCGTCCATGCCGCTGGTGACCATGATGAATTCTTCGCCGCCGTAGCGGGCGAACACCCCGCCGGGCGTGGTCAATTCCTCTTTCAAGGCTTCTGCCACGCGCTTGAGCACGCGGTCACCGGCACCGTGACCGTAATGGTCGTTGTATTGCTTGAAGAAGTCGATGTCGATCATGAACAGCGACAACGGGCTGCGATTGCGGCGAGCCTGCTGCAGCACCAGCGCAAAGTGCTCGTCGAAGAAGCGGCGATTGTTGACACCGGTCAAGCCATCGGTGACGACCTGCCGGCGCAGTGCCTCGGAGTGCGACATCAGCATCTTCTCGCGCTTGACCGAGTGGCTGGCATCGCTGACCTGGATCAGGCAGGTGCGGCTGCCGTCTTCGCCCCGGATAGGCGTCATCACCACCGATTGCACCATCCGTACCGGCGGCTCGCCAGCGGGCGTGGCCAGGCTCGGATACAACGGCAACGGCGAGCGATGCAAGGCGCTCGACAGCACCGCCGGCAAGCCGTAGCTGACGGTATTACTCAGTGCGCGCAGGAAACCAGGCGTGAGCTGCTGGCCAAACAGCGACACGAAGTTGGCCTGCAGCGCGCGCTGGGCCGGCACTGCGCTATGGCGCTCCATCCAGTCGTTCCACAGCAGGATGTTGAAATCGCGGTCAAGCGCGATCAATCCCAGGTGCAGGTTGTTCAACACCTCCTGGGCGCTGATCCGGCCTGGCATGACGCAACTCATAGGATGCTGCTCAGGTAACGCTGGAGCTGCGCCACCAACCGGCTGAGCGAGCTCGAACTGAGCAGGAAGATCAGGTGCCCCTGGGTCTGGTGCTTCTCGATCACCAGGTCGATATGCAGCACCAGGACATAGGTTTCATCGCTCTCGCCGGCGGCCAGCCGCAGCGATATTTCGCGCGGCGACGACACCACGTAGTCCGGCAGGGAACTGTTCAAGGTGATGCCCAACATGTCGGCCATGGCCGACAGGCAGGCATTGAGGATGATGTTGCCCAGCTCGCACATGGCTTCCTGCTCGAATTCGGCCAGGTCGTCCAGGCTCATCTGCGAGCCCATCATGTCGCGCACGATTTCCAGCGCGTGCGCCTCGGTAAACAGCAGTACCGCCTCGGCGTCGAAGGGGCCATCGAATACCTGGCTGACGGTGGCGAAGCGGGCGTTGCCCAGCGCCAGCACCCGCTCGTCGATCTCGCGCGTGCGCAGCACTTCGACCGATGGCACCGACAGCCGCACCTCGTCGGCAACGATCTCGGACAGGCTCAGCGCGGCCCGTCCGGCGCCGACATTGAAGATCTCGGTCAGCGCATCGAGTTCGATCTCGGACAGCCTGGTCACGTCGCACCCGCGAAGTGATGCAGCGCCTGGGCGATGGACTTCTCGGTGACCGGCTTGGCGACGAAGATCGCGCCCAGTTGCTGCGCCCGGGATTGAACGCTCTCCTGGATATTGGCCGAGAAGATCGCAATGCGTATCCCGGGATGCGCCTGCAGGATGGTCGCGGCCGCATCGGTGCCGAGCATGCCGGGCATATTGATGTCCATGGTGCAGAAGTCGGGCACCGCACGCTCGACGGCGTCGATGGCATCACTTCCGGTGCCGGCCTCGACCACCTGCCAGTCGGGATGGGCGGCCAGGATATGCGCCTTGATCACCATCCGCGAGACCTTGCTGTCGTCCACGATCAATACCGTCCTTGCTGCTGCTGTATTCATTGCCGTTCCTGTGATTGCTGCGACACGTTGTCGTTCTTGCACTATTTTAGCGATGCCGACGGCACTCGCCGACGCTCTGTATCAAATAGTAATAAAAAATTATCTCCGGTCGTATGAGGCATTTCCCTATGGGCGTTGCCGACAGGAACGCATGCGATCCCGGCGTGCATGAACTTGCCAAAACGGTCTCATACAAGTTCGAGAAATGGCCGCTAGTAACAGTTGTCAAAGCGTCTCGCAAGGTGCGCAATATTACGCAGCCCGGGTACGTAGCACTACGCATACGAGCAGCAACCATCCGGGTTTTGCGGCCGATACGGCGAGCCGCGCGCAGTCCTGGGCGTCGGCGGCGGCGCGCGGCGGGCATTGCTAAGAGGTCGGGTTTTCATCGAATATGAAAAATCCTTCCCTGAATCAAGCCATGATGCTCCGTCACAAAATCATCTTCCTGGCCGTCGCACCGCTGTCGCTGGCCCTGGCCGCGATCACGGTCGTGGTGCGCCAGCAAGCGGCTGAACTCGGACTGCAGCAGCGCGCCAGCATCGAGGCAGCCTATGTCGCCAGCAAACAAGCCGAGCTCAAGCACTACGTCGAGCTTGCCCTGCATGCGATCCGCCATCTCTACGACACCGGTCGCAGCGACGCGGCGATCAAGAACGAGGCGCAGCAGATCCTGGCCGACCTCGAATTCAGCGGCGACGGCTACTTCTTCATCTACGACCGCAATGGCCGCAACATCATGCATCCGCGCCAGCCGGAACTGGTCGGCAGCGAAATGTGGGACTGGCACGACAGCAATGGCACGCTCACCGTCCAGTTGCTCATCAATCGCGCCAACCAGGGCGGCGGCTTCGTGCGCTACAACTGGCAAAAACCGTCCAGCCAGACCGTGGCGCCCAAGATGGGCTACGTCGATAGCTTGCCGCGCTGGGGATGGGTGGTCGGTTCCGGACTGTACCTGGACGACATCGAGACGGCGCTGGCCGAGATCGACCAGCAGGTCTCGGGCCACCTGCGCCACACCATGCTGCTCATCGCCGCCATTGCCGTGCTGAGCGCCTTGATGGTGGCGTTTGCCGGGCTACTGCTCAATTTTTCGGAGCAGCGCGCGGCCGACGCCAAGTTGCGCCACCTGGCGCAACGGGTGGTGCGCTCGCAGGAAGAAGAACGGGCGCGCCTGTCGCGCGACCTGCATGACGGCATCAGCCAGTGGCTGGTATCGATCAAGCTGCAGATCGAGGCCGCGCTGATCCGCATCAAGGGCTCGCCGGAACAGGCCGTGGCGGCACGGGCAACGTTTCACAAGACGGCCACCCAGATCAACGACGTGCTGGCCGAGGTGCGCCGTATCTCGCATGCCCTGCGCCCGGCGATCCTGGACGACCTGGGGCTGGCGGCGGCGGTCGAGCACCTGTGCTGCGAGTGGCGCGCCGCGGCCGGCGAAAGCAATGGCGCCGAACTGGTATTCGAATCCGAGGGCGAGCTGGCCTCGCTGACCGACGTCACCAACACGGTGCTGTTCCGGGTGGCCCAGGAGGCCCTGACCAACGTGGCGCGACATGCCCAGGCACGGCGCGTCACGGTGCGCCTGCTGGGCGCGAAGACCTTCGTGATGCTGCAGGTCGAAGATGATGGCAAGGGCTTCGACCTGGCCCAGGTCAGCGAGCACCCGCGCCGCGGCATCGGGCTGAGCAACATGCAGGAGCGGGTCGAGGCCGTGGGTGGCCACCTCTCGCTCGACTCCAGCGCCGCCGGCACCAAGCTGGTGGCGGTCATCCCGCATCGCCCCTGCGCTGCGCCGTCCCATGACTGAACCACACCTGCCGGCGGCTACCGCCATCGTCAGCCGCGTCATGCTGGTGGACGACCACCCGCTGGTGCGCGATGGACTGCGCGCCCGCCTGGAAGCCGTGCCTGGCCTGCACATCGTGGCCGAGGCCGGCAGCGCCGACGAGGCATTGCAGCTGGCGGCCAGCCAGCCGATCGACCTGGCGCTGATGGATATCAACATGCGCGGCGTCAACGGCATCGAACTCACTGCCAAGTTGCATAGCCGCTACCCCGACATTGCGGTGCTGATCCTGTCGATGCACGACAAGAGCGAATATGTGATCCAGTCGATCCAGGCCGGCGCGCGCGGCTATGTGCTCAAGGACGCCCCCGGCCAGGACATCGTGCACGCCATCGAGACGGTACGTCGCGGTGGCATCTACTACAGCGCGGCGCTGGCCGGCCAGCTCGGCGAGCCCTTGCCGCAACGCGACCTGCTCACGCTGCGCGAACGCGAGGTGCTCAAGCACATTGCCAATGGCGAATCCAACAAGCATATTGCGCGCGAGCTGGACCTGAGCGTGCGCACGGTGGAGACCCATCGCCTCAACATCAAGCGCAAGCTGGCCATCGACGGCCAGGCGGAGCTGATCAAGTTCGCGGTGGAATGGCAGCGCCTGGAAGGCCGCTAGCGCGGCGGCGCCAGCGTCAGCGTGATGACTTCTCCAAAGGCGATGTCGCGCTTGTCGGCCACGGCACGCAAGGCGATCGCCTCCAGCGCGCGCGCATCGGGTGCGACCGGCGTATCGGCGTGCTTGGCGTCATGCTCGGCATGCCAGGCCGCGCACGCCCGCAGCAGGCGGATCGGGCCACCATGGCTGACCACGGCGCAGTCGGCGTCCGGCTGGTGGCGCAATGCATCGAAACAGCGCCACACGCGAGCTGCCATCGCCAGCAAAGTCTCGCCGCCACCAGGGGCGTGATGCAGCAGGTCGCGGTTCCACGCCTCCACTTCGTCCCAGGCGATGTCGTCCCAGGCCCGCAACTCCCAGGTGCCGAAATCCATCTCCTGCAGGTCGGCGTCGACGCCGAGCTCGCTCATGCCCAGCGTGGTGGCCAATGCCAGCGCCAGGTCGGCGCAGCGCTGCAGCGGACTGGTCCACAGCAGCACCGGCGAAGGCAGCAATCGACTGACCCGTTCGCAACACAACGCCAGCGTCTCGGGCGCCACGGCGATGTCGCTGCGGCCGTAGCAATAGCTCTTGTCGAGGATAGGCGCCGGATGGCGCACCAGGTGCAGATTCATCGATTCAGTTGTCCATGAACCCGGGCGCCGTCGCCAGTGCGCCCAGGTAAAAAGCAGCTTCGCTCAATTGCTGGACCGCGCCCAGGCAGTCGCCGGTATAACCGCCCAGGCGCCGTACGAACAGCCGCGCCAGCCAGGCAGTGACCAATACCGCACACAGCATGCCGGCGACGATGCGCTGCCATGCCATCAGCCCCAGCCCGAGACAGAAGGCCAACGGCACGATGGCAAAGCAGGTCGCCAGCAGGAAACTGGCACCGCTCATGTGCTGGGCCATCGGCTTGGCCCGCCCCTCCTGGCGCACGTACCGCAGGCGCCAGATCAGGCAGCTGGCCAGCCAGCGCGACAGCGGATGCGCCATGCCCAACGCCGCCAGCAACTGCAACGGCAGCATCGCATCGAGGCTGGCGATCTTGGTCGCCAGCAGCAGGCCGATACCGATCACGCCATAGGTGCCCAGGCGCGAGTCGCGCATGATCTCGAGCGCCCGTTCACGCGAGGCGGTGCCGCCCAGGCCGTCGCAGACATCGGCCAGGCCGTCCTCGTGAAAGGCACCGGTGAGCCAGATGCCGGCGGCCGTCGACAGCAGCACCGCCACCGTCTGCGGCCAGAACTGTACCGCCAGCAGATAGACCAGTGCCGTCACCCACGCCACCACCCAACCCACCAGCGGAAAATACCGGGTCGCCTGCTGCAGCCACTCGGGTTGAAAGCCTACCGCCCGCGGGATCGGCAGCCGGGTGAAGAATTGCAGTGCGATGAAAAACAGGCGTACCTGGTGCACGACGCCTGGCCGCCCCGGCGCGGGGTCGGGACGATCACGCATGACGCTGGCTCACACTGGCCGATGAAAATGTAGCCATCTCGGCCAGGAATGCCGTGGCCGAACGCAGCAAGGGCAACGCCAGCGCGCTACCGGTGCCCTCGCCCAGGCGCAGGTCCAGCTGCATCAAGGCCCGCGCGCCGAGATGATCGAGCATGCGACGGTGGCCGGCCTCGTCGGAGCAGTGCGAGAACACGCAGTAGTCGAGCAGCGCCGGCTGCAAGGCACTGGCCACCAGCAAGGCCGAGGTAACGATGAAACCATCGATGAGCAGCACATGGCGTCGCTGTGCCGCCCGCAGCATGGCGCCAGCGATGAAGGCGATCTCGAAGCCGCCCACCGCGGCCAGGCGGTCCACCGGATCGCTGGCGTGGCGATGCAGCTGCAATGCGCGCTCGATCACCTGCCGCTTGTGTTCGATGCCCTGCGCATCCAGGCCGGTGCCGGCGCCGACGCACTCGCCCACGGCGATGCCGGTGAACATGGCCA
The DNA here is from genome assembly GCF_000282575.1 of Herbaspirillum sp. YR522. Lineage (GTDB taxonomy): Bacteria > Pseudomonadota > Gammaproteobacteria > Burkholderiales > Burkholderiaceae_D > Herbaspirillum. Next base: position 42,508 of record NZ_AKJA01000051.1, on the reverse strand, counting down.
TCAGGGCAGCCGCGGCGGTGGTATTGCCGATCCCCATCTCGCCAAAACCCAGCACATTGCCCTCGAAGGTATCGACCAGGTCCATGCCATGCTGCATGGCTAGCTCGCACTGGGCGCGGCTCATGGCCGGCTGTTGGCAGAAATTGCGGGTGCCGGGTGCAAGCTTGCGATCGAGCAGGCCGGCGCGTGGGCCGAAATCGTGATTGACGCCGGCGTCGACGATGGTCAAGGCGCAATCGTGCTGGCGCGCGAAGACATTGATTGCCGCGCCCCCTGCCAGGAAGTTCTCGACCATCTGCCAGGTGACGCTTTGCGGATAGGCCGAGACCCCTTCGGCGGTCACGCCGTGGTCACCGGCACACACCACGATGGCCGCCTGGCGTACCGAAGGCCGGTCGCTGCCCTGCACCAGGCCGATCTGGCGCGCCAGGCGCTCGAGCACGCCCAGGCTGCCGCGTGGCTTGGTCTTGTGGTCGATGAGCTGGTCCAGGCGTGCGGCCAGCGCATCGTCGTCGATGAAGGGGATGGAGGGAATCTGCATGGCATACCGGGCTGGGGACCGCTTGGTCGAAACAGCGCACAGTATAAGTGATCAGACGTGAAAAGAGCCTCCAAGGAGGCTCCTGGCAAAGCGAGGATCAAGCGGTGTTCAGGTGCGCGGCGCCTTGGCGATGATCATGCGCAGGATATCGGAAATGGTCTGCCCCATTTCCGTGATGTCGAACTTCGCCACGTAGGCATCGGCACCGACTCGCTTGACGTGGTCTTCATTGGCCGAACCGGTCAGGGACGAGTGGATGATCACCGGAAGATTCTTGAGGAAATCTTCGTTCTTGATATTGCGGGTGAAGGTGAAGCCATCCATTTCAGGCATCTCGAGGTCGGTCAGCACGAACGAGATCTTGTCCGAGATCGGCAGCCGCGCGGCACGCGCCTCCTGGGCCAGCGCTTGCACCCGCTGCCACGCTTCCTTGCCGGTCTTGTACATCTCGAAATTGAGCTTGAGTTCGTGCAGGCCCTTTTCGATCAGGTTGCGCGCCACCTTCGAGTCGTCGGCGGCGATCACCACCGCACCGGGCTTGATGGCGCGCTGGATCAGATCGTCCAGGCTGTCGACCTTGAAGTTGCGGTCGGTCGGCATGATTTCGTGCAGGATCTGCTCCACATCCAGCACCTGGGCCAGCCGGGTGTTGTCCCGGTCGTCGTCCAGCCTGGCGATGCTGGTCACGAAGTTGCCGCCGGCGCTGGATTCGGCCGACAGGACATTGCTCCATTCCAGGCGCACGATTTCTTCCACGGATTCCACCGCGAAGGCCTGCGTGCTACGGGCATACTCGGTCACCAGCAGGATGTTGAGGCCGGTCTTGGGCACGCATCCGACCACGGCCGGCAGGTCGATCACCGAAATGATCTGGTCGCGGATATTGACCACGCCCAACATCGGCGACTGGGTGCCGGCAGGCTTGTTGATGGTCAGCATCGGTACGATCTCGCGGATCTTGAAGACATTGATGCCGAACAGTTCCGAACGCTCGCCGTGTGGATCGGTCCCCAGCCGAAACAGCAGCAGTTCGAACTTGTTGTTTGCAGTCAGATTGGTGCGCTCATCGATTTCCTGCTGAAAAGTGTCCATCGTTCCCCCGAATTGAATGGATTGGCCTGCGATAACGGCATTCGCCAATGTAGACGGGAAAACTGGCGGGGGCAATCAGGAAATTCACTATTCGACAACGTTGCAACGCTGTTGACAACCGGCCGCGCAGTGGCCTGCGCGATAGCTGGCAAGGGGGCCGGAAATGAAAAAAGGAAGCCCGAAGGCTTCCTTTTTCTTTATGGAGCGGGAGAAGAGGCTCGAACTCTCGACCTATACCTTGGCAAGGTATCGCTCTACCAACTGAGCTACTCCCGCATAAAGCTGGGTAAAACAAGTGAAGTAACGCCAACTACTTCACCTTCAAAACTGGAGCGGGAGAAGAGGCTCGAACTCTCGACCTATACCTTGGCAAGGTATCGCTCTACCAACTGAGCTACTCCCGCATGGAGTATTGTTCTGGAGGCGGGGGTCGGGATCGAACCGGCGTACACGGCTTTGCAGGCCGCTGCATAACCACTTTGCTACCCCGCCTTGGGGACACGCATACTACCTAAAACACGTATCGTTTGCAAACATCTTTTTTCGATTTGGCCCCAGCATCGCTGGACTGCATCGTTGATGTGCGCTCACTTTCTACAATAAAAAAAGGAAGCTTTATAAGGCTTCCTTTTTTCCAAGTAACCTGGAGCGGGAGAAGAGGCTCGAACTCTCGACCTATACCTTGGCAAGGTATCGCTCTACCAACTGAGCTACTCCCGCATCAACAACAGAGCGCCATTATAGGCCCCCGTTGGAAATTGTCAACATTATTTATTAATTTCCTGCACTTTTCGTATCAACGGCATCGCGCGACGCAGGTAATACAGCATCGACCAGACCGTCAGCACGGCCGCGACGAGCAACAGCACCGCGCCCCACAGGCGGGTGTCGATGACGCCGAACAGCCAGTCGTAGTACAGCAGCATGGGAATGGCGATCATCTGCGCGGTGGTCTTGATCTTGCCCAGCGAACTGACCGCCACCGACTTGGAAGCGCCCAGCTGCGCCATCCATTCACGCAGTGCCGAGATGGCGATCTCGCGCCCGATGATGATGAAGGCGATCACCGGGTGCACCCGCCCCAGGTGCACCAGCACCAGCAACGCGCCGGTCACCATGAGCTTGTCGGCGACCGGATCAAGGAAGGCGCCGAAGGCCGAGGTCTGGTTCCAGCGGCGTGCCAGGAAACCGTCGAACCAGTCGGTGAGCGCGGCGACCACGAATATCACGGTCGAAGCGATGCCCTGTTCGTAGCGCGATAGTCCCAGTTCGGGAAGATAGAACACGCCGACCACCAGCGGAATCAGGGCAACCCGCAACCAGGTCAGCAAAATGGGAATATTGAAAGGCATACGTCTTTGTTCGAGGGTGCGGCGTACACAAAAAAAATTTAACGAATAGTAGCAGAGTCGCCAGGCTGCGGCGTGCCGCGGTAGTCGCATGCTATAGGCACGCGCCGGCAGCGCCCCGCCCTGCCTGCCTCAATGCAGTTGGCGGTAGATCTGTTCGGCCAGCTGGCGCGAGATGCCGTCGACCGAGGCCAGGTCGTCGATGCTGGCGTCGGCCACCCCCCGCAAGCCGCCGAAACGCACCAGCAGGCGTTGGCGCCGCTTGGCGCCGATGCCTTCGATTTCTTCCAGGCGCGAACTCTGGCGCGCCCGCGCCCGCTTGGCCCGCATGCCGGTAATGGCAAAGCGGTGCGCCTCGTCGCGAATCTGGGCAATCAGCATCAGTGCCGCCGATTCCTTGCCCAGTTCCCGCGGGGCACGGCCGTCGGCGAAGATCAATGTCTCCAGCCCGACCTTGCGCCCCTCGCCCTTGGCCACGCCGACGATGAGTCCGATGTCCAGGCCCAGCTCGGTGAGTACCTGGCGTGCCATCTCGACCTGCCCACGGCCGCCATCGATGAGGACGATGTCGGGCATCACGCCGTCGCCGTTGGCGACCTTTTCGTAACGGCGCATCAACACCTGGCGCATGGCCGCGTAGTCGTCGCCGGGCGTGATGTCGTTGATGTTGTAGCGACGGTATTCGCCGTTCTGCATGGCGTGATGGTGGAACACCACGCATGAGGCCTGGGTCGCCTCGCCCTGGGTGTGGCTGATGTCGAAACATTCGGCGCGCAGGCTGTCGAGGTCTTCGGTCTCCAGCTCGAGCACGTCGGCCAGCGCGCGGGTGCGCGACTGTTGCGAACCCTGCTCGGCCAACAGGCGCGCCAGTGACAGCTCGGCGCCCTTGCTGGCCATCTCCAGCCATTGGCGTCGCTGGCCCTGCGGCTGGAAGGTCAGCGCGATACGATGCCCGCACTGCTCCATGAGCGCCACCATCAGCGCCGGATCGTCGAACTCGGTGCCCACGATGAGAGCCGACGGGATGAACTTGTCGATGTAGTGCTGCGCCATGAAGGCCTTGAGTACCTCGACCTCGAGACTGTCTTCGCCGGTGGCCAGCGCATCGTCGACGTGGGTCGGGAAATACGCGCGATCCCCCAGGTGCCGGCCGCCCCGTACCATGGCCAGGTTGACGCAGGCGCGACCGCCCTGCACCACCACCGCGATCACATCGATATCGGCGTCGCTGACCGTTTCCATGCTCTGCTGGTGCAGCACGCTGGAGAGCGAACCTATCTGGTCGCGCACGGCAGCGGCCTGCTCGAACTTGAGATCGGCGGCGAAGGCGTGCATCTTCTGCTCCAGTGCCTGCATCACTTCGTTCTGCCGGCCGCGCAAGAACTTGGAGGCATTCTCGACATCGATGGCGTAGCTTTCGGTGTCGATCAGCTTCACGCAAGGAGCGCTGCAGCGGTGGATCTGGTGCAGCAGGCAAGGCCGCGTGCGATTGGCGAAAACGGTGTCCTCGCAGGTGCGCAGCAAGAACACCTTCTGCAGGATCTGGATCGATTCCTTGACCGCGCTGGCGTTGGGGAAAGGGCCGAAATACTGGTTGCGCTTGTCGACCGCGCCGCGATAGTAGGCCATGCGCGGGTAGGCATGCCCGGTGATCTTCAGGTACGGATACGACTTGTCGTCGCGAAACAGGATATTGAAGCGCGGACGCAGCGTCTTGATCAGGTTGTTTTCCAGCAGCAGCGCTTCGGCTTCGCTGCGGGTGACCGTGGTTTCAAGGCGAGCGATGCGCTCGACCATCATGGCGATGCGCGGGCTGGTCAGGGTCTTCTGGAAATAGCTCGACACCCGCTTCTTGAGATCGCGCGCCTTGCCCACGTAGAGCACGTTGTCCTGCGCGTCGAAGTAGCGATAGACGCCGGGCAGGTGCGGCAGGCGGGCAACCGTTTCCAGCACGAGTTCGCGCGGATCGGGCAAGCGGGTGTCGATGGCGTCGGACATGGCGGCAACTGGCGACGGGACGGCCTAGAGCGACGACACCAATGCGCGCGCGGCCTGGTAACGCGGCTCGCGCTGCAGCGCGTCCCAGTCGAGGGCGGCGGCGCCCGGCTTGAGTGCGGCCAGGCGCGCGGCCGAGGCAGCGTCGATGGCGTCGTCGAGCCCGGCCAGGATCTGGTCGGCCTTGTGCGGCGAATTGCAGATCAGCGCCACGTCGCAGCCGGCATCAAGCGCGGCGCGCGCGGCGTCGAGCGCGCCACCGGCGACGCTGGCGCCGTGCATGCTGAGGTCGTCGCTGAAGATGACGCCCTGGAACGCAAAGCGCTGGCGCAACATCGACAGCCACTTGCGCGAGAAGCCGGCCGGTTGCGCATCGACCTTCGGGTAGATCACGTGCGCCGGCATCACCGCGGCCAGGCTCATGCCGAGCCAGTCGTAGGGGGTGGCGTCTTGGCCCAGGATCTGCTCCAGCTCACGCTCGTCGACCGGAATGGCGACGTGCGAATCGGCGGCAACGAAACCATGCCCGGGAAAATGCTTGCCGCAGTTGGCCATGCCCGCCAATGCCAGGCCATGGTTGAGGCTCTTGGCCAGCAAGGTGACCACCCGCGGATCGCGGTGGAAGGCGCGGTCGCCGATCACGGTCGATTCGCCATAGTCGAGATCGAGCACTGGCGTGAACGACAGGTCCACGCCGCAGGCGCGCAATTCGGCCGCCAGCACATAGCCGGTGGCCGTCGCCATGCGGGTGGCCTGCAGGACATCGCTATCCCACAGCTGGCCCAGGCGCCCCATGGCCGGCAGGCGCGTGAAGCCATCGGTACGGAAACGCTGCACACGGCCGCCTTCGTGATCGACCGCAATGATCACATCGGCACGCACGGCGCGAATGGCCGAGGTCAACGCCAACAGTTGCGCGCGGTCCTGGAAATTGCGGGCGAACAGGATCACGCCGCCGGTCAGGCGGTGGGCAATGCGCGCCGTGTCTGCCTGGTCGAGCGTGGTGCCGACCACATCGAGCATGACGGGGCCGAGCGGGTTCATGATTTCTCCACGATGACGAAGGCCACGGCGTATTCGGCCTCATCGGTGATGCTGACCTGGGCCGTGAGCCCCTGGTGCGTCATCCACTCCTGCAAGGCCCCGCTGCACTGCGCCACCGGCTTGCCGCTGGGCGCGTTGAGCACCTGCATGGAGCGCCAGGTCATGGGCATGCGCATGCCCATGCCGATGGCCTTCGAAAAGGCTTCCTTGGCGGCAAAGCGGGTCGCCAGGAAGCGTATGCCGCGCGCTTCGACCTTGGCCTTGCGGCGCAGGTACTTCTGCAGCTCTTCCGGCCCCAGGATGCGCTCGGCGAAACGGTCGCCATGCCGCTGCAACGCCGCCTGCACGCGCGAGATCTGGAGGATGTCGGTGCCGATGCCGTAGATCATTTTTCGTTCCGGGCAGAGCGGCCGATGGCATCGATGCGCGCCTTGACCATGATGGCCTTCATGTCGGCCACCGCGTTGCGCCAGCCGGCAAATACCGACTGCGCCACGACGGCGTGACCGATATTGAGTTCGGCGATGTCCTCGATGGCCGCGATGGCCTGCACATTGGTGTAGTGCAAGCCATGCCCTGCATTGACCTTGAGCCCGTGGCGCACGCCTTGCAGCACGCCGCTGCGGATGCGTTCGAGTTCGAGCGCCTGCTCGCTCTGGTCGTGGGCATCGGCATAACGCCCGGTATGCAACTCGATGACCGGCGCGCCCGCCTCGGCGGCGGCTCGGATCTGGTCGGGTTCGGCATCGATGAACAGCGAGACGCGGATGCCCTGTTGCTGCAATTGACGCACGGCGGCCTGCACCTGAGTGAAATGCCCAACCACATCGAGCCCGCCTTCGGTAGTGATCTCGGTGCGCTTTTCGGGCACCAGGCAGACATCCTGTGGTGCGATGACGCAGGCGAAGTCGAGCATTTCGCTGGTCACGGCCGCTTCCAGGTTCATCCGCGTAGTGAGCAGCGGACGAATCGCCCGCACGTCGGCATCGCGAATGTGGCGCCGGTCTTCGCGCAGGTGCAGCGTAATGGCGTCGGCGCCGGCCTGCTCGGCCTCCAGCGCGGCCCTGATCGGGTCCGGATAGGCGGTGCCGCGCGCGTTGCGCAAGGTAGCCACGTGATCGATGTTGATGCCCAGTTCAATGGTCGGGCCGGCGGGCTGCAGGTAACTCATGGTATGTCGGTTCAGTGGGTGAAATGCGCGCGTGGCGCGACCAGGCAAGATCGCCGGCGCCACATCGAAAGCGGGTTCACAGCTGCATCAGGTCGATCAGGATCTGACGCGTGTTGAGCTGGGCATTTCCCAGGTGGTGCGCCAGCAGGTAACGCATCAGGAACTTGCTCTGCAACTGCGTGGTGGGATCGCTGTAGTCTTCCCGCTCCATATCCAGCAGCGTCTTGCCCGAGACCTTCGGCGCACGGTCGGACAACCGCTCGGGACGGGTGCCGTGTTCCGGGTCGACCACATAGGTAGCGCCAGGCTGCACCGGCCGATTGCTGAGCGTGCAGTGGCCCCAGTTGCCGGCCACCCCGGTCTGGCGCAGCAGGGCGCGTTCGAACTGGCGCAGCACGATGGGTGCGTTCTCGCCATGAGCCAGCTTGTTGAGCGTGGCCACGTAGTGGTCGAACAGCGCCGGATGCGCATCCTCGCGCGCCAGCAGCTTGACCAGCAATTCGTTGAGGTAGAAACCGCACAGCAGCGCCGATTTTTCCAGCGGCAACAAGCCGCCCACCCATTCGGCCTCGGTCAACGTGCGCATCTCGGACTTGCCGCTCCACGACAGCGAGAGCGGCTGGAAGGTCTGCAAGGCACCCCGCAACTTGGAATGCGGGCGCTTGGCGCCCTTGGCCACCAGCGCGACCCGACCATGGTCGCGCGTAAGCACGTCGATGATCAGGCTGGTTTCCTTGTAGGGGTAGCTGTGCAGCACAAAGCCAGGCTGCGCCTGCACCTTGTGTTCTTTCTCGAGTGGGCTGCTGCGCCCGCGTGCGGGGCCGCCGGCCGCACGCGGCTTGCGGGTGGGCGTGCCGGTACGGGCGACGACTCCCTGTTCTGCCTGCACCGGCGCGACCAGTTGGGATTCGGAGAGCACGGTAGTCATGGATGTCCTGGATGCGTTGAACTGCAATACCGACGATGATGGGCCCGGCGGCGGGCGAGCTTACTCGTAGCCGTAGGCGCGCAGGCCGGCTTCGTTGTCGGCCCAGCCCGATTTGACCTTGACCCAGATCTCGAGATAGACCGGACCGCCGAACAAACGCTCCATGTCGAGCCGCGCCTGGGTCGAGATTTCTTTCAGGCGCGCACCCTTCTGGCCGATTACCATGGCCTTGTGGTTGTCGCGTTCGACCAGGATGGCGGCGAAGATGCGGCGCAGGTTGCCTTCCTGCTCGAATTTCTCGAGCACCACGGTACTGGTATAGGGCAATTCCTCGCCGACGTAGCGAAACACCTTCTCGCGCACGATCTCGGAGGCGAGGAATTTCTCGCTGCGGTCGGTGATGTCGTCTTCGTCGAACATCGGCGGATTGTTGGGCAGGTGACGGCGAATTTCTTCCTGCAGGCGGTCCAGCTGGAAACGCTGCTTGGCCGACACCGGCACCACGGCGGTAAAGTCGCGATGCGACGCCACTTCCTGGGCGAACGGCATCAGCGCGGCCTTGTCCTTGCTGCGATCGGACTTGTTGAGCACCAGGATGCACGGCACCGAGGGCGGCACCAGGTCGAGCACCAGCTGGTCGGCCGGGCCGAAAGTGCCAGCCTCGATCACGAACAGGATCACGTCAGCGGCCGTCAAGGTGCTGGTGACGGTCCGGTTGAGGGTCTTGTTGAGGGCGTTGCTGTGGCGTGTCTGGAAACCCGGGGTGTCGATATAGACGAACTGGGTATTGTCGAGTGTCTGGATGCCGGTAATACGATGGCGCGTGGTCTGGGCCTTGCGCGAGGTGATGCTGACCTTGGCGCCCACCAGGGCATTCATCAAGGTCGACTTGCCCACGTTGGGGCGGCCGATGATGGCGATATAGCCGCAACGATAGTCGTCGGCCGCGGGCGCCGGCGCAGTGCCGGTCATGGGGGAATCAGTCATGCTGTCTTCGATTGCGTGGCAGCCGCGGCTGCCGAGATGGGTTCTGCCGCCACGGGGTCATGGCGGCCTTCCTGCTTGGCCGGTGGATGGGCTTGCTTGGCGGGCTTGGCAGGTTTGTCGCCCTCGGCTTTTTCGATCTTTTCGGCCTTTTCGGGTTTCTCGGCCTTGTCCATCTTGTCGGCCTTGTCCGCTTTTTCGGCGCGCTCGGCCTTATCCACCAGGTCATTCTTGGGGGTGCGAGCGGCGCCGCGTTCGATGGCCTCGGGGCGATTGCCGCGGGCGACCGCCTCGTCCGGCTCGACCGGCGCATCCGGCTGGATGGTGGCGATACCGGCCAGCTTCAGCTGGGCGGTACGGGCGCGCGGCTTGCGGGTAGTGGCCGGGCTCTTGACCAGCGCCAGCTGGACCGCTTCGAGCGCCAGCTTGGCCGCGGCCTGCTCGCCCGCGCGTCGACTGCCGCCGGTGCCGAACACCTGGATATCGAGCTTGGGTACCAGGCATTCGATCTCGAACTCCTGGTTATGGGCCGCCCCGTGGGTGGCGATCACGTTGTATTGTGGCAGCGGGATCTTCTTGCCCTGCAGGAATTCCTGCAGCAGCGTCTTGGCGTCCTTGCCCAGGGTACGCGGATCGACATGGTCCAGTACCGGCAAATATAGCGCCTGGATCACATCGCGTGCCGCTTCGAAGCCGGAATCCAGGAAGATCGCGCCGAACAGGGCCTCGAGCGTATCGGCCAGGATCGAAGGGCGGCGAAAACCGCCCGACTTGAGCTCGCCCTCGCCCAGTCGCAAGAACTGGGACAATTCCAGGCGCTGGGCGATTTCGTAGAGGGATTGCTGCTTGACCAGGTTGGCGCGCAGGCGTGAGAGGTCACCTTCGTCGATCTTGTCGTAGCGGTCGAACAGCAGCGATGCCACGACACAGTTCAAGATCGAATCGCCAAGAAACTCCAGCCGCTCATTATGCAAGGCGCTATGGCTACGGTGCGTCAAGGCCTGCTGCAACAATGAAGCATCCTTGAAGGTGTGGCCTAGCCGATGTTGCAAGAGTTGAGGATCCATTTGTTCATCCGTCATTCGGGCCGGTCATCGCCGTCCCGCGTTGCCGCAGTACGATGGCGATCCGGCCAGTCCAGACGTCCCTTCAGGCGTTTGCCTCCACTGCAAAAAATGCTCGATGGAAACTGCTTGATCAGGATACGGCTTGTTACTTGAAAGCGCCGATCCGCTTCAGGTTACCCAGGTTCATCCAGACGAAGAAGGCTCGGCCGACGATGTTCTGGTCCGGGACGAAGCCCCAATAGCGGCTGTCCAGGCTGTTGTCGCGGTTATCGCCCATCATGAAGTACTCGCCTGGCGGTACGGTGCAGGCAAAACCGTCGGCGTTGTAGGTGCACAGCTCATGATGCGGGAACGCATCGGGATTGGGCACGAAATTTGGCGCACGATCATCGGTGAGGATCTTGTGCTCCACGCCGGTCAGGTTTTCCTGCCATTGCTTATAGTACGCCAGATTTTCCTCGTCCAGATAATCCGGCAACGGTTTATAAGAAATTTCTTCACCATTCACCGTTAAGCGCTTGTTTTTATAGACTATTTTATCACCAGGCACACCGACGACCCGCTTGATGTAGTCGACCGTCAGGTCCTTGGGATACTTGAACACCATCACATCGCCGCGTTGCGGCTGGTTCATCTCGATGATCTTCTTGTTGATGATCGGCAGCCGGATACCGTAGGTGAATTTGTTCACCAGGATCAGGTCGCCCACCAGCAGCGTTGGCACCATCGACGCCGACGGGATCTTGAATGGTTCGTAGAGGAAGGAACGCAGGCAGAACACGAGGGCGATGACCGGGAAGAAGCTGCCCGAGTATTCGATCCAGGCCGGTTGCTTGAGCAAGCGGGCCTGCAGTTCGGCACGACCGCCGGCGGTGGCGGCATCGGCGCGTACGCCATCGGCCGACAGGCGCGCCGCGCGGGCATCGAACTCTGCCAGCGCAGCGTCGGCGCGGGCGCGGCGCTGCTTGGCAAGAAAGAATACATCGGCGAACCAGACGATACCGGTGACCACCATCAATACAAACAGAATCAATGCGAAGTTGCCCAACAGTGCCTGCATGTTATTTATCTTCCACTTGTAAGATTGCCAGGAAAGCCTCTTGCGGGATTTCCACCGAGCCGACCTGCTTCATGCGCTTCTTGCCCGCCTTCTGTTTCTCGAGCAGCTTGCGCTTGCGGCTGATGTCGCCGCCATAGCACTTGGCCAGCACGTTCTTGCGCAGCGCCTTGACGTTTTCGCGCGAGATGATGGTGGCGCCAATGGCGGCCTGGATCGCCACGTCGAACATCTGGCGCGGGATCAGCTCACGCATCTTGGCCGCCACCGCACGCCCCCGGAACTGCGCTGCAGCCCGGTGCACGATGATGGCCAGGGCATCGACCTTTTCGCTGTTGATCAGCATGTCGACCTTGACCACGTCGGCGGCACGGTATTCCTTGAACTCGTAATCCATCGATGCATAGCCGCGCGAGGTCGACTTGAGGCGATCGAAGAAATCCAGCACGATCTCGGCCATCGGCATTTCGTAGGTCAGCTGCACCTGCCTGCCGTGGTAGCTCATGTTCATCTGCACCCCGCGCTTTTGCGTGCACAGGGTGATGACCGATCCCACGTACTCTTGCGGCATGTAGAGGTTGACCGTGACGATCGGCTCGCGGATCTCCTCGATCTTGGACACCTCGGGCATCTTCGACGGGTTGTCCACCATCAACATCGTGCCGTCGCGCATCTGCACCTCGTAGACCACGGTCGGCGCGGTGGTGATCAGGTCCATGTCGAACTCGCGCTCCAGGCGCTCCTGCACGATTTCCATGTGCAGCAGGCCCAGGAAGCCGCAGCGGAAACCGAAGCCCAGCGCCTGCGATACCTCTGGCTCGTACATCAGCGCGGCATCGTTGAGCTTGAGCTTCTCGAGCGAGTCGCGCAGCGCATCGTACTGGTTGGCCTCGACCGGGAACAGGCCGGCGAACACCTGCGGCTGGACTTCCTTGAAACCAGGCAGCGGTGCCGCTGCCGGCTTGCCCACCAGGGTCACGGTGTCACCCACCTTGGCCGACTTGAGCTCCTTGATGCCGGCGATGACAAAGCCGACCTGGCCGGCGGTGAGGCTTTCGCGCGACTGCGACTTGGGCGTGAACACGCCGATGCTTTCGGTCAGGTGCTGCGCGCCGGTGGCCATGAACAGGATCTTGTCCTTGGGGCGCAGGGTGCCGTTGACGATACGCACCAGCATGACCACACCGACGTAGTTGTCGAACCAGGAATCGATGATCAGGGCCTGCAGCGGTGCATCGACGTCGCCCTTGGGAGAGGGCACCTTGGCCACGATGGCTTCGAGCACGTCTTCCACGCCCAGGCCGGTCTTGGCCGAACAGGGAGTGGCGTCGGAGGCGTCGATGCCGATGACTTCCTCGATCTCGTTCTTGGCGTTGTCGGGGTCGGCCGATGGCAGGTCGATCTTGTTGAGCACCGGTACCACCTCGACCCCCAGCTCCAGCGCGGTGTAGCAGTTGGCGACCGTTTGCGCCTCCACGCCCTGGGAGGCATCGACCACCAGCAGCGCGCCCTCGCAGGCCGACAAGGAGCGACTGACTTCGTAGCTGAAGTCGACGTGGCCCGGGGTATCGATCAGGTTGAGGTTATAGACCTGGCCATCGCGCGCCTTATAGGACAGGGCGGCAGTCTGGGCCTTGATGGTGATGCCGCGTTCGCGCTCGATGTCCATCGAATCCAGCACTTGCGCTTCCATTTCGCGGTTGGAGAGGCCGCCACAGAGCTGGATGATGCGATCGGCCAGCGTGGACTTGCCGTGATCGATGTGAGCGATGATCGAGAAATTACGGATATTGTTCATTAACAGACGGGGAAACGATGAAAAAAGGCGCCCAGGTGCGGGAGCAGTCCCGGCCGAGCGCCTTTGCAACAGCTTGTTCGACCCCGCATTCTACCGGAATTCGGCCCCGGAATCCGACTTTCCCCATAGGCATACTGCCCTGCTTGCACTGGCAATCGACAAGTATTGACAAAAGGAAATATTGTCGACCCCACCATCACCTGTGCCAACGACACTCGAAACTTCGCCTCAGCCGTTCGCTTGCATGAAGCCCTGCACCGCGGCCGGATCGAGAAAGTGATGGCACAGCCTGCTCATGCTGCCGTCCACGCCCCGTCCCATCAATACCGGAACGAGCTCGTCGTACTGTGCCTCGAGCGCGGCGTCGGCGTCGACGTCGACCATCTCGACCTGGTCCTGGGCCAATCCGAAGCGAGCCAGCAACGCATCCCTCATGTCATCGCATAGATGGCAATAGCTGCGTGAATAGATGACAAAACGGGCCGGTCGCATATTGCCTCCTGCAGATGAAACGAGGCCGCATGCACATGGCATGCGGCCTCGATAGCCTGATACCAGGGCTTAATTGCCGCCGTTCGGACGCAAGGGCACGAACTGCGACGAATCGCCGCGCCGCACCAGCACTGCCGCACGCTTCTTGCTATCGAGCTTGGACACCAACTGGTTGAATTGCTTGGCGTCGGCGATATCGACCTCGTTGAGGCGCTGCACCACGTCACCCGGACGGATACCGGCGGCCGCAGCCGCACCGGTTGCCGATTCGACCAGGACACCGCTGTCGGTCTTGAGCTCCTTCTTCTGGGCGTCTGACAGGTCGCTGACGATCAGGCCAAGGGCGTTGGGGGCATTGTCGGGCTTGGCCTTCTTCTCTTCGGCCGGCTTGGCCGGCTTGTCGGCCTCGAGCTCGACCACCGTCAGCGAAACATCGCGCGCACTACCCTTGCGCCAGACGCTGACCGTCGCCTTGGCACCCGGCTTGGTCGCGCCGACCATGCGCGGCAGGTCACTGGGGCGCTCGATGGCGGTACCATTGAACTTGAGGATGATGTCACCGGCCTCCAGTCCACCCTTCTCCGCCGGCCCACCCGGCTCGACCCGCTGCACCAACGCACCCTGGGCGCGCGCCAAGCCGAGCGACTCGGCCACGTCCTTGGTGACTTCACCGATCTGTACGCCAATACGTCCGCGCGTGACGCGACCGCTGGCCTTGAGCTGGTCGGCCACACGCAACGCTTCATCGATGGGTACCGCGAACGAGATGCCCATGAAGCCGCCGGACCGGCTGTAGATCTGCGAGTTGATTCCGATCACCTCGCCCTTGAGGTTGATCAACGGGCCGCCCGAATTGCCGGGATTGACGGCAACGTCGGTCTGGATCAAGGGCAGGTAGTCGCCGGTATCGCGCGCCTTGGCCGAGACGATGCCGGCGGTCACGGTGTTTTCCAGGCCAAACGGCGAGCCGATCGCCAGCACCCATTCGCCGGCGCGGATCTTGTCGGAGTCGCCCATGGTCAGTCGCGGCAGGTTGCTGCCGTCGATTTTCAACACGGCCACATCGGTACGCGTATCGGAACCGACGATGCGGGCCTTGAATTCACGCTTGTCGGTCAAGGTGACGTAGACCTCGCTGGCCCCCTCGACCACATGGGCATTGGTCAGGATGAAACCGTCGCCCGAGATGATGAAGCCGGAGCCCACCCCACGCGGAACCTCTTCCTGCTGGCCCTGCTTGCCGTTGCCGCCACGGGGGGTACCGGGCTGCTGCTGGCGCGGGATCGGAATACCGAAGAAGCGCCGGAAGAATTCCTGCATCTCGGGATCATCCATCCCGCCCTGCGCCTGCGCATTGCCACGCACGCGCTCGGTGGTACGAATATTGACCACACCCGGCCCGGTACGATCGACGATATCGGCAAAATCGGGCAAGGCAGCCACGCTGGGTGCCACCACGGCGGGCGAAGCAGCTGGCGCGGCTTGCGCCAGCGGCACGCCGGCAAACACGGAAGCTGCCAGCAAGGCACGGGTGAAACGGGTCTTGTTCAGTCGCATCATGGAATCTTTCTCTTCTTCTGCTTGGTTTTCAACTCGATCGGATGGGAAACCGGAAAAACAATCTATCACCGTACTACCCAGGAAGCGGCCCTCGCGGTATCGAGATCGAGGTCCGCGACAGCCACGTAGGCGGCCGATAGACGACGAAAACAACACCCGCATCGATGCGCCACACGAACGCGCTGGCGCACGGCATGCCGTCGCAAGCCGAGGCAGCAATGATAGACCTTCAAATGGAGAAACGCCGCAACGCTGGAACCAGGTCGGGCGACAACTTCTGCTGATGCTAGAAGCGCCGCACTGCCGTCGACAAGGACGGACAGTGCGGAGGAACGGACAGGCGCGACTGCGTCAAGCAATCGCCCCGCTCTCGGCATCTTACTTGTTGGTGTCAACAGAAAATGCTGCCGAGCGCGTGTACTGCGCCGAATTGAGCGGCTGCGAGAAACGCTGGTGGGCAAACAGGTATTCGTCGATACGCGGATCGCGCTTGACTTCCCCCTGCTGTGCCAATGCGCTGCCCTGGGCCGCATTGGGAGGCGTTGCGTTGCCCCCCGTGCTGCTGGCCACGGTCGAGATAGCCGAAGGCACGCTGACCACGGCTACCTGCGCGGCTGGCTTGCCCGAATCGGCGCTGACGATGGCCTGCTGCGGCATGGCGACAAACACCGCTGCCACGGCCGCCGCCGCTGCTGCCGCGCTGGGCAGGAAGAACCGGCTCAGGCGCGACGGTGCGGCGCGGTGATCCCCGTTGGCAGGCGTGGCCTGGGGAACAGGCACCGCAGCCTCCGGCACCGCCTGCGGCGAGACGATGGTCGGTTCGGCGTCGAGCAAAGCGCTCATCCTGGCATTGAAGCCTGGGCTGAGCGCCACGTCCATGTCGTCCGAACGCAGCACCTCGCCGATCTGGTGATAAACCTCCCAGTTATCGCGCTCGTCTTCGGAGGCACGCAGCGCAGCAAGCGCAATGGTTAATTCGTCAGAACTCAGCTCGCCATCGGCAAGCGCTGAAATTCGTTCGCTGGTCATTACTTTGGTATCCATAAACAGTCACCCGGCAAAAAACTTTGGTTCCATATCCCGATTTTTGTTTTATTTCTGACAACACATCACCAGCGCTTGTCCGCGGCGGTATCTAGCAACGGACGCAACTTCTCGGCAATTGCTTCCCGGGCACGGAAAATACGACTGCGCACGGTACCGATCGGACAATTCATCGCATCTGCAATCTCGTCGTAGCTCAACCCCTCGATCTCGCGCAACGTGATGGCAGTACGTAATTCTTCTGGCAATGCTTCCATCGCGATGTTGACGGTCTGCGCAATCTGCTTGGTCGCCAGCATCGACTCTGGAGTGTTGATGTCCCTTAGGTGGTCCCCGTCCTCAAAAGTTTCCGCCTCTTCGGCATCTGCCTCGGTAGAAGTTGGGGCACGTCGTCCCAAGGTGACGAGATAGTTCTTTGCGGTATTGATACCAATGCGGTAAAGCCACGTATAAAAGGCCGAATCACCGCGAAATTGCGGCAATGCACGGTATGCCTTGATGAAGGCTTCCTGCACCACGTCCTCGGCTTCGGCCTGGTCGCGCACCAGGCGCGACACCAGTCGCATCAATTTGCGCTGATATTTGACCACCAAAAGCTCGAACGCCTTCTTGTCACCGCGCTGGACACGCTCCACGAGCTGCTGGTCTATTTCGCGTTCTGTCGTCAAACCGGGTTCCTTGTATGGCCTTGTTGTTCTATGGTGATTGCCCTAGCCAGATGATTGCGGCCTTGCAATTTTCAAGCCATGCGGTTTTATTTTTCCAGCATGCGGGTCTTTGCCGTATTGTGACTGATCAGCCAGCGACATGCGACGGAGAGTGCACGAAATGTATCCGCCGACACCGAATCGGCCAGGATCGGAATGGTGCGGGTCTTGCCGCTCTCGAGCCGCAAGCGCAAAAACAACATCCCGGGCCAGATGGTAGTGCCGGCAAGCAACTTCGCCACCCCCGCCTTGACGACCTGCGGCTTGGCGCGCGCATTACCCCTGACAAGGTGCTCCACCACCCTGATCTGGCCGGTGGCGGAGATATGCAGCCAGATTGTCTTGCGCGAACGCAACACCTGGAACAGGGCGACAGCGGCTGCCAACAGGCAAGCCAGCCCCAACAGGCTGCGTATGGCAAAGGAGAGATGCAGCGGCACCAGGAGACAGGCAAGGCTGCCTACGAGGGCAACACTCAAGCAGGCGCCAGCCATGATTACAAACAGCAGGCGGGAGGGCTTGATATCCGCGGAAACTGCTATCGACATAAGAGGCCATCAAAACGACAAACCCGGCTTCCTTGCAGAAGCCGGGCACCGCATCAAATCCTGCCGATGACCAGGGTACCGTTGGTGCCGCCGAACCCGAAAGAGTTCTTTACGGCAACATCGATCTTCATGTCGCGCGCCTGATTTGCACAATAATCAAGATCGCAGTCCGGGTCCTGATTGAAGATGTTCATCGTCGGTGGCGAAACCTGGTGATGAACGGCCAGCACCGACAAGACAGTCTCGAGGCCGCCTGCGCCACCCAACAGGTGACCGGTCATCGATTTGGTCGAATTGACCACCAGCTTGTAGGCATGGTCGCCGAAGGCGGCCTTGATCGCCTCGGTTTCGTTCTTGTCGCCCAGCGGCGTCGATGTGCCATGGGCATTGAGGTACTGCACCTCATCGCCGTTGACACCCGCGTCGCGCAATGCATTGAGCACGCAGCGACGAGGACCGTCCTGGCTGGGAGCGGTCATGTGGTACGCATCGCCGCTCATGCCGAAGCCGAGCAACTCTGCATAGATCTTGGCCCCACGCGCCTTGGCATGTTCGTACTCTTCGAGCACCATCACGCCGGCGCCCTCGCCCAGCACGAAACCGTCACGATCCTTGTCCCAGGGACGGGATGCGGTGGCGGGATCGTCGTTGCGGGTCGACAGCGCACGCGCCGATGCAAAGCCGCCGATACCGAGCGGCGATACGCTCGACTCGGAACCGCCGGCCACCATCACATCGGCATCGCCATACATGATCATGCGGGCGGAAGCGCCGATGCAGTGCAGACCGGTGGTGCAGGCCGTCACGATGGCCAGGTTGGGGCCCTTCAGGCCAAACTTGATCGACAGGTTGCCCGAGATCATGTTGATGATCGAGGCCGGAATGAAGAACGGACTGATGCGACGCGGGCCGCGATTGGTCAGTTCTGCATGCGTTTCTTCGATCAGCGGCAGGCCGCCGATACCGGAACCGATCATCACACCGATACGCTCGGCATCCTCCTCGCCGACCAGCAACTTCTGGTCGTCGGTCAATCCGCTATCCTTGAGGGCCTGGATACCCGCTGCCATCCCGTAGTGGATGAAGGTATCCATGTGACGGGCTTCCTTGGCGGGGATGTAATCCTCGATATTGAAGCCCTTGACCTCACCAGCGAAATGCGTGGTGAATGGCGTAGCGTCGAACTTGGTGATGGTGGCGATACCGGACTTGCCTTCCTTGATGGCACTCCACGTATCGGCAATATTGTTGCCGACAGGCGAAATGCACCCCAGACCGGTGATGACTACACGACGTTCACGAGTGCGGCTCAAGCAATTCTCCTGAAACTTAGATTCAAAGCCTGCTTCAGGCCTTGACGTGCGACGTGGCGTAATCGATCGCCTGTTGCACGGTGGTGATCTTTTCTGCCTGCTCGTCAGGGATTTCCATTTCGAATTCGTCTTCCAGTGCCATGACCAGCTCGACGGTATCCAGGGAGTCGGCACCCAGGTCGTCAACGAACGACGATTCGTTCTTGATGTCGGCTTCGGCGACGCCCAGTTGTTCAGCGACGATCTTCTTAACGCGTTGTTCGATATCGGACATATTGTTCCTCCAGGGGATAGATAGGTTACAAAAGTGCGCGCATTTTAGCAGGTTTGCGCGGGGAAAATTTACTTTTAACTATTCTTGGCAAGATTGCGCCAAGTCAGGTTTAACTTCGATCAAAAAGCGATAAAACCGGCATTAAACGGGGGCATCAGCCCATATACATACCGCCGTTGACGTGCAGTTCGTTGCCGGTGATGTAACCGGCCTGGCCCGACGCCAGGAAGGCCACGGCCGCCGCCACTTCCTCGGCCGCGCCCAGGCGACCCAGCGGGATCTGCTGCAGGATCGCAGCCGACTGCTGTTCGTTGAGCCCGCGCGTCATGTCGGTGTCGATAAAGCCCGGCGCGACACAATTGACGGTGATGTTGCGACTGCCGATCTCGCGCGCCAGCGCGCGGCTCATGCCCGCCACGCCGGCCTTGGCCGCCGCGTAGTTCATCTGCCCCGGATTGCCCGCCGCCCCCACCACCGAGGTGATGCTGATGATGCGACCATACCTGGCCTTCATCATCCCGCGCAGCACCGCACGCGAAAGCCGACCGACGGCCGACAGGTTGGTGGCGATGACGCTATCCCATTCCTCGTCCTTCATGCGCATGGCCAGCTGGTCCTGCGTGATACCGGCATTGTTGACCAGGATCGACAAGCCGCCGAAGTCCTTCTGCACCTGCTCCACGATGGCACCGCAGGAAGCGGCGTCATTGACATCGAGCACCTGCCCGCGACCGGCATCGGGGCCCACTTCGGCCAGGTATCCGGAGATCGCCGCGGCGCCCGCCTCGCTGGTAGCGGTGCCGACCACCTTGGCGCCCTGGCGGGCCAGCTCGACAGCGATGGCACGGCCGATGCCGCGCGAGGCACCGGTCACCAGCGCGATTTGTCCCTGCAGGTTCTGCGTACTCATTTGAGCAACTCCAATACTTTATCCAAAGAGGTCTGGTCGACGATGGCTTCACCCACCAGTTCGCCATTGATGCGCTTGGTCAGGCCGGTGAGCACCTTGCCGGGGCCGCATTCGATGACATGGGTAATTCCCTCGGCGCCGAATTTCTGGATCGTCTCGACCCAGCGCACCGGACTGGCCGCCTGGCGCACCAGGGCGTCCTTGATGGCAGCCGGATCGCTCACCAGCGCCACATCGACGTTATTGATCACCGCGATCTGCGGCGAGGCGAAATCGATCCCGGCCAGATAGGCCTGCAGGCGATCCGATGCCGGCTTGAGCAGCGACGAATGGAACGGCGCCGACACCGGCAGCGGCAAGGCACGCTTGGCACCACGCGCCTTGGCGGCTTCGCAGGCCCGTTCGACGGCAGCCTTGTGGCCGGCGATCACGACCTGCGAGGGCGCGTTGTAGTTGACTGCCTCGACCACCTCGCCCTGCGCCGCCTCGGCACAGGCCGCGCGCACGTCGTCGTCGGACAAGCCGATGATGGCGGCCATGCCGCCCTGCCCCACCGGCACGGCTTCCTGCATGGCCTGGGCGCGAAAACGTACCAGCGGCACGGCGTGCTTGAACGAGATCACGCCGGCGGCCACCAGCGCCGAATATTCACCCAGGCTGTGACCGGCCACCAGCGCCGGGATCGCGCCGCCGGCTGCCAGCCAGGCGCGATAGAACGCCACTGCCGCCGTGAGCATCACCGGCTGGGTATTGGTCGTCAGGTCCAGCGCTTCCTTGGGACCTTCGGCGATCAGGCCGGCGAGGTCGAATTGCAATGCGTCAGACGCTTCGGCCACGGTCTGGCGCACGACTTCGTTGTCGGCAAAACCGTTGAGCATTCCAATGGCCTGCGAACCCTGGCCCGGAAAAACAAAAGCAAATTTTGTCATGCTTGATTTGATGTGTAGTTGGATGAAAAAGGCAGCTTGCCGACCGTGCCGGCCTGCGCCTGCATTACATTCTGGCCAGCACGGCGCCCCAGGTGAAGCCGCCGCCGACGCCTTCCATCATCACCGTCTGCCCGGGCTTGACGCGCCCGTCGCGCACCGCCTGGTCGAGCGCCAGCGGGATCGAAGCAGCCGAGGTGTTGCCGTGCTCGTCGACGGTCACCACCATGCGCTCGAGCGGCAGGCCCAGTTTCTTGGCCGTACCCTGCATGATGCGGATATTGGCCTGGTGCGGAATCAGCCAGTCGACTTCGCTGGCGGCAACGCCGGCGGCATCGAGCGCCTCGCGCGCCACCTTGTCGAGCACCGACACGGCCAGCTTGAACACCGCCGGGCCGTCCATGTAGAGATAGGCGCTACCGGCGATGGCACCGCCGTCGACATTGCCCGGCACACAAAGGATATGTCCGTGGCTGCCATCGGCATGCAACTTGGTCGATAGCACGCCTGGCTCACTGGAGGCGCTCATCACCACGGCACCGGCGCCGTCGCCGAACAGCACGCAGGTGGTGCGATCCTTGAAGTCGAGGATGCGCGAGAACACCTCTGCCCCCACCACCAGCACATTTTTGTGGGCGCCGGACTTGATGAAGCTGTCGGCCACCGACATGGCATAGACAAAGCCGCTGCAGACCGCCTGCACATCCATGGCTGGGGCGCCGTTCTTGATGCCCAGCTTGTTCTGCAGCACGCACGCGGTGCTGGGAAAACCACCCAGGTGATCGGGGGTGGAGGTGGCCAGGATGATCAGGTCGATATCGTTGGACTGCAATTCGGCGGCTTCCAGCGCGCGCTGCGACGCCTGCAGGGCAAGGTCGCTGGAACGCTCGTCGGCTGCCGCGTAGTGGCGCGCCGAAATACCGCTGCGGGTGACGATCCACTCGTCCGAGGTCTCTATGCCCTGCTGCGCCAGTTGCGCCGCCAACTCGTGGTTGGTCACGCGTTTTGCCGGCAGGTAGCTGCCGGTGCCGACGATTTTGCTATAGATGGTCATTGCGTCTCTGTTCTGTTAGTTCGATGATTGCAACGGGGCCGCGGCGGCAAGCGTATCGGCCATTACCGCCTCCACCGGCTCCTGGGTCATCAATTCTGCCATGCTGGCGGCGATGCGCGAGAGCACGTCGTATTTGGCCGCATCGTAGGCGCGCCGGATGGCCCACTCGAAGGCATAGACGTCGGCGCCGCCGTGACTCTTGAATACCAGCCCCTTGAGACCGAGCAGGCTGGCGCCATTGTACCGGGAAGGATTGAGGCGACGCGACAGCGCCTTGATGGCGCCATAGGCGATGAGCGCCCCGAGCTTGTTGATGATGCCCTTCTTGAACTCGGTCGTGAGCACGATCTTGACGAAGCGGCCCAGTCCTTCGGATGCCTTGAGCGTGACGTTGCCGACGAAACCATCGCACACCACCAGGTCGGTAGTGCCTTCGAAGATATCGTTGCCCTCGACATTGCCATAGAAGTTGAGCACTCCCTTGGCATGATCGGCCCGCAGCAGCGCGGCGGTCTCCTTGACCACCTCGTTGCCCTTGATGTCTTCCTCGCCGATATTGAGCAGGCCGACCGTAGGCCGTGGCTTGCCTTCCATCACCGACACCAGCGCCGAACCCATCAATGCAAATTGTTGCAAATGCTGTGGCTCGCAGTCGACATTGGCGCCCAGGTCGAGCATGTAGGTCGGACCGTCCTTCTGATTGGGGAGAATGGTGCAGATGGCCGGACGGTCCACGCCCGGCAGGGTCTTGAGCACGTAGCGCGACACGGCCATGAGCGCACCGGTATTGCCGGCCGACACGGCGGCCTGGGCGTCGCCCTGCTTGACCAGGGTGACGGCCACGCGCATCGACGAATCCTTCTTGCGACGCAGGGCCACTTCGATCGGATCTTCCATGGTGACCACCTCGGAGGCGTGCTGGATGCGCACGCGCGGCTCATCGGCCAGGCGGTACTTCTTGAGCAACGGCTGCAGCACCGCTTCGGCGCCCACCAGGATCAGCTCGGCGTCGGGTTCCTGGCGCAGGAAGGAGGCAGCGGCCGGCAGCGTGACTGACGGGCCGTGATCTCCGCCCATGCAGTCGATGGATATTTTGATGGTCATTTATTTGTTTCAGAGCCTTGCCAGCCCACATTATGAGGCAGTTCCGGCGCCGCTCGACATGACGTCGCGCAAATGGCTGGCGCAGGTCGCGCCAAGTGTCGACACAGCGGCGAAAGGCGCTGCGGCGATCAAGCGGCAGATGGTGCGGGCGTAAAAAAGCGGCGCAAAATGAACCTCCTTGTACAGAAGCTCATTGCGCCGCTTTTCTTGAAAAACAGCAAGCTCAATGAATGAGCTTACTCGTCGTTCTTGGTCTTCAGCACCTTGCGACCACGGTAGAAACCGTTCGGGCTGATGTGGTGACGCAGGTGGGTTTCACCCGTTGTCGGCTCGACAGCCAGCGGAGGTGCAGTCAGAAAGTCGTGTGCGCGGTGCATACCACGCTTGGACGGGGTCTTTTTGTTCTGTTGAACGGCCATGATTACTCCTAAACCTTAAGATTGAAAATTTTAACACATCGAACACAGTTTTTCTGCAAGCGACGTGTGCTGCCCGGCACCAGCCGGACATCCCCGAAACATTACTGCTTCAATTTCTTCAGTACCGCAAACGGGGAAGCCCGCTCAGTACCCGTGGCCTCGGCCACCACACCACCGTCAGGACAGACCGCATGCTTGGGCGCCACCGGCAAAGCCAGCAACGCCTCGTCCTCGACCAGGTTGGCTGCGTCGAAAGCGGCTGTACCAACGATGACATCGATCTGGTCATCGTCGAGCAGCTGCTCGATCGCGTCGGCCTGCGCCTCATCTTTTGCCAATACCAGCAGCGACCTCGAATCAATCTCGAAGGGCAATGCCGTCAGGCAACGCTGACAGATCAGATTGACTACTCCCGACACTGCCAGACTAAGTTGAGCATGCCCCAGCTTGTCGATGTCACCGGACAAGGTCCAGGAAATCACACCGGTGCGGTCAACCGTCTCTTGCGCCAGACGACCTAATTCAGCAACCGGAATCTGGCCTTGGGCCTGCTGCTTGTGGCGGCAGAATTCGAACGCGTCGATCACCAGTGCATTCATAATCAAAGCTGGAATCCGGAAAACCTGCGATAATAACAGAGAAATTCCTTACCAGTCAAAGCCTTAGCGCAGTTCCTGCGATTTTCGATGCACGACTGTGGCACCCCGGTGCATCGGCCACCTGAGACTGTTCATTTCGGCCCCCTTCCATTTGCCTCTGCCATGCTCCAGCAAGCCATCTTCCCCGCCCTGCCGCGCCTGATCCTGGGCTCGAGCTCCATCTACCGGCGCGAATTGCTCAGTCGCCTGGGCCTGCCCTTCGAGACCATGGTGCCGGACATCGACGAAACGGCGCGCGCCGACGAAACACCGCACGCCACGGCGTTACGCCTGGCGCGCGAGAAGGCCGCGGCGGTCGCCGCGCGTGCCGGCGCGGCACTGGTGATCGGCTCGGACCAGGTAGCGACGCTGGACGGTCGGCAAATCGGCAAACCCGGCGACCACGCCAATGCCTTGCGGCAACTGCAGGCCATGCGCGGGCGTGAAGTGGTCTTTCATACCGCACTGTGCCTGTGGGATGGGCGGCGCGCCGATGCCGCCGACGCCGCGCAGGTGCGCAACATCCAGACCGTGGTGCAGTTTCGCGACCTGCCCGACGCCGAACTGGACGCCTACCTGAAGATCGAGCAACCCTACGATTGCGCCGGCAGCGCCAAGAACGAAGGCCTCGGCATTGCCATCCTGCAAAGCATACGCAGCGACGATCCCACCGCGCTGACCGGCCTGCCGCTGATCGCCTTGACCGACATGCTGCGCCATGCAGGGGTCGGCTTCTTCGGCCGCCCCGGACAATGAATCAATAGTTGCGGCGGGGGTAGCCCTGCGCCAGGATGCGCAGCCACACCACCTCTTTTTCCTCGGGCGCCATGAAGACCCATTGCGCCACTTCGTCGACGGTGCGCCCACAGCCGCGGCAGACATCGTCGAACGTGGTCGAGCAGACCGCCACACAGGGTGTATCGGGGCGCTCCGGCAGCGGCGCTGCAGGAGGGGAAGCGGGAGACTGGGACATTGACGATTCTGGCTAAGACACAACAACAGATGAGGCTACGGCACATTGGCGAGCCCGGACCGACATCTTACAAGATGCACGGCGATACTGCCGCCTTGCTGCATCGACGACCTTTTCGCAGGACAAAAAAAAGCCCGCGAGCCTATTGGCTGCGGGCTTCAATCCAATTTCTTAAGGAGGAGATTGGAGGAGACAGGTGCCACTATAGCGATCGCCTCCCGGCCAGTCTGCTTTATTGTGGCAATAGCAGATATTCACGAAAAAGATAACTCGGCGACCATCAACCGTGGGCGGTGGCGCCCACGGTCGGCAGAGAGGACGTCACCGGCTTGGGTGGCGTGCCATTCTTTCGATCGCAGCCACTCATGGCGAGCACTGCCACCAATAGCGTCAGGGGCAACAACATTGTCTTCATGAAAAGCTCCTCGATTGCAGCCGGTTCATCGGATGTTCGCCAGAATCCACCCGCCCGGGCGGGCTGTCAAGCCGCATGGCGCATGCCGGCCCATGTGGCCGCCAGGTGCTTCCCGGCCAACGCCGCGATCATGTCGGACTGGCTCAACATGCCCGCCAGCCTGCCATCGGCGTCGACCACCGGGATCTGGTGCAAGCCGTCGGCCATGCGAGGCACCAGCTCAAGCAGCGGCGTGTCGACGCCGGCCGTGACTACCGTTGGGCTCATGATCTGCCCCACCACCTCGGGTTTGTCGGCGTGCGAAAACGGCACGCGCCGCAACAGGCCACGCAGCTTCTCCGCCCAGCCGCCCGGCCCGCTCGACCCGGCCTCGGCATGCGCCAGGAAATCGCTGCGACTGACGATGCCGATCACGTGCCGCGCCCGGTCCAGCACCGGCAAGGCACGCAAGCGGTGGTATCGCAGCAGCGCCCAGGCCTGGTCCAGGCCGGTGGCAAACTCCACCGCCACGATGTCGCGCGACATCACCTCGGCGCAATTGGTCTGGCCGAAGCGCCGGTGATAGGCCCGCATCTCGGTCTGCAGGAAGATCTCCTCGAGATCATCGCGACCGATATCGATCACCTGGTTGTACTGCTTGAGCACCGCGTCCAGGTCGTCATGCGAAAAGCCCAGTGGCGTCGGCGCCGGCTGGTCTGCGCCCTGGTGCGCATGGCGGGTGTCGTTGCGCGGCGCGTGCGGATACCGACGGCCGCTGGCATTGTTGAAGAACAGCGCCGTGGCCAGCAGCAGGATCGAGTTCAAGCCCACCGGCGAGAGCACGAACGCATACCCCATGTCGTGCACCGCCGGGCCGCCCAGCACCGCGGTCAAGGCCACCGCACCGCTGGGCGGATGCAGACAGCGCAGCAAGAACATCGCGCCGATGGCCAGCGCAATGGCCAGTGCCGCCGCCAGCGCCGGCTCGTGCAGCAACCTGGCGCAGGTCACGCCGATCAGCGCCGCACTGAGATTGCCGCCGATGATCGACCATGGCTGCGCCAATGGACTCGAAGGCACCGCGAACAGCAGCACCGCAGAGGCCCCCATCGGCGCGATCAACCAGATCGTGCCCGTCTGGCGCGCAGCAGCGCCATACTGGCCAGGCCGACCAGCAGGATCCCGAACAGGCTGCCGGCGCAGGCGCGCATGCGCTCGAAGCGATCGACATTGCCGGGCAAGGGAATGAAACTTTTGAACCACTGCAAGATAGAATCGGGCATGCCCTGCTCTTTCGACCTGTCGCGGTCGATTGGTTGATCAATTGATAAGATGCCGCGCCGTTGGCGGCGCAGACCATATCCAATTACATCACAAGATGATACATATGTCCGCATTCGCTCCCGCTTCGCCGGCATGGCTCTCGCATCGGGCTTGCCAAAGTGACATCGGAGCGGCCCGATGAAAGGCTCTCGCCTGCAAAAGGAAGACTTCGAAGCGCTCTCCGATTTTCGCTACCAGTTGCGCCGCTTCCTGCGTTTCTCGGAGGACGCGGCACAAGGCGAAGGCCTCACGCCCCTGCAATACCTGCTCCTGTTGCACATCAAGGGGTTTCCCGGCCGCGAGTGGGCCAGCATCAGCGAACTGGCCGAGCGGCTGCAGGCCCAGCACCATGGGGTGGTGGCGCTGGTCACGCGCTGCGTCAAGGCCGGCCTGGTCACGCGCTCGCCCGACGATCGCGACAAGCGCCTGGTGC
Source organism: Herbaspirillum sp. YR522 (assembly GCF_000282575.1). Taxonomy (GTDB): domain Bacteria; phylum Pseudomonadota; class Gammaproteobacteria; order Burkholderiales; family Burkholderiaceae_D; genus Herbaspirillum. The sequence continues at coordinate 15,370 of NZ_AKJA01000051.1, read as the reverse complement.
AGGTGCGACTGACCGAACTGGGCGAGCAGTACCTGCACCGGCTGGCGCAACTGCATCGCAACGAATTGCAATCCCTGTCGGGGGTATTCCAGGTGTCGCACATCTCGGCCTTCAATGACCGCGACTAGCACGGCGTCATCGTGCCGGCATCCGTTGCTCGATCCCGGCGCAGTTGCTGTTATGCTTGCAGACCAGGCCTGTCATTCCCGCTAAATGAAAAGAAAAACCGCTACCGAGACGTCTCCCGGCACCGTACCGGTGCGCGCCATCACCAAGGAAGACGTCGCCCGCGCCGCCGGCGTGTCGCACATCACCGTCTCGCGCGTCATCAACACGCCCGAGAAGGTATCGCCCGCGACCCGCGCCAAGGTCGAGGCCTTCATTGCCAGCATGGGCTATATCCCCAACCTGCTGGCCGGTGGCCTGGCCTCGCGCCGGACCCGCATCATCGCCGCCATCGTGCCCACCATCAGCCATTCGATCTTCGCCGAAACGGTGCGCGGACTGTCGGAACACCTCAGCGGCGAGCGCTACCAATTGCTGCTGGGCCAGACCAACTATTCGGAAGACGCCGAAACGGCCCTGGTGGAAGCCTTCATCGGGCGCCGCGTCGATGGCCTGGTGCTGACCGGCGTGCAGCATTCGGCGCGCACCCGGCAGCGCCTCAAGACCGCCGGCATCCCGGTGGTGGAAACCTGGGACCTGACGCAGCGCCCGATCGACATGCTGGTCGGCTTCGACAACCACGACGCCGGGCGCGCCATGGGCGACTACCTGTACCGCAAGGGTTATCGCCAGATGGCGTTCGTCGGCGGCGAAGACCCGCGCGGCATGGCGCGCTTCTCGGGCCTGCGCGACGCCTTGCTGGCGCAGCAGGCGGCCGAGCCGGTGCATATCAAGATTGCGCTGGGCTCCTTCCTGCACGCCGGGCGCGAAGTCGTGGGCCGCCTCCTGGCCGACCATCCGCAGGTCGATGCCGCCTTCTTCAGCAATGACGTCATCGCCGCCGGTGCCGCCATGGAATGCCTGCGACGCGGCCTCCAGGTGCCGCAACGCCTGGCCCTGGCCGGGTTTGCCAATCTCGAGATCGCGCCCGAGGTGATGCCGGCGCTGACCACGGTCCAGATCAGCGGCCACCAGATCGGCGCCACGGCCGCCAGCATGCTGGTGGCACGCCTCAACGACGAAGGCGTGCAACAGCCCATCTGCGACCTGGGCTATTGCATCATCGAACGCGAAAGCACGTAGCCGCGCTCACTGGTCTTCGTCGTAGACGATGCCCCTGCTCTCGGGCGCCATCACCAGCGCCACCAACGCCACCGCTCCCATGAACACGATGTAGGCCACGATCGGCGTGTAGCTGCCACCGTAGTAGGCCAGCAGCCCGGTGGCGATCACCGGCGCCATGCCACCGGTGATGACCGAGGACAGCTCGCGCGCGGTACAGATGCCGCTCATGCGCATGCGGGGCGGGAACAACTCGGCAAAGAACGCCGCCTGCACCGAGAACATCGGATACAGGCCGAAGACGATCATCATCACGAAGGCACCGATGATCATCGGCGTCTGGCGGGTCTCCAGCATCCAGAAGAACGGCAAGGCGCCGAAGATCATCACCAGGATGCCGAAGATATAGACCGGCCGCCGCCCCACCCGGTCCGACAAGGCGCCCCACAGCGGATTGAGCAAGGCGCCGATGCCGGCACCGATCAGCACGGCCATCAGGCCGATGCTGGTGGGCACCTTCAACTGGCTAGTCAGATACGACAACGCCCAGACCTGGAAGATGTAGCCGGCCGTGTTTTCCGAAAAGCGCGCCCCGATGGCGATGAGCAGGCTGCGCTTCTGCTCGCGCCAGACCGCCTTGATGGGCGATTTCTCGACCGTCTTGCGCTGCTTCATCTTTTCGAAGGTGGGCGACTCCTGCACGAACAGGCGGATATAGATGCCCACGGCCAGCCCCACGGAGCTGAGCAGGAAGGGAATGCGCCAGCCATAGCGCATGAAATCGTCCTCGGGCAGCATGCGCACCAGGGCAAAGGCCCCGGCCGACAACACCACGCCCAGGGCTACCCCCACTCCCGGCCAACTGGCGTAATAGCCGCGCTTGTGTACCGGCGCATATTCGGCCGACATGGTCACCGCACCGCCGAACTCGGCGCCGGCGGCAAAGCCTTGCACCAGTCGCAGCAAGGTCAGCAGGATGGGCGCGGCAATGCCGATGCTGGCGTAGGTCGGCAGCACCCCGATCAGGGTGGTCGACAAGCCCATCATCAGCAGCGTCACCACCAGCACGTTCTTGCGCCCGATCCGGTCGCCGATGTGACCGAAGACGAAGCCGCCCAGCGGCCGCACCACGAATCCCAGCGCATACGAACCGAACGCGGCCAGCGTGCCGATCATCGGATCGAGCTTGGTGAAGAACAGCACATTGAAGACGATCGCCGCGGCAGTGCCGTACAGGAAGAAGTCATACCATTCCAGCGCGGTGCCGATCACCGACGAGCGCAGCGCCATGCGCCGCTGTCGGATCTCCAGTGCACTGGGCGCGTCCTGCTGCCCGGGCTCGATTGCATCGGGTTGGCCGGCAGGCTGCGCACGGCCGACATGGCCCGGATGGGTCCGGGAGCTGGCGATTGTGTTCATTGTCTCTCTCCTTTTATGGGACGGGCGGCTGGCGTCGCTGGTGCGACGGCCGGCTGTTTTATTGTTCGCTGCGGCGCCGTCCTCGTCTTGCTGCGGTCAGATGTTGCTGGGGGCTTGCTCCTTGGTGAATGCTGCATCGAGGTCCAACTCCGTGCTCTTCCATAGCGCACGCACCATGCGCATGAGTTCTTGCGCTTCGTGCCAGCGGTCCGACAGCTCGTAGCCGTCGGCACCGGTCATGGCATATTCGGGCGGACCCAGCTCGCACAGGAAGGTCAGCACCGCGCCATCGGGCGCACGCTTGCGCCAGTCGGTAAAGCCTTCGCGCCACCAGCGCATGAACAGGTCGACCCATTGGCGATGCTGGGCAAAGCCCAGTTGCAGCTGGATCTGTTCGCGGCTGGCCACGCGACCATGAAAACCCCAGGACTGGTCGAGGATGCGCTTGATGAGGGCATGGTTCTCGGCCGAGATCGGCCAGGCGAATTCGCGCCCCACCACGTAATGCGACAGGTCCGCCGTCAAGCGCAGCGTCGGGAAGCGCTCCAGCAGCTGCAACGTGAACAACAGGTCGGTGGTCATGCGGTCACGGTGGGTCTCGATATGCAGGGCGATACCGGCGTCATCGGCCAGCCGGGTCCAGCCCTCGACATAGGGAATGCACTCGGCCAGCGTGGCCGGCCGTACGTCGGCCTGCAGGTTGATATGATCGGCGCCCAGCGCCTGCACGTGCTCGATGATGGGTTTGAGCTCGTCGACCGTGCGCGGGTAGCACTGGGCCTGCCAGCTCATGCCATGCTCGCGCAGGAAAGTGGTCACGGTGCGGGCATATTGGTAATCGGCGAAGCGCACGCCGGCGCCGTCGAAACCGGCGTCCCGGATCATGGCCAGCTTCTGCTCCAGCGACCATTCGAGGCCATCCGGACGACGGCGCTCCATGGCCCACAGCGATTGGTACACGCGAAACGTTTGCATGGGGATGACCTGTTGCAAAGAGTGCGGGTGGCCCGCCGCCGACGGCAGCGGGCACGTCTGGTCTGCCGGCGCCCCGGCTCAGGTGCTGGCTGCCTGGCGCGGCACCTCGACCTGCTCGAAGAAGCGCTTGCCGCTGGCCGACTGGTTCTCGTAGATCGATCCCTGGTTCTGCGCCGGCGGCAAGGGCATGCGCACCGGGGCGTCGCGAAAGCGCGGCACGATGGTCGGCTCGCCTTGCAGCAGGCGCGCATTGAAATCGTCGAAATCCGGCACCCCCATCAACGGGAAGGCATCGGCGGCGCAAACTTCGTAGAGCAGGAAATTGCGCGACATGGTCGAGCGATTCTGGGCCGAACCGTGGATCGCCCGCACATGGTGGAACGACACCGCGCCGGCGCGGCCGACGATGGGTACCGCCCGCTCCAGTCCCAGGCCCGGTGCATTCGGGTCGAGCGCGCCGCAGAACCGACCGGCGGCGTCGTGGTGATCGTAGGTGGGCCCCTTGTGCGAACCGGGCACCACCAGCATGGCACCGTTTTCCAGCGAGGTATCGTCCAGCATCACGCCCACGGCCAGGATGTCGTCGTTGGTGGCCGGATAGAAGGCCCAGTCCTGGTGCCATTCGACCGGCGAACCGAAGCGCGGCGATTTCAGGTTGAGCTTGGAGCCCTGCAGCCGCAGGCCTGGCCCCAGCAGGGCCGCCAGCACGTCCAGCACCGGCTGCGAACGAATGAATTCGTCGAACACCGGATGGTTCAGGTGCGGCTGCTTGATCCGCCGCAGGCGCGGCTCCTCGGCGCTATGGCCGCGCTCCAGGTCAAACACATCGGTGTGGTCGGTGACCGAGCGCGACTGCTCTATCCACTGGGCCAGCGCATCCTTCATCCGGTGGCGCAGGATGTCGTTGAGCAGATCCGGCACCACCAGCCAGCCCTCTTCCCGGTATTGCGAAACCTGTTGTTGCGTAATCATCACTGTCTCCTTTTGTCCTGGCGCCGGATGGCTTGTCCCGCATGCCTGTCGCGGCATGCTGCAAATGCAATGTTCGCGCGAACATCATAGGCCGCAAAAAAACCGGCGTCAACACCGGCATCGACGAAACCTGCCAGCCTAGCTGCTGGCCTCGACCCGGTCGCGCCCGGTCTGCTTGGCCAGATAGAGGGCGTTGTCGGCCAGCTTGACCAGTTGCTCCAGGGTGCGCCCGTCGGCCAGTGCGGCCACGCCGAAGCTGGCGCTGATACCGACCCGCTCGCCGCCATCGATCTCGAACGACTGCTGGCGCAGCGCCAGGCGCAGCTTCTGCGCCACCTGCACGGCCTGCTGCAGGTCCGATTCGGGCAACAGGATGATGAACTCCTCGCCACCGTACCGGGCCAGCACATCGACCTTGCGCAGCAACTGCAACGCCGTCTGTGCCGCGCCCCGCAGCACCGCATCGCCGGCCAGGTGGCCATGACTGTCGTTGATGCGCTTGAAATGGTCGATATCGAACAACACCACCGACAGGTCGCGCCCGTAGCGCTGCGCCACCGCCATCTGCTGCTGGCCGTGCGAGAAGAAGGCGCGCCGGTTCAGCACGCCGGTCAGGAAATCGGTATTGGACGAGGCCTGCAACTGCGTGATCAGGGCCTCGCGCTCGCGCGCCAGGCTATTGCGCTCGAGGATACGCTCCTTGAGCACCGTCAATGCGCCCAGCATGCCGCCGATCTCATCGTTGTAAGGCGTGGCCGGGATCTCGCGGTCGAGCCGCCCTTCGGCCAGGCCCACCACCAGCTCGGTGGCATTGACCAGCGGCTGCACCACGCGCCGGCGTATCAGCACCATCAGCAGCTGGAAGAACAGGCAGGCGATCACCGTGAGCAAGATCACCGCGATCAGGAAATTGCGTGCCCGCAGGTTGCGCAGCTCGGCCTGCACCAGCATGTCGTCGAGCACCAAGTCCCTCAGGTCGAGGATGCTTTGCAAGCGCGGGCCGTAGCGCTGCGTCAGTTCAGCCGGCGTAAGCCCGTACTCGCCCGACTTCAACCCTACCTGCAACAGGTAATCCAGGAACTGGAAACCGTTGTCGAAATACTGGCGATCGAGCTCATCGAGGCCGCGCTTGAAGGCCGGCTCCGACGAATAGGTACGCAATTGTGCCGACAGCAGCGAGCGCAGCAATTCGATGCGCCCGTACATGCGACCGATCTCGACCACCTCTTCCGGATCCAGCATGCGATGGGCGATGAGCGGTGCGATGAAGGCCGAGCCGGCCTGGTCGGCATATTCGCGCAGGCTGGCCGTGGCGCGCACCGCCGCCAGGCCATCGCGCAGCTCCGGATCGGCCTGGTCGGCCACGCTGGCCAGCTCGGCCACCACCCGCACCAGCAGCGGCATCATGTCGATGGTGCTCTTGACCGCCGAAAGCACGTACATCTGGTTGCGGTCGTCCTCGGCCTGGGCGCCCAGGCGGTCGACCGCCAGGCGCGAAGCCGACAGCGCCTGCTGCACCGTCTGGATATTGCCGACGGTGGCCGCGCCTTCCAGGCGCGGGTCCTTTTCCATCGCCAGGAGCAGGTTGGTCAGGGCGGCGTCGCTGGCCACCCGTGCCGCCTGCAGGTTCTGGTAGAAACCGTGACGCTCGTGCGCACGCGCGCCCATATAGGCATTGGACGGCCCGCGTTCGCTGGACACCTTCTCCATCGCGATCAGGCCCAGGCGAAAGTTCTGCAATGCCGGCACGCTGTAGGTGCCGCGCTGGTACAAGCCCCATTGGATCCAGACCAGCGATACCGCCAGCGCCAAAAACAGCATCAGCAACGCACTGGAGATCAGCCGGAACAGTCGGTTCAAGGACATGTAGTGAGACCCGAGTCGAAATCTTTCTATTAATTTAGAAATATAACAAGGCCGCACGATCGGCGGCAGGGTTTCGTCAGCCGGAATGAAAATAAGCGACAAGTCGCAATGGCCCGCGCGCATCGGTTCCCGGACGCCGGGAGCCGGACCTTCCCCAGTGTCCGGAATGCGGGCAAAAAAAATCCCGCACTAGGCGGGATTTCCTCCAGGCTCGGAGCCTTCAATACTGGCGGAGAGGGTGGGATTCGAACCCACGGTACGATTTAACGTACGCCTGATTTCGAGTCAGGTACATTCGACCACTCTGCCACCTCTCCAGTACTACGGTCGCTTTACTGCGTGGAGCAGCAAAGCACGCAACTATATCAGAACGTTTTTTAGAATGGAATACCTATTTTTAAAAAAACTTAACTGACGCAGCAAAAAAGATAAACACCCCGCATATCATCGTCTTGTCACAAATCACTTCTAGCATCCGCAAACAATTTTCCGTTTACTAAGTTCTGTCCACCGGGACAACGCCAACATGGCCCCTCTTTCCAACGCCCAATTCCCGCTCGATGGCCTGTCTGTCGAGCTGTTCGCCCGTTCCCACGGCGCGTTGCCCGCCGACACCGACGATCCGATGCTGGCACTGCTGCACGAGATCATCGCCCAGCGCAAGCTGTCGGCACTGTTCCAGCCCATCGTGCGCATGCGCAACGGCGAGATCCTGGGCTATGAAGGCCTGATCCGCGGCCCCTCCAATACCGCCCTGCATTCGCCGCTGGCCTTGTTCAAGGTGGCCCGTGCGCACAACCTGTCGGTGCAGATGGAGTACCTGTGCCGTCACATCGTGCTGGCGCGCTTCGCCCAGTCGGGACTGCCCGGCAACCTTTTCCTCAACGTCACGCCTGGCGCGCTGATGCAACCCGAGGCGATCCAGGGCGAGACGCTGCGTTACCTCGAGCGCCTGGGCATCAACCCGCAACGCATCATCATCGAGCTGACCGAGAACGAACCTACCTACGACTATGCCTTGCTGCGCAATGCCGCAATGCATTATCGCGACATGGGTTTCCAGATCGCCATCGACGATCTCGGCGAGGGTTTTTCCAGCCTGCGGCTGTGGTCGGAACTCCAGCCCGAGTACGTCAAGATCGACATGCACTTCGTGCAAGGGATCAATCACGACCCCATGAAGCTGCAGTTCGTGCGCTCGATCCAGGAAATCGCCGAGAAGTCCGGCTCGATCGTCATCGCCGAGGGCATCGAGTCGCAGGCCGAGCTGCTGACCATCCGCGACCTTGGCATTGCCTGCGGCCAGGGCTATCACATCGGCCGCCCGCTGGCCGACCCGCCCACGGCGATCTCGGACGACGTCACCAAGACCCTGCGCCGTGACAAGGTGCCGCTGGCGGCGCAGAAATACGGCCCCGGCAAGGGCCGCGCGACGGTCTTCAAGCTGCTGCGCGAGACCCGCTATGTCAGCCCCGAGGTCAGCAATGACCAGGTCTACAGCATGTTCGTCAACGACCCCGAACTGCAGGCGCTGCCGGTGGTGAGCAATGGCCTGCCGATCGGCCTGATCAACCGCTACAGCATGGTCGAGCGTTTCGCCCGCCTGTATGGCCGCGAGTTGTACGGCAAGAAGTCGTGCGCCTTCTTCATGGACCCGAGCCCCATCATCACCGAGCAGGACACCAGCCTGCAGGACCTGTCCAACCTGCTGGTACACGCCGAATCGCATCACCTGTCGAATGGCTTCATCATCACCGATCGCGGCCAGTACGTGGGCCTGGGCACCGGCCACGACCTGCTGCGCGAGATCACCCAGATGCAGATGGACGCGGCGCGCCATGCCAATCCGCTGACCCAGCTACCGGGCAATGTACCGATCAACGACCATATCGAATACCTGCTGCAAAGCGGCGTCGAATTCTGCATCTGCTATTGCGACCTGGACCATTTCAAGCCCTTCAACGATGTCTATGGCTATCGCAAGGGCGACGACATGATCCAGCTAACCGGCCGTATCCTGCAGCAGGCGTGCGACCCGGACCTGGACTTCATCGGCCACATCGGTGGCGACGACTTCCTGATCATGTTCCAGAGCGAAGACTGGGAAAAGCGCTGCCGCACCCTGCTCGACAACTTCGCCGTCGAATCGGCCGCCTGCTACTACGACGAGGACCGGGTGCGCGGCGGCTACCATTCGGAAGATCGCCAGGGCAACCGGGTGCTGCACCCGCTGGTGGGCGTGTCGCTGGGCGCGGTCAAGATCGAGCCGTCGCAGTATTCGTCGCCGCACCAGATCGCCTCGGCCGCCACCCGTGCCAAGAAGCAGGCCAAGAAGATGGTCGGCAACAGCCTGTTCATCGAGCGCCGCATCCCTACCACCTTCTCGTGGGCCGTGAAGGAGGCCTGAACGCAGGCTGCCATGCAAAACGGCCGGCCCCGCGAGGGACCGGCCGTTGCGTCATGCATGCCGCCGCTCAGGCGCCGGGCACCAGCCTGGTCACGCCGCCCATGTAGGGTTGCAGCACGGCGGGGATGTCGACGCTGCCGTCGGCCTGCTGGTAGTTCTCGAGCACTGCCACCAGGGTGCGCCCCACGGCCAGGCCCGAACCGTTGAGGGTATGCAGCAGTTCCGGCTTGCCCTGGGCATTGCGGAAGCGGGCTTGCATGCGGCGCGCCTGGAACGCTTCGCAGTTCGACACCGACGAGATCTCGCGATAGGTATCCTGAGCGGGCAGCCAGACCTCGATATCGAAGGTCTTGGCCGCGCCAAAGCCCATGTCGCCGGTACAGAGCGTGATGACGCGATACGGCAGGCCGAGCTGCTTGAGGATGTTCTCGGCATGGCCCAGCATGTCGTCGAGCGCCGCATAGGACTGCTCAGGATGCACGATCTGCACCATCTCGACCTTGTCGAACTGGTGCTGGCGAATCATGCCGCGGGTATCCCGCCCATAGGAGCCGGCTTCGGAGCGGAAACACGGCGAGTGGGCGGTGTACTTCAGCGGCAGCGTATCGCCGGCGACGATCTCGTCGCGCACGAAGTTGGTCAGCGGCACCTCGGCCGTGGGAATCAGGTACAGCGCCGCATTTTCGGCCTCGCCTTCCTGCCCCCCCTTCTTGGCCGCGAACAGGTCGGCTTCGAACTTGGGCAACTGGCCGGTGCCGCGCAATGAATCGGCATTGACGATGTACGGGGTGTAGCACTCGATATAGCCATGCTCCAGCGTGTGGGTGTTGAGCATGAACTGCGCCAGTGCGCGATGCAGGCGGGCGATGCCCCCCTTGAGCACGGCAAAGCGCGAACCGGTGAGTTTGGTGGCGGTATCGAAATCCAGGCCCAGCGCAGCGCCGACGTCGACATGGTCCTTGATGGCGAAGTCGAAGCTGCGCGGGGTGCCGACCTTGCGCAATTCGACGTTGCCACTCTCGTCGTTGCCCACCGGCACCGATTCGTGCGGCAGGTTGGGCACTGCCTGCAGGAAGGCATTGAGCTGCTCCTGCACCTGCTCCAGGCGCGCAGCCGAGCTCTTGAGCTCGTCGGCGATGCCGTTGACCTCGGCCATCAGCGCCGAGGCATCCTCACCACGGCCCTTCATCATGCCGATCTGCTTGGACAGGCTGTTGCGCTTGCCCTGCAGTTCTTCGGTACGGGTCTGGATCTGCTTGCGCTCGGCTTCCAGCGCATTGAAACCGGACACGTCGAGCTGGAATTTGCGGGCCGCCAGGCGCGCTGCCACGCTGTCGATGTCTTTACGGAGGAGTTGGATGTCAATCATGGGAACAAATAGGCAAATGGAATTGATGCGCGAAAGCGCGATTGTACCAAGCCCGGCGCGCCGCTGGCAGGATGGCGTAGCGGGCCGCAACCGGTTACCATGCGCCATCCCGATTTCTGCCTGATGCGCCCCATGTCCGAACCCAAACCCGCCCCCCGCAAGATTTCGCTGCCGTTTTCCCTGTTCGGCCTGGCCGCCGCCATCGGCATCGCGCTATGGGCCGGCAATCACTACATGCGCAACGATGCCAGCCTGTTCTACGGCCTGGCCGCGGGCCTGTCGTTCGGCGCCGCATTTGCCTTCGGCCAACAGATCAAGCATCACTTCGTGCCACCGCGCGCGCGCAAGAGCAGCTGGAAAGTCGATGCGGCCGGCCTCAGCCCGGCCAAGCTGGCGGCCCAGGCCGCGCGCAGGATCGACGTCGAATTCGACGAGCTGGAGATCCGTACCACGGTGCGCGGCGTGCGCCGCGAGGGCATCGCCTGGAACGACCTGAGCGACATCACCATCCGCATCAGCGAGGGCGCACTGCCGCAGCCGCAATGGATCATCGCCGGGCGCGTCGGCGACGACGTCAAGGGGGTGCTGGTACCCAACGACGCCGAGGGACTGGACGCCTTGACCGAGGCATTCAAAGCGCGCCTGCCCGGCTTCAGCGACGACCGGACCTACCAGAGCGTGATCGCGGCGATGTCGGCGCTGGAGGGCAGCTTTGCGATATGGAAGCGCCCGACTGCCTGATCCGGCCATAAAGCCCTCGCAACCATCCGAAACCATTTAGAGAAACGCGCCAAGTATTGCCGCAAGCTGTGCCGGGTCGGTATACCAGCGCAATGCCAATTTCTCGTCGCACGTTCATGGCCCGCGCCCTTGCCAGCGCCGGCTTGCTCACCATTGCCCCAGTACGGGCGCAATCGGCCCCAGGCGTTTCGATTGCGAACATCACTGGTTTGTATCCGGTGGTGGTCGCCAAGGTAGCGACGCCGAGGTCCACCTCGGATGTTGCCAGGGCGATCCGGGCCTGGCCCGGAAAAATCTGCATAGGCGGTGGCCGGTACAGCATGGGCGGGCAAATCGCCATCACTGGAGGCCTTCACCTCGACATGCGGGCAATGAACCAACTGGTGTGGCTCGATGCCGCTGCCAAGACGGTACGCGTTCAGGCTGGAATGACCTGGCGCGACCTGCAAGAAGCAATAGATCGGGTTGACCTGGCGGTCATGACCATGCAGAGCTATTCCAACTTCAGCATCGGGGGTGCCGTTTCCGTCAATGCCCATGGACGATATGTCGGCAACGGGCCGGTGGGCTATTCGGTGCGCGCATTGCAACTGGTGTTGGCCGATGGGGCCGTCATCGAAGCCTCACGCACGCAGCGACCCGAGATGTTCAGGGCAGCGATCGGCGGCTATGGCGCCATCGGCGCGATCACGGAGGTCGAACTGGATCTGGCGCTCAACGAACGCATCGAACGAAGCGTGATCCCGGTCGCATTAGAGGACTATCCCGCCTATTTCCAGGAATCGGTAAAAGGCGACGCTGATTGCATCCTGCATAATGCAGACCTCTTGCCTCCGCTGTTCAATGCCCCGGTCGCGATATCATGGCGACGAACCAACCAGCCGCTGACCGAGCCGGCGAAACTGATCGCACGCAACAAGTCATACGGCACCGAGCAGAATGTCATCTTCACGTTGACCGAATTGCCTGGTGGCGCAGCCATTCGCGCCAAGCTGATCGATCCGCTCTTGCTGAAAAAACCCGCCGTCGTCTGGCGCAACTTCGCGGCCAGCCTGGACGTGGCCGAGCTGGAACCACGCACCAGGCGAATGTCGACCTATGCGCTCCAGGAATATTTCGTTCCACCACGGCACTTCATGGAATTTACCCGGGAAATGGCCAGCGTCATCCGCAAGCATGAGGCCAACGTCCTGAATATCTCAATACGTCATTCGCCGCCAGACACCCTGGCATTGCTGCCTTGGGCCAAGGATGAGGTTTTTTCGTTCGTGGTCTATTACAAGCAGCGCATCCATCAGGCTGCCATGCGACGCGCCGGGGATTGGACCCGGGAAATGATCGCTACGGCGTTGAAATACGACGGGCGTTATTACCTGCCCTACCAGCTGCATGCCACCGGGAAGCAGTTCGCTCGATCCTATCCGGAAGCTTCGGCGCTACGCGCGCTCAAGCATGCAATCGATCCCACAGGCAAATTCTCGAATGCACTCTGGGCCGAATACCTGTGATTTCTCCATCAGACCGTCGGCCCTGACATCGGCTCGACACCCTCAGCCTTGCCCCGCCTCTTCATCCCACTTGCGCAGCAGCGCCAGCTTCTCGGCTATCTTGATCTCCAGCCCGCGCGGCACCGGCTGGTACCAGCCCGGCTCGGCCAGGTCATCCGGAAGATACGTCTCGCCGGCGGCATAAGCATTGGGCTCGTCATGGGCATAGCGGTACTCATGCCCATAGCCCAGCTCCTTCATCAGCTTGGTGGGCGCATTGCGCAGGTGCACCGGGACTTCGCGGCTCTTGTCCTGCTTCACGAACGCCCGCGCCTGGTTGTAGGCGTTGTAGCCGGCATTGCTCTTGGCCGCGACTGCCAGGTAGATCACCGCCTGGCCCAGGGCCAGTTCGCCTTCCGGGCTGCCCAGCCGCTCATAGGTCAGGGCGGCGTCATTGGCGATCTGCATGGCTCGCGGATCGGCCAGGCCGATGTCTTCCCAGGCCATGCGCACGATGCGTCGCGCCAGGTAGCGGGCGTCGGCGCCGCCGTCGAGCATGCGCGTGAGCCAATACAGCGCGGCGTCGGGATGCGAGCCGCGCACCGACTTGTGCAGCGCCGATATCTGGTCGTAGAAGTTGTCGCCGCCCTTGTCGAAGCGCCGTGAATTCAAGGTCAGGGCGTTCTGCAGGAACTCGGCGGTGATCAGCGTGATGCCGGAGGTCCTGGCTGCGGTGCCGGTCTGTTCCAGCAGGTTCAGGAAGCGCCTGGCGTCACCATCGGCATAGCCGATGATGGTGTCGGTGGCAGGCGCGTCGAACACCAGCTCGCCCAGCGCCTTTTCTTGCGCGCGCTTGAGCAACAGCTTCAGCTCGTCGTCGGTGAGCGACTTGAGCACATACACCTGCGCCCGCGACAGCAGGGCCGAATTGACCTCGAAGGACGGGTTTTCGGTGGTGGCGCCGATGAAGGTCACCAGGCCGCTTTCGGCGTAGGGTAACAGCGCGTCCTGCTGGGACTTGTTGAAACGGTGGATTTCGTCGACGAACAGGATGGTGTGCTTGCCCAGTGCCAGGTTCTGCTCGGCCTGCTCCATCGCCGCCCGGATATCCTTGACGCCCGAGAACACAGCCGACAGCGCGATGAATTCGCACTTGAAGGCGCTGGCGGTGAGGCGCGCCAGCGTGGTCTTGCCCACGCCCGGCGGACCCCAGAAGATCATCGAATGCGGCTTGCCCGACTGGAAAGCCAGGCGCAGCGGCTTGCCTTCGGCCAGCAGGTGCGACTGTCCGACCACCTCGTCGAGGGTCTTGGGGCGAAGGGCTTCGGCCAGTGGAGCAACAGGCTCCTGTGCGAACAGATCAACCATGGAGATTTCGTTTCGGTAGCAATGCGGCGCTGCCAGCTGCAGCGGGCGCCGCGTCAAAGGCGCTAGTCTAACGCACCGTGCCGTGCCCGGTGCGGCATGGCGCAAACGGTTAGAATACGGCCTCGTCATCTCGAGAGCCCACATGCCCTTCGTCGTCACCGATTCCTGTATCCAGTGCAAGTACACCGATTGCGTCAGCGTCTGCCCGATGGATTGCTTTGTCGAAGGACCGAATTTCCTGGCGATCAACCCCGATGGCTGCATCGACTGCTCGATGTGCGTGCCCGAGTGCCCGGTCGGCGCCATCTATAACGCCACCGACCTGCCTGCGGCAATGGCGCACTTCGAAGACCTCAATGCCAGGCTGGCGCAGCACCCCGGCTGGAAGCCGATCACCCAGGCCAAGGCGCCCATGGCCGGGCATGCGCAGTGGAAGGACGTGCCCGACAAGCTGCCGCTGCTGCAGTTGGATGACCCCGGGCAGTAACGTCGCAGCACACCGACTGCCGCACCGGCGTACGATCAATTGCGGCATCACCCTGTTTATCGCCGTTCGCACCGGGTAGCTGCCTTGGCAGCGTATCGAAGGCGCTGACGACTTTGCCGCGTGCGCGGCTTCGATACGGTCCTGCGGACCTACTCAGCCCGAACGGTTTTCAGGTGGTCGACAAAAAACAATCTATTCCCGTTCGCACCGGGTAGCTGCCTTGGCAGCGTATCGAAGGCGCGCCTGCCGTTGCGCCGGAACGCCTTCGATACGATCCGGCGGATCCAGCCAGTACGAACTCCCGGAACAAAAAAGCCGCTCGGCAGATGACCGAGCGGCATGCCGCTGATTGCACGGCGTGGTTCATTTCACGTCCGGCGCCAATTCAGTTATTAAATACGTCGGCGCCCTTGGGCACGGTGAAGCTGAAGCTGTTTACCTTCAATGTCGGGTTCTTCTCGAAACTGCCGAACGTCAGCAGCGAGACCTGGCCGAAGGAGTCGTGCAACTCCATGGCCATCGGCGTGCCATTCTTCAAGCCGATACCGATGCGCTCGAAGGTGGTGTCGCGGCTCTTCGGCACCGCTTCCAGCCATTCCAGGCCTTCCTTGGTGCCTCCCTCCTTGAGGGTGAAGTTCTTTTCGAGGTCGTTGCTGCCGAACAGGATCGCCGCCGGCGACGATCCGAGCGCATTGCCCAGCTTCCTGGTGGTGACCTGGTTCAGGTCCTTGTCGTAGATGAACAGTTTTTCGCCATCGGCCTGGATCAACTGTTCATACGGCTTCTGGTAGGTCCAGATGAACTTGCCGGGCCGCGAGAACACGAAACTGCCACTGGAGGTATTGACCACCTTGGCCACGCCGTTCTCGGTGCGCACCTGGCGCTGCGTGAATTCGCCCTTGGCCGACTGGGTGCTGGCCACGAATTGCTTGAACTGGTCGAGCGCGGCCGCGTCGGCGCGCGATGGCGCCAGGGCATTGACCACGATGGCGCTGGCCACGGCCAGCGTGGCCGCCAATGCCAGGCGCCGGTAGCCGAGCCGGCTGGCTGCC
>NZ_AKJA01000050.1 GCF_000282575.1 Herbaspirillum sp. YR522 | reverse complement strand
GGCTGCCGCCGGTGCTGCTGCCGCGGCAGGCGCGGCGGCGCTGGCGGGGGCATCGGCCTTGGCCGGTTCGGCCGACGCCAGGCCGGTGCCGGTGGCGCCGGTGCTGTTGGCGGTACCGCTGCCGTTGCCGCGGAAATCGGTCACATACCAGCCCGCGCCCTTGAGCTGGAAGCCGGCTGCGGTGAGCTGCTTCCTGAAGCTATCCTGGTGGCAGGATGGGCAAACGGTCAACGCATCGTCGGACATCTTCTGCAAGACATCCTTGGCAAACCCACACGCTTGGCAGCGATACGCATAAATCGGCATGAATAACTCCGCAAAAAACTTCCAAAACCCTGAATTATAAAGGGTTTTGGTGCGGATGGGGCCGGCTGTAGCGGCGCAATCGGGATGGTGTTGCCGGGTGGCTATCAATCCGGCAGCGCGAGCACCTGGTGCTCGTTGGAGGCGTTTGCAAGCGCCAGCCGGGATCGGGAGATACCGCCCTGAAGCCGGGGCAGGTGGCTTGCCCTGCTGCCCACTGTCGCGACCATGCCCGACCGCCATGCCCGGCGGTCAGGCAAGAACTTGCACCGCGGGAAACCTCGGCTCAGGCCCCGGATTGCACCGTGCGGGTGTTTTCCAACGTCGACAGGAACTCGCGGCACCACCAGTGCACGTCGAACTGGCGCACGTTCTTCATCAATGCCGCATGCCGTTCGCGCCGTTCCTGCAGCGACATCTGCAGGGCCTGCTGGATCACCTGGGCGGTGCCGTGGGTGTCATACGGGTTGATGATGAGGGCGTCCTTCATCTGCTCGGCGGCGCCGGCGAAGCGCGACAATACCAGCACGCCCGGATCGTCCTCGTCCTGGGCGGCGACGAATTCCTTGGCCACCAGATTCATGCCGTCACGCAGCGGTGTCACCAGCGCCACGGCGCAAGCCCGGTACAGGCCGGGCAGGCGCTTGCGGGCCACGGTGCGGTGGATGTAGCGGATCGGCATCCAGTCGAAATCGCCGAAGTCGCCATTGATCGAGCCGCACAGGCTCTCCAGTTCGCGCTGGATGTCGCCATAGGCTTCGACATCCTCGCGGCTGGGCGAGGCAATCTGCAGCAGCGTGGCGCTGTGCCGGTTCTCGGGATAGGCCAGCAGCAATTCGCGGAAGGCGCGGATGCGCTGCGGCAAGCCCTTGGAGTAATCGAGACGGTCGACCCCGATCAACAGCCGTCGACGTGAATACTCGGCCTTGGTGCTTTCGTAGGTGTCGCGCGCTTCCTTGGCCCGGCCCAGACGCTGGAAGTCGGCCACGTCGATGCCGATCGGGAACGCCCCGGCATGCACGGTGCTGTTGAACGCCCGGTACTGGTTGGCGCCCACCGGTTCGGCCGTGGCCTCGGCCTGCACGTACTGGGAGAAATGCTGCAGGTCGGTATGGTTCTGGAAACCCACCAGGTCATACGCGAAGAGCGCGCGCATGAGCCATTCGTGCGATGGGATCGCGGCCAGGATCGGCGGCGGCGGCAACGGGATATGCAGGAAGAACCCGATGCGCGCTTCGCAACCCATGGCGCGCAATTCGGCCGCCAGCGGGATCAGGTGGTAGTCGTGGATCCAGATCACGTCATCCGGGCGCAACAACGGAAACAGCTTGCGGGCAAACAGCTGGTTGACCCGGCGATATCCGCCCAGGTGGCCGGATTCGAAATGCGCCAGGTCCAGCCGATAGTGGAATACCGGCCACAGTACGCCGTTGGCATAGCCGCGGTAATACGCGTCGTGGTCTTCCTGGCCCAGGTCGAGCTCGGCCAGCGTCACGCTGCCGGCCTGGTTCACCCGCAATTCCCCCTCGCCGGGGGTGCCGTTCTCAACCACCTTGCCGCTCCAGCCGAACCACAGTCCGCCGGTGCGCTTGAGCGCCTCGCCCAGGGCCACCGCCAGACCGCCGGCGGCGGCCTTGCGCGGGTCGGCCAGGCGATTCGATACCACCACCAGTCTACCCATCAGATCACTGCCTCCCACGATGCCGACAGCCGCATCGCACAATTGATGATGCCCACCATCGAATAGGTCTGCGGGAAGTTGCCCCACATCTGTTTGGTGACCGGATGGGTGTCCTCGGACAACAGGCCCAGGTGATTGCGCGCGTCCAGCATGGCCTGGAAGATTTCGCGCGCCTGTTCCTTGCGTCCGATGCGGGCCAGCGCATCGATGCGCCAGAAGGTGCAGATGTTGAACGCCGTCTCGGGCCGTCCGAAATCGTCGGGCGCTTCGTAGCGCCGCATGTAGGGGCCGTCGCACAGCGATTTCTCGAGGGCGTCGACGGTGGCGATGAAGCGCTTGTCGGTGGGCGCGATCAGGCCCACCTCGACCATCAGCAGCACGCTGGCGTCGAGGTCGCGACCGCCGAAGCTCTCGGCGTAGGCCTGGCGATCCTCGTTCCAGGCTTCGGTGAGGATGCGGTCGCCGATCTCGGTGGCGCGCTCGCGCCAATACTGCGCACGCTCGGGCAGGTCGAGCCTGGCCGCGATCTTGGCCAGGCGGTCGCAGGCGGCCCAGCTCATCAGCGCCGAGGAGGTATGGATGCGCGAACGGGTGCGCAGCTCCCACATGCCGGCGTCAGGCTGGTTATAGACCTCGTAGGCGCGCTCGCCGACCGCTTCCAGGTGGTGGAAGTGCTCGGCGCCGGCGCGGTGCAGCAGGCGCATGTCGTGGAAGGCCTGCGCCGCGCCCAGCACGATGTTGCCGTACACGTCATGCTGGAAATGCTCGTAGGCCTGGTTGCCGACCCGCACCGGACCGAAGTTCTGGTACCCCGGCAGGTGCTCGAGGATCTGCTCGGGCAGGCCTTCCTCGAGCCCGATGCCGTAGAGCGGCTGGATGTGGCCGCCGGCCGAGCGCACCACGACATTGGTCATCCATCGCAGGTAGTCTTCCATGGTGCCCAGCTCGGACAGGCTATTGAGCGCACGCACCACGAAGAAGGCATCGCGCAGCCAGCAGTAGCGGTAATCCCAGTTGCGCTGGCTGTGCGGCGCTTCCGGCACGCTGGTGGTCATGGCGGCGATGATGGCGCCGGTATCTTCGAACACCGACAGCTTGAGCGTGATGGCCGCGCGGATCACCGCGTCCTGCCACTCCAGGGGCGTGGCCAGCGCGCGGCTCCAGCTGCGCCAGTAGGCCAGCGTCTCCTGCTCGAAGTCGCGCGCGGTATCGTTGATGCCGCCGTGCAGCGTTTCGTCGGGGCCGAGGATGAAGTTATAGGGGCGGCTGACCACGAAGGCCGATTCGTCCACGATATAGCTGATGGGGGCATCGGTGTTAAGGCGCAGGGTCTGCTCGCCGCCCACGAAGCGGATATGGTTGCTGCCGCGCGTCTCCAGCGGCACTTCGCGGCCCCAGTCGAATCGCGGGCGCAATATCACGCGCATGCGCGGCGCCCCCGACAGCGGATGCACCCGGCGCACCAGTTGCAGCGGCCGGAAATAGCGACCGCGGTTGTAGAAGCGCGGCGCCAGGTCGGTAATCTCGATGGCCTGGCCCAGGGTGTCGTAGAGGCGGGTGCGCAGCACCGCCGTATTGGGCTCGTACCACTGCTCGCTATGGGAGAAGTTTTCCAGCTGGAAACCCCACTGGCTGCCATTGTCGCTGGGGTCCAGCAGGGCGTTGAAGACCGGGTCGCCATCGAAGCGCGGCAGGCAGCACCAGACGATGCGGCCCATCTTGTCGACCAGCGCCGAGAAGGCGCAATTGCCGATCACGCCCAGGTCCAGCGACGAGGTCGACGGGATCTCGTGCGCCTCGGCGGCGATATGCGGCTGCTCTGATTGCTGCGATTGCGAGTGCGGCGATGGCTGGGGTTCTTGCTGCGGATCGATTGCAGGCTGGCTCATTTTTCCCTCGTGTTCTGTGGTCAGATTTCTTGATGGATTTGCCTGTTAATGCAGCCGCGTCTGGCAGTGACGCACGGTGACGCGATTCATCCGGGCAGCGGCAACCGCTGGCGCGCCGCCGCAGCTTGCACGGCGTCGCGCAGGAACTGCAGCACCGCGCCGGGATCGGCCAGGCGTTGCAGGGCCTGCGAGGTACCGGCACCGACCTTGATGCCGAGCCCGCGACGCTCGCCGTTCTGCGCCAGCGCGAAACCGGCCTCGTCGGTGACGTCGTCGCCGATGAAGACCGGGCGCCGCCCCTGGAATGGACTTTCCAGCAGGAACGCGGACAGCGCGTCGCCCTTGTTGATGTGGGGCTTGGCCTCGACCACCATCTTCCCGCGCAACAGGGTAAAGCCCGGCTCGTGCTGCAAGGCCTCGGACATACCCTCGGTACAGTGCTGCTCCAGGTGCGGTGCATTGCGGTAGTGCAAGGCCAGGGCGCCTCGCTTGATTTCCAGCTGCAGTCCCGGGTTGGCGGTCACCAGCGGCAACAGCCGCTCGCGCAGCTGATGCACGTCCGGCACGGGCAGTTCGATGACGCGTCCGTCGGCACGACGACGTTCGGCGCCATGCACGCCCGCCATCGGCAGGCGCAATGGCGCCAGGAAGAAGTCCAGTTGCTCCAGCGGCCTGCCGCTGACGATGGCCAGGGCACCGTCGGAGTAATGGTGAAGTTGCTGCAAGAGCGCAATCAGGTCCGGCGGCACCACGATATCTTCGGGTTGTGGCGCGAGTTCGACCAAAGTGCCATCGAAGTCCAGGAATAACGCATCAGCAGCAAAATCGTAATGGCGCGTTTGCTCAGTCATGGTCTGTCAGGTTGATGAAAAGCAAATAAGTTCCGATTGCATAACTGATAACTAATCAAGTTGCTATCGAAATTCTTTTAGATTTACTGATCGGCTTTGCTTTGACAGCGGTTTTGGCAGCAGTTCGGGCATTCTACGGGAATGACCGATCTGGCGTGCGGCGCCAGAAAACGTGTATCCGCCAGGCAAGAACGGCCGCGCGGCATCTGCCGGGCGGCCGTTTCGGGCTGCAATGCGGGACCGACCGGGGCGATCAGGCCGCCTTGGGGCTGTCCTGTGGAACCGGGGCCAGCACCTGGGGCATCAGCGAACCGAGCACCATGCCGCCGATGGAACACAGCAGGCCAGCCAGTTGCGGCGGCCAGAACCCTTCCGGGGCGGCGTATTCCAGCGCGATCCAGGATGCCAGTCCCAGCACCATGGCCATCAATGCGCCCTGGCGGCTGGCACGTTTCCAGTAGACACCGAAGGCCAGCGGCACGAACGCGGCCACCAGCGTCACCTTGTAGGCATTCTCGACCATCTCGTAGATGCTGGACTGGCTGTTCAAGGCCAGTGCGGTCACGCCAACGGTGAAGACCAACACCACCACCCGCATCGACAACAGGAATTCGCGGTCGCTCTTCCAGGGGCGGATCTCCTTGAGCACGTTCTCGGTGAAGGTCACCGATGGCGCCAGCAGGGTGGCGCTGGCGCAGCTCTTGATGGCCGACAGCAAGGCGCCGAAGAACATCACCTGGGCCAGCACCGGCATCCTCTCCATGATCAGGGTGGGCAAGACCAGTTGCGAATCGGACTCCAGCAGGCGCGCCACCATCGCCGGGTCGATCAGGGTGGCCGAGTACGCCAGGAAGATGGGGATGAACACGAAGCAGAAATAGATCACACCGCCCAGGATCGACGCGTTGCGGGCAATGTTCTCGTTCTTGGACGACATGACGCGCTGGAACACGTCCTGCTGCGGGATCGACCCCAGCATCATGGTGATCCAGGCCGCAAGGAACCACAGCACGTCACGCAGCTTGGCCTGCGGCCAGAAATCGAACTTGCCGGCGTCGATGGCATGCTGGATCACCACGCCAGGGCCGCCGACCATGCCCGAGACTTCCCAGCCGATATAGAACATGCCGACCACCACGATGATCATCTGCAGGAAGTCGGTGATGGCCACGGCCCACATGCCACCCATCAATGTATAGACCAGCACGCTGCCGGCGCCGATGATCATGCCCCAGTGCATCGGGATGTAGCCGCCCGAGACCACATTGAAGACCAGCCCCAGCGCCTTGATCTGGGCCGCCACCCAACCCAGGTAGGAAATCACGATGCAGATCGTCACCAGCATCTCGGCGGCGCGACCGTAGCGCTTCTTGTAATAGTCACCGATCGTCAGCAGGTTCATGCGGTACAGGCGCTTGGCGAAGAAAACGCCTACCAGGATCAGGCACAGCGACGATCCGAACGGGTCGGCCACGATGCCGCCCAGGCCTTCCTTGAGAAAGGTCGACGACACGCCGAGCACCGCTTCCGAACCGAACCAGGTGGCAAATACGGTGGCCGTGACCACCGACATCGGCAACGAACGTCCGGCCACTGCAAAGTCCTTGCCACTCTTGACGAAACGGGTGGCATACAGGCCGATGCCTACCGAGATGACCCAGTAGAGAACGACGAACCAGAGCAGTGCATTCATGCCATTAATCCTTGCGCGAAATGGAGCGGATCGGAGCGAATCGGCCGCAGGGGCCGGGGAAAAACGCGCATTATAGCGGCAAGTCCATCGCCCAAAGCCGGTTATCGATGCGCTTTGCGGCCCGACCGGCACACCCGCCGGGCGCGACGATTTTCCCGCTTTGTTGCCAAGCAAGAAATGCTCCCGGGAGCGAGCGCGGATGGGGGGCGGGAAGGAAAATGGCGGGCGCGATGAAGTCGCGCCCGCCTGGATACGGTGCTGCGGGGCTGCACCGCTGGGCGCGCCAGCAGCGAAGTCCGGCTTGACCCGACAGCCTTGCGCCCTCAGGCGCCTTCGTTGTCGTGCTGGTAGGAGGGGCAACCGTCCTTGCCCCATTTGCCGCTGCACAGTTTCCACAGGCAGCCCTCACGGGCGAACACCGACAGTGCGCTGCACTGGCGAACCGCCTCGGCCAGTGGTGGCACCGCCGGCGTGACCACCACCGCCGGCGTGTCGACCGTCGCCGGGGCGCGCTCGGCACGGGCGCGGGCGTCGGCCAACTGCGCCTCGGCATCACGCCGGCGTTGTTCGCGTGCGGCACTGGCGGCATCTTCACGCTCGCGCCGGGCCTGGCTGGCAGCGCGTCGCTCGGCCAGTTGCTGGGCGCGCATCTCGGCGTCCTGTTGCAATACGGCAATCGCATCGCGCGGTTCCGGCGCCTCGACCACCACTGCCTGCTGCACGGGCGGCGCCACCGCCACCGGCACATTGGCCGGTGGCACGCTGCCTGGCTTGCGCAGCGATGGCAGCGATGGCAGCGACAGGTGTTGCAGCGCGGGTTGCAAGCCGTGCGCCGGCAATGGCAATCGATCGGCGCCCCACCAGGCCAGGGCCGCCACTGCCACGGTCAGGATATTGCCCACGGCAGCGCGCAGCGAGAGGGCCTTGACCGGCGCCGTCGCAGTGATGGAGGTCGGTTGCGGCATGGCCTGCGTTGCTGGCTGGGCCACCGGATCGGCGTGGACCGGGCGCATGGGCGCAGCCGGTTCGGGCAATGGGGCCATGGTGGCCACGGCCGCCGTCACGGCCGCAGCAGCGACGGCGGCGGCGGTAATATGCGAAGCGCGGATTTCGAGTTCGGTGTCGATGACGTCGGACTCACCGACATCGGCCGGCGTGACCGCTGCAGGCGATGCCTGCGCGGCGCTGTCGCGATGCTCCCCATTGCGATGCAGGACCTGCATGTTGTTATCCCCTGTGTTGCGCTGCGTACTGCCGAGACGGCAAGAACCGACACACCCGGCTACTGATCGTCTGGTTGTTCGTCTGATCTGGACGCAGCCCGGTCTCGGTATCCGTGTCGCGGCGCAATCCCGGCGTCAGCGCAGGTTGCGGCGGCATCGAATCAGCAGGCATATTTTTATCGACGGACTGGTATTTTGCACTCAAATTTCTGAAAGGCAAATCAAAAATGCAGGTGCAGCAAAAATAAAGCAGGCCGCCGCCGGTGGGCATTGCCGGGGCGCCAACAGCTGATGGCAAAACGGCAATCCGATGCGATTGCCGTTTTATCGAGATGCAAAAACAGTTAGTCGATGCTCATTCGACAATGCGCTCCAGGGCAAACAGGTCGGCCGGATTCTCGCGCTGGCGAATCAGGTGCACCTGGTCGCCATCGACCAGCACTTCGGCGGCCCGGCCGCGGGTGTTGTAGTTGGACGCCATCGTCATGCCATAGGCACCAGCCGACAACAGTACCAGCAGGTCGCCCTGCTCGATGGCCAGCTCACGGCCACGTGCCAGCCAGTCGCCCGATTCGCACACCGGGCCGACCACGTCATAGATGCGGGCCTGGCCACGATGCTCCAGCACGGTCCTGACCTCATGCCAGGCTTCGTACATGGCCGGGCGCATCAAGTCGTTCATGGCCGCATCCACCACGGCGAAATTCTTGGTCTCGCCGTGCTTGAGGTACTGCACCTGCGACAGCAGCACACCGGCGTTGCCGACGATCGAGCGCCCCGGCTCGAACAGCACCTGGATCGGCCGCCCGGCGTATTTTGCCGCCCGCCAGCCATCGACCCGGGCGAACACCCGCGCCAGGTAGTCGCCCACCGGCACCGGTTGCTCGTCGTCATAGGTGATGCCGATACCGCCGCCGATATCGAGGTGGTGGATGGGGATGCCCTCGGCTTCGAGCGCATCGACCATGTCGATGATCTTGTCCAGCGCCTCGAGCAGGGGCGCGTCGTCCAGCAGCTGCGAACCGATATGACAGTCGATGCCGACCACGTCGATATGGGGTAGCGCAGCGGCCGTGCGATAGCAGCCCAGCGCATCTTCGTAGGCCACGCCGAACTTGTTCTCCTTCAGGCCGGTGGAGATATAGGGATGGGTCTTGGCATCGACATTGGGATTGACCCGCAGCGAGATACGCGCGCGCCTGCCCATTTCGCCGGCCACTTCGTTCAGGCGTGCGAGCTCGGGAATCGATTCGACGTTGAAGCAGAGGATGTCATGCTCCAGCGCCAGCCGCATTTCGTCGCGGCCCTTGCCCACGCCCGAGAAGATCACCCGGCGCGGATCGCCACCGGCGGCCACCACCCGCAGCAGCTCGCCGCCGGAGACGATGTCGAAACCGGAGCCCTGGCGTCCCAGCAGGTTGAGCACGGCCAGGTTGGAGTTGGACTTGACCGAATAGCAGACCAGCGCATCGGCGTCGGTGCGCCCTGCGACTCGACAGGCGTTGGCGTAGGCCGAGAAATTGTCGACCAGCGCCGCCTTGGAATAGACATAAAGGGGCGAGCCGAATTGCTGCGCCAGCGATTGCAGGGAGACCTGTTCGGCGTGCAGCACGCCGTTGCGATACGAAAAATGGGACATGGAAGGCGATAGGACTAAATCGGTTGAGTCGATCCGGCAGTGCGTGCCCGGCAGCCGGCAGCGTTCTTATTTGATCTCGGTCGCCGGTCTGGGCGTGGCATCGAGGTCGGCGCCGCTGCGCCCGGCGGGCGCCACCGGCGTCGATGCCGTGCTCACGCGCGGGTCGGGCGGGATCTTGGGCATGTACAGCGGGCCCTTCTGGCCGCAACCCGACAATGCCAGGACCAGCAACGAAGCGCCCAGCATGATGCTGGCGCGAACAGGAGAAATGGATGACTTCACGATAGAATGGCGGATTACTTCAAATCTAAGAATGCCTCGGAGTTTAGCATGACAGAATCGGAATTCCTGGACCTGGCCGACGCCACCCTCAACGCCATCGAAGCCGGGCTGGAGCAGGCCTGCGACGACAGCGAGCTGGACGTCGAATGCAGCCGCAGCGGCAATGTGCTCGAAATCGAGTGTATCGACGACGGCTCCAAGATCATCGTCAACAGCCAGGCGCCGATGCAGGAGCTGTGGATCGCCGCCCGTTCGGGTGGTTTCCATTACAAATTCAACGGCAAGCAATGGATCAACACCCGTGACGGCTCCGAGATGAGCCAGGTGCTCTCGGATGTGGTCAGCGCCCAGGGTGGCGTGCCGGTCCGGCTGACGTTCTGATTCGCTGCGGCAAGCCCGCGCGCCTTGGTGAAAAGGTGCGCTCGTACCGCGTGCCTTGCCGATCGGGCAGCGCCGGTCAGGCGCTTGCGCGCATCACCGCATTTTTTCCGCCCATCCGTCATACGTAGCCAGCAGCATTCATGCGCCGTCCCCTCCCCACTTCTTCCGCCCGCTCCACCTTCCTGCTCCTGCAACGCGGCCTGGCGCGCCTGCGCTGGATCATCGTCCTGGCCGTGCTGGCCGTGGCCACGGCGCTGGGCCTGCCACGGCTGGTCGAGCGCATCAGCCACGACCACAGTCCGCAGGCGCAACAGGCCGAAGCCGACCTGCGTGCGATCAGCGCCGGACTGCAGCAGTATCGCCAGGACAACGGTCGCTATCCGTCCACCCAGCAAGGCCTGCTGGCATTGGCCATCAAGCCGCTGCGTGCGCCGGTACCTGCCGCCTGGCCCATGGGCGGCTATGTCGAGCGGCTTCCGCGCGACCCCTGGGGCCATCCGTATCAGTACAGCGCCGATGAAGAGGGCACCACCTACCGGCTGTTCTCGTTCGGCCAGGGCGACCCCGATGGCGACGACCCCGAGTCGCACCTGATCCAGCTGCACTGACCTTCCCCACGCCAGATGCGACGCGGCCAATGGCCGCTTTTTTTTCCGCCTGCAATTCCCGCGGCCCGATAAATGCTCGCATATCGCATGGCGACACATCCCTCGATATGCCTTGCTGGGGCGCTGTCAGCGCTTTTTCAGGCATTTGTTTGTTGCTTAAAAAATACATGGACTCGCAAAATGATTACATTTATTTACAATCGGACGTTAATATAAATAAAAATAATTCCCATTAACTGCCAAAACGAAAGTCTTGTCATGAAGTTTCGCCTCAAGCCCGGCCGCCTGGCCGTGTTGACCGCCCTCTCCGCCTGTTCCATCGCCCCCGCCGTTGTTGCCCAGAGTACAGACAGCCTGCCGCAGGTGCAGGTCAGCGGCGCGCGTGCCAACGACGCCTATGTGGCGCCCACCAGTGTGTCGGGCACCAAGACCGAAGCGCCACTACGGGATGTGCCGCAGACCATCAACGTGGTACCCGCGCAGGTGATCCGCGACCAGAACGCCAGCTCGTTGCAGGATGTGCTCAAGAATGTGCCCGGCCTGGGCATGTCGACCGGCGACGGCCAGCGCGACCAGGTATTCATCCGCGGCTTCACCGCCATTGGCGACCAGTTTGTGGATGGCTTTCGCGACGATGCGCTGTATTTCCGCGACCTGTCCAACGTGGACACGCTCGAAGTGGTCAAGGGACCAGCCGCCGTGCTGTATGGACGGGGATCCTCGGGCGGCCTGATCAACCGCGTCACCAAGAAGCCAGGCGTGGATATCAACGACGTCAGCTTCACCGCCAACAGCACCGCCGGCCGGCGCGCCGAACTCGATATCGGGCGCGGTGCCGGCGACGGCGTGGTGTCGTGGCGCCTGACCGGCGCCGTGGAGCGCGGCGACAGCTATCGTGCCCAGCAAGGCATCGACCGCACCGCCGTTGCGCCTTCGATGGAACTGCGCTTCTCGGCCGATACCAAGCTGCTGCTGCAGGCCGATTACCTGGAAGACCGTCGCCTGACCGATTTCGGCATCCCTTCCTACCGCGGCCGCCCGGTCAATGTCGACCCCGGTACCTACTATGGCGCCCGCAATGCGCGCGATGCCGACTTCAGCCAGTCGCGCGTGGCCTCGACCACGGCCACCTTCACCCATCGCCTGAGCGATACGCTGTCGTTCCGTAACGGCTTGCGCTATTACGACTACACGCTTAACCGCAACAACACCAACATCAGCGGCAACGTCAACGAAGCGGCCGGCACCATGACGCTGGGGCATGCCCGGCTGGTGCGCGAGGAGAACGGCTGGTTCAACCAGAGCGAACTGACCCAGAAGCTCGACCTGGGTGGCATCAAGAACGAGATCCTGTACGGCGTCGAATTCGGCAGCCAGAAGAAGGACTCCTTCAGCTACAGCGGCCTGACCTCGTTCGCCGGCATCTCGATCTTCAATCCGGTGCTGCCACTGGTCAATCCCAATGCGCTGGGGGCCCCGACCTCGACCTACGGCACCTACGACACGCTGGGCACCTACCTGCAGGATTCGATCACCCTCAACCCGCAGTGGAAGGCGCTGGTGGGCTTGCGCTATGACAGCTTCAAGCAGAAGTCGCGCATCGTCGGCGGCACCGCCCCCGGCGACCTGTCGCGTACCGACAATGCCTACAGCCCGCGCGCCGGCCTGGTGTGGCAGCCAAGCGAAACGCAGTCGTACTACGTCTCGTGGAGCCGCTCGTTCCAGCCATCGGCTGAATTGCTGCCGCTGGCGGTCACCAACGCCAACCTGGCGCCCGAATCCACGCGCAATACCGAAGCCGGTGCCAAATATGATTTCTGGGAAGGCCGCGCCAGCGCCACGGTATCGGTATTCCGCCTGGAGCGTGACAACATCAAGGCCGCCGATCCGACCCGCGGCAATGCCGTGGTCCCGGTGGGCAAGCAGCGCACCGACGGCGCCGAATTCACCTTCAATGCCGATCTCAAGCAAGGCTGGAAACTGCTGGCCGGCTATGCCTACCTGGATGCGGTCATTACCGATTCGGTGGCGGTCGACACCAGCGTTCCCGGCCCGGCCGTGGCCTTCAAGGGCAAGAACGCCACCCTCACCCCCAAGCACAGCGCCAACCTGTGGCTGACCAAGGACCTGGGCCGTGGCTTTACCGTCGGCGGTGGTGGCAATGCGGTGGCGGCACGCTTCGCCAATCCGGGCAATACCGTCACCTTGCCCGGCTATGTCACCGCCGATGCCATGGCAGCCTATCGCACGGCCAAGTACGAGATCCAGTTCAATCTCAACAATATCTTCAACACCGGCTATATCGTCTCGGGTCACGGCACCAGCCCCAACCTGAGCCTGCCGGGCGCGCCGCGCAACGTGGCCCTGACCTTGCGCTATCACATGTAACGGCAATGCCGGCACCATGAAAAAACCTCCGGCGGAGTTATTCCGCGCGGAGGTTTTTTTCGCCCTTGACGTCGGCTAGGCCTGGTCGTCGTCCAGCTTCTTCAGCAAGTCCGTCTTCTGCTGCTGCCGCTGCCCCGACGGGCTCTTGCGATGCGGCCCGGCGCCGCCGGCACGCTGGCCGGCCGCGACCGCTACCGGGTTGCGCGGCTTCGAGGGTCGCTGCGACGGCTCGACCCGAAAACCCGCTTTTTGCCGTGTTCCCATGCCCTTGTTGGCCATCGCCCTGCGCTCCCGGGTTGGCGCCTTAGAGCACGTAGCGCGACAGGTCTTCGTTGACCGCCAGCTCGCCCAGGCGCTGGTCGACGTAGTCGCCGTCGATGGTGAAGCCGGCCACCCCGGCTTCACCGGCGGTAAACGAAATCTCCTCGAGCAGCTTTTCCATCACGGTATAGAGCCGGCGCGCACCGATGTTCTCGGTCTTTTCGTTGACCGAATACGAAATCTCGGCCAGGCGCTTGATGCCGCTGTCGGCGAATTCGATCCTGACCCCTTCGGTCGCCAGCAGCGCTTCGTATTGCCTGGTCAGGCAGGCGTCGGTGCCGGTCAGGATGCGCTCGAAGTCGGCAATCGACAGCGAATCGAGCTCGACCCGGATCGGGAACCGCCCCTGCAACTCAGGGATCAGGTCGGAGGGCTTGGCCAGGTGGAACGCGCCGGAGGCGATGAACAGGATGTGGTCGGTCTTGATCATGCCGTACTTGGTGTTGACCGTGGTGCCCTCGACCAGCGGCAACAGGTCGCGCTGCACGCCGGCGCGCGAGACGTCGGCGCCACCGTTCTGGGAGCGGGTGGCGATCTTGTCGATCTCGTCCAGGAACACGATGCCATTCTGCTCGACGTTGGCGATGGCGCGCTGCTTCAACTCTTCTTCGTTGACCAGCTTGCCGGCCTCTTCCTCGATGAGCAATTTCATCGCTTCGCTGATCTTGACGCGACGCGCCTTCTTGCGCTGGTTACCCATGCCCGAGAACATCGACTTGATCTGCTCGGTCATCTCTTCCATCCCCGGCGGCGCCATGATTTCCATCGCCGCGCCGCTGTCGGCCACTTCGATCTCGATCTCGCGCTCGTCCAGCGCACCTTCGCGCAGGCGCTTGCGCAGCGTCTGGCGGGTGGTGTTCTTGTCGTCCTTGTCGGCGCTGCCGGCATTGTTGTCGCTGGTAAAGCCGAAGTCGCGCGCCGGCGGCACCAGGATGTCGAGGATGCGATCCTCGGCGGCGTCCTCGGCGCGCGCACGCACCTTGCGCACTTCCTGCTCACGGGTCTGCTTGATGCCGATGTCGATCAGGTCGCGAATGATGGTATCGACATCGCGCCCGACATAGCCCACCTCGGTGAACTTGGTGGCCTCGATCTTGATGAAGGGGGCGTCGGCCAGCTTGGCCAGGCGGCGCGCGATCTCGGTCTTGCCCACACCGGTAGGACCGATCATCAGGATGTTCTTGGGCGTGATCTCGTGGCGCAGCGGCTCCTCGACCTGCTGGCGGCGCCAACGGTTGCGCAGCGCGATGGCCACCGCGCGCTTGGCGCGGGCCTGGCCGACGACGTGCTTGTCGAGTTCCGAAACGATCTCATTGGGGGTCATGTTCATGGCGGTGTTGTCCTGTCTGCGTTGCGATCGATGCGCGCCCGGGCGCAAGCCGGCTTACTCCAGCGTCTCGATGATGTGGTTCAGGTTGGTGTAGATGCACAGCTCGCCGGCGATGGTCAGCGATTTCTTGATGATCTCGGCCGGCGGCAGGTCGGTGTTTTCCTGCAGTGCCTTGGCCGCCGACTGGGCGTAGCTGCCACCGGAACCAATGGCGCCGATGCCGTCGGTGGGCTCCAGCACGTCGCCGTTGCCGGTGATGACCAGGGTGCTTTCACGGTCGGCGGCCAGCAGCATGGCTTCGAGCCGGCGCAACATGCGGTCGGTGCGCCAGTCCTTGGCCAGTTCGACCGAGGCGCGCATCAGGTTGCCCTGGTGTTTTTCGAGCTTGGCCTCGAACAGGTCGAGCAGCGTGAAGGCATCGGCGGTGCCGCCGGCAAAGCCCACCAGGACCTTGCCGTGATAGAGCTTGCGCACCTTGCGGGCAGTGCCCTTCATGACGATATTGCCGAGCGTCACCTGGCCGTCGCCGCCCAGCGCGACCTGGTTGCCGCGGCGCACGGAGAGGATGGTGGTGCCGTGAAATTGTTCCATATTTGCCTCTGTTCAATAGGAGCGAGTTGGTGCCTGTGGAAACGCCGGCGTTATTGCATGCAGCGCCGGCGCCCAAGTTTTTTCGAGATGGGGCTATTCGGGAGAATTGCAAGCAGTTATCAACATGATAACTTTCGTTCCGTCTCGCTGCGCCAACGACAAACGGGCGTCCGGCTGTTGCCGAGACGCCCGTTTGTCGTTGGTGGCTACCGCCCCGTGGTATCAGACCGCTATCGTCATCAGGCTGGCATTGCCGCCGGCGGCGGTGGTATTGACGCACAGGGCGCGTTCGGCCAGCAGGCGCCACAGCGCAATGGCGCTATCGTCGCTGCACACGATCAACGGCACCAGCGCGCCGTCACGCTCGGCCAGGCGGGCTCGCCATTGGTGCGCCAGATGGCTGTCGACCAATGCCGCCTGGATCGGCTCGGCCTCCAGCGTGGTCGATTCACGGATCGCGCCGCGTACCTGCTGCGGCAGGCCACTGGGGATCAAGGCCGCGCTGGCCGCATCCACCACCAGGGTGTTGCCGGTGGCCAGTGCCGCCGCCAGCGCGTTGAGCAGCGTGGCGGTGCTGCCGGCCACGCACAGCAGCAGGCCGCGCGCGGCGAAGGCCAGCGTGTTGCGCTCGCCGGTGGGGCCGGGCAACAGCAGGCTGCGATGCAGCAGGCTGTCGTCGCGATAGCGGCCGGCCACGCTGGCCAGCCGCTCGTGGCCATGCGTCTGCGCCCAGTGCAGCAGGCTGTCCAGCAAGACATTGGGGGCGCCGGTGCGACTGGCGCGCTGCAGTTCATCCTGCAATTGCGGATTGCGTTGCAGGCGCTTCAGGTACAGCGGGCCTCCGGCCTTGGGACCGGTGCCGGACTTGCCTTCGCCGCCGAACGGCTGCACCCCGACCACGGCACCGACGATATTGCGGTTGACGTAGATATTGCCCACATGCGCGCGGTTGGCCACGTAGTCGATGGTTTCGTCGATGCGCGAGTGCACACCCAGGGTCAGGCCGTAGCCGGTGGCGTTGATGGCATCGACCAGTTGCCCGAGTTGGTCGCGTCGGTAGCGCAGCACATGCAGCACCGGGCCGAACACCTCGCGCTGCAACTGGTCCAGGCGGTCGATCTCGATGACGGTCGGCGCCACGAAGGTGCCGTGTTCGCATTCGGGTCCGAGCGGCAGCTGGTGCACCGCGCGCGCACTGCCACGCATGCGCTCGATGTGCGCCAGCAGGCCGTCGCGCGCCTCGGCATCGATTACCGGGCCGATGTCGGTCGACAGGCGGTCCGGACGCCCGACCCGCAACTCGGCCATGGCACCCTTCAACATGTCCAGGGTGCGATCGGCGATGTCTTCCTGCAGGCACAGCACGCGCAACGCCGAGCAGCGCTGGCCGGCGCTGTCGAAGGCCGATGACAGCACGTCCACCACCACCTGCTCGGCCAGGGCGCTGGAGTCGACGATGAGGGCGTTCTGGCCACCGGTCTCGGCAATCAGCGGCACTTCGCCGTGTTCGCCGTGTTCGCCATGGGCACGTCGGGCCAGCGTCTGGTTGATCAATTGCGCCACTTCGGTCGAGCCGGTGAAGATGACGCCCTTGACGCGCTGGTCCGAGGTCAGTGCCGCGCCCACGGTTTCGCCACGCCCCGGCAGCAGCTGCAACGCCGCCAGCGGCACGCCCGCCTGGTGCAGCAATCGCACCGCACGGTGGGCGATCAGGGCGGTCTGCTCGGCCGGCTTGGCCAGTACCACGTTACCGGCCGCCAGCGCGGCGCTGACTTCGCCGATGAAAATGGCCAGCGGGAAGTTCCACGGGCTGATGCACACCACCGGTCCCCAGGCCAGCACATTGCCGTCGTGACGTGCGGCAATGGCGTAGTAACGCAGGAAGTCGACCGCCTCGCGCACTTCGGCAATCGCATTGGGCAGCGACTTGCCGGCTTCGCGCACGGCCAGCGCCATCAGTTCGGCCAGGTTGTCCTCGAGCAGGTCGGCTGCGCGCAACAGCATGGCGGCGCGCTCGACCGCAGGGGTGGCCTGCCATTGCGGTGCAAAGTCGGTCGCCGCGCGCAGCGCCGTCTCGACATCCGGCAGCTCGGCCTCGATCAGTTCGCCCACCACTTCGCGGCGGTCGGCCGGATTGCCCACCACCTGTACCGTCGATGCGACGACCGGGCCGGCGACCAATGGCGCGGCCTGCCAGCGATGCTGCGCCATGCCCGCAAAGAATTCATCGAGCTGGCGCAGCCGGTCTTCGTTGGCCAGGTCGATGCCGCGCGAATTCCTGCGCTCCTGGCCGTACAGTTCGAGCGGCAAGGCAATCGCCGGGTGCGGCAAGCCGCCCTGCTCGCGCACCGTGTCGATCGGGTCGGCCACCAATTGGTCCAGCGGCACCGCTTCGTCGACGATCTGGTTGACGAACGACGAGTTGGCACCGTTTTCCAGCAGTCGACGCACCAGGTAGGCCAGCAAGGTCTGATGCGAGCCGACCGGTGCGTAGACGCGGCAGGCCTTGCCCAGTTGGTCGGCGCCCACCACCTGGTCGTACAGCGTCTCGCCCATGCCGTGCAGGCACTGGAATTCGTAGTCGTCCACGCCGTGCGCGCGCGCCCAGTGCCAGATCGCCGCCAGCGTGTGGGCATTGTGGGTGGCGAATTGCGGATAGATGACGTCGGTGGCGGCCAGCAGCTTCTGGGCACAGGTCAGGTAGGACAGGTCGGTGTGCACCTTGCGGGTGTAGACCGGATAGCCTTCGAGACCGTCGACCTGGGCACGCTTGATCTCGCTGTCCCAGTAGGCGCCCTTGACCAGGCGGATCATCAGGCGGCGCTGGTGGCGACGTGCCAGCTCGACCAGGTAGTCGATGACGAACGGGCAGCGCTTCTGGTAACCCTGCACCACAAAGCCGAGACCGTCGAATCCGGCCAGTTCGGGATCGGCCACCAGCGCTGCCATCAGGTCCAGCGACAGCTCCAGGCGATCGGCTTCCTCGGCATCGATGTTGAGGCCGATGTCGTATTGCTTGGCCAGCAGCAGCAACTGCTTCAGGCGTGGCAGCAGTTCATCCATCACCCGTGCGTGTTGCGCGCGCGAGTAGCGCGGGTGCAGCGCCGACAGCTTGACCGAGATGCCCGGGCCCTGCTTGATTCCGCGTCCATTGGAGGCGCGGCCGATGGCGTGGATCGCGTCTTCATAGGATTGGTAGTAGACGTCGGCGTCGTGCATGGTCAAGGCCGCCTCGCCCAGCATGTCGTAGGAGTAGCGATAGCCGCGCTTTTCGTTGTCGCGGCTGTTGGCCAGCGCTTCGCCGATGGTCTGGCCGGTGACGAACTGGTTGCCCAGCATGCGCATGGCCAGATCGACGCCCTTGCGGATGAGTGGTTCGCCGCCCCGGCCGATGATGCGGGTGATGGCCTGGGTCAGGCCGCTTTCGCTACTGGTCGACACCAGCTTGCCGGTAATCAGCAGCCCCCAGGTGGCGGCATTGACGAACAGCGAGGGCGACTCGCCCAGATGCTTGCGCCAGTCACCACGGCTGATCTTGTCGGCAATCAGGCGGTCGGCGGTCTGGCGGTCGGGAATGCGCAGCAGCGCCTCGGCCAGGCACATCAGGGCTACCCCTTCCTCGGAGGACAGCGAGAATTCGTGCATCAGCGCATCCACGCCCGAAGCGCGGGTGCGTTTCTGGCGCACCTGATGCACCAGTTGCCTGGCCAGCTGGGCGGTTTGTTGCTTCCACTGCGGGTCGGTGCCGACTTGCCCCAGCAGCCACTGCACCGCTTCTGTCTCGTCGCGCCGATAGGCTGCGGTGACGGCAGCGCGCAGGGCGTCGGGCGTGGGCTGCATTTCGGCGTGGAAGGCGCCGAATGGCAGGAGGGATGCAGGAGTGGCGGCGATGGTCATGATGGCCCAAGATGGAGGACTGTGAACGATAAGTGACGTTTTTTCAGCCCCCGGATTCTATGCGGGATCGGATAATATTAATTCTGTATTTAATACCGAAAACCCGTATTAAATTTTATGATTTTTGATTTTTCAAAATTAAATTCGATGATTCTTCACATCCCCAAGTAACAAGGTACGGCTCCAGGCCCATCGCCGACTGGCAAGGTAGATCAGGTAGCTGCCACCCAGTCCGAGCGCCACGCGTGCCAACCGGTATTGCTCGCCGAGCAACGCCGCCAGTCCCATGGTGAAGACCATGTGCATGAACATGATGACGATGGCTGCTCGTCCCAGCGCCGCCAGCAGCCGGGCGCTGCGGGCATGGTGGGCGGCAAGGTAACGGGCGCAGCGGGCGAGCAGGATGCAACAGGCCAGGGCCACGATGAAACTGACGCCGGGAATGCCGTAGTGGGTCACTTTCATGTCGTAGCCGAAGCCGATGTTCCAGCCAAGATGGCGGTTGGCGATAATGATCGGCAGCGCCAGCAGCACCACGACGGTGGCCCAGCGCTGCAGGCCGGGTCGATCGCCAGCCTGTTGCCACAGGTACCCGGCGTAGAAGAAGGGCGCGGCGGCCAGCGCCACGTTGAGCGCCCACGGCACCTGCCATTGCGGCGCCAGCCAGGCATTGAGCATGCTCAGCCCCAGCATCAGCGCATGCAGCCAACAGAGCGTGCGGCGGCCATGGCGGCCGACCAGGCATGCCTCGATCAGCAGCACGGCGTAGAAACTGGTGACGAACCAGAACGCGGCGACCCAGGCCGACAGCCGGCTGCCGCCCCATAGCAGGTCGATGGCGAAGTCGAGCAAGGCGCCGGGCTCATGCGGGTGCGCCACTAGATGCAATGCCAGGGGAATATTGATCAGCAGCAGGAAGACGGTATAAGGCACCAGCAATTGGCGCGCCTTGTAGCGGGCGAAGGCGCCGATATCGGCGACCGGCTTGAACAACATGCCGCTGAGAAAGAAGAACAGCGGCATGTGAAACAGGAAGATCAGGTCGAAGCTGTAGCCGCCATAGACGTGACCCCACACCACCAGCACGATGCCGATGCCACGTAGTACGTCGATCCATTGTTGTCTTTGCATGTGCGCCTCCGTGGGAAGGGACCATGCATCTGCGCAAAGGTTTAGCCTGGCTACGGTGGAAGCGGCGGCGGCAAGCCCTTGGGGGGGGGATTCCGCCACCGAGGTCCTGCGTTACCCGGGACGACCGGCGTGCCCCGTGCCGGCCGACCGCCCGATCGACTGCGGAAGTC
>NZ_AKJA01000049.1 GCF_000282575.1 Herbaspirillum sp. YR522 | reverse complement strand
CCCAGGCACCGCCACTGGCAAGACACAACGATGTGCCTAACGCGACCAGGGCCTTGCGGGCCGCGCGACGATGGATGGCGGTGGGACGGATGACGGGTGATACTTGCCGTTGCTGCTGTTTCGATTGCATGATGACTCCTATGGATGATGCTGGTCGATGTGCCTGACAGCAGGGCGCCGCCGACCGGCGTTGGGTGATCGGGTGGGATCGATGAAGCCGGCTGCAGGCGCATGCGCCGCCCGGCAACACGACTTGTCGATGAAATGCACGTGGACACGATGGTGGGTTCGATCTGCATGGCAGGTGCGTGCAAAACCTTTAACCGCCCTCGGTGCACCTGCCGGGAGCAGGTCGAGGTCGCGATCCGGTCGCTGCCGCGTCCCACGGCCGCCAGCCGCCAGCCGCAAACGATCGCCGCCGTGGCCGTGTGTCAGCCATTTGCGCCTCCTTTCATGGTTGACTCGATGCCTACCGCATGGCGCCATCGCCACGTACCCAGGGCACCAGCTGCCCCGAACTTGCCAGCAACCTCAGGTTGGCGATATAGGCGTCGTACCTGCTCGATACCGCGCTGACCTCGTTGCCGTAGTGTTCGCTTTGCGCGTTGAGCACATCGAGCAGGCTGCGCCTGCCCAGGTGCAGCCATTGCTCGAAGAAGTTGTCGCGTACTTTTTTCAGTTCGACCGACAGGTCGGCATAGGACAGCGCGCGCGCCGCCAGGGAATATGCTTCCTGGTGGGTGCTGCGCACCCGGTATTCGAGATCGACCAGCAACTGGTCGCGGCGCCAGGCCTCGCTGCGCGCGCGCTCGAACGCAGCGCCCGCGGCGGCGTTGATGGAGCCGCCACGGCCCAGCGGCATGTTCAATGCCAATCCCACCTGCCAACCGGGCGGCCTGCCGTAGGCGTCTTTCTGCAATGGCCGGGATACGGTCAGGTTGAGTGCCGGCATGCCCGATGCCTTGATCACCTCGGCCCTCTTCTCGGCGGCACGCGTGTCGGCATTGGCGGCCAGGACCTGCGGGTCCTGCGCTACCTTGGCGATGGCCTGCTCCAGCTCCGGCATCGGCAGTACCCATGGCGCCGACGGCGGCAAGGGAGGTATCGATTCGCCGATCAACTTTTGCATTTCCACCTGCGCCTCGCGTACCCGCGATTGGGCGATCTCGTGCAGCGACCTGGCTTGCAGCAGGCGCGCCCGGGCCTGGGTCAGTTCACTGGCGCGGCCACCGTCGACGGCCACGATCTGCGCCAGCATGTCCACCAGTTCGTTCATGCGCGCCACATAGGACTCGGCCAACCCGGCCAGCTCGGTCTGCCGCGTCACGGCCGCGAAGGCGGCGCAGGCGTCGTAGACGATGCTGGCCAGCTTGGCATCATGCCGGTCGCGGGCGGCCTGCAGCCCGAACTCGGCAGCCTCGATCGCACTGCCGGTGCGGCCCCAGTCGAACAGCACGGTGCTGGCCGATAGCGTAGTCACCGGCGCCTTGCTGATCGGTGTGGCGGCGTTGACCGCGGGACTGACCAGGGCCGACTGCACGCCCAGGTCGATCTGTGGCCAGCGGCGGCCACGGGCTTCGTCCAGGTCGTAGCCGGCGGCGTCGATCTGCGCGGCGGATTGGCGCGCCATGGGGCCGTGTTCGATGGCGCGCACCGCAATACGCTCGAACAGGGCACGGATATCGACGCCGGCCTGCTGGCCGTGCGCTGTCGTAGCCGCCAGCGTGGGCGCGCCGGCGGCGAGCGTCACCAGCAGCAGCAAGGTGCGCCAGCCGGATGGGCGTAGCGATCGCGCCAGGATTGGAGATGTCATTTCAGCGCTCCCGGAAGGCTTCTTTGGCCTTGAAGATGGGCTTGAGCAGATAGCCCAGGATGGTCTTGCCGCCGGTGCGGATCTCGACCGTGCCGGTCATCCCGGGGATGATGGGCAGCGACTTGCCGCCGGCCTCGAGCGTGTTGCTGTCGGTCAGCACCAGGACGCGGTAATAGGCTTCCTCGCCACGCGCGGAGCTCTTGCTGTCGTCGCGCAGCGTGTCCGGGCTGATCAGCTGGATGCGTCCCTTGAGGCCGCCGTAGATGGCAAAGTCGTAGGCCGAAAGCTTGATCGTGGCCGGCAGCCCTGGCCGCAGGAAAGCCACGTCGGCCGGCTTGACCTTGGCCTCGACCAGCAATTGCTCTTCCAGCGGCACGATTTCCATGATGTGCTCGCCGGGCTGGATCACGCCGCCGATGGTGTTGATGCGGATGTTCTTGACCACCCCGCGCACCGGTGCCTGCACCTCGGTACGCTGCATCACGTCGGCGCGTCCGGCCAGGTTCTCGCTGGTCTGCGACAGCTCCAGCTCGACCTTGGCCAGCTCGGCGGCGGCGTCGTTCTGGAACCGATGGCGGCGCTCGGCGATCTGCATGCGCAATTCGTTGGCGTGGCGCTGCAACTTGAGCAATTCGATCTGCGACATCAGCCCGCGCTGCGCCAGCGGCTCGGACAATTCGATCTCGCGCCAGGACAATGCGTAGCTGCGTTCGAGCGCTGCCACCGCATCGGCCAGGGCGGCCCGGCGCGCGGCAAAGGCGCTGCGTTCCTGCGCCTCGATGTCCGGATGGGCGTGCACATCCTCGGGAAACACCAATGGGCGCTGGTAGGCCTCGGCCTGCAGCCTGGCCAGCATGGCCTTGAGCGCGGTGGCCTTGACATAGCTTTCGCGATACAGGGCGCTGGCGCGCTTGGGGTCGATCTTCAACAGGATCTGGCCCTTCTCGACGATGTCGCCTTCGTCCACCTTCAGCTCGGCCAGCAAGCCTCCTTCCAGGCTCTGGATCACCTGCTCGCGGCTTTTCAGGATCACCCGCGCGCTGGCTTGGGTGACTTCCTCCACCCGCGCCCAGGCCGCCCAGCACAGGCCGAGGACGACGATGGCGGCAATCAGCAGCAACATGCGCAATGGCGTACCGGAGCGCTGGCCCAGCAGCGCCTGCTGCAGGTCGGCGGCAAATTCGGCATCGGCGGCACTGAGCACCTTCGATCCGGGCCTGGTCTTGGCCGGCGTGCGCCGGCGTGGCATGCGCAGTTTCATGGCTGTACCTCCCCTGCCTGGGCGCGCTGGCGCCCATTGGCCTCCAGCGCCGCCAGTACCTGCTGCTTGGGACCGTCGGCCACCACCCGTCCGGCATCGATGACCACGATGCGGTCGACCAGCGCCAGCAGCGAAGGCCGATGCGTGACCACCACCAGGCCCTGCCCCCGGCTGGCCTGGGCCAGGTGGGCAATGAAATGGGCCTCAGTGCCGGCGTCCATGGCGCTGGTGGGTTCATCCAGCAGCAGCACCCGTGGCTGCATCAGCAGCGCGCGCGCCAATCCCACCAGCTGGCGCTGGCCGACCGACAGGCCCTGCCCCATCTCGCCGACCGGCAGGTGGATGCCGCGCGGATGGGCGCTGATGAGCCGCTCCAGTCCGACCAGCCGCAACACCGCCAGCAGCTCCTGGTCGCTGGCCTGGGGCCGGCCGACCACGATGTTCTGGCGCAAGGTGCCATGGAACAGGCGGCTTTCCTGCCCGACGTAGGCGACGATGCGGCGCCATTCGGCCGGATCGACCTGGGCGCTGTCGATACCGTCGGCCAGCAGGCGACCTTCCAATGGTTGGTACAGCTTGGCCATCACCCGCAACAGCGTCGACTTGCCGCTGCCGATGGTACCCAGGATGGCCACCCGCTCGCCTGCGGCCAGCGACAGGTTGATGTCGGACAGGACCTTGATGGGCTGTTGTGGCGCCGGTGCCGGGTAGCCGAACGCGACCTCTTCCAGGCGCATGGCGCCGGTCAATACATCGGCGGAAAGGTAGGAAGTCAGCGACGACCGCTCGGGCGGGATGGCCATGAAGCGGTTCAGTGTCACCAGTGCCGCCCGGGTCTGCTGCAGCCGCACCGCCAGGCCCACCAGTTGCCCCAGCGGCGCCACGGCGCGACTGGCCAGCATCACCGAGCCGATCAGGCCGCCCAGGGTGAGCTGGCCGTCACCGATCAGGTAGACGCCGACGACGATGATGACCACCGTCTCGAACTGCTGCAGGAAGGTCACGCCATTGACCGCCAGGCTCGAATAGAGCCGCGACTTCAGCGCCGAGGCCGCCGACAGGCCGCTCATGAACTCCCAGCGCTTCTGGGCCGAACCCTCGGCGCCGTTGGCCTTGAGGGTCTCGCGCCCGTCCACCGCCTCGATCAGGAAACCCTGCCTGATGGCGGTTTCGCGCAGGTTTTCGCGCATCGCCCGTGCCAGCGGCCACTGCACGGCCACACTTACCAGGATGATCAGGGGGATGGCCAGCAGCGGGACCCAGCCCAGCGGACCGCCGATGATGAACACCAGGATCACGAACAGCAGCACGAACGGCAGGTCGATGATCACCGACAGGGTCGCGGAGGCGACGAAGTCGCGCACCGATTCGTATTCCCGCAGTTGGCTGGCGAAGGTGCCGGCCGAGGCAGGCTGGTGCTCCATGGGAATGGACATGGCATGGCGGAACAGCAGCGCGCCCACCACCAGGTCGACCTTCTTGCCGGCCTGGTCGAGCAGGTGCGCGCGTACGTGGCGTGCCAGGAATTCCATGCCCATGGCCAGCGACACGCCGATGGCCATCGACCACAAGGTCACCAGTGCCTGGTTCGGCACCACCCGGTCGTAGACATTCATCGTGAAGAAGGTGCTGGCCAGCGCCAGCACGTTGATCACGACGGCACCCAGCGCCGCGCTGAGGTAATAACCGCGATAACGCCACAACGTCTGCAGCAGCCAATGGCGAGCCTCGGCGCCACCCTGCAGCGTAGCGTCCTGGCTGGCGGCGTCGCGGCCGTCGCCGGTCACGCGCGGCTTGACCAGGATCGCATGGCCGCTGTAGAACTCGGCGATGGCGGCGCTATCGAGCAGCACCGGCTGGTCGCCCATCTCGGGCAGGATCACGCCGTAGGTCCGGGCCTCGTCGCCGTCGGCCTGGTGCGACAGCAGCACACACGCACCTCCCTGCTGGCGCAGCAGGATCGCCGGCAACAACAGGCTCGGCAGGGTGTCGACGTCACGCTGCACCAGCGCCGCCGACAGGCCCAATTCGGCCAGCGCCTGCAAGGCGATCGAGGGCAGCATCGGCCCATCCTTGGGCAAGCCGGCGCACAGGCCGGCGGCGCCCCGCTGCACGCCGTGGTGACGGCACAGGTGCAGTACGCTGTCGAGCAAGCTATCGTTACCGCTGGGTGTTGGCGTGACCGGCATCGCACCGTGCATGTCATCGACGTGCGCGGGGTGTGGCGGCAGGGGTGCCGTCAGGTTCATGATGTGTTCTTTCTCAGGTTGGGACGAAGCCTTGACACCGCATCGGTGGAAGTCTCGTCGACATCTTTATAGCCAACCCAAGGCACGCAAAGCGGGAGGTCGCAGGTAAGCCATGCATTTCCCGTCCCAATTCACTTCGGTGCTGATACTTTTAGTAGCGATCGATAGAAAACTAACTATATCGATGCATTAAGGCAACACATCTAAATTTCAATTGACTTCCAAGGCCCGTCTGTAAAGGGCTTTGAGGCCGCCGCTGCCTACAAGTGTTAAGACATCTATAACAGCAACAATACCTTTAATTAATGTTTCGTCATTCGCCAATGCGGAATAAGCAAAATATTCTGGCTGCTTTTTGACGACATTCGCCCATCACGCGGCAACCGTGCCCGGCGCCCCACGCATAGCGGCGAGGCGCTCGTGCGATTAGCTCGAAGCGGTGGCGAAAATTAGCAAGCGTTCAGGGTCGGGATGATGTTATCCATCCGTCAACATTTCCGCGTGACACAGGGGCTCACATGCATGGCGTCGACGCCAGGCGCACGCACGCAGGCAGGCTCGGCCCGCGGCAGGCAGCAGCATGGTGCAAGGCACGGAGGGGATGGTGGCGGCGGAATGACGCGATCCGGACAGTCGGATCGGGCGTGCGACGGCATGCGATGGCATGCAAGTGCCGCAGGGTGCAGGGTGGAAACGGCGCCAATAAACGGATTCGCCAGGAAGGTTGCCCTTGCTGGCGAATTGTCTTGCCTCATCGGCTGGCCTGCCCAGGCCGAGCAGCCTGGAGGTGCAACGACCACATCGGCCCGGGGCTACAGACCGGTATTGCCCATGGAGGCTGCAATACCGGCGATGGCCCGGCGCCGATATCAGCCGCGCTTGTCGACCGGTGTCACGTCCCGACGGGGCGAACCGACGAACAGCTGGCGCGGACGGCCGATCTTCTGTTCCGGATCCGAGATCATTTCGTTCCACTGGGCGATCCAGCCGACGGTACGGGCCATGGCGAAGATGCAGGTGAACATCGAGGTCGGGATGCCCAGCGCGCGCTGTACGATACCGGAGTAGAAGTCGACGTTCGGGTACAGCTTGCGCGAGACGAAGTATTCGTCTTCCAGGGCGATCTTTTCGAGCTCCATGGCCAGCTTGAACAACGGGTCGTCGTGCAGGCCCAGTTCGTTGAGCACTTCGTGGCAGGTCTCGCGCATGAGCTTGGCGCGCGGATCGTAGTTCTTGTAGACGCGGTGACCGAAGCCCATCAGCTTGACGCCCGAATTCTTGTCCTTGACCTGCTTGATGAACTCGGGAATCTTCTCGACCGAACCGATCTGCTCCAGCATCGACAGCGCGGCTTCGTTGGCACCGCCGTGGGCAGGGCCCCACAGGCAGGCGATACCGGCTGCGATACATGCGAACGGATTGGCGCCGGACGAACCCGACAGGCGCACCGTCGAGGTCGAGGCATTCTGCTCGTGGTCTGCGTGCAGGATCAGGATACGGTCCAGCGCGCGCACCAGCACGTCGTTGACCTTGTACTCCTCGCACGGGTTGGCGAACATCATGCGCATGAAGTTGGCGCTGTAGGACAGGTCGTTGCGCGGATACACGAACGGCTGGCCGATGTTGTACTTGTAGGCCATCGCCACCAGTGTCGGCAGCTTGGCGATCATGCGGATCGCCGAGACGTCGCGGTGGACCGGATTGCTGATGTCCAGCGAGTCATGGTAGAACGCCGACAGGGCGCCGACCGAACCGGTCAGCACGGCCATCGGGTGGGCATCGCGACGGAAGCCGCGGAAGAAGAAGTTCATCTGCTCGTGCACCATCGTGTGATTGGTGACGGTCTCGACGAAGGCCGACTTCTGGTCGGCAGTCGGCAGTTCGCCGTGCAGCAGCAGGTAGCAGGTTTCCAGGAAGTCGCAGTTCACGGCCAGCTGTTCGATCGGGTAGCCGCGATACAGCAGCTCGCCCTTGTCGCCGTCGATATAGGTGATCGACGAGTTGCAGGCGGCGGTCGA
This sequence comes from Herbaspirillum sp. YR522, assembly GCF_000282575.1. Taxonomy (GTDB): domain Bacteria; phylum Pseudomonadota; class Gammaproteobacteria; order Burkholderiales; family Burkholderiaceae_D; genus Herbaspirillum. Next base: position 24,918 of record NZ_AKJA01000049.1, on the reverse strand, counting down.
CATGAAGCCGGGGTCATAGGTGAACTTGCCGGTGGCGCCGTACAGTTTGCGGATATCGATCACGTCGGGGCCGATAGTGCCCTTGTAGACAGGAAAATCTACGGATGGAGACCCGTCGGAGAACGACAGGGTAGCTTTGATATCGGTATTGGACATAGCTATTCCTTTTGCTGGGATGGTGAAACCGTTAATCAAAACCGCGACCGCAGTGCCTGGCTTTGCCGCAATTGCGAAAGCTGGGTGGTGCTATTCAAACAGGCCGCGTTCTAGCAAAATCCGACTGGCTTGTGGCCAGGCGCAAAAATCAGATGGTGCGCAGTTGCTGCAACAGCGCATGGACATGCGGCAGGTCGACCGCCGCCTCGGGCTCCTTGCGTGCCAGCAGCAAGTCCATCAGGTCGTGGTCGGTCAGGTCCATCAGGCGCGAAAACGCATCGACTTCGTCGTCCGTCATGTCGACTTCATGGGCGTCGAGGTAACGGGTCAGGATCAAGTCGTTCTCGAGCAGGCCGCGGCGCGCTCGCCAGCGCAGTCGCGCGCGTTTGGCCGGGTCATCCTGGTGACGTTCAGTCATGCACTCGCTCACTTCAATTCTTGTTTTAATCCGTGATACTACCGAATTTCGGCGATACCGGTGGCCACGCACCCGGATCGCCGGCACCCGGGTGGCCCGCACCTGCCTCGGCAGCCGGTGCGGGCAGGCCGCGCTTACACGGCACGACGCACCATCAGTTCCTTGATCTTGCCGATGGCCTTGTTGGGGTTCAATCCCTTGGGGCAGACATCGACGCAGTTCATGATCGAACGGCAGCGGAACAGGCGATACGGGTCTTCCAGTTCGTCCAGGCGGTTGGCCGTCGCTTCGTCGCGGCTGTCGGCGATGAAACGATAGGCCTGCAACAGGCCGGCCGGACCCACGAACTTGTCGGGGTTCCACCAGAACGATGGGCACGAGGTCGAGCAGCAGGCGCACAGGATGCACTCGTACACGCCATCGAGCTCTTCGCGCTGTTCGGGCGACTGCAGGCGCTCTTTCTCGGGCGGGATGCTGTCGTTGATCAGGTAAGGCTTGATCGAGTCGTACTGCTTGAAGAAGTTGGTCATGTCGACGATCAGGTCGCGAATCACCGGCAGGCCAGGCAACGGCTTCAACACGATCGGCTCGGTCAGCTCGTTGAGGTTGGTGATGCAGGCCAGGCCGTTCTTGCCGTTGATGTTCATCGCATCGGAACCGCACACGCCTTCGCGGCACGAGCGACGCAGTGCCAGCGAGTCGTCGACGTCGGACTTGATGCGCTGCAGCGCATCGAGCAGCATCTTGTCGGTTGGCTTGAGCTCGACCGTCAGGTCCTGCATGTATGGCTTGTCGTCCTTGTCCGGATCGTAACGGTAGATTTTGAATTTCAGGGTGCGAGTCATGTTGCGACCTCTTAGAAAGTACGTGCTTTAGGCTTAAATGTCTCGACCGTCAGCGGCTGCATGTTGACGGGCTTGTAATCGAGACTATTCCCCTCGGAAAACCACAGTGTGTGCTTGAGCCAGTTGACGTCGTCGCGCTGCTCGAAGTCGCTGTGGGCGTGAGCGCCGCGCGATTCCTTGCGGGCTTCGGCCGACGTGATGGTGGCCTTGGCGGTTTCGATCAGGTTGTCCAGCTCCAGCGCTTCCTGGCGGGCGGTGTTGAAGACCTTGGACTTGTCCTTGAACGAGACGTGCTTGCGACGCTCGTCGAGTTCCATGATCTTGACCTTGCCTTCGGCCAGCAATGCGTCGGTACGGAACACGCCGCAGTACTTCTGCATCGTGGCGCGGATGTCGTTGGCCACATCCTGCACGCGCTCGGAACCGGTGCTGGTTTCCAGGCGGGCGATGCGTTCCAGCGAACGGTCCAGGGCGCCGGCCGGGATCGGCTTGTGGCTCTGGTCCTGCAGGCGCGAACCGACGATGTGGTTGCCGGCAGCACGGCCGAACACCACCAGGTCGAGCAGCGAGTTGGTGCCCAGGCGGTTGGCGCCGTGCACCGACACGCAGGCGCATTCGCCGATGGCGTACATGCCCTGCACCACTTCCTTTTGCGAACCACCCTTGGGCGCGACCACCTGGCCGTACACATTGGTCGGGATACCGCCCATCTGGTAGTGGATGGTCGGCACCACCGGAATCGGTTCCTTGGTGGCATCAACGTTGGCGAACTTGTGGGCGATCTCGAGAATCGACGGCAGGCGCTTCTTGATGGTATCGGCGCCGATGTGGCGCAGGTCCAGCAGGACGTGGTCCTTGTGCGGACCGACGCCACGGCCTTCCTTGATTTCCTGGTCCATCGAGCGCGACACGAAGTCGCGTGGCGCCAGGTCCTTCAGCGTTGGCGCATAGCGCTCCATGAAACGCTCGCCGCTGCTGTTGATCAGGATCCCGCCTTCGCCGCGCACGCCTTCGGTGATCAGCACGCCCGCGCCGGCCACGCCGGTCGGGTGGAACTGCCAGAATTCCATGTCCTGCAGCGGCAGGCCGGCGCGTGCGGCCATGCCCATGCCGTCGCCGGTGTTGATGAAGGCGTTGGTCGATGCGGCCCAGATCCGGCCTGCGCCGCCGGTGGCGAACAGGGTGGTCTTGGCGTGCAGCATCATGATCTCGCCGGTTTCCATTTCCAGCGCGACCACGCCCAGCACATCACCTTCTTCGTTGCGGATGATGTCGAGCGCCATCCATTCGACGAAGAAGTGAGTCTTGGCGCGCACGTTGCGCTGGTACAGCGTGTGCAGCAGCGCGTGACCGGTACGGTCGGCCGCGGCGCAGGCACGTTGCACCGGCTTTTCGCCGAAGTTGGCGGTATGGCCGCCAAACGGACGCTGGTAGATGGTGCCGTCGGGATTGCGGTCGAACGGCATGCCGAAGTGTTCCAGCTCGTAGACCGCCTTGGGCGCCTCGCGGCACATGAATTCGATGGCATCCTGGTCGCCCAGGTAATCCGACCCCTTGACGGTGTCGAACATGTGCCAGTACCAGTTGTCCTCGGACATGTTACCCAGCGACGCACCGATGCCACCCTGGGCGGCGACCGTGTGCGAACGGGTCGGGAATACCTTGGACAGGACCGCAACGTTCAAGCCGGCTTCGGCCAGTTGCAGGGAAGCACGCATGCCGGAGCCGCCGGCGCCGACGATGACCGCGTCAAAGCGACGGGTAGTGATGGCGGATTTGATAGCAGCCACGATTTAAATTCTCCACAGAATCTGCGCGGCATAGCCTGCGCAACCAACCAGCCACAGGATCGTGGCAACTTGCAGAACCAGGCGCACGGCGACCGGTTTGACGTAATCCATCAGTGCATCGCGCACGCCGATCCAGGCGTGGAAGAACAACGCCATCAGGGTGACGAAGGTGGCGATGCGGAACCATTGATGCGAGAACAACGCAGCCCAGCCCTGGTAGCTGAAGTTGGTCGAGGTAAAGAAGCACACCAGCAGGATGATGGTGTAGAGCGCCATCACCACGGCAGTGGCGCGTTGCGCCAGCCAGTCGCGCAGGCCGTAGTGGGCGCCCACGACCAGGCGCTTTGATCCGATATTGTTGTTAGCCATTTTCAGAATGCTCCGAACAGTTTCAATGCAACCACGACCGCCAGCGCGATGCTGACAGCCAGAACGCCGACCGACGACTTGCGCGCGCTGTCCTTGTCCAGGCCGATATGGTTATCCATGATCAGGTGGCGCATGCCGGCACAGAAGTGGTGGAGGTAGGCCCAGGACAGGGCCAGGATGACCAGCTTGGTGAACCAGTGCGACGCATAGCCCTTCAGGTAGGCGAAGGTGCCTTCGGACAGCAGGCTGTTATCCAGCAGGAACAGGATGAAAGGCAACATCAGGAACAGGAACAGCCCGCTGATACGGTGCATGATCGACACCAGCGCAGCCAGTGGCATGCGGTAACCCGCGATTTGGGTAAGCTGTATGTTACGAAATTGTGGCCGTGGTGGTTTAGCGGCTTCAGACATACAAGGTTCTCCTCAGATTAAAACAATCTTTGCAATTTTCGCCGATTTTCCAAATTACCATCAACTATTATTCCGCTACGCAGCACACTGTGAGACGCCGAACAACGCCCCTTTTGTCACGCCAGCGAAACATCGACGAAGGCAGTTCAGCTCAGCTCACTCTGGTAATGATGATCGGTCGTCAGGTACAGGCCGCGCCGCATTTCCACCGGCTTGTCGCCGTAGGTGAATGAAGCGCGCTCCACACTCAACAACGGCGTATGGGGCGGCACCCCCAGGATTACCGCGGATTCCGGGTCCGCCCCGACGGCACGAATGCGCTCCTCGGCGCGGATCATGCGTGTTCCGAATTCCGTTTCGAACAAACCGTACAGCGGCCCCCGGTACTCGGCCAGGCGCTCGGCCGTCAGCCCCTTGAAGGTGCCTCCGGGGAGCCAGATCTCTTCGAGGATGATGGGAACCGCATTAAAGGATTTGACGCGCTTGATGAAGATCACCGCGTCGCCGGACTTCATGTCCAGCTGCCGCGCCACCTCGGCCGAGGCGCGCACCCGCTTGACATCGAGAATCTTGTTTTCGGGGCGCTGCGGCTCTTCGCTGTCGGCCATCAGGCGCAGGAAGCGGAACTGGGCCTGGGTCTCGTGATGGGTGGCCACGAAGGTGCCCTTGCCCTGGCGACGTACCACCAGGTTCTCGGCCGCCAGCTCATCGATGGCCTTGCGCACCGTGCCCTGGCTGACCTTGAAGCGCCCGCCCAGCTCGACTTCGCTGGGAATGAGCTCGCCCGGCTTCCACTCGCCCGCCTCCAGGCGCTGCATGATGAGCGCCTTGATCTGCTGGTACAGGGGACTGAAGGTAGGCGCCGGACTTGGACTGTTAACACCCGACCCCGCGCCTTGCGCGTCACCGTTGTTCGAATTGGGCAGGATCGAGCTCATAACCCCGAATTTCAACACAAAACGAAGTTCCCCGTCCAGAAAAACCTACGCAATAATATGTCTTATATAAGACATAAGATATTGATTGACACCGTGTTTCGGCACGCCTACACTCGCGAGCAACCTGAAAAGCCAACAAGCAGATGTGGCGCGACCTTCCGGGCAATCAACAGGAACGAGAATCGATCTCATTCAGCCATGCCGGTTTTGGTGTTTTCATGTAGATGGCAAACAAGTCGGACCGTTTTCGCGCCGGGCCATGAGGTCATCCGCTAAAGCAATGACTCGCTGCCTTTTCGACGGTATCATGGCGTGCCCGACGATAAAGAATACGAGAAATCAGCGCATCTGCGCTGATCAGAAGCAACCGCAACAGGTCCGTCCCGCCAGGTGCGATGACCACCACGTGCGCTTCATGCAGTCTGGAATGCTTTTTTTCATCACCTCTTTGGAGATTCAACATGGCTAAAGCCCCTAAGCGTGTTGCCGTCACCGGCGCCGCCGGTCAGATCGGTTACTCACTGCTGTTCCGCATCGCCAACGGCGACCTGCTCGGCAAAGACCAGCCGGTCATTCTGCAACTGCTTGAAATTCCCGATGAAAAGGCCCAGAAGGCGCTCAAGGGCGTCATCATGGAAATCGACGATTGCGCCTTCCCGCTGCTGGCTGGCGTGACCGCCCACAGCGACCCGATGACCGCATTCAAGGATGTCGATGTCGCCCTGCTGGTCGGCGCCCGTCCGCGCGGCCCGGGCATGGAGCGCAAGGACCTGCTGGAAGCCAACGCCCAGATCTTCACCGTCCAGGGCAAGGCGCTGGACGCAGTCGCTTCGCGCGACGTCAAGGTGCTGGTGGTCGGCAACCCGGCCAACACCAATGCCTACATCGCCATGAAGTCGGCCCCCAACCTGCCGGCCAAGAACTTCACCGCCATGCTGCGCCTGGACCACAACCGCGCCCTGTCGCAAGTGGCGGCCAAGATCGGCAAGCCGGTCGCTGCCATCGAGAAGCTGGTGGTGTGGGGCAACCACTCGCCCACCATGTATGCCGACTACCGCTTTGCCACCGCCGATGGCGCATCGGTCAAGGACCTGATCAACGACCAGGTCTGGAACAAGGACACTTTCCTGCCGACAGTGGGCAAGCGCGGCGCGGCCATCATCGAGGCACGCGGCCTGTCGTCGGCCGCCTCGGCCGCCAACGCGGCGATCGACCACGTGCGTGACTGGGTGCTGGGCACCAACGGCAAGTGGACCACCATGGGTGTGCCATCGGATGGCTCCTACGGCATCCCCGAAGGCACCATGTTCGGCTTCCCGGTGACCACCGAGAACGGCGAGTACAAGATCGTCCAAGGTCTGGAAATCGACGCCTTCTCGCAAGAGCGCATCGACCTCACGCTCAAGGAACTGCAAGAAGAGCGCGACGGCGTGAAGCATCTGGTCGGCTGATGACCAGGCGCGGCGGGCAGGTCACTGCCGCCGCGCCATTTTTTCTCTGATCGACAACATTACTTTCGAGCAGCAATGCATCCCTCCCAGGTCCTGTTCCCAGGTGCGCAGCAGCCAGTGTCGCTGCCGGTCTGCGATCACTACGCCGGCTCCGAGAAGCTGATGCGCAAGTCGATGGCCCTGCAGCAGGAACGCGGTCCCGTGTTCGACATCACGTTCGACTGCGAGGATGGTGCAGCCGCCGGCAATGAAGCCGCCCATGCACAACTGGTGGCGGCGCTGATCAACGCTCCCGACAATCGTCACGGCCGCATCGGCGCGCGCGTGCATGACTTCGGCAGCGCCTATTTCGAGCAGGATATCGCCATCATCTGTGGCCAGGCCGCGCAGCGACTGGCCTTCGTCATGCTGCCCAAGGCCGATGGCGTCAACGACGTGCTGCACGCCCTGGAAGCGATCAACCTGACTTGTGCCACGGCCGGGCGCCACGCGCTGCCGCTGCAGGTCCTCATCGAGACCCACGGTGCGCTGGCCGACGTCTGGAAGATCGCCGCGCTGCCGCAGGTCGAGTCGCTTTCGTTTGGCGTGATGGACTTCGTGTCGGCCCATCATGGCGCCATCCCGGCGGCCGCGATGCGCTCGCCGGGGCAGTTCGACCATCCTCTGGTGCGGCGTGCCAAGCTCGAGATCGCCGCCGCCTGCCATCGGCACGGCAAGGTCGCTTCGCACAACGTCACCACCGACATCATCGACACCGGCACCGTCGCCGACGACGCGCGACGGGCCGCCCAGGAATTCGGCTATACCCGGATGTGGAGCATTCATCCGGGCCAGATCGGGCCGATCGTGCAGGCCATGTCCCCTTCCGCCGAGGAAGCGGGCCAGGCGGCACAAATATTGCTCAAGGCAGAGGCAGTGCAATGGGGGCCCATCGAGCATCAGGGCAATTTGCACGACCGCGCCAGCTATCGGTATTACTGGTGCATCTTGCAACGTGCCCACGCCGCCGGCGTGGCGCTGCCGCCGCAGGCTGCTACCTGGTTTGCCGATGGCGCCCACCCGTCCAACAACACGCAGTAACGACATTGAACCTGATGAAAAAACATTTGACCGCAGTCGCCCTGATCGGCGCCCTCTTCGCCATGGCCGGCATCGCCACGGCACAGGCCCAGAGCACCACCACTTCCACCAAGAGCACGGCCAAGACCACTGCCAAGAAGCCCGCTGCCAAGAAGAAGGCGCCGGCCAAGAAGGCTGCCGCGGCCGCCGCACCGGCGGCCAAGATGCCGTTCTCGTCGGACGCCGAGGACGACGACAGCGAACCTGAACTGGGTGGCACCGTGTCGGCCGACTACAACTGCGAGCTGGGCCACAAGCTGACCATCTGGAAGAACGAAGCCGACGATCGCCACATCGCGATTCGCTGGGACAAGAAGATCAATCGCCTGACCCGGGTCGAGACCACCACCGGTGCGCACCGCTTCGAGAACCGCAAGCTGGGCCTGGTATGGATCGGAATCCCGGCCAAGGGCCTGCTGCTGGATTCGAAGAAGGGCCAGCAGTTGGCCAACGAATGCAAGAACCCGGAACAGCAACAGGTTTCGGCAGCCGCGGCCGCGCCGGCGGTGGCAGCCGTGCCGAAGAACTGAAGCCGGCACCTATCAAGGTTTCGCGGTTGACGACGTAATCACAGAATCAGGCAGCACCCAGCAGTTTGAACATTGCAGCGCAAAGCGGATTCGACTAACTAGACTCGTTTCACGAGGGGCGAGACGAGTTCTAACATTTCTAATTGTCATAAGGAGAAGAGGCCATGTCTCGCAACACATTGAACACCCTGAAGGAATTCAAGATTTCCGGTTCCAAGAAGGGTAAGTTCTACTCCCTGCCCGCGCTGCAGAAGTCGCTGGGCATCAACATCTCGCGCCTGCCGGTGTCGATCCGTATCGTGCTCGAGTCGGTGTTGCGCAACGTCGATGGCCAGAAGGTGACCGAAGAGCACGTCAAGGAACTGGCCAACTGGGGCGCCAAGGCCGCCCGCGTGGACGAGATCCCGTTCGTGGTGGCGCGCGTGGTGCTGCAGGACTTCACCGGCGTGCCGCTGCTGGCCGACCTGGCCGCCATGCGCAACGTCGCCAGCAAGCTGGGCAAGAACCCCAAGAACATCGAACCGCTGGTGCCGGTCGACCTGGTGGTCGACCACTCGGTGCAGATCGACCACTTCCGCGAAAAGAAGGCGCTCGACTTGAACATGAAGCTGGAATTCACGCGCAACAACGAGCGCTACCAGTTCATGAAGTGGGGCATGCAGGCATTCGACACCTTCGGCGTGGTGCCTCCCGGCTTCGGCATCGTGCACCAGGTCAACCTCGAATACCTGGCACGCGGCGTGCACAACAAGAGCGGCGTCTACTACCCTGACACCCTGGTCGGCACCGACTCCCACACCACCATGATCAACGGTATCGGCGTGGTCGGCTGGGGCGTGGGCGGCATCGAGGCCGAAGCCGGCATGCTGGGCCAGCCGGTCTACTTCCTGACCCCGGACGTGGTCGGCGTGAACCTGACCGGCGCCCTGCGCGAAGGCGTCACCGCCACCGACCTGGTGCTGACCATCACCGAATTGCTGCGCAAGACCAAGGTCGTGGGCAAGTTCGTCGAGTTCTTCGGCGAAGGCACCAAGTCGCTGTCGCTGACCGACCGCGCCACGATTGCCAACATGGCCCCTGAATACGGCGCCACCATGGGCTTCTTCCCGGTCGACGATGCCACCATCGAGTACTTCAAGGGCACCGGCCGCACCAAGGCCGAAATCGACGCCTTCCAGGCCTACTTCCAGGCGCAAGGCCTGTATGGCGTGCCCAAGGCAGGCGATATCGACTACACCCAGGAAGTGTCGCTGGACCTGGGCTCGGTCACGCCTTCGCTGGCTGGCCCGAAACGTCCTCAGGACCGCATCGAGATCGGCAACGTCAAGTCGAACTTCACCGAACTGTTCACCAAGCCGGTGGCCGAGAACGGCTTCAACAAGAAGGCCGAGGACCTGGGCGCGACCTACAAGAACGCCGACGGCATCGACATGCACAACGGCGACGTGCTGATCGCCGCCATCACCTCGTGCACCAACACGTCCAACCCGAGCGTGCTGCTGGCCGCCGGCCTCTTGGCCAAGAAGGCGGTGGAAGCCGGCCTGAAGGTGGCGCCGCACATCAAGACCTCGCTGGCCCCTGGCTCGCGCGTGGTGACCAAGTACCTGGAAGCCGCAGGCCTGCTGCCCTACCTGGAAAAGCTGGGCTTTGGCGTGACCGCCTACGGTTGCACCACTTGCATCGGCAACGCAGGCGACCTGACGGCGGCGATGAACGAGACCATCGTCAAGAACGACGTGGTCGCGGCCGCCGTGCTGTCGGGCAACCGTAACTTCGAAGCGCGTATCCACCCGAACATCCGCGCCAACTTCCTGGCCTCGCCACCGCTGGTGGTGGCCTATGCCATCGCCGGCAACATGACCCGCGACCTGATGACCGAACCGGTCGGTCGCGGCAAGGGCGGCAAGGAGATCTTCCTGGGCGACATCTGGCCGACTTCGCACGAAATCGAGAAGCTGATGAAGTTCGCGTTGAACGGCAAGGTCTTCAAGGAGAACTACGCCGACGTCAAGGGCGCGCCGGGCAAGCTGTGGGAAGCCATCAAGGGCACCGCCAAGGGCGAGGTCTACAACTGGCCGACCTCGACCTACATCGCCGAACCGCCGTTCTTCGAGAACTTCACCGAAGTGCCGACCTTCACCGCCGCCGGCATCACCGGCGCGCGCGCGCTGGGCGTGTTTGGCGACTCGATCACCACCGACCACATCTCGCCTGCCGGTTCGATCAAGGAATCCAGCCCGGCCGGCAAGTGGCTGCAGGCCAACGGCGTGCTCAAGGCCGACTTCAACTCGTACGGTTCGCGTCGCGGCAACCACGAGATCATGATGCGCGGCACCTTTGCCAACGTCCGTATCAAGAACCTGATGATCCCGTTGAAGGCCGACGGCTCGCGCGTCGAAGGTGGCATCACCATCCACCAGCCGAGCGGCGAAGAAACCTCGATCTACGACGCGGCCATGCAATACGTCAAGGATGGCGTGCCGACCATGGTCTTCGGTGGCGAAGAATACGGTACCGGTTCGTCGCGCGACTGGGCTGCCAAGGGTACCCAGCTGCTGGGCGTGAAGGCGGTCATCGCCCGTTCGTTCGAGCGCATCCACCGTTCCAACCTGGTTGGCATGGGCGTGCTGCCGCTGCAGTTCCTGGGCAACGACAGCGTGCAGACGCTGGGCATCACCGGTGACGAGGTGTTCGACCTGAAGGGCCTGGAAGGTCAACTCAAGCCACAACAGGAAGCGACCCTGGTGATCCATCGCAAGAACGGCGAGACCCGCGAAGTCACGCTGCTGTTGCGCATCGATACCCCGATCGAAGTGGACTACTACCAACACGGCGGCATCCTGCCGTTCGTGCTGCGCCAGTTGCTGGCTGCCTAAGCAGCCGCGGTACAGCGCAAAAAAAAACGCCGGATTCGTCCGGCGTTTTTTGTTTTGCGGCGCCGCCGTCGAGGGCGCCCGCGACGGACGCCGGAATCACCCACAAATCATCTACAATACTGGGTTTTACTTGCTGCGAACCCATTCCATGCGTCGTCCTGCCAAACGTACTTCTTCCAAGCTCTCTTCCGATAGCCAGCACCTCGTGACCTTTGCGCAGGCCATCGCGCAGGCCTCCAGCCGGCTTGAAGAAAAAGCCTGGCAAAAGCCGCTGGACGCCCTGCTGCTCAAGTTATTGCGCGCCGGCAACCAGCCGCTCATCGATGCCGCCCTGGACCACCTGTTCAAGGCCGACCTGGGTGCCTACGACGTGCTGATCGAAGCGGTCGAGGCCGGTAGCGAATCGACCACGCTGGAGTTCGAGCAACAACACTACGATGTGCAATTATTGGTGTTGCCGATCCTGGCCTGGACCCGCTTCTCGATCGGCTCCGGACCGCTCAACGCGGACAGCCAGGCCGCGCTGGCGGCCCACCTGCATGCCCACGTGCTGGCCAGCGACGTGCGCCTGGCGCTGGCGCCGGCCCTGCTGGCAATCGAACAGCTGCCGCGCTACCACACCGAGGTATTCGGACTGACCCAGCAGATGGGGCTGGCCGCGCTGACCAATTCACCGGTCCAGCTCAAGCCCGAGCAGCAGCCGGCGGTGGCGTTCCTGGCCGACACCCGCTACGCCATCGCGGCCGTGGCGGTGCCTGCGGGTGGCGCCCTGTTCCACTGGCAGGAGCGCGAGCAGCAGAACCAGTTCGCCGCCGGCAAGCTGGCCGCTTCCGAGGCCTGGAAGCAGCAGGTCACGCCGGTGCTGGCGCGCAGCCTGCCCGGTTGCAATGTCGAGCTGCTGCTGCCGCAGCCCTACTATTTCGGCTGCCGCGACGCCGACAAGCGGATCCGCCCGGCGTCGATCCGCGCCGCCGATTACTTCCTGACGCAGACGCTCGATATTTCATCGGCCGAGCTGCACGCCAGCATCGGTGGCTTCTCGGAAGATATCAACGGCCAGATCGACGAATACCGTATCGGCTTTGCCATCGGCGGCGACCCGACCGTGGTGTATGGCACCGTATGGCCCCTGTATGAAGAAGAAAGCGGCGAAGAGCAGTTGCTGGCGCTGGTGTCGGACGTGGCCATCGATGGCCCCACCGCCAGCCCGCTGCAGGAACTGCTGACGGTCTTGCGCGAATGCGGCATCGTGCATATCAAGCACCATGACGAGCGCTTCACGATGGAGTTCTGCGACGACTGCGGCGCGCCGCTGTTCCCCGACCGCGACGGCGAACTGGTGCACGCCGAGATGCCCGAGGACACACCACCAGCGGCCGAGCATTTCCATTGAACCTGCCGGCGCCGGGGCCGCTGGCGTGTCGATGCAACACACACCCGCCGGCGACACGCCTGGGCCACAGTAAAAAAGGCATCCACCAACACTGGTGGATGCCTTTTTCTTTTCCGGGTCGGGCATGACGCCCGCCGTGCTGCCAGCACGCCGGCGAGACACCCCGCCAGCGCCATGCGGCCTCAGTTTGTCTCCTCCTGGCCCTGCAAGACCAGGTGTGGCGGTGCTTCAGGCCGCCAGCTTTTCGATCAGGCCCATCTCGGCGCTCGACATCAGCTTGTCGATGTCGACCAGGATCAGCATGCGCTGGTCCAGCGTGCCCAGTCCGATCAGGTAGTCGGAGTCGAAGGTGGTGCCCATTTCGGGCGCCGGCTTGATCTGCTCCTGGGTCAGGGTGATCACGTCCGAAACGCTGTCGACCACCATGCCGACCACGCGGCCGGAGATGTTGAGGATGATCACGACCGTGAACTGGTCGTAGGTCGGCTCGCCCAACTGGAACTTGATACGCATGTCAACGATCGGCACGATGATGCCGCGCAGGTTGACCACGCCCTTGATGAACTCGGGCGAATTGGCAATGCGGGTGACGGCTTCGTAGCCGCGGATTTCCTGCACCTTCAGGATATCGATCCCGTATTCTTCCTTGCCCAAGGTGAAGGCGAGGAATTCATTGCCGCTACCCTCGGCTTTTTCGCCGAAGCCGGAAAGATTCTTGGAAGCAATGTCAGACATGGTTGAGGCCCTTTAAAATTCAGGAAAATACAGATTCATCGGTCATTTGGCGGCTGGAACGCAGCAACGCTGCCACATCGACAATCAGGGCGACGCCGCCGTCACCGAGAATGGTGGCGCCAGAGATACCGGCCACCTTGCGATAATTCGATTCGAGATTCTTGACGACGATCTGTTGCTGACCGATCAGGTCGTCAACGAACAGCGCCGCCTTCTTGCCATCGGACTCGAGAATCACCACCAGTCCCTGGGACGGATCGGTGAAGGACGGTTCGATATTGAACAGATGATATAGCGGAATCAACGGCAAGTACTCGCCGCGCACACGCAGCACCTGGCCCTGGCCGCTGATTTCCTTGATATCTTGCGTCAAAGGCTGCAAAGATTCAACTACATATCCCAGCGGCAAGATATAGACCTCTTGCCCGATACGGATCGACATGCCATCCAGGATCGCCAGCGTCAACGGCAGCGAGATCGAAATGGTGGTGCCGAAGCCCTTGCTGGAGCGGATATCGACGGCGCCGCCCATGGCCAGGATGTTGCGCTTGACCACATCCATGCCGACCCCGCGGCCCGATACGTCGGTCACCTGCTCGGCGGTCGAGAAGCCGGGCTCGAAGATCAACTGCCACACTTCGGCGTCGGTCAGGTTGTCCGATACCGGCATGTCCTGCTGCTTGGCCTTGGCCAGGATCTTGTCGCGATTGAGGCCACCGCCGTCATCGGTGACCTCGATGATGATGTTGCCGCCCTGGTGCTCGGCCGACAGCGACAAGGTCCCCGCTTCGGCCTTGCCGGCCGCGCTTCGTGTCTCGGGCAGCTCGATGCCGTGGTCGATGCTGTTGCGCACCAGGTGGGTGAGCGGATCGACGATGCGTTCGATGAGCCCCTTGTCGAGCTCGGTGGCGGCGCCATGGGTGACGAACTCGACCTTCTTGCCCAGCTTGGAGGCCAGGTCGCGCACCATGCGCGGGAAGCGCGAGAACACGTAGTCCATCGGCATCATCCGGATCGACATGACCGACTCCTGCAGGTCACGGGTATTGCGACTGAGCTGGCTGACGCTGTTGAGCAGGTGCTCGTGCGTCATCGGGTCGAGATTGCCGACCCGCTGCTCGATCATGGCCTGGGTGATCACCAGTTCGCCCACCAGGTTGATCAACTGGTCGACCTTCTCGATGCTGACACGGATCGAGGACGACTCGTGACCGGCGGCCGCGGCCGCCTTGGCCGCCTTCTTCTCGATCGAGACCTGCTCGGTGATCGACAAGTGCGCTTCGTCCGGATGCGGCTCGGGCTCCGGCTCGACCTTGCGGGCCGAGATATCGAGCGGCACGAACGGGGCGAAGAAACCGTACCCCTGGCTGCGCTCGCGGTCCTCGATGGCGGTGTGGTTGTCCAGGAAGCCGTAGCCCTGCTGGCGCTCGCGTTGTTCCTGGGTGACGAAGTTGTCGAAGAAGCCATACCCCAGCTCTTCTTCGGAGGCGGCGGCGGGCGCCTCGACCGCCTGCGAGATCTTGAGATCGGCGACCTCGACGATGAAGGCGCAGATGGCGATGACGTCGTCCAGCGGCTCGGCCGTGTCGAGCAGGAACACCCAGCGCCCCTCGGGCGACTTCGACTTGTCGATGGTGCCCATCATGGCCAGCTCGTCGGCCAGCGCCTCGCCGTCCTTGTCGGTCACTTGCGGCAATTCGATGCGGTAGCGGCGCTTGCCGCCCGGACCGACCAGCGCTGCCGGCGGCGCCACCACGGGCTTGGCCAGCGGCGCGGGCGTGCCGGCGCCTTGCGACAGCGACAACAGCAGCATGCGCACATCGCCCACGGCGTCGAGGTCGACCGCGGCGCCGTGCTTGTGCCCGTCGAGCATCGATTTCAAGACGTCCTTGGCGGCCAGGAAGGCGTCGACGTGTTCGCTGGTCAGCGCCATCTGGCCCTGGCGGATACGATCCAGCAGCGATTCCAGTACGTGGGTGACCTCGGCGATGTCGGTCAAGCCGAAGGTCGACGACCCACCCTTGATCGAATGGGCCGCACGGAACACGGCGTTGAGTTCCTCGGGGTCGGGGTCAGCCACATTGACGGCCAACAATAGCTTTTCCATTTCGGCGAGACCTTCTTCGGCCTCGTCGAAAAACACCTGGAAAAACTGGCTCATATCAATGCTCATGCCATGACTCCGTCACTTATACGGTACGTGCTGCTTTTATTTTTCGAAATCAACCGATGACTTTTCTGACGACTTCAGTCAGGCGCTGCGGGTCGAAGGGCTTGACCAGCCAGCCATTGGCGCCGGCCGCCTTGCCCTTGGCTTTCATTTCGTCGCTGAATTCGGTGGTCAGCATCAGGATGGGCACGCGCTGGTAGCTGGTCAGCTCGCGCAGCGAGCGGATCAGCGTGAGGCCATCCATGCGTGGCATGTTCTGGTCGGTGAGCACCAGGTCGAAGGTATGCGATTTGGCCTTTTCAAGCGCATCGACGCCGTCTACCGCCTCGGTGACGTTATAGCCCGCAGCCTTCAGACTGAATACCACCATCTGACGCAGAGACCCTGAATCATCTACTGCGAGAATCGTTTTCGACATTGTTACTCCCTGTTCTTCATTTAGCGTCACATGGCGCGGCGGATCATGCCGCACCATCGTCACAAACCCTTTTTGCCGTGTCGACCTGGCTCCAGCGCGCGCCACATGGCGCTACCGGGCTCCCTGTGCGATCAAAACAGCTCGATATCGCCGCTTTCCATCCTGGTCTGGCGCACGGCCTTCCACAATCCGCTTTCCAGCGCCGCCAGTCGCTCTTCCATGGCGGTGACGGTATTGGTCAGCAAGGCTTCGAGCTGCTCGTCGCTGTGCTCGAGATCAGGCACGATCTCGAAGCTGTTGGCGCTGAGCACGCCGAGCGCCTCGCGCAAGCCGATCACCCGGCGCACGATGCGCTCCAGCAACTGGCTGGTCATGTCCTGGAACTGCAGCCCGGTGACCGCGGCATTGACATGCTGGTTGACCGCACCCTGCATTTGCCTGAGCTTGTCGATGCTGGCGGCATCGAGCTGGCCATCGCCGTTCATCACCGATTCCAGCAATTGCTGCTGCGCCTGGACCGCGTGATGCAGGTCCATGAAACTGGACCCGAGCTTGCCGATGGCCTCGCCCAGCAAGATATTGGTCTGGACCAGATCGGATTCAACTTCCGTAAGCTGGCGGCTACCGCCGCTCGACGTATCGAGCAACAAGCGCTTGAGCTCGTGCAGCATGGTCTTAGTCGGCATACCCGGCACTTCCTGTGGTCAATTGAAACATACGTCAGTTCGGCGTCGCTGGCACCGAGAGCCCTTGCTGGACCTCGGCGTCGGTGGAAACATTGAGCGAACCGCTATCCTTTTCCACCAGCTCCTCGGCCTTCTTGTTCATCACGATGATGCTGATGCGGCGATTGATCGGATTGAACGGGTCTTCCTTGTCGAGCAGCACCGCCGACGACAAACCCACCACCCGCAATACCTTGGACTCGTCCATGCCGCCGACGATCAGCTCGCGCCGCGAGGCATTGGCCCGGTCGGCCGACAGTTCCCAGTTGCTGTAGCCTTTCTCGCCCCGCGAGTACGGTGTGGCATCGGTGTGCCCGGACAGGCTCAGCTTGTTGGGTACGTCATTGAGCGCGCGGCCGATCTCGTGCAGGATATCCTTGGTGTACGGCTGCAGCTGGGCACTGGCCAACGCGAACATGGGTCGATTCTTTTCGTCCACGATCTGGATGCGCAAGCCTTCGGAGGTGATATCGAGCAGCAGCTGGTTCTTGAACTGCTTCAAGGTCGGGTTCGAATCGATCGCCTTCTCGAGCTTCTGCTTGAGGTTTTCCAGGCGCACGCGCTCGGCGCGCTCGACTTCTTCCTGGGCCGACTTGAGCGTCTGCTTGCGGGTGACGACATCGTTCTCGCCGCGCCGCAACTGGCCGTCCTGGCGGGTCAGGTCCTTGCCACCGCCGGGCAGCACGGTATTGGCGTCACCGCTGCCGGAGCCGCCTGCCATGGCCACCTTGAGCGGGGTCTTGAAGTATTCGGCGATGCCATTGAGATCGCCCTTGGCGGTCGAACCCAACAGCCACATCAACAGGAAGAACGCCATCATTGCCGTCACGAAGTCGGCATAGGCGATCTTCCAGGCGCCGCCGTGGTGACCACCGCCGCCCTTCTTGATGCGTTTTACGATTATGGGACGTAGCCCTTCGTCGGCCATGTCTCTACTCCTGCTGGTGTCTTGTCATTGCGTTCGAATCGATCTGCCGGCCCGGGCTTACTTGCCCTTGGCCTGCTTGACGTGTTCTTCCAGCTCGAGGAAGGTCGGGCGTTCGGTCGAGAACAGGACCTTGCGGCCGAATTCGATCGACAGCGCCGGTGCATAGCCGTTGAGGCTGGCCAGCAGCGTCACCTTGACGCATTGGTAGATCTTGGTCGATTCGTGCAGCTTCTGCTCGAGCAGGCTCGACAGCGGCCCCACGAAACCGTAGGCCAGCAGGATACCGAGGAAGGTACCGACCAGCGCGTGCGCAATCAGCATGCCCAGTTCGGATGGCGGAATACCCACCGATTCCATCGTGTGCACCACGCCCATCA
This sequence comes from Herbaspirillum sp. YR522, assembly GCF_000282575.1. Lineage (GTDB taxonomy): Bacteria > Pseudomonadota > Gammaproteobacteria > Burkholderiales > Burkholderiaceae_D > Herbaspirillum. The sequence continues at coordinate 7,267 of NZ_AKJA01000049.1, read as the reverse complement.
CCGCGGCCACGATACCGAACGCCGGCAGGCCATCGCCCAGCTTGGCGATGCAATGCACCGGGATCTCGCCTTCGTGGTGGTGGGTCTCGATTTCGTTGTCCATCAGGTTTTCGATCTGGAAGGCATCCATGTTCCCCGATACCATCAGCCGCAGGTAGTCGGTCATGAATTCGATCAGGTGATGGTCGGCCAGTACGCCCGGATACTTGCTGAAGATCGGGCTGTTCTCGGGTTCCTCGATATCGCCCTCGATCGACATCAGGCCCTCCTTGCGCGACTTGGTCAGGATCTCGAACAGCAGCGCCATCAGTTCCATGTACAGGCCCTTGGTGTAGCGCGAGCCCTTGAACAGCGACGGCAACGCACCCAGCGTGGCCTTGATTGCCTTGCTGTTGTTACCGACCAGGAAGGCGCCTGCGCCCGCGCCGCCGATCATCAGCACTTCGAGCGGTTGCCACAGGGCCCCCAGGTGACCGCCGGCCATGGCAAAACCGCCGAAGACGGAGCCACAGACAATGACATATCCAATAATGACTAACAAGTGCCTACTCCCGTCCAGATGGCGTTGAGTGTTTCTTCACGAATGTCAGATTACATGTATTCCATTCAAGCAAATGGGGGAATACATATCCGAAAAACGTCCTTCCTTTTCGATTACGGCGCAAAACCGTAAAACTTAATACGTTGCGTATCGCCATGATGAACTCTTTCGAGGCCGGCAGGTCGCTTCACATGCACCAACCGTGCAGCACCCGCCCGCCCTCCTCGGGCTGCATCACGATATCGGGCTCGGTACCGGGAATATGGAATTCGTAACTCAATAACAGCGACCCGGGACGCATTTCGGCCGATGCCTTCTGCCACAGGGCCAGCATGGCCGCCGGCGACAGGTAGGCGAAGATGACGTCGTAGTCGGCAAAATCGAGCCGCAGGTAGTCGCCGCGCACGAAGTGGCAGCGATTGCCGGCCAGGGCCGCCCGTACGCGGCTGACCGCCCACGGCAGCGGCGCGATCTCGATACCGGTGAATTGACTGTCGGGCCGACGTCGCGACAATTCCAGCACCGCCCCACCCAGGCCGCTGCCGATATCCATGAAGCGCACCGGCCGCTCGGCCGGCAGGCACTGCGCCACGGCATTCCAGGCCGACAGGCCGGATGGATAGAACGGCACCTGGCTGCGGAAGGTGGACCAGAACAACACCAGCATGAACAGGAAGACGGCCAAGAACAGCCAGGAAGGAAGGTGCAGGCGGGCCACACCGAAGGCCGCCAGCGGAAACAACAGCAGGATGAACCACCACCATGGCGCCATGCGACGCAAGCGCGCGGCCAGCGCGGCCAGCACGCCGTGCAGCAATGCCATCTGGAACGGGGAAAAACCGGACCATCCGGCCCGCCGGGCCAGGATATCGATCACGTTGGCGCCCACCAGCGCCAGCACCAACAGCAGCAGGGCCTGCATGGCGGGCGCCTGCCAGAGCGGCCGGCGCCCCGGCCCCTGGTTCGGAAGCGGCGTCACTATGCCGGGCGCCTCATGCTGGAACCAACCGCCCCGCCAATGCCACTGATCGTCATGCAGGAATCGATCGCCCGTCCCGAGCCGATCAAGCCAGTGCCACCTGCGGCAGCGCGGCCGCTACCGGGAGCCGGGCAGGTTCGGCCAGCGGCACGCCGATGGCGTCCTTGGCCTTCTTGGTCTTGCCGGCGCGCGAAGGCATGTGGCACAGGCCGCACAGGTAATCCTGGTGCAGGTCCAGGCGATGCACCACGAAATGACCGTTGCATTTGCAGCAAGGAGTGGTGGTGAGCATCTTGCTCTCGAAGAAACGCACCAGGGTCCAGGCGCGGGTCAGTGACAGTACCGGCTCACCCGATTCGGTCTGGCCGACTTGCTCCAGATACAGCTTGTAGGCTTTCATCACGGCCTCGATGCCGGAGATACGGGCATGGCCGAGCAGGTACTTGTGGACGTTGATGAACAGCGAAGAATGGATATTGGGCTGCCAGGTGATGAACCAGTCGGTCGAGAACGGCAGCATGCCCTTCGGTGGCGATACCCCCTTGAGCTCCTTGTAAAGCTTCAGCAGGCGCTCGCGCGACAGCGAAGTCTCGGATTCCAGCAACTGGAGGCGAGCCCCCAGGTTGATCAGCTCTATGGCCAACTGAATTTCCTGCGCCTCTGTGACAACGCTCTTCTTCGCCATGTGACTACCCCCCGATAATTTCGTACTGATTGTTGATCCCGCAATCCACCTGTATGCGAGACCGATGATCAACTTCCAAGACATGCTTGGCCCAACGTCACCCCTGCCTTGGCCGTACTGCCGGTGCCCCGCACCGTCGGCCGTGTTTCTTGTCTTGTTGTTTTACGAAATCTGTTCGCCCGGCTGGCAAGCCATCAGGATCGCCGCATGCGACTGCGCCAGGCTCTTGTCCTTGTTGTAGTTGGTCAGCATGCCGAGAATGGCACCATCGTCGAAGCGAAAGCGTGTCAGCATCATGTTGGTCCCCGCCAGTTTCATGATCTGCACATTGCTCAGGCCCTCGATCAGGTCAGCGATTTCGGCGCTGATGCCAAGGCGGAAGATTGCCGTTGGCTTGTCTGACCGAATCATCTGCTGCGCCAGCATCAGATAACTCAGATTGGCGTCACGAATCTCCGCCATCATGTCGTTGGTATTCATATCGACCCCACCTCAAAGGAAAGCTGCTTACAGTCAGTTACATTTACTTGACTGCAAGCCAATTCTGAGGGGGGCAAGGAAGGCGGGAAATTAGACTTGGTCGGTATTTTTCGTAAGCTTACCGCCTATAGGCGACGTAGGATTTTGTCTTACAAAAAACGACGATAGTGTCGAAAAAATCAGCACGAAAAATATGCGAGGCAGGCAGCGAAAGACTTTCAAGCTTCATTTCACTTTGATGACAGAAAAAATTTCCGTCATGAAACGCGTCGAAAAACTTGCCTGACACACAATAAAACAATGTGTAAATTCCGGCGATGGAACCAAGTCATGTTGCTTGGTGACGACTAGCTCATCAACGAAAGTTCATATTTCGACAATTCACAATTACAACACTGTAGATTTTCGAATAACCCCTGCGCGCAAACTTGCGTGGTTTTACAAGACCTCACGCCGTTTGCGCAACGTCGGGCCACGAGACCACCGTGAAGCAAATTGTAGAACGGGCGTACGCGTTTCAAAGCGCGAAAAAGGTGGAGAAATTACGTCCATTCAACTATTTCCGGCCAGGCGCGCTTGCCTATGCCTGCATCGCATGCAACGCAGCTTCGATGTCGCGGATCAGGTCCTGCGGCGACTCGAGGCCGATGTTGAACCGCACCAGTTGCCCGCCCTGCTGCCAGCCCTCGCGCATGCCGGCCATCCGATAAGGTACGCACAGGCTGTGCGCCCCGCCCCAGCTGTAGCCGATCTTGAACAAGCGCAGGCTGTCGACGAACAGGTCGGTCTGGCGCTCATCGAACTGGGGGTCGAAGATGACCGAGAACAGCCCCCCTGCCCCGCTGAAATCGCGCTTCCAGAATGTGTGTCCGGGACAGTCCTCGAACGCCGGGTGCAGCACCCGGGCGATTTCCGGGCGTGCCTTGAGCCAGCGCGCCACCTCGCGTGCGGCGGCGTCATGGGCATCGAAGCGCAATCGCATCGATGACAGGCTGCGCAGCACCAGGTAGACGTCGTCCATGCCCACTCCGAAACCCAGGCGTGCGTGCGCCAGTTCGAGTCGTTCGTTGAGTGCCTGGTCGCGCACGATGACGGCCCCCATCAGGACGTCCGAGCCGCCGGACTGGTATTTGGTCAGGGCCTGCATGACGATGTCGACACCGTGGTCGAAGGGCTTCAAGGCCAGCCCGGCCGACCAGGTATTGTCGATCGCCACCAGCACGCCACGGGCATGTGCGGCAGCGCAGATGGCGCCGATATCGGGCACTTCCATGCTCACCGAGCCCGGCGCTTCGGTCCAGATCAGGCGGGTGGCGGGGGTGATCAACTCGGCGATGCCGGCGCCGATCATCGGATCGTAGAAGCGCGCGGTGATGTTGAAGTCGCGCTCCAGCCAGCGACTCAGGTCCTTGCTGGGACCGTAGACGTTATCGGGCAGCAGCACGTCGTCGCCGGACTTGAGCAGGGCAAAGTTGATCATCACGATCGCGGCCAGCCCGCTGGGCGTGACGCGGCAATAGTTGCCGCCTTCGATCTCGGCCAGGCGCGCCTCCAGCACGAAGCTGGTGGGGGTGCCGTGCAGGCCGTAGGTATAGCCAAGTTTTTCGCGCCAGTCGCGCGAGCGCATCGTGGCCACATCCGGGAAGACTACGGTGGAGGCATGATGGATACCCACCGGAAAGGCCTCGAAACCGTCCGGCGCACGATAGGCGCTATGGACGAGGGAAGTCTGCGCAGTATTTTCTTGATCGGACACGACACACCTCTGACGAAAGACTGGAAAAGAGCGGCCGGCCGCACCGGCCGCTCAGGGTAGTTGCAACGAGAAGGGGCGCGTCACCGAGCCATCGGCACTGGACCAGGTGCCGACGATCGCGGCGCCCTGGCGGTGGCCTTCCCACTGGCCGGACACGTCGCGGCCATTGCGGGATTCTTCCATCACCAGGTCATCGCCTTCGACCTCCCCGGCCAGCAGGATCTCGGTGGACTCGCCGAAGACGAAGTAGCGGCCCTGCAGGCCATCTTCGTTGTGCTTGGGCCCGATCGTGAGCTGGATGCGCTGGCCGTCGAGTTCGCCCCGTAACACCTGCGAGCGGTCCATCAGGCTTTGCCGCAGGTTGCCGGCAGCATCGTCCGCGCCGGCCTGTGCCCGCGCCAGCGCCGAGAACAGTGCCAACGTGAGCGCCACCAGCCTGGTGCGCCTCACTCGGCCGCACCCCACAGGTCGTGGGCATCGGCGGCGGTGATGCGCACTTCGACGAACTGGCCGACTTCGAGCTTGCGATGCGGTTCGAACGGCGGCTTGACATACACCACGCCATCGATCTCGGGTGCATCGGCATAGCTGCGCCCGACCCCGCCATTGCGGTCGACCTCGTCGATCAGCACCCGCAGGGTCTTGCCGACCTTGGCCTGCAGGCGCTTCTTGGAGATGTCTTCCTGCAGTTGCATGACGCGGCCACGCCTTTCCTCGCGCAACTCCTCCGGTACCGGATTGGCGATCTCGTTGGCGGTGGCGCCCGCCACCGGCGAATAGGCGAAGCAACCCAGCCGGTCGATCTCGGCCTCCTTCAGGAACTCGAGCAGGTACTCGAACTCGGCCTCGGTCTCGCCGGGAAAACCAGCGATGAACGTGGAGCGGATCGTCAGGTCAGGGCACAGCGCGCGCCAGGCCTGGATGCGCTCGATGTTCTTTTCGCCGTTGGCCGGTCGCTTCATGCGCTTGAGCACATCCGGATGGGCATGCTGCAGGGGCACGTCGAGGTAAGGCAGGATCTTGCCTTGCGCCATCAACGGCATGATCTGGTCGACGTGCGGATAAGGATAGACATAATGCAGGCGCACCCAGGCACCGTACTGTGCCGCCAGCTCGCCCAGCGCACCCACCAGTTGCGTCATGTGGGTCTTGATCGGGCGCCCGGCCCAGAAGCCGGTGCGGAACTTGACGTCGACGCCATAGGCGCTGGTGTCCTGCGAAATGACCAGCAATTCCTTCACGCCCGCCTTGAACAGGTTCTCGGCCTCCAGCATGACATCGGCGATCGGCCGCGACACCAGGTCGCCACGCATGGAGGGAATGATGCAGAAGCTGCAGCGGTGATTGCAGCCTTCCGATATCTTCAGGTAGGCGAAGTGCTTGGGAGTGAGCTTGACGCCTTGCGGCGGCAGCAGGTCGATGAACGGCGCATGCGGCTTGGGCAGGTGCCGGTGCACGGCCTGCATGACCTCGCCCACGGCATGCGGCCCGGTCACTTCCAGCACCTTGGGGTGGATCTTCTGGATGATGTCATCGCCTTCGGCGTCCTTCTTGGCACCCAGGCAGCCGGTGACGATGACCTTGCCGTTCTCGTTGAGCGCCTCGCCGATGGCGTCCAGCGACTCTTGCACTGCGGCATCGATGAAGCCGCAGGTATTGACGATCACCAGGTCGGCGCCGTCGTAGGACTTGGCGGTGTCGTAGCCTTCCGCCCGCAGCTGGGTCAGGATCTGCTCGGAGTCGACCAGGGCCTTGGGGCAGCCGAGGGAAACAAAACCGACCTTCGGACTGGACGGCAAAACGGGAGAGGAAGCGTTGGACATGATAGGAGGCTGGCTGGAAAAACTGGCTAAGGCGGAAAAAAGCTTTAAAAATCAGGGCAGTATTGTACCGCGTCCGCCACCGTCGACGCCACCGGAGCGCAACGCACGGCAAAAAACAAAATGCCGCCCGCAACGCGGACGGCATCGGTCAAGCCAGCGGCCCGACGACACGCTACTTCTGGTCTGGCGGATTGACGAACGGGAAGGTGCCGAACATGTTCTTGGTCTGGCTCTGCATCTGCTCCTGCATCTGCACGAACAGGTTCTTGCTCTGCTCGATGTAGTTGCTCATCATGCCCTGCATCATCGGCCCCTGGACGTTCATGAACTGGCTCCACATTTCGGGGCTGAACGGCTTGCCCTCGTACAGGCCCTTGGAATTCTCGGCCAGCTTGTTCTGGATGTCGATGAAGGTCTGGATGTTCTTCTCGAGGTAGGACCCCATCATGCCCTGCATCGCGTGGCCGTAGTAGCGAATGATCTGCGACAGCGCCGCGCTGGAGAACATCGGTGCGCCATGCGATTCTTCCTCGAGGATGATCTGCAACAGGATGCTGCGGGTCAGTTCGTCGCCGTTCTTGGCATCGACCACCGTGAATTCTTCGTTGTCCAGCACTAGCTGCTTGACGTCGGTCAAGGTGATGTAGGAACTGGTCTGGGTATCGTAAAGACGGCGGTTGGGATACTTCTTGATCAATCGATCGGCCGAATTTTTTGCTTTGGTCATCTGAAGTCCAGTCTCTCTCTTTTAGCCGGTTGCCGGCTATTGTTTGCAGCGAATGCGGGCCGCTTCAGTGCATTCCCAACCCGCAGGCGTGTGGGGCATTCTCGACTGCCCTCTCTATTGCTTCCAATACGTGACTCTGCAAGGCCGCCGCTTTTGCGCAGCAACATGCGTGATCATTATAGGGGGAACGGGCCCCGATGGGTAAGCCTATATTGCTGCGCAAGCCCCCGTGGAGAAGGACGAATGGCTGCCGCTGGCAAGGCCGGGGGCAGCCAG
>NZ_AKJA01000048.1 GCF_000282575.1 Herbaspirillum sp. YR522 | reverse complement strand
GGGGGAGCCGATGACCGGCAGGCGCAACCGTGCCGGCAAGGCGGTGCCGGAATGCAGTAACGGATCGTTCATGATTTGGCCTGCTTGCCAAAGGCGGCGATGCGCCGTTGCATGTCGGGTCCCTTGCCGGCATTGCGAAAGACTTCATGGGCCAGCCCGGCATCCAGCGACAAGCCATCGGTGTCGTGCAGCAGGCGCTTGTTGGCGCGGTGCGAAAACCAGGAACCGGCCAGCAGCTCGCGCGCCAGCGATGCCACCTCGGCATCGAACGCGGCATCGTCGACACAGAAGTTGGCCAGCCCCATGGCCACCGCCTGGGCGCCGTCGTAGGTACGTCCCAGCAACATCATCTCGCGCGCCCGGGCGCTACCGACACGGCGCGGCAGGCGCTGGCTCATGCCCCATAGCGGCGTCAACGCCCATTTGGCATGGGTATCGGCAAACCTGGCGGTGGCCGAGGCGATGATCAGGTCGCCCGCCAGCGCCAGCTCCAGCGCGCCGGTATAGCAATGACCATGCACGGCCACGATCACCGGTTGCGGCAGCCTGGCCAGGCGGTCGATGGTGCGCGCCTGCAGGTGCGGCAGCGGCAATGGCTGGCCGGCGGCGAGGTCGCGCAGGTCGTTGCCCGCCGAAAAACAGCGTCCGGCGCCCCGCAGCAGCACCGCACCGACGGTATCGGCCTGCTGCTCCAGCGCCGCCACGTGCTGGTGCAGCTCGAGAAACATCTGCACCGTCAGCGCATTCATCTTCTCGGGACGGTTCAAGGTCAGCGTGGCCAGCCCGTCCTGGTCCTGGCGCAAGACCAGCTCGCCCATCACTGCTCCGCCTCGGCCTGCTGCTGGCGCGCGCCTTCGTGCGTGAGCACCAGCACGTCGCTGTCGCCTTCCTGCGTCAGCTCGCCGTGCTGGTTCAACAGGCGGAAACGCCGACCCAGCTTGCCGCTGCGACCGCTCTTGCCGGGCGCGACCGACAGGATCTCCAGCTCCAGGTGCACCGTGTCGCCCACCAGCAGCGCTTTCTTGAAATTCCAGTCGCGCAAACCCAGCATCGCGATCACCGATTTCTCGAAGATGCCCAACTGGTGCAGCATGCCGGTGCAGATGGCAATGCCCAGCGTGCCATGCACCACCCGCTGGCCATAGCGGGTGTTACGGGCGAATTCGACATCGGCGTGGATCGGGTTCCAGTCGCCGGAAATCATCGAGAACATGGTCAGGTCCGCTTCGGTGATGGTGCGCCCGCTGCTGGTGAAGACCTGGCCCGGGGTGAAATCTTCCAGATAGTACGAACTCATGCCGTCTCCCAATTTGGCGGCGACCCTCAGGCCGCCCTTGTCAATCGTTGCAAGGCCATGTCGCGCAGCTTGACGCGCTGGATCTTGGTGCCATTCGAACTCTGGGTGCTGGGGAATTCATCGACCATCCAGAAATGCGCCGGCACCTTGAACGGCGCCAGCACCGCCGCGGCCGCCTGGCGCATCGCCGACTCCTGCGGCTGGGCGCCGGCGCTGGCGATGACGAACGCCACCGGTCGCGCCTGGTTGCCGATATCGACCGCTACCACCTGCACATCGGCCACACCGGCGACGGTCTTGATCACGTCCTCGATCTCCACCGGACTGACCAGGTAGCCACCCAGGCGCATGGCATCGCCCTGGCGCGTCTGGTAGACGAAACTGCCATCCTCGCGCAGGTAACCGACATCGCCGGTATTGAAGAACCCCTCGGCGTCGATGGCGGCAGCCGTGGCCGCGGCATTGTTCAGGTAGCCGATGAAATTGGTATCGGAGCGCACCTCGATGACGCCGCTCTGGTTCGGGCCCAGCAATTGCCCGGTGTCGATGTCGCGAATCCGGATCTCGGCGCCCGAGCGATGGCTGGCCGGCAGGCCGCCGCCCTTGATGCGCTCGTCCAGCGGCAAGGCGCGCGGCTGCAACGAGAACAGTGCCTGCACCTCGGAGGAGCCATACAGTCCGATCATCGGGATCTCGCGCGCCCAGGCCGCCTGGGTGTATTCGACGATGCCGGGATGGAAGCAGGCAAATCCGAACACGCGCGCACTGGGGAAAGGCCGCTCGCCCTGCCCGTGCTCGATGATGCGGCGGAACATCTCGTCGCTGCCGAAGACGTGGGTCACGTGGCGCTGGTTGATCAGCCGTGCCGCGGCAGGTCCGTCGAAGGTATCCATCAACACCACCGGCTGGCCGGCCGCAAAAGCGGCCATGGCGGCGTTGAAACCGAACACGCCCGCCAGCGGCAAGCTCGCCAGCAGGCGCACGCCTGCTTCGGTGAAGCCGTAGGCGGGGGCCACGCGCTGGCTGTGCAGGCTGACCGTGCGCTGCGGATGCAGCACCAGCTTGGGACCGCTGGTGGTACCCGAGGTGGTGAACAGGATGCTGTGGGCGTGGGGCGAGGAGACATCGGCGACCTCGACATCGGGCAGCCCGGCCAGGTCGAACGCCACCGTCGGCTTGCCCAGTACCTGCGTGGGAAGTTCGGCACCGACCGCATCGACCACCACCACCTTCCTGAGCAGGCTGGCGGCTTCGGCCGGCACATCCTGCAACACCGCGGGAAAGTCGATCTTGCGGAAGTTCAGTTGCAGCACCAGCATGCTGGCCTGCGAGCGCTCCAGGATGTACGCCAGCTCGTGGGCGCGGTAGCGGGTATTGACCGTCATCATCGCCGCGCCCAGTCGCCCCAGCCCGAAATACATGGCCAGCCATTCCATGCGATTGACCAGCCACACCGCCACGCGATCGCCCGGGCCCACGCCCTGCTGTTGCAACCAGGCGGCGGTGCGCCTGACCATGCGGTCGAACTGGGCATAGGTGATCTCTACCTCGCCGTCGTAGAAGGCGATGGCGTCACCGCGCTCGGCCACGTTGCGGGCCAGCAGCGCCGGCATGGTTTGCAGCAGGCCGGCGTGGCCGGTCGATTGATCCTGGGGGGAAAGAGCAGTGGCGGACATATCAATACAACTCCATCAGCTTGGCGTTATCGTTCAGTTCCTCGGGCAGCGCTTCACGGATGATGACGCCTGATTTCATCACCACCACGCGGTCCGATATCTTCAGTGCTTCCTTGACGTTCTGCTCGACCAGCAGGATCGCCATGCCGGTCTCGCGCTGCAATTGCCTGATCGGTTGCAGCAGGTCCTGGAACAGCTTGGGTGCCAGCCCGATCGACGGCTCATCCATGAGCAGGCAGCGCGGGCGCGACAGCAATGCGCGTGCGATCGACACCATCTGCTGCTGTCCACCCGACAAGGTGCCGGCGCGACGCTCGTAGAATTGCTTGAGCGCCGGCAGCACCGACATCACCCAGTCCAGGCGCTCGGCCCGTTCGGCCGGCGGCACCGAGGCCGCCCACAGGCCCATCTTCATGGTCTCGGCCACGGTCAGGCCGGGAAAGATGCCGCGCCCTTCCGGCACCAGCGAGATACCGGCCGCCGTCAGCCGGCGCGGCTCGACCGTCTCCAGTGCTTTGCCGTCCAGCAGCAGTTGGCCGCCCTGGCGTGCGATCAGCCCGAACAGGGTCTTGAGCAGGGTCGACTTGCCGGCGCCGTTGTGACCGATCAGGCACAGCACCTCGGCCGGTCGCAAGTCGAAATCGAAATCGCGCAGTACCGGTCGGCCACCGTAGCCCACCACCAGGCCGCGCGTCTCCAGCAGGGCTGGCAGGGGTTCATGATTGGCAAGTGCTGTCATGCGTTCTGGTCTCCGAAATAGATGGCCGCCAGGTGCGGGTCCTTGAGCACCACCTCGGGCAGGCCGTCGGCCAGCAGCTTGCCCTGGTCGAGAAAGGCGATGCGGTCCGAGATGCCGACCACGATGTCGAGGTTGTGCTCGATGATGCATACCGTGAGCCCGCGGCTGACTTCGCTGCGCAACAGGTCGAGAAACAGCTCGTAGGAACTGCGGTCCAGGCCCGAGGCCGGTTCGTCGAGCAGCCAGATGCGGGCGTCGGCGGCCATGATGCGGGCCATCGACAGGAACTTGCGCTCGGCATAGGCCAGGTCGATGGCGCGCGTGTCGGCCTTGGCCGCCAGCCCGGTGCGCCCGAGGATGGCGTGCACCCGCTCGCGCCGTTCATTGCGCGCCGCACGGCCGCCCGGTTGCCAGATCCACGAGGTCGGTTCCATCACGGTCAGGATGTTTTCTTCCACCGTCATGTGATTGAACAGGCGCAGGTCCTGGAAGGTGCGGGCGATCCCCATGCGGCTGATCTGGAAGTGCCTCTTGCCCAGCACCGATTGCCCGCGCCACAGGATCTGCCCCGAGTCCGGCGCCAGGTGTCCGGTGATCTGGTTGAACAGCGTGGTCTTGCCGGCGCCGTTGGGGCCGACCAGGGTGGTGACGATGCCGGCCCGCAGGTCGAGCGAGACATCGTTGGTCACCTTCAGGCCACCGAAGCTCTTGTTGAGATTGCGGATCGACAGCAGCACCTCGCCGCCTTGCTTGGGGCTGGCCGGGGCGAGCGCGGCGGCGCCGGATTCGACGATGGCGTTCATGCGAGCTTCTCCTTGGTGATGCGCGACTTGCCGGTGCCGACGATGCCACCCGGGCGATAGATCATCAGCAGCACCATCGCCAGGCCGTAGGCGATCTGCTGGATGGACCCGACCTCGGTCTGTGGCAGGAAGGTCATGTAGCTGAACACGCCCGGCAGCAGCATCAGCAGCACCGTTCCCACCAGCGGACCCAGCAAGGTGCCGGTGCCGCCGATGATGACCATCGCCATCAGCAGCACCGAGGTATCGAGCATGAAGCTCTCGACGTTGATGAAGCCCATGTAGAACGCGTACAGGGCGCCGGCCACGGCTGCCAGCATGGCCGACAGCACCACCGACAGGGTCTTGATGACCGCCACGTTCTTGCCCACCGCATAGGATGCCGATTCGCTGTCGCGGATGGCCTTGAGGTTGCGCCCGAAACTGGAGCGCAACAGCACGCTGGTCAGCACCAGCACCGGCACCAGGCAGCACAAGGCCAGCAGCAGGAACTGCACCGGATCGGACACCGCATGACCGAAGATATCGGCCGGCGGAATGCCGATCATGCCGCCCAGGCCGCCGGTAACCGACTTCCATTCGGAAAACACGGTCACGCCCAGCACCTGCAGCCCGAGCGACGCGGCGACGAAATATTCGCCGCGCACCCGCAAGGCAGGCAAGGCCAGCACCAGCGACAGCGCACCGGCGACCACCATCGCCACCGGGATCACCAGGAAGATCGAGGCCGATACGTGCAGCGCAAACCAGGCCGCGCCATACGCACCCACGCCGAAGAAGATGGCATGCGCGATCGAGAAGATGCCGGCATAGCCCATGATGAAGTTGAGCGTGATCGCCAGCACCGCGTTGATGCAGATGAGGGTGGCGAGATTGAGAAGATAAGCGAGCATGGCGGCCTCAGCTGGCGGTTGCCCGGCCGAAGAAACCGGACGGACGGAACAGGATGAACAAAAACAGCACGATGAAGGTGATGGCTTCGCTCCACTGCGGTTCGAAATAGGCCAGCGCGATATTCTCGGCCAGGCCCAGCAGCAATCCGGCGCAGGCCGCGCCGCGCAGGCTGCCCACGCCGCCGACGATGGTGGCAGCCAGGCTGATGAGCATGACGTGATGGCCGATGGCCGGGTTCAGGCCGGAACTGGCTGCCGAAATCAGCGCGGCCGGCACCACCAGAAAGGAGCCCAGCGCGAACACCGTCATCGACAGGCGTCGCGGCGACAGGCCGTAGGCCCGCACCAGCTCCGGGTTCTCCGACAATGCCCGCATGGCCATGCCGGTGTGGGTGCGCGACAGGAACAGTTGCAGCGCTAGAAAGCCGATGACGGCGATCACGATCGCGATGCCCGACAGCGGCGACACATACAGGCCGGGAAACAGTTCGATGCTCTGGCTCAGGGACGTGTCGACGGCGACGAAACTGCGCCCGAACAGCATGCCGCACAGGTTCTGCACCACGATCCCGACTCCGAAGGAAGCCACGAAGACGGTGAAGAACGAACCTTCGTGTTTCTGGATCGGCACATACACGAAGCGATTCAGCGCCAGTCCGAATGCCACCGCCGCGATGGCTGCGGCCGGCACCGCGATGGCCCAGTGCAGGTGCTGCACCGAGAGCAGGTAATAGAACACATAGGCGGCGATGGTGAATGCCGACCCATGGGCGAAATGGAAGATGCGGGTCGATCCGAAGATCAGCGAAAAGCCGACCGCGATGAGCGCATACAACGCGCCGACCTGCACCCCGTTGATCAAAAGCTGTAGTAGCAGCATGCTCGTTTCCTTGCGCTGCCGGTGCCCTGGCAAGGGCATCGACAGCATTCTTTTAGCGAAAGGACGCCCTGGCTTACTTGGCGGTGCCGACCACCTTGCCGGCCTTGCCATCGATCTCGTTGATCTGCATCGGCATGGTCACCGTGCCGTTGTCGGCAAAGGTGACACGGCCGCCCACCAGGTCGAAGCTCTTGGTCTCGATGCGCTGCTTGAGCAGGTTCTCGCCGGTGACCGGTTGCCCCTTCTTGACCAGTTGCTGGGCCAGCAGGCCGAACATGCGCACCGCGTTGTAGTAGTTGGCGATGTACGCGGTGGGCATCTTGTCGTACTTCTTCTTGTAGTCGTCGACGAAGCGCTTGGTCACCGGATCCTGCGAATCCCAATCGATGTTCTGCGAGGTATAGACCGAACCGACGGCCTCGGGCTGGGCGTTGACCTGCGGGATCGAGAAGGCGGTATAGCTGGCGAATGGCTGCTTGATGCCGTTGTCGCGGAACTGCTTGACGATCTGCGACTGCTGCGAGCCATACGAGGCCACATAGATCACATCCGGATTGGCTGCGCGCACGCGGGCGGCGATGCCGCCGAACTGCTGCGCCGTGGCCGGCACCGAGAGCGCTTCGACCAGCTTGCCGCCGGCGCCCGGCAGCGCGGTTTCCATTTCCTTGCGGATGGCCTGGCCGAGTGGATCATCCACGTACACCAGCACCACATTCTTCAGATTGCGCTGCTTGACCAGGTAAGGAATGATGGCGCGCACCTCGACATTGGCCAGCGGGATGATGTTCCAGAAATACGACCCCAGCTCGGCCAGGTCGGGACCGACGCCGCCGCCGTTGACGGCCACCGTCTTGCTGCGGGTGGCGATGGTCGAGATCGCCTTGGATACGCCGGTAAAGGCCGACAGCACATATGGCACCTTCTGCACATTGACCAGCTTGTTCATGCCGATGACGCCTTGCTGCGGCAATGCCTGGCTGTCTTCGTACTGGATCGACAGCTTGCCGCCCAGCAGGTTGTCGGCATTGATGTGCTCGGCGGCGAGATTGGCGCCGGAGCCGAAGATATCGCCGTAGGACGCGTTCGGTCCGCTCAGCGGAAACAATGCGCCAATGGTGAGGTCGGCGGCCTGCCCTGCCGCCGATACCGCCAGCGCACAGACCAGTACGCCTGCCTTGATTGCGTTGCTGAACTTGATCATCGTCATCTCCTGTTGTGATCGGTGCCGCTGCATGCGGCGCCCGTTTTTTTTCACTGCGTAGGTATTGCTGGCAGCGTTCAGCGCCCCTGGAACACGGGCGCGCGCTTGTCGCGAAAGGCGCTCACGCCTTCCGGATAATCGTCGGTGTAACCCAGTTCGCGCTGCAGCACCGTCTCCAGATCGAGTTGCCGCTCCAGCGTGTTGCCGGCGGCGGCATAAATGGCGCGCTTGGTCAGCGCCACGGCACGTGTGGCAGCGCCGGCCAGGCGCTCGACCAGGGCACCGGTCTGCTGCTCGAACTCGGCGTCGGGTACGCAGCGCGAGATCAAGCCCCACTGCTGCGCCTGCCTTGCGCTCAACTTGTCGTTGAGCAAGCACAGATCCATCGCCCGCGCCGTGCCGATGCGTTGCGGCAGGAACTGCGTGGCGCCGCCATCGGGCATGAGCCCGAGCTTGGTGAAACCCTGCATGAAATAGGCCGACTCGGCGGCGATGACGATGTCGCAGGCCAGCACCACGGTCGCGCCCACGCCCACGGCCAGGCCATTCATCGCGCACACCACGGGCGCCGGCAAGGCGCGCAGGCGCAATACCAGCGGCTTGTAGTAGCGCTCCAGCGCCGCGCCCATGTCGCGCTTCTGCCCGGGCGGCAACGGAACCCGGTCGCCCTGGTCCTGTCCGGCGCAGAAGGCCCGTCCACGGCCGGTGATGAGCACCACGCGCAGGTCGGCCTGCCGTTCGAGACGGTCCAGAAATGCGGCAATCGCATCGTGCATGGCGTCGTTGAAACTATTGAGCCGGTCGGGCCGGTTCAACGTGATGGTGGCTACGCCATCTTGGTAGTCGCACAGCACTGGCGCCTGGTCCATGATCGTGTCTCCTCAGGTTCGCAGGTGGGCGCTGGCACGCGCTTCGGTTTCGTGCCACAGCTGGTACGAGATCGGGGCCTGCGATTCCTCCAGGATATGGCCGACCAGGCCGATGGCGCGCGCCATCACGCCAAAGCCGCGCACGATCGTCCAAGGAAAGCCGAACTCGCAGCAGATGGCGCCCAGCGCGCCGGTGGCGTTGATCGGCAGCACCTTGCCGGAGACGCGTTCGGCGTGCTGCTGGATCAATTGCACCAGCGCGATGTACTTGCCCGACATGCCGTTCTCGGCGGCCAGCTCGAACAGGCGCGGGGTACGTGGATCGATGGGCTTGTGCACCGGGTGCCCGAGACCCGGAATGCTCTGCCTGCGGCTGCGGAAGTCTGCCACCGTCTTGTGCGCCAGCGCGTCCAGGTCGGGGTTCTCGCCGGCCCCCTCGAAGGCCTCGTAGAGCATCCGCGCCGATCCTTCGGTGGTGCCCACGAATACCGTGCCCAGGCCGCACAGGCCGGCAGCCACCGCGGCCTGCAAGGACTCGGGCGCGCCCGCGTAGGTCATGCGGGCGGCGATGGCGCTGGGGGTGATGCCATGCTCGACCAGCGTGATCAGCAGGGCATTGAACATGCGCGACTGTTCCGGGGTGGCGGTCTTGCCGGTCAGTTGCAGGTAGGCGAAGTCGCCCAGGTTCATCTTGCCCAGGATCTCGTTGGGCAGGTCCTTGCCACGTACCACGATACGGTCGGGCGTGCTGTAGGCGATATCGGATCGGATCGCGTCGGTCTTGGTGGTCATCAATGTCTCCGTGTGCTTGCAGTGGATCGATCAGGGTTCAGGCCGCGATTTCGGCGGTGCCGTTGGACAGGACCAGTTGATCCCGGCCCAGCGCGCGGGACTGGAAATGCACCTGGTTGCCGTCGCGCCAGATCTCGGTGCGGATGTCTTCACCCGGATACACCGGCGCCGAGAATCGGGTATTGAGCGACACCAGGCGGCTGGCGTCGTAGTCGCAACAGCTGCGCACCAGCGCATGGCAGGCCAGGCCGTAGGTCGCCAGGCCATGCAGGATGGTGTTGGAAAACCCGGCCCGGCGCGCGGTCTGCGGGTCGGCATGCAAGGCATTGCGGTCCGACGACAGCCGATAGATCAGGGCCATCTCCGGCCGCGTCGGCAGATCGCAGACCATGTCCGGTGCGCGCGACGGCACCGGCGGCAAGGGGGCCGGCGCGGTGTCGCCCGGCTGGCCGTGTTCCGAGAAGCCGCCATCGCCGCGACAGAAACTGGTCTGTTCGATGGTGGCATACAGCACCCCTGCCTCATCGCGCAGCTCGCGCTCGACGATCAGCAGCGCGCCCTTGTCGCGGCCCTTGTCGATCACCGATTTCAGGCGCGGCCGGGCGATGATCCTGGCGCTGCTGGGCAGGGCGCGATGCAGGCGCAGGCGCTGTTCGCCATGCACCACCTTGAGCAGGTCCACCCCGACCTCGGGCGCGCCCATCCACAGGCCGGGATGGGCCAGGATCACCGCCATGCTGGGCATGACGTGCAAGTCCTTCTCGTAGACATAGTGCAAGGCGCCGGCGCCGTCCTGCGCGGTCGCGGCCGCCCCCACGCCGATACCCAGTGCGTACAGCATGCACGCATCCTGGTCGTAGCGCGATTCGAGCACCGGGAATTGCCAGTTCTTGAGCTTGTGATAGTCGATGGCCATGGCTGTGGACTTTATCGTGGGCGTTTACACCGGGTCCCACTGGAACACATCGGCGGAGCGATCCAGCGGCACGAAGCTGGGCTTCAGGGCCGGCATCGCATGCTCGGCCACGGTCTCGGCGGTCCAGCCCTCGGAGCGGTGCACCGAGCGCACCGGGCGCGGCTGGCTCATCAGGAAGATTTCGTTGTTGCGCACCGTGAAGACCTGGCCGTTGACGTCGTGGGCGGCGTCGCTGGCCAGGAAGGCGGCCAGCGGCGCGATCTTGTCGGGTGTCATGCGCTTGATCTTCTCGACCCGGGCGGCCTGCTCTTCGCTCTTGACCGGGATCGAGCTGATCATGCGACTCCATGCGAATGGCGCGATGCAGTTGGAACGGACATTGAATTTCTGCATGTCCAGCGCGATCGATTTGGACAGCGCCGTGATGCCCAGCTTGGCGGCCGAGTAATTGGCCTGCCCCAGGTTGCCGATCAGGCCGGAGGTGGAGGTCATGTGCACCAGGCTGCCGGATTGCTGCTCGCGGAAATGCGCGGCGGCGGCGCGGCTGACGTGATAGGCGCCATACAGGTGAACCTTGAGCACGGCATCCCATTCGTCACCGCTCATCTTGTGAAACAGCGCATCGCGCAGGATGCCGGCGTTGTTGACCACGCAATCAAGGCGACCGAAGGCCTGCACCGCCTGCTCGACGATACGCTCGGCTGACGCGCCCTCGGCCACGCTATCGGTATTGGCCACGGCCCGACCGCCACCCTCGATGATCTCCTGCACCACCTGCTGCGCCGGGCCTGCGCTGGCACCATCGCCGGTGAGCGAGGCGCCGATGTCGTTGACCACCACCGCCGCGCCGTGACGCGCCATGGCCAGCGCGATCTCGCGACCGATGCCGCCACCGGCGCCCGAGACGATCACTACCTTGCCGTCCAACATTGATCCATTGTTCATGACTGACTTCCCTGTCTGGAACCGACGTGCGAGCTCATGCCGCGTGCGCGGGCCCGCCGTTTCGCTTCGGATTGCATTCGTGTCCGGCGGGCCAGGTTGCCGACCGGTGTCCCGGTGCGCCTGGCCTTCGCCTTGCTGTCCTTGCCGCAGCGTGCTGCTGCAAGTTGTCTCTGGTATTTGATTCTTGTCGCTGTATCGCACGATGCAACGTGGCGTCGTGTGTTCGTATAGTCCGAAACCATGATCAACGAGTCAAGCGGCCGCGAAACGCTGTTCCGTACTTCGGAATTAAAATTTTCGTTCCCGCAGGTGGATCGATGAAAATTTCGCCGCATCGGCCTATCTTGCGCCGCAAGATAAAGCAGCATGGCTTATCTCCTCATACGGAAAACGGCCACTGCCACGCCCTTGGTCAGCGATCCCCGACACCCGGCAAGCATCTGCTGCGGCGCACCAGCTGCTATCCGCAATTCAAAACGGCGCGCCCGATTCCAAAGTACGGAACACAAAACAAAGCCCTGTTGCTGGCCGTGCCGGGTTGCTTCATCGTGAAGTGGATGCATACAATGTGTCGGCCGTCGGCTGCATTGGACATTCAAGAATGGCGCCCCGAAGACGCCGCAAGGAGACCTGGTGACACTGAGCCCGAACACCTACCGCAGGCGCCGCCGATGAAGCAGACCGCTGGCAAGACGGCACGCCGTACGCGCGATGTCCGTATCGTGCTGCGGGCGCCCAATCCCCCCGGATATCGCGAAGGGGCCGCCGCCGGCAAGACCATCAAGCCCATCGAGCGCGGGCTGGCGGTGCTCGACGCGTTCCTGGGCGAAGGTGATTGGCTGGCCAACCAGGACATCGCCGCCCGTACCGGCTTGCCCAAGGCCACCATCTCGCGCCTGACGCAGACCCTGTGCGCGGCGGGCTACCTCACCTACAGCGAAGAGCGCCGCAAATATCGCCTGGGCCTGGCCGTGCTGTCGCTGGGTTTTGCGGCCAACGTGGACACCGACGTGGTGCTGCGGGCGCGTCCGTTGATGCAGGAGCTGGCCGACGATATCGGCGTCTTCGTCGGCCTGGCCGGGCGCGACGGATTGGACATGATCTTTTTCGAGAACTGCCACAGTGCCTCCAATCACGCCACCGTCGGACTGGGCGTGGGCGAGCACTTGCCGATGGCGGCATCACCGGTGGGCTGGGCGCTGCTGTCGTGCCTGCACGAAAACGAACGCAACTACCTGATGGATCACATGCGTCCCTATCACAAGCGCGATGAATGGATGAGCTTGCGCCAGAAGCTGACCGACGCCCAGGCGCAGATCGACGACAAGTCGTATTGCCAGTCCAGCGGCGACTGGGGCCCGGATATCACGGTGGTGGCCACGCCGCTGAAGCTGGCCGGCCGCACGCCGATGGTACTGCTGTGCGCCGGCCAGACACGGGTGCTCACCAAGGCCCGCGTCGAATCCAAGGCCGGACCGCAACTGCTGGCCATGCGGCGCCATCTGCAAGAGCTGGAATCGCGCCATGCGCCGCGCTGACGCCCCCCGCCCCGACAGCGACGCCGGCCTGCCCGGCGGGGTCGCGGGCGCCAGCGCGGAAGAAGCCGGCAGCGCCACCCATACGCTGGAGCGCGCCCTGAAGCTGGTGAAGGTGTTCCATGGCAGCGCCAAGCCCCTGACCCATGCCGAACTGGTGCGCCGCACCGGCTATTCGAATGCCTCCGTGTCGCGCCTGACCGCCACCCTGGTCACGCTGGGCTACCTGGACCGGGCGCCGGACGGCGTGCGGGTGCAGATCGGTGTGCGCGGCCTGCGCCTGGGACATCGCTATCTCGCCAACAGCGTCCTGCCGCGCCTGGCCGGACCGATCATGCAGGACTTCGCCGACCGCTACGACATGTCGGTCGGGCTGGCCGTGGCCGACCAGCTCGACATGATCTACGTGCAGTACTGCAACAGCACCAAGATCGCCACCCTGCGCCTGGGCGTGGGACGGGCGGTCCCGATGGCGCTCAGCTCCATCGGCCGCGCCCACGTCTGGGCGCAGGCACCGCAAGCCCGCCAGCGATTGCTGTTTGCGATCTGGAAGCAGAGCGGCGAACACGGCCCGCAGGTGGTGGCCCGCATGGAACGCGCCTTCGACGACCTCGATTCGCACGGCTATTGCCTGGCCGCCGGTGAATACCAGCGCGATACCTTCGCCATCAGCGTGCCGCTCTCGGTGGGCCGGCCACTGGTGTCGATGGGACTCAACTGCAGTGCGGTGGGGCCGCTGCCGGATCGCATGATGATCCGCGACGAACTGGCTCCCGCCTTGAAGAAAACCGCGCGCCTGCTGACGATGGAACTGGAGCACATCGACAGCAGCCTGTTCTGAGCTGCGTGCGTTGCGCGCAGCGTCTTCGGAGCCCTCATGCATTTCGACATCACCGACCTGCGCCTGCTGGCGGCCATTGCGGAGACCAACAACCTCACGCGTGGCGCGCAACGCTGCCACCTGTCGCCGGCCGCGGCCAGCGTACGCATCAAGAACATCGAGCAGAGCATCGGCGCCAAGCTGCTGTTGCGCAGCAGCCAGGGCGTGACCCTGACAGCGCCCGGCCAGGCCTACGTGCACCACGCGCGCCTGGTGATGGCGCAACTGGAACACCTGCGCCACGATATCAGCGAATACGGCCGCGGCATCAAGGGACACCTGCGCCTGGCCGCCAGCGTCACGGCCATCGCCGAATACTTGCCGGCGGTGATGGGACGCTTCCTGTCGAGCCACCCCGACGTCAGCATCGACCTGCGCGAACGTCCCAGCCCGGACGTGGTACGGGCCGTTTCGGAGGGACGCGCCGACCTGGGCATCATCGCCGGCCCGGTGCGCACCGAGTCACTCGAGGTGCGCCCCTATCGCAGCGACCGGCTGGCTCTGGTGGTTCCCCATGGCCACGCCCTGGCCGACAGCCAGGCGGTGCATTTCGCCCAGACCCTGGCCTACGACTATGTATGCCTGCCGGAAGGCACCGGCCTGTATGCGTTCGTGATGCAGCAAGTGCGCGAGCTCAACGCAGAGATCAACATGCGGGTGCAGATCGGCAACTTCGACGCGTGCTGCCGCATGATCGCCGAGAACGTCGGCATCGGCATCCTGCCGCTGTCGGCGGCGACGCGCCTGTCGCAGCAAGCGGCGGTGCGCATCGTGCCGCTGGCCGACGACTGGGCGTTGCGCGAACTGTCGCTTTGCGCGCGCAGCTTCGACCTGCTGCCGGGCTTCGCCCGTGACCTGGTGGCGGTCCTGGGCGAGCACCCGCGCGCCTGGAACTCATTTCATCAATAGACGTGAGATGCGTTCTAGATCGCCTGCGCCTGGCGCAGGCCGTCGATGCGCGCGGCGTCATAGCCCAGTTCGACCAGGATGCTTTCCGAATGCTCGCCCACTGCCGGCACCGCGCCCATCTGCGCGCCGTCGGCGTTGGCTACGCCCGGCGGCAGCAAGGCGGCGATCTCGCCCATCGGGGTACCCACCCGCACCCAGCGATTGCGCGCCCGCAACTGCGGATGGGCCCAGACGTCGTGCATGTCGTTGATGGCGGCATTGGCGATCTGAGCCGCATCGAGCCGGGCCAGGATCTCGGCCGCGCTCAGGGCGGCAAAGCAATCGACGATCAGGGTGCGCAGCGCATCGCGGTTGGCGACCCGCTTGTGGTTGCCCGCGAAACGTTCGTCGTCGGCCAGCATCGGCGTGCCCAGCACCTTGTCGCAGAACACGCGCCACTCGCGCTCGTTCTGCAAGCCCAGCATGATCGACTTGCCATCGCCGGCCGGAAACGGGCCGTAGGGATAGATGGTGGCATGCGATGCACCCGAGCGCTGCGGCGGCGCAGCGCCCTCGAAGGCGTAGTACATCGGGAAGTTCATCCACTCGACCATGCTTTCCAGCATCGAGACATCGATGCGCTTGCCGCGCCCGGTCTTGCCGCGCTCGATCAGCGCCGCCAGGATGCCGGAATAGGCATACATCGCTGCCGAGATATCGGCAATCGAACACCCGGCCTTGGAGGGCGTATCGGGTGTGCCGGTGACGCTGAGGAAGCCCGACTCGCTCTGGATCAGCAGGTCGTAGGCCTTCTTGTCCCGATACGGCCCCGGCGTATCGGCCGCGTCGCCATAGCCCGAGATATCGCACACGATCAGGCGCGGGAATTGCTGCGACAACGCATCGAAGGAAAGCCCCATGCGGGCGGCCGCCCCCGGCGCCAGGTTCTGCACCAGCACGTCGGCCCGGGCCAGCAGCTCGAACAGCACCTCGCGGGCCGGGTCCTGCTTGAGATCGAGGGCGATGCTCTGCTTGGAGCGATTGGTCCAGACGAAATGCGACGACAGGCCATGCACGCGCTGGTCGTAGCCCCGAGCGAAGTCGCCCGCGCCGGGACGCTCGACCTTGATGACGCGCGCACCCAGGTCAGCCAGTTGACGGGTGCAGAACGGGGCGGCGATGGCGTGCTCCAGCGACAGCACGGTGATGCCGGACAGCGGTAGGTCTTTCATGAGGTCTCCACCAGAAAGCGCAATGTCGTCAGAACGAACGCGGCAAGCCCAGGATGTGCTCGGCCACGTAGGACAGGATCAGGTTGGTCGAGATCGGCGCCACCTGGTACAGACGCGTCTCGCGGAACTTGCGCTCGATGTCGTATTCGTTGGCAAAGCCAAACCCGCCGTGCGACTGCAGGCAGACATTGGCGGCCTCCCAGCTGGCCTTGGCGGCCAGGTACTTGGCCATGTTGGCCTGCGCGCCGCAGGGCCGGTTGGCGTCGAACAGTTCGCAGGCCTTGAAGCGCATCAGGTTGGCCGCCTCGATCTCGATATAGGCCTCGGCAATCGGGAACTGCACCCCC
This sequence comes from Herbaspirillum sp. YR522, assembly GCF_000282575.1. Classification (GTDB taxonomy): domain Bacteria; phylum Pseudomonadota; class Gammaproteobacteria; order Burkholderiales; family Burkholderiaceae_D; genus Herbaspirillum. The sequence continues at coordinate 18,136 of NZ_AKJA01000048.1, read as the reverse complement.
TGGTTCTGGCCGATCGGCCTGCCGAACACCACGCGTTCGTTGGCGTAGCGGGCGGCGCGGTCGATGAACCAGTAGCCATCGCCGATGCATTCGGCGGCGATCAGCGTGCGTTCGGCGTTGAGGCCATCGAGGATGTACTTGAAACCCATCCCTTCTTCACCGATCAGGTTCTCGGCAGGGATCTCAAGATTTTCGAAGAACAGTTCATTGGTCTCGTGGTTCACCATGTTGGCGATGGGGCGCACGGTCATGCCGGACTTCTCGGCCTGGCGCAGGTCGACCATGAAGATCGACATGCCTTCCGACTTTTTCCTGACCTCGGCCAGCGGCGTGGTGCGCGCCAGCAGGATCATCCAGTCCGAATGCTGCACGCGCGAGATCCACACCTTCTGGCCATTGATCACGTAACGGTCGCCGCGCTTGACGGCGGTGGTCTTGATCTTGGTGGTATCGGTGCCGGTGGTGGGTTCGGTCACCCCCATCGATTGCAGGCGCCACTGGCCGCTGGCGATGCGCGGCAGGTAGAACTCCTTCTGCTGTTGCGAGCCGTGCCGCAGCAGGGTGTTCATGTTGTACATCTGGCCGTGGCAGGCGCCCGAATTACCGCCGCTGCGGTTGATCTCTTCCATGATCACCGACGCCTCGGCCAGACCCAGCCCGGAGCCGCCATATTCGGAGGGAATCAGCGCGGCCATCCAGCCGGCCTTGGTCAGCGCATCGACAAAGCTCTCGGGATAGCCCTTCTGCTCGTCGATCTTGCGGTGATACTCGTCGGGAAACTGCGCACACAGGTCACGCACGGCATCGCGGATATCCTGGAATTGCTCGTCGACAGCGTTCATTTCTTCTCCTCGATCAGTTCGGCCCTGGCCAGCATGGCGAGCCCGCCTTGCGGGGTCTGCGACCAGACATGGACGGTGTTGCCCTCGATGCATCCGGCGATGTCGAAGGCGGTGTTGGCGAACAGCGGACTGAGCGCCTTGAATTCGAATGCCCCGATGCCGCGCCCGGGAAAACGCTGCTGCACCTCCTCCACCAGCAGGGTGGCCACCAATGGCCCATGCACGACCAGGTCGGGATAGCCCTCTTCCACGGTGGCATAGGGATAGTCGTAGTGAATGCGGTGGCTGTTGAAGGTCAGCGCGGAATAACGAAACAGCAGTACCGGGTCGGGCATGATGGTGCGCGAAAACTGCGCCACCTGCGTAACGGGCCGCGGTGGCGGCGCCGCGTCGGTGGCGGCAGTGGCATCGCGATAGACGATGTTCTGGTTTTCCACCAGCGCCACGCCCTGCTCGTCGGACACCGTGTGCTGCAGCGACACGAACACCAGCGGTCCGCTCTTGCCGTGCTTGGTGGCGACGTCGACGATGACCGTTTGGCGATAGAGGCGCGAACCGGTCGGCAAGGGCCGATGGAACACGATCTTGCTGCCGGCCCACATGCGACGCGGCAACGGCACCGGTGGCAGCAGGCCGCCGCGCCGGGGATGGCCATCGAATCCCACTTCGGCCATGGGCGCGGTCGGCAGGAAATACAACCAGTGCCACAGCGGCGGCACATGCGACAGCGGCGCCGCGGCCGGCCGATTCAGCGTGGCCGCCAATAGCGTCAGCGGCGCGGGACTGGCGACATCGTCGGTCTCGTCGATGCGGCCTATCCATTGTTGAAGGTCTTGATGGGTCATGGTGTTCCTTTGCTCGGATGCGCGTCGTCGGCCTCGCCGGCGCTTTCGAGGATGCGCCGGGCCAGCAGCAACACCGGCCGATCGACCATCTTGCCGTCGACCGACACCGCGCCGCCGCCACTGTGGCCGATCGCGTCCAGCACATTGCGGGCCCAGGCAAGCTGCTCGGACGACGGTGCGAATGCGGCGTTGACTACCGCCAGCTGACGCGGATGGATGCACAGCTTGGCGCCGAAGCCGAAGCGCCGCGCCAGGTCGGCGTCGCGGCGCAGTTGCTCGGGATCGTCGATGGCGGTGGTGACGCCATCGATGGGCGGGGGCAGCTCGGCCAGGCGCGAGGCCAGCACCAGTTCGCTGCGGGCGAAATGCAGCTCTTCCCGATCGCCACCGATGCCCAGGTCGACCTGCAGGTCGATCGAGCCAAAGGCCAGGCGCGACACGCCGGCGCGCTGTGCAATCTGGCGCGCATGCGCGATGCCGCGAGCGGTTTCGATCAGGGCGATCACGGGCCTGCCGCTACCGGCGACGCGGTCGATGGCGGCGCAATCCTCGGCCTTGGGTAGCATGACGGCGGCCACGCCAGGATGGGACAGCAGTTGCAGGTCTTGCCCGAACCAGTCGCTGCCATCGGCGTTGATGCGCACGATGACGGGGTGCAGCGGATCCAGCCATTGCTGCAGGCTGGCGCGGGCGGCATCCTTGTCGTCCGGGGCGACCGCGTCTTCGAGGTCGACGACGACCGCGCTCGCGGCCGCGTCGACCGCTTTTGAATAACGTTCCGGCCGGCTGGCGGGAACGAACAGGTAGGCGCCGGGATGGCTGCTCATGGTGGTCTCCGTTGTGCCGACGGCGCATGCGTGGCACCGTCATGTCATGCACGCAGATTGCCAGCGATCGGATCGGATGTGAATTTGCGAATCTGCAAGACCGCGTTCGGCAACGGCAAACGCCATCGACGAAAAAAAAGACGCCAACCATCGCGGTTGGCGTCTTTGCCTGATCGGACCAGATTCGTCGCCGGCAAGCGATGGGCTGCCTGCCGGCTGTCTTGCCTAGAAGTCGACCGATACCGACGTCACGAAAGTGCGCGGCGTATTGAGTACCAGATAGCCGGCGTTGGAAGCGCCACCGGCGGATTCCCAATAGCTGCGGTTGGCCAGGTTCTCGACCGAACCACGGAAGGTCACGGCATGGTTGGCCATGCGGGTGATGTAGCGCGCACCCAGGTCGTAGCGAACCCAGGAAGGCAGTTGCAGGCGGTTGGCCGCATCCACGTACTGGGTCGAGGTATAGGTTGCGCGGCCGTTGATGGCCAGGCCCTGCACGCCGGCCACATCCCATTCCGCGCCCACGTTGGCCTGCACCTTGGGCACGCCGATGGCGTACTTGCCGTTATTGAGGTTGGCCGAGGTCTGTTGCTGCTTGGCTTGCAGGAAGGTCACGCCTGCCAGCAGACGCAGCGATTTCAGGGGCGAGCCGAAGGCATTGAACTCGACGCCGCGGTTACGCTGCAAACCGTTGGTGCTTTCGACATTGGTGACGGTGTCCTTGTAGGCCAGCGGACGACTGGTGGTGAAGACCGCCAGGCCCAGGCCGACCGAACCGGTATCGAACTTCACGCCGACCTCTTTCTGCCTGGACTTGTACGGTGCCAGGATCTGCCCGAAGTTGGCCGCGGCGGTATCGGTCACCTGCTTGCCCTGCTGCAGGCCCTCGATGTAGTTGGCATAGACCGACAGGTTCTTCAGCGGCTTGACGACCAGGCCTGCCATCGGCGACACGGCCGATTCCTTGTAGCGCGCAGTGGACGACTGGTTGACATAGGAATAGCTGTTGGACTTCAACGACTGGTGGCGTGCGCCCAGCGTCAGCGCGATACGATCATCGTAGAAGGACATCGTATCGGACAGCGCGGCGCTCCAGAGCTGGGTCTTGGTGGTGGTCTGCGGGTTGGCCAGGTTGCCGCCGGTGGTCGAGGTGATGGCCGGTTGGTTGGTGAAGAATGGATTGTAGATATTGTCGGCGATGCCGCCCGTGGCGCTGGTGCCGAATGCATTGCGTGAATCCAGCCAGTAGGTCGATGCGGCCAGGTTGACGCTATGCTGGATGGCACCGGTTGCAAGGTGGCTGCGAATGCCGATCTCGCCGGTACGCACGGTGTCTTCGCGGGCGTTATCGAAACGTCGGCCGGTGGCCGCACCGTTGAGGGCATTCACGGTAGGGCTGAACAGTGAATTGTTCTCGGTGCCCATGCGGGTACCGGCGGCGGCCCAGGCGGTGGTATCGACCGACAGGTCCCACTCGCCACGCAGGGTGCCGAACAGGTCGCGTTCGTTGGAGTAGCCCCAGCGCTGGTTGAAATTGGTCGCTGCATTCGGTGCCGCCGGCAACGTGGTCAGCGCGCTGCCCACGGTCACGCTGGGACGGGCGCTGGTGAGGTTGTTCTCTTGCAGGCCGATATCGCCGGACAGGCGGAAGCTGTTACCCCGATAATCCATGCCCAGCGTCAGCAGGTTGGTTTCGCGGTTCTCGCTGTCGACGGCAGTGCCACCGGCACGACGCACCGCGTTCAGGCGCAGGCCCACGCGGTCGTCGGGGCCGAAGCGACGACCGATGTCGACCGCACCGTACTTCTGGTTGCCGGATTCGACGCCGGCCGTAAATTGGGTCACAGGGTCCGTGCTCGCGCGCTTGGGCACGATGTTGATGGTGCCGCCCAGGCCACCGTCGCCCGGCGCGGCGCCGTTGAGGAAGGCGCTGGCGCCCAGCATGACCTCGACCCGCTCCATCATCTCGGCAGCCACGTACTGGCGCGGCAGGATACCGTACAGGCCGTTGTACATCAGGTCGTCCGAGGTGGCAATGAAACCGCGGATCATGTACGACTCCTGGAAGTTGCCGAAGCCGCGGGTGGTGCGCACGGCGGCATCGTTCTTGAGTACATCGCCCACGCCGCGCGCTTGCTGGTCCTTGATCAGTTCCTGGGTATAGCTGGTGATCTTGATGGGACTATCGAGGAAGTCCAGGTTGCCCAGCACGCCGGTGCGCCCGCCGCGCGCCACCTGGCCGCCGGCATAGGCCTCGGGCAGGCCCCCGGCCGACGCGTCGGCCGACGCATTGACGGTCACGGTAGGCAGCGCCTGGTCGTCGGCCTTTGCGGCGTTGTCGGCGGTCTGGGCGACGCCGGGTGCCGGCGCCAGGAAGGCCAGGGCCAGGGCGGCGGCGAGGGGAGTAAGTCGAATGGTCATGGGGGCTTTCGGAAAGAACATAAAAAATCCAGCCCCGCATAATAATAAATATGTGAATGATTATGGTTTCTATTCAGGATTTAATTTGCTTGATTGTTGGTATTTTGCAGCGGTGGTTTTTTACGCTCCCCAAAAGGGGGCGGAATAAGACTTTATGGCCTTGGCGCCTGGGAATTTCTGCGTCGGCAGGTATGGGGGATCGGCGAACGCGTAGGGCTGGGCATGCGGGCTCGAGCGAAGTGTTACACCTGAAACCTTGGAGGGCGGCGATGAAATCCCCGGGTAACGCGCCGAGGGCAAGATGCTTACAACCCGAGTGCAGTGCACTGACGCTTTCAGAGGAGAACCCCATGCGTGTCTATATGCTTACCTTGCTGATCGTCGCCACCTTGCTGGCTGCATCAGGCGCACAGGCGGCAGATCTCACGGACCTCGGAGGCCATGCCGCCGATAATTTCCTGAGGGTGCTTTGGAAGGTGGTCAGGGTGTTGAAGTGAGCGGTGGCGGTGGCTCTGGTTTGCTGGTTGAGTCATGGCGACAATGACCTGGTCAGGGCAATGCCGTTCATTGAGCCTGAACGACATATTGCTGCCCTTCTGCCCTCCCCCGTTCGAAACGGCTGGACAATGTGGCGGCGGCCTGGAGATGGCTGGATGATATTGAATATCCAAACCAGATGCTACTGGAGAGATTCTCCAGTGCTACTGCGCACTCTGAGGCAGTTTTCGCAATTCAACCGGGCTAGGTATAGCATTCCAATCCATCAACACCTGCTCGCTGCGCGGGCCGTTCTTGCGCAACCAATCGGCCATTTCCGGCCCAATATTCTGGCCATAGATGCGGTGTGAACGCACGATGATCAGACCCGTGCTATCGACCAGTACAACGCGTGCGAATACGGCCTCGAGAAGACCCTGGCTTCCCATGACGGCGCTGATGAAATACTCAGCGGGGCGGGTCTGGGTAGCGGGTACCGAATTGGTCCGCAGGATTTTTCCGACGGCTTGATAGGCGCGTTGTATTCTGTTGGCCAGCGTGGCCAATTTGTCTACATCGGAGACCTTATCGATGACATTGATGGTGATCATGTCATTCCACCGACTCAGATCGGTCTCGGCTGGCGGCGTGAATTCGTTCTGACCATCCTTTGACCAGCGATGCAGGTAATTCACGCCATCGAGGATCAGCTCGTTGGCGGCCATCGCCTGCGCCAGTGTTGGCATCAATGCGAAAGCGAATGCCAGAGCGCGCAGATAACGTGCTTTCCAAGCTAAATTTCTCATTCCGACTTCCTGTTGTTAATGGATCATGCCTTATCGTATTGGGTACGTCACGGCAGCTTCTGCCCGGAAGCAGTCATCGCGCACTATTTCCAGGATGTCTGAACTTCTTTAACTATCTTGATACCGGCAGATTCTTCAATGCGCTCCCGCCAAGCGTCGAAGGCCATATCGACCGCAGAGTCGAGCTCCTCGGCATAGATGGTTAACGTTGCTGCTTTTGGGTCGAAGTGTTTTGGCCTAATGTCGTAATGGAGTATTCCCACCGCCTGTATGGTGCCAGGGCAGGAAAATATCACCGCAGCTTTTTCGTCGCAACTATGAAAGCGACAAGCTGCGGCCATTTTTAGATTTCTCGTAACTGGATGAATGAAGTCTGGGGGGCCACCAAGGCCATCCAGAACCTGAGCAGATAACTTCCCCTTATAGAAGAAGCTTACTCGCTTGTCTCCAAGAAAAATTCGGATACGGGCCGATAGATTTTTGTCGCCAGCGAGCTCGTTGGTATTGGTGTAATCACAGAATTCCTTTGCGCACACCGATTGAGCGAAGACCATCGCGGCCATTGCCAAAAAAAATGCAACCGCAACTGCATGCAGCACTCCTTTTCTTGCGGAATAGAGACTCCCGGCCGATTGCCGATCTCAGGCACGTCACCCCTTGGATTCCAGGCGCGTATTTGCAAAACAATACAACATCGGGTATTTTATTGAGAATAGTTCTTATTAATATTAAAACGCCCAGGGGAAGGCGCCATGTCCGCCACCATTGCCGCACAGGAAACCATCCAACTGCTTTACTGCGACCACCATGGCTGGCTGCATGGTTGGCTACGCAAGCAATTAGGCAATTCCTTCGATGCGGCCGACCTGGCTCACGATACCTTCCTGCGCGTGATGACCAGCCAGCGCCTGATGTCGCTCGGTGATGAACCGCGCGCATTCCTGACCGATGTCGCGAAAAAGGTGGTGATCGACCACTGGCGCCGGCGCGAGATCGAGCGCGCGTATCTCGAGACCATCGCTCATCTGCCGCAGTCGCAGGTTCCGTCGGAAGAAGCCCGCCTGCTGATCCAGGAAGCGATCGCCGTCTGCGATGCCATGCTGTTCAAGCTGGGTGCCAGGACCCGCAAGATATTTCTCATGGCCCAACTCGAAGGATTGACCTATCAGCAAATCGCGGAGGTGATGAGCGTGAGCCTGATCACCGTCAAGCGTCACATGCGGGATGCCTTCGTCGCTTGCATGCAAGCGGTGTAATACCAGCATGGTGAGCGAATTCATGCCGGTCGAGAAGATCCTGCTCACCGAGGCAGCCGACTGGCTGGTGCGCATGCAATCCGGCGCCTGGTCGCCGGCAGAGCAGGCGCGTCTAGAGCAATGGCAGTCGCGCAGCGCTTCCCACGCCGCTGCCTGGGCCCGGGCGCAAGGCGTGCTGCACGCGTTTGGCCAACTGCCCGCCCAATCAGGCCAGAACGTGCTGGACACGCTGGGCCGCCAGGATCGGCGGCGCACGCTGCGCAGGCTGGGGCTGGCCATGCTGGCGACGCCGGTGGTATGGCTGGGCTGGCGCCAGCTGCCATGGGAGAATTGGAGCGCCGATTTCAGCACCGCCACCGGAGAACGCAAGAACGTCACGCTGCCGGATGGATCAAGGCTGGCGCTCAACAGCGCCAGTGCCGTCAAGGTCGCGTTTTCTTCCGGCGAGAGACGTCTGCACCTGATTGCCGGTGAAATCCTGGTGACCACGGCAGCCGAACGCGCGCCGGTCTATCGTCCTTTCATCGTCCAGACGCCGCAGGCCGATATTCGCGCTCTGGGGACGCGCTTTGGCGCACGCCTGTCGGACGACAGTACGCTGGTGGCGGTGTTCGAGCATGCGGTAGAGGTTCGTCCACATGGCGGCGGCGATCCCACCCGGCTCGAGGCCGGGCAGCAGGGGCGCTTCGGCGCCGCAGGCCCATTGCAGCCGACCGCCCAGGCGCCCGCCTCTCTTGCCGCCTGGGAGCAAGGCATGCTTGCGGCGCAGGACATGCCGGTCGGCCAACTGATCGCTGAACTGGCCCGTTACCATCGAGGGTGGCTGCGCTGCGACCCCGCTGTCGCCGGTTTGCGCATCTCGGGGGCTTTTCCGCTGGACGACGTCGATGCCAGTCTGGCCATGGTAACCCGCACGCTCCCCTTGCGAGTCCGGCGCATCACCCGTTATTGGCTGACGGTGGAACAGGGCTGATATAAAAATTCCTTCGCTGGGCTGATACTTTTTTTCGTTTCGTTCGATGTACCAGTTGAAGAGGCAGGAATGCCTCGCCTGCCGGCGCCATCGAGCGCCGTATTCGCGACGAAACGAAGAGAAAAACCATGACCAGCAAGCCGATGCACTCGCTCCGACCGCATTATTCCCGACTCACCCTCGCCATTCACGCCGCCATCGTGGGCATGGTGGTTGCCGCAGCATCTCCCTCGGCGACGGCCCAGGTCGCCAGCAGCGGCAGCGCCGTCGTGCGCAGCTACCATATCGGCGCAGGGCCGCTGGGCGACACGCTCGTGCAGTTCGCCGCCCAATCCGGTGTGCGTCTGTCGTTCGAGCCGGCCATGGTAGCAGGCCAGGTGAGCCCCGGACTGCAAGGCAATTATTCGGTCAAGCAAGGATTTGCCCGTCTGCTCGGCGCCAGCAACTATGCCACGCAGGAACTCGACGACGGCAGTTACGCACTGCAAGCCAGGCGCGCACCGCGTGACCAGTCGACACTGCCGGCCGTCACGGTGACGGCGCAGGGGGAAGCCAGTGCCACCGAAGGCACCGGCAACTACACTGCCACAGGCCCCAGCGCCACTGCCACACGGATGGGGTTGTCGCTGCGAGAGACGCCGCAATCGGTAACCGTGATCACCCGCCAGCAAATGGATGACCAGGCGCTGAACAATGTATCGGAAGTCCTGGAAAAGACCACCGGTATCACTGTCGGCCGCAATGACAGCGAGCGCTTCACTTTCTATTCTCGCGGCTATCAGATCGAGAACTTCCAGTTCGACGGTATTGCCAATACCATGGACGCGGCTAACCAGTACACCACGTCGCTGGCCGACAGTGCGATCTACGACCGCGTAGAGATCGTGCGCGGCGCGACCGGACTGCTGACAGGCGCAGGCTATCCTTCCGCGGTCGTGAACCTGGTGCGCAAAAAGCCGACCCGCGAATTCGCCGCTTCCGTCGAGGCCGGGGCAGGCTCATGGGGCCGTCGGCGGCTGGTCGCCGACCTCTCGACTCCTGTCAATGAAGCCGGCACGGTACGCGGCCGCATCGTCGCGGCCGGGCAGAACGCGGACTCATTCACCGATTACTACCACCGCGACACGCGCAACCTGTACGCCATCGTCGAGGCCGACCTGACGCCGCATACACTCTTGAGCATGGGCGTGGATTACATGGAGACCCGCGCTGACGGCGCGTCCTTCGGGCATATACCGCTTTTCCATAGCGACGGCTCACCCACCCATTTCCCGCGTTCGTGGAACCCCGCCGCACGTTGGGCCTACTGGAACAACAGCGCCACCAACACGTTTGTCACGCTGAAGCATGATTTCGGTGGCGGCTGGAAGCTCGACCTGGCGGGCAGTCATCTCTCGCAGCGACGGGACGCGGTGTTCGGCACGGCCTATTACGGTACCGTCGAGCGCGCCACCGGCGCCGGCATCAGCATGCTCTCGGGCACCAATCCATCGCAGGCGCAGACCGATGCCTTCAGCGCCACGCTCAACGGCAACTACCAGTTGTTCGGCAGGACGCATGACCTGAGCCTGGGCGCCAACTACTCACGCCAGAACCGGGATGCGCAGAACTACAACACGACCTTTACCGCGATCGACAATTACTTCGCCTGGAACGGCAATATCGCGCGTCCCGCTGCCGAAAAATACGAGGACTGGAACATCCGCATCGTAGAGAAGGGGCTCTCGCTGGCAACGCGTCTGCGTCCCACCGACAATCTTTCGATCATCCTCGGCGCCCGCGCCAGTTGGTACGACATGCTGGACAAGGCGACGGCGGTGGATACGGGCGCCGTCACGCTCAATAACGACCTGCGGGTGAACCGCAAGATCACGCCCTACGCCGGGCTTGTCTACGACATCAACAAGCAATGGTCCGCCTACGCCAGCGTCACCGACATCTTCAATCCGCAGACCTACTACAAGAATGCCGCCGGCAGCGCCTTGCCGCCGCTGACGGGTCGCGCCCACGAGCTGGGGATCAAGGCAGAGCTGCTTGACCGGAAATTGAACGCCAGCCTGGCCGTGTTCCATATCCGGCAAAACAATGCTCCGCAGTATGTGGGCGTAAATGCCGATAGCGGCGAGGAGATTTACGTTCCCATCTCCGGCGTCACCAGCCGCGGGGTAGAAGCGGAATTGTCCGGCAGCGTGACGCCGGCATGGAACCTGTTTGCCGGCTATACCTTCCGGACCTCGTCGGCGCCATCCCAGCCGGATGCCGTCCTGAGCGCCGTCAACACAAACCAGCCCAAGCACCTGTTCAAGATGGGAACGACTTATCGCTTGCCGGATGACTGGTCGCGCTGGACCGTGGGCGGCAATCTCACCTGGCAAAGCGATACCTACTACCAGCAATCGTCAGATCCCTATTACCGGGCCGATCAGCCCTCTTATGCGGTAGTCGGTCTCATGGCGCACTACGATTTCAGTCGCAATCTCAGCGCCACGCTCAACATCAACAACCTGTTCGACAAGACCTACATGCCCGGCCTGGGTTCGTACGGCACCGGCATGTATGGCGACCCACGCAATTTCCTGCTGACGATGAAATATACCTTCTGACGCACCGCTGCCGGCTGCACGCCGGTGGCGCGTCAGGACCCGGCCATCAATGCTGGAACACGCAACCAGGCTTTCCAGGCTGCGCCAATGGCGGGAAGAAAGGCCAGGGCGATGAAGAACCATAAGGTCAGCCGAGTCAGACGCGCCTGGCTGGCGAGCGATTCCTGCCTCTTCTCGAGTTCCCCCCGCAACTTCACGGGATAAGCCCTGGCCTTTCCCAGCACCGGACCGAAGACATATTCATAGCCCAGCTGCAGGCGATCAATCTGCTGCCGGACGTTGAGCAGCACACCCAGCAGCACAGCAGTCACCAGACACAGACCGATGCAGGCAGCCATGAATTCGGCATTGCCAGGCAGCTTGTCGAGTGCCACCACGCCGGCGATCGAAACCGGAAGCGTCCACAGCTTTCCGGCCACGTCGCCAAATGCGTTGCTCAACTTCGCCGCATAGTCCAGTTCGGCGTCGACGATCTTTTTCCTGACGTCCTCGAACGCGAAGTTGCGGATATACGCCTGGAAATTGACCTGATATCGGCGACGTATCTCAGGCCATTTCCGGACCAGATAGGTCAGGTCGTTCGTGTCGTCGCCCTCGGCCAGCGTATCGGCGATCGCGCTGCGCATGATGAGCAGGCGTTCTTCCACATGCAGCTTGTCTGCGTTTTCGTCCGCGACCAACGCCGCGAGAAAATCCAGATGATTGAGTTCGAAGCCGAGCGCCCGCTGTTCTACCTTGATCTCGGCCAACGCGGTCTTGCGCACCTTGGCGGCATCGGTGGGCAGGATGAAGAGCAGCCGGTTGACGCCGCTGCTGCCGACATCGACCTTGTCGTCCGCAAGCCTGGACAGCAACCCGATGAAGCGAACCAATTTTTCCAATTGCAGCACGGCCACGGGCTTGCGTAGCTCCATCGAGCAATAATCGATGTCGGCGATATAGTAATTTTCGGGCAGCAAGCCGAACGCGATGGATGGCGATTGGCGAAGAACGTCGCCGACATCGTGGAATACCCGCGCCTGGTCATTGGTGGGCAGTTGCACCTCGATACGGAACCGACCATTGCCCTGGTCCAGGACGTCGACCACGCCGAACACAGGCGGCAACTGTTCGCAATGCATCGCCAGTTGCGTGCCGGGCTCCGACAGGGCTCCGTCGTAGACATAGGAATAGCCCGCGTCCAGGGCGGGACGATCCAGTGCACGGTAGAGCGCAACGACATCGGCAAGCATGTATCAGCGGCCCTCGAGGGTATTGCGCAATTTGGCGATCATGTCGTCGTTCAGGTTCTGGATCACCAGCTTGCGTGCCGGCTCGTCGAACAACAGCTCGGACTGGGGCTGCTGCCCGAGCATGGCCCTGTCGAACTTCAGGCAGATGCGGCCATTGTCCAACGTGACCTTGCTATGGTTCTTCACCACGCTTTCCTTTACATGAAACGATCCGGGCACCTTGAAACGCTCGCCATTGAGCACTTGCGCGACGTCTTGCAGTTGAGGGCAAAGATGCCGGGGTACGACGCGATCGAGTACGGCCTTCACTTCATCCATCGTCACCTGCGCACGAGCGGCAAGCTGCTGCGACATATATTGCGTCAGGCTTTCCTTTGCGCCGCGCCGGTAGGGATTCAAGGCCGCGTTCTCGAAGAAAAGAACATCAACCGCCTTATAGAGTCGCATTGTGGCGGTGCCCGGCGACACACCCACGGCACATCCCAGCGCCGTTTTGAAATAGGCCGACGACCCGTCGGCCGCCTTCGCCACGAATGACAAATAATCGACATCATCCGCTGGCACCTGTGCCGCGCCGGCCAGGAACTCATCGACGCGAATGAGCGCGGCCTGATGAAGCTTGGACATATCGATCTCGGTGATGTTTTGCGGTACCAGTTCGTTATTCAACAGCAGGCCGCTGCGTTGCTTGATCATCGCCACGATGAAGCGCGGCTGGCGGTCGCTGGTCACATAGTCCGCGCACAGGATGTGACCGCCGGTGGCGGCCTGCCGCTCGATGGCCAGGCGTGCGATCTCATCGACGATGACGCACGACAGGGCGAGAAAGTCCTCGGCGCCGGGCGCAGCCGCCGCATATCCCGCAAAGCGCAGCGGAAAGCACGCCTGTGCATGGCTTGGCATGAACCGTCCCCAGACCTGGCGGCTCTCGCGCTTGCCGAACAGATCGACCATGCCCTCGACCAGCGACAACACGGCCGGCAGGGTGTTATCCAGCGGCTGGTCCTTCTTGATGAGCTGCGCGGTACGTTGCCCGGCGTGCTTGGCAAACCCGTGGATCACGCTATGGTTGAGTCGTATGGTCATATCGGTGTCTGGTGACGGCAGGTGGCAAGACGACACACCCACAGGCAAGCTTTCTCTATCGGTTCAGCCGGGCGGATACTCGATGCGACCATTTACCAAGCGGGTGAGCACGAGGAGTCATCTGGACTAATCAGTTGCATGAGCCCGATCCAATTCGTCGCGACTGGCATCGATTTCTCATGGGATGGAGTAATGGTATCAAAATAACTGTATATAAATACAGTATTTTTGTTGTTGTGCTTAGCCGGCCAGGATGATTGTCTGCATCGAGACGGCGATGCCCGCAACAATGTTCGACAAGAAACTTGGCGCTTACTTGGCCATCGGTTGGCTTGTTGCGCTGCGCATGACGGGAACTCATCGGCCGGGCGCAGGACGGATATTCAGCTGGCACCGGCAACAGTTGCCGTGGCCACGCAGATCACCAACGAGAGGAAGAAATGAGGACGGTGTATCCCCTGATTGGCACCGCGCTGTGGCTCATGAGTTTTTCCGCGGCGGCGGACGATTGCGCTGGCGCGACGACTCAAGGCATGCTGAACCAGTGCGCCTCAAGGCAATTTGCGCAACAGGATGCGGCGCTGAACCGGACCTATGGCCAATATCGCAAGAAGCTCAACGACCGGCAGAAAAAGCAACTGACCGACGCACAGCAGGCCTGGATTGTCTTTCGGGACAAGGCCTGCGCCTTCGAAGCATCGGCCACCGAAGGCGGATCGGCTTATTCCATGGTATTGGCCAACTGCAAGGCGGCCAAGACGGCGGTCCGCGTCAAGGAATTGAAGGCGCTCGATCGTTGCAAGGAGGGAGACTTGGAATGCCCCGCCTTCTGAGAAGACCAGGAGATGGCATGCTGCATTCTTCGACAGAGGGAATTTTCGCGATGGGCCGGCCAAACTTGCTCGCGTCAGGCGGCTAACAAATCCCACAGCCGGGTCTTCATACCCGGTGTCCAATGCGAGCGCAGAAATAAACGCAGACTGCGGCAGTGCGTTTTGATAAGTCTCTCGTCGCAGCACATCTGCGCCGAACTCCGCGGTCAATTGGTCGAACAGGGCTGGGATATCCAGCATTGCTGCAGCATTTAAGTTGTTTCGACATGCAGAAAAAAAGGGCCGCAGACTTCATCAGTCCGCGGCCCTTCTGGATTCTGGTGGCCCCCCCGTGAGTCGAACACGGCACCAACGGATTATGAGTCCTAGGGTTTATGATTTGATATTCCTTGACGACCGCATATCTACCTATACAAATCAATCACTTGCAATAATTTTCGATTGATAAGAGACGACGAAATATGGTTAAATTTGGCAAGCTCTGTAACCCCAATGTAACCCTGACCATATGCCAACGTCGAACAGAATCAACTTTACGAAAGAAACGATTGAAGCGATCGCTCCACCTGAAAAAGGTCGAGTGACGTATCACGACACAAACAAGAAAGCCTCGGGGTTGCAACTCAGAGTCACTTCCACTGGGACCAAGACGTTTTGCGTATTTCGGCGTATGAATGGAGGGAATCCGGACAGGGTAACGCTTGGGCGCTTCCCGCTCATGACGCTCGAGCAAGCCCGCAAACAAGCTGCTCTAATCAGCGCCTCTATTGCGAACGGAGACAACCCCGCCGAGGTGAAGCGGGCACATAAGGCAGAACCGACATTCGGAGAACTTTTTGACGAATACATTGAGCGTCACGCTAAGCCCAATAAGCGCACATGGGAAGAGGATGTCCAACGCTTCAATCAATACTTAAAGAAGCCGCTTGCCAGCAAGAAAATAAAGGCAGTGGACCGCAATTCGCTGTCCACCCTCCATGGCGATATAACCAATGCAGGACATCCGACGGTAGCTAATCGGGTTCTTGCGCTGGTCTCCAGCGTCTTCGGCTGGGCCATCAACGCCGGGAGAGCCGATGCAAATCCAGCCTCCGGATTGCGCCGAAACCGTGAGAAAAGTCGAGATCGTTTTTTGCAGGGAGACGAAATTCCTCGGTTCTTCACAGCTCTTGCAGCGGAGGAAAACCCGACCATCCGAGATTATTTTTTACTGTCTTTGCTTACCGGCATGCGGCGTTCAAATGTCCTTTCAATGGAGTGGAAAGACATTCATTTAGCAAGAGCCGAATGGCGAATCGAGCGGACGAAAAACGGTGAAGCAATGACTGTCCCCCTTCCTCCCGAAGCAATTAGAGTCCTGGAAGAGCGGAAGACAAAAAAGAAAGACTCCGATAAGTTTGTCTTCCCCGGTACAGGTAAGAAGGGGCACCTGGTAGAACCGAAGAGCGGATGGGAGCGCGTACTCTCTAGAGCGAACTTGAGTAATCTGCGGATTCACGACCTACGCCGCACGCTTGGGAGCTGGCAAGCGAAGACTGGCAGCTCTCTCGTTATTATTGGCAAAACCCTCGGCCACAAAAACGTCGCAACGACACAGATTTACGCTCGCCTTGACAGCGATCCGATTCGAGAGAGCGTGAACAAGGCAGTTGAGGCCATCATGCAAGCTGCGACAACTCCCATTTCCTCGAGCACCGACATCGCTGATAATTTTTCATCCAAAAGCTGAGCTGCTTCTCTAGTTAGCGGTAGCTGCCTTCAAATACGGATCAATGACCCATATCACGGGAGTGTCAACGTACAACCCTCTCGCTCGCCCTTTGACTGCAGCTACCTTCCCCCGTCGCTTAAGGCTTAACAGTACTTCACGAACGTTATCATTTGCAGCAATGTACACATCCGCATTATTCGATGACTGGCACATCACTGTGGGCATCCCAGATCGTACTTGAGGGGCGTAGCAGTCGAGCACAGGCAGGTAGACCCAAGCACCAATGGATCTGCCTTGCTGAAGGCTCATCGTAAGCGCATTGAGATCTGCATGGGTCCGAGGAATCGTCTCATTGCCCGTCAGCTCTATTAGCCGGTACGGGAACTGCTCGAATTTCTCGGGCCCTCCCTGACCTACATCTATCCAATCTGGCGTGGATGCCGACCAGTATCGTATTGCAAAGAACGCCAGGATAGCCAAAAGAATTAAGGCAGCGACCAAGGCTGCCTTAACTCGTACCGATAAAACTTTGAGCTTTGATATCACTCGCCGCTCCTCAGTCTTGCCTTCCACCCGGCATGTAGCTTCTTGTCATCCACAGAGGTCATGCGGTCATAGCCCAGTTCGGTGAAATAGCCGTTTGCATCGGTGTAGCCATTTCTCTTCTGTGCCGCCTCGGACATCTCGCTCAAGGGTTTGACTGTGCCGTCGTATTTCGACCCAATTACAGAGTTTCCAGCATTCAAGAATTTTTTCAGTCCCACTGTTCACCTCCCCTTATTGCGCATGCTTTCAACGAGGACCTGGGCGAGAGCGCCAGCTAGTCCGATAAAGAAAGCAAACGTAGTTGCACCGCCAAGCTCCTTGGCAAAGTCCTTGAAGCCTTTTCCGCTCTTATCCTTCTCTTGAGCGCCATCCTCGTCACGGCTGTTAGTCGTCATCTTTTGCGTCCTTTGGCTGAGAACTGTCAGTTTGTAGTTGCTGCATTAAACCGAATAGTATTTTACAACAACTGAACAGTTTATAAATCCAACCGGCGTTGTTCCACACTCGCCGGATGCCAAGAGAAATTGACGAAAAGAAAGCGTTTGCATCCAGGTTAAAGCAGGCCCTTGGGCGTAGCCCCAAGAAGGTCTCGTCGGCGA
Organism: Herbaspirillum sp. YR522; assembly: GCF_000282575.1. Taxonomy (GTDB): domain Bacteria; phylum Pseudomonadota; class Gammaproteobacteria; order Burkholderiales; family Burkholderiaceae_D; genus Herbaspirillum. The sequence continues at coordinate 1,079 of NZ_AKJA01000048.1, read as the reverse complement.
CGGATTTGTCGATTCAGTTCAACCTGCGTCATCCCCGTGAATCCATCACTGTTCAGGCGGCCCAGAAATGGCTGAATGGGACCGCTCGCCCTACTGCGGACAAAATCGACACCCTGGCAGAATGGCTGAATGTGTCGGCACAGTGGCTGCGCTATGGAATTGCGGATGATCGGCCAGATTCAGAGCAGCGGGCAAAGTCCAGACAGAAGAAAAATCCTTTGATGCCAGTCACGGATGATGAGATGGTACTTCTCGAACGTATCAGGTCCCTGAGCGAGCATCAGCGCTACTTGATTACGCAGCTCATTGATCAACTCTCGATAGATTCGGAGATGTGGAAGTCCTAGCACGCGGCGCGTACGACGATTCATGAAATTCCGACGTCGTAGCCTTCAGTAATAAGCATCATTCTTGGTATAAGAAGGGTAACAAGTAACTACCCATCTGATTCCCAAGGAGATCGACATGAATTTCTCATTCAAGCAATGGCTGGTTGTCGTGGCCATCAAGGTTCTGGTCGTTGTTGTAAGCATGATCGTCGAAATCCTCAGGGACTCGGGCGACCAAGCCGCAGCCGCATAAGTACTTAGCAATTCTCTCCCTCTCTGGCCATTCGGTCGAACAATCATCCCATCTAAACCTAAGCGTAATCCGCCGATCTGGCGGCGGTCCCCTTACGCCTATTCAATCCGAAAGGAAGTGTAATGACACATCTCGTTGAGAAAATGGCCTATGTGAACGATCCTCCGTGGCATGGCATCGGAAATCGCCTCTCCGAAAAGCAGCCAATAGAAATCTGGGCATCTCAGGCAGGCATGGATTGGCAGATCATGGAAGCACCGGTTGTATTCCATGCGGAGGTCGGCGATTCCAAGAAGTCGGGAATCCAATATTCCGAAAAGAAGGTCCTCTATCGTTCCGATACACAGGCTCCGTTGTCGGTGGTATCCAGCCGCTACAACGTGGTTCAACCACGGGAGATCCTAGAGTTCTATCGTGATCTCACCGAGGTGGCAGGTTTCGAGCTGGAGACTGCCGGCGTGCTGAAGGGTGGTAAGGTAATCCTCCCTTAAAACCAG
>NZ_AKJA01000047.1 GCF_000282575.1 Herbaspirillum sp. YR522 | reverse complement strand
GGCTGGCGCCGCAGCCGCAGCCGCAGACCGGCGCATGAGCACAGCCCTGGTTGCAGGCGCTCCGCACCGCCAGGCGCGGGGCGCCGTTCTGCTGCTGGCGGCGATGGCCTGTTTTGCCGCCTCCGATACGCTCGTCAAGCTGTTCGCCCAGGACCGCTCGGCGTTCGAGCTGGCCTGGATGCGCTATGCCACGCTACTGGTCACGGTGCTGGCCAGTTGGGCCTGGGCACCGGGTCGCCTGGCCAGCGTCCATCCGGGCCTGCAGGCGCTGCGCGCGGCCGGGCTGATCGGCTCGGCGGTATTCTTCCTGCAGGGTCTGCACTACCTGCCGATCGCCGAGGCCACCGCCATCGTGTTCGTCTCGCCGCTGTTCGTCACGGTCCTGGCAATTGGTATACTGCGCGAGCCCATGCAAGCGCGTCGCTGGTGGCCCATCGTCCTGGGGTCGCTGGGTGTGCTGCTGGTGGTGCAACCGGGTGGGGCGCATTTCAACGGCGCGGCGCTGTTTCCGGTGCTCTCCTCGCTATCCTGGGCGGTCGCGGTGGTATGCACGCGGCGCATCGGCGCCGCCGATTCGGTGGCCACCACCATGCTGTTTTCGTCGGCCAGCGGCTTGGCGCTGCTGACGCTGATGCTGCCGGCGGGCAGCATGGGCCGGCTGGCGCACGCATCGCCATGGTGCCTGGCAATGGCCTTGTGCTGGTGCGCCGGCCAGTGGCTGGTGATCGCCGCCTACCGCAGCGGACGGGCATCGGCCATCGCACCATTCGCCTATTCGCAGTTGCTGTGGGCTACCCTGCTGGGACTGTTAGTCTGGCATCATGTGCCCGGTAGCCTGGCACTGACGGGCATGGCATTGATCCTGACGGGCGGCCTGCTGGCCGCCTGGCTGGGCAGGCAACAACAAGTACAACCGGTATCGCAAGCACCAAAACCATGAAACCAAACCTGAACCTGATCACCGGCGACGTACAAGCCAGGATCCGCAGCATGATCCTGGCGTCGGACTTCAAGCCTGGCCAACGCCTGGTGGAAGAAGAGTTGTGCAGCATGTTCGAGATCGGCCGCACGCCCGTGCGCGAGGCGTTGCTGCTGCTGCAGGGCGAAGGCCTGATCGTGCGGCGCCGTGGCTGGGAAGTGCAGGGCGTGGATCACCTGCAGGTACACGCCATATTCGAAAGCCGGGCCGCCATCGAGAGCGCCACGGCCAGGCTGGCCGCGCGCTACATCACGCCAGCGCAACTGGACGCCCTGGATGGCATGCTCGATGCCATGGAGCCGTCCAACGAGATCAGCCGTATCGAACTCAACAAGATCAACACCCGCTTCCACGAGCTGATCGTGCAGGCCTCCAACAATGCCATCCTGATCCAGTTCCATGAGCGTACGCGCTTCTATTACTGGGCGCTGCGGGTGCCAGTGCTGTTTGCCGACGCCCAGCTGCATGATACCAATCGCGAGCACCGCGAATTGGTCGATGCGCTGCGCCGGCACGAGCAAGACCGCGCCGAACACCTGGCGCGACTGCACGTCGAATCGACCATGAAGACCATCGAACCGGCCCTGCAGCGCTGAACGGCCTGGCGCGATTCGAAAGACCCGTCCAAGGTGGCGGGTCTTTTCGTTTTTACCTTCAGGACTTGCGAATCTCCAGCACCGTACCGGCCTGCTCCCGCGTATCGAAATAGGTGAAGCCGGTGCCGTCGCCGCGGCGCCCGCGTGCCGTCACGCCCAGGCCCAGCGCGCGTGCCTGCTGTTCTGCGGCGTCGCAGTCGCCCACTTCGAAACCGAGGTGGTACACGCCTTCCCCATGTCGGTCCAGAAAGCGCCGCTGCGGCGAATCCAGCAACGACGGCTGGCACAGCTGGAGCTGGACGTTGTCAAGATCCACGCACTTGTAGCGCATCTCGCTGGATGCGCTCGGATTGGGTACCTCGAACTGTACATATGGACTGCTCTTAGGATAGTCGAACCAGGGACCCATCCCCAGCGTTTCGTAATAGGCCACGGTCTTGTCGAGGTCATGCACCACGATGCAGATGTGGTGCAGCACTTGGAACGGATGCGTCACGTTTTTTTCCTTGTTGGCTGCTGTCGAATTTGTTGATATATTAAATAATATACGAAAATGATCGGGGTGAGAACGACGATTGCACGTCGCCGCCCTGGGCGCGAAGGCAGAAATGAAAACAGCCGGCGTAAGCCGGCTGTCGGGGCGGTACGGGCTTGTCGCCGGTTCAGGCGGCGTCGCGCACATCCTCCTGCATGGCTGCCTGTTCGCGCTTGATGCGGTCCGTGGCCAGCAGGTTGTTCTTGGTTTCCATGATGTGCCTCTCCAACAGCGCGGCCACCTGAGCCGCGTCGCGCTGCCGGCAGGCTTCGAGAATTTCGAAGTGGTCCGATTGCGGACCTTCCTTGCCGGTGGCCAGCGACATCATCTCGTGCGTATAGCGGTCGGTGTTGAGGCAGAACTCCTCGATCAGATGGCGCAGCTTGGTGTTGTTGGCCGGCGCGCACAGTGCCAGGTGGAAGCGCCGGTTGCATTCGGCCCACTCGGCCACCGACTCCGAGGCGTTGTACTGGTCGAGGATTTCCTGCAGGTGGGCAAGGTCGCGCTGGACCATGTTGGGCACGGCGATCTTGGCGGCATGGCATTCCAGCGCGATGCGTATATCCATCATCTCGCACAGCTGGTTCACATCCATGCCGGCCACGATCGCACCGCGATTGCGCTGGTAGGTCACCAGCCCTTCGGCCTCGAGCTGACGCAACGCCTCGCGCACCGGCAGGCGACTGGTATTGAAGCGTTCCGCCAGGGCGTCCTGTCGTAGCTGGGTGCCGGTGGCCAGGCTGCCGGCGAGGATTTCGTCGCGCAATTGGTCGCGGATGATTTGCGGAAGTCCTTTATTGGTCATTTTCGCGCGGGTCTGTTGCGTGGACATGAATTGAGTGCTGTATCGAGTGAAGCGGGACAGGTGCGCGCCCATTTGCGAGCCCCGCGGGCTGCAATTACTGCGCGTCCCGTGCGCCGAAAACCACGTTGGTGGACACGTCTATTGTGCCTCAAGTTTTCCTCTGATAGACTTGGATCCAATTATTACATGTTGGATCCAATCTAAATAATATCGGATAATATAATGAACATTTCATATCCAATAACGACCAACGAGTCGGTGCTCGATTACGCGCCCGGCAGCGCCGAACGCGAGTCGCTACGTGCCGAGCTGGCAGTGCAGAAGAACATCTGCCGGGAGATCCCGGCGGTGGTCAACGGCGAGCGCCTGTTCGGTACCAGTGCCACGGCGGTGCGGGCGCCGCATGAACACGACCGGGTGCTGGGCAACCTGTATCACGCCGACGGCAAGACGGTGCAGGGCGCTATCGACAGCGCACTGGCGGCCCAGGAGGAATGGTCGCGCTGGTCGCTGCAGGATCGCGCAGCCGTGTTCCTCAAGGCCGCGGACCTGCTGGCCGGGCCCTGGCGCGCACGCCTGAATGCGGCCACCATGCTGGGCCAGAGCAAGACCGCCTACCAGGCCGAGATCGACTCGGCCTGCGAGCTGGTCGATTTCCTGCGCTTCAATGTGCAGTTCGCCCACGAGATTGCGCAGATGCAGCCCCAGCATTCGCCGGGCGTGCGCAATCGCAGCGAATATCGTCCGCTGGAAGGCTTTGTCTATGCCGTCACGCCCTTCAACTTCACCGCCATCGGCGGCAACCTGGCGATCGCGCCGGCGCTGATGGGCAATACCGTGCTGTGGAAGCCGGCGGCGACGGCGGCGCTGTCGAACTACATGTTCATGGAACTGCTGGAAGCGGCGGGCCTGCCGCGCGGGGTCATCAACTTCGTGCCGGGCGACCCGATCGAGATCAGCAACATCGCGCTCGGCCATCCATCGCTGGCAGGGATCCACTTCACGGGTTCGACCGCCGTCTTCGACACGATGTGGAGCGAGGTCGGACGCAATGTCGCGCGGTATCGTTCCTACCCGCGCCTGGTGGGAGAAACCGGCGGCAAGGACTTCGTGCTGGCGCACCCGTCGGCCGATGCGGAGGCGCTGGCCGTGGCGCTGCTGCGCGGCGCGTTCGAATACCAGGGGCAGAAGTGCAGCGCCGCGTCGCGTGCCTATATTCCCGCTTCGCTGTGGCCGGTGGTCAAGACGCGCCTGGTGGCCATGGTCGATTCGATCAAGATGGGCGACGTCACCGATTTCGGCAACTTCATGGGCGCGGTGATCGACCGTCGCGCTTTCGAGCGTATCCGTAACTATATCCACCGGGCGCGTGAAGACGCCAATGCCGACGTGCTGGTCGGCGGCAAGTGCGAAGACCGGGTCGGCTACTTCATCGAGCCGACCGTCATCGAGGTCAAGGATCCACGCCACGCGCTGATGCAAAACGAGATCTTCGGCCCGGTGCTGTCGGTCTATGTCTACCCTGACGCAGAATGGGACGAGGTGCTCAAGCTGGTCGACGGCACCAGCCCCTATGCGCTCACTGGCGCCGTGTTCGCCACCGATCGCGCAGCGGTGTTGCAGGCGCAGCAGGCCCTGCGCTTTGCTGCCGGCAATTTCTACATCAACGACAAGCCCACCGGTGCCGTGGTGGGCCAGCAGCCCTTCGGTGGCGCGCGCCGCAGCGGTACCAACGACAAGGCCGGTTCGGCGCTGAACCTGTTGCGCTGGGTGTCGCCCCGCACCGTCAAGGAAAGCTCGGCACCCCCCACCGACTACACCTACCCCTACATGGCCCAATAACAACAATGCCCGCGCGCACTGGGAGATCGACGCGAGTCGCAGCACGCACGGCAAGGTAGTTCCGTCTCCACCGCCGACGGCTGTCGGCGGATTCCATCGATCCAGGCCAACCATGCGCAACAACGGCGCAGGGGACGGCTTTTTCTTAAGAAAAGAGGAGTGAGCAATGATGATGAAGATGAAGGTAGTGCTGGCCGCGGCATGGTGTGCCATCTCGGCCGGCGCCATCGCGCAGGAGACCGTGCAGATGGGGGCTGTGCTGTCGTTGACGGGCGCCAATGCCACCGTGGGCGAAGACGTGCGACGCGCGGTCGACCTGGCCGTCGAGAAGGTCAACAGCCAGGGCGGCGTGCTGGGCAAGAAGTTCTCGGTGATCGTGGAAGACTCTGGCGGAACCCCGACCACGGCGCTCAATGCCGCCCGCAAGCTGGTGTCGGTGGACAAGGTACCGGTGGTGATCGGCGAATACTCGTCCGGCATCAGCATCCCGCTGGGCCAGTACCTGGTCAAGGAAGGCGTGACCCATATCAACATCGCCAGCACCAGCGTGAAGATCCGCGATATCGGCGCGACCTCGTTCAACCTGATCGGGCTGGAGAACTTCGGCAACAAGTTCTCGGCGGCCGACACCTGGGCGCTGGGTTATCGCAAGGTGGCCGTCATCGCGCCCAACAATGCCTACGGCCAGGGCGTGTCGCACGGCTTCAAGGAAGAGTTCGAGAAGCTGGGTGGGCAGGTGGTGACCGAGGTGCTGTACACGGCGGGGCAGTCGACCTACCGCCGCGAACTGCAGCAGATCGCCAGGAGCGCGCCGGACGCCTATGTCTATACCGCCTACGGCCAGGAATCTGCCATCCTCAATCGCGAAGCCTTCGAGCTGGGGCTGCGCAAGACACCCTGGTACGGCATCCTGCTATCGATGTGCCTGTCCGATACACCGGCCGAGATCGCCAATGGCCAGCTGGGCATGGAAGTGGGGTCGGTCGACGGCCCGGCAGGCCGTGCCTATGCCGAAGCCTTCCGCGCCAAGTACAAGGAAGGCATGAAGACCTCCTACACCGGCTACGCCTATGACGCGGTGCTGATGACGGCAGCCGCGATCAACAAGGCCAGGTCGACCAAGCCGGCCGACATCCAGGCCGCCTTGAAGGAAATCGGCCGCGACTATGCCGGCGTGACCGGCAGCATCAGCTTCGACCAGGACCGCCAGCGGCAGAATCCGCCCTACGCCAAGTTGAAGTACGACGGCAAGGTCGTGCCCCGATAACAACCTGTCGCGCAGGGGTGCAAGCCCCTGCCGCCAGGCCTGCAGCAGCGGGCCGTGTGTTCTTGCACGGCTCCAGATGGTCCTCCCGGAGTTTTTCTGATGTTTCAATTCCTGATCGACACCTTGATCCGTACCTCGGACCTGGCGCTGGTGGCGCTTGGCCTGTCGATGGTGTACGGGCTGGTGAAGTTTCCCAATATCGCACATGTGCAGTACGCCATGCTGGGCGCCTACCTGAGCTACTTCTTCCACGTCGCCGGCCTGCCCATGGCGCTGGCCATCGCCGCCTCGTGCTGCGTCACCGGCGTGCTCACGTTGCTGATGCACCTGCTGGTGTTTCGACGCCTGCTGCGCTCGGGGCCAGCCATCACCATGATCGGCTCGCTCGCGCTGGCCATGCTGGTGGTGGCCGTCACGCTCGGCGTGGCAGGTTCGTTCCCGCTGATGTACAAGCTGCCGCTGAGCGCGCCGCTGGTCATCGATGAGGTGCGCATCGGCTATACCCAGTTGTATGCATTGGCCACCACCGCGCTGCTGCTGGCGGTGTTCGCGGCCCTGTTGTTCTACACCCGTACCGGTCGCGCGATGCGTGCGCTGTCGACCAATCGCGCACTGGCGGCGGCCTCGGGGCTGGACGCCGAAAGCATCACGCGCCTGGTCAACTTCAGCAGCGGTGCGCTGGCCGCGCTGGGAGGCAGCATGCTGGCCATGACCAGCGGCGCCCACATCAACCTGGGCTATGACATGTTGTTGCCGGTATTCGCCGCTGCCATCCTGGGCGGCCTGGGCAATCCGCTGGGCGCGGTGGCGGGCGCTTTCCTGATCGCGCTGACCGAAACCGTGGTCACCAACATCAATTTCGGCTGGATGTTCGGCAAGCCCGTGGCTTTCCTGCCGGTGGCCTACATCAGTGCCGCGTCCTTCCTGATCCTGCTGCTGGCGCTGCTGTTGAAGCCCTATGGCCTGTTTGATCGCGAGGTGCGCCGTGTCTGATTTCCTGATCTTCTCGGTCACCATCGCCGGCATCTACGCCATCATGGCGCTGGGCCTGAACCTGCAGGCCGGCTACGCAGGCCTGCTCAATTTCGGTCATATTGCCTTCGCCGGCATTGGCGCCTACGCCACCGGCATCACCACCAGCCTGGGCTACCCGGCGGCGCTGGGAGCGGCCGTCGGCGTGATCGTGGCCATCGCCCTGGGCTGGGGCATCGCGCGCCTGGGCCGCCAGCTCGGCGCCGACTACTGGGGGATCGCCACGCTGGCCATCGCCGAGATCCTGCGCACCATCGCTACCAACGAAGACTGGCTGACCGGTGGCGCCCAGGGCATCAGCGCCATCCACCCGCTGCTGGGTGACTTGCCGCGGCCGTGGAACGGGCTGGCGTTCATGGCACTGGTGCTGCTGGTACTGCTGGCCATGGCACTGGCTTGCCGTCGACTGGGCAATGGCCGCTTCGGTCGCGCATTGCGCCTGATGCGCGAGGAGCCCAAGCTGGCCGCCTGCATGGGTTACGACCTGCGCTCGCTGAAGTCGCGCGCCATCATGGCCGGCGCCGCCACCACCGCCATCGCCGGGTCGCTCTATGCGCACTACATGAGCTTCGCCGGGCCCGATTACATGCTGGCCTCGGAGACCTTCATGCTGTGGACCATGCTGATGATCGGCGGCATGGGCAACACCGCCGGCGTGATCATTGGCGTGGTGCTGGTACAGGCGGCGTATTCGCTGGTGCCGTTCGCCAAGGATTATTTCCAGTTCGGCTCCGACATTGCCGGTGCGCTGCGCATCGGCCTGATCGGCCTGATCCTGCTGGCCTCGCTGCTGTGGCGCAGCCAAGGACTGGTCCCTGAAAAACTAAGGAAGATCCAATGAACCGCCCGCAATCGAACACCCTGCTGGAGGTGGCAGCGCTGGCCAAGGCCTTCGGCGGCAACCGGGTCTTGCAGGATGTGAATTTCAGCATCAACGCCGGCGAGATCGTGGGGCTGCTCGGCCCCAACGGCTCCGGCAAGAGCACCTTGCTCAATACCATCACCGGCTTCGAGGCCATCGACGCCGGCAGCATCCGCTACGGCGGCGAGGAAATCGGCCGCCTGGCCGCGCACCGGATCGTCGAGCGTGGCATCGCCCGTACCTTCCAGCTGCCGTCGATGCCGGAGAAAATGTCGGTGATCGAAGTGGCCATGGCCGCGGCCACCACCCACCACGGGTTCTGGGAAACCCTGGTCGACGGCGCTGGCGTGCGACAGGCCGAAGCGCAGGCGCGTGACAAGGCCACGCGCCTGCTGCACGAACTGCTGCTGACCCACGTACGGGACCTGCCGGCGTCGGCGTTGTCGGGTGGCCAGAAGAAACTGCTGGGCATCGTCTGCGCGCTGATGGGCAACCCGCGCATGGTGATGCTGGACGAGCCCACCGCCGGCGTGCACCCGAACCTGCGCAACGACATCGTCCAGGCATTGAAGCGTCTCAATGGCCAGGGCATGACGTTGGTGATCGTCGAGCATGACATGCATTTCATCGGCGCCGTCTGCAGCCGTTGCATCGTGCTCGACCGTGGTCACATCGTGGCCAGCTGCCAGCCCGACGAACTGTCGTCCAACGAGCGCGTGCTGCAGGCCTACCTGGGTGGCGGTGCGCAACATAAAGCCACTGCCGCGGAGGGTACGCAATGATCACCATCGACAATGTCGTGGCCGGCTACAACGCCGAAGTCGACATCCTCAAGGGCATGACGCTGCAGGCCTCGCGTGCCGAGATCGTCACCCTGCTGGGCCCCAATGGCTGCGGCAAGTCCACCCTGCTCAAGACCATCGCCGGTTTTCTCAAGCCGCGTGAAGGCAGCGTCATGCTCGAAGGCGAAAACGTGTCGGCACTGCCGGTGCATTACAAGATCCGCCACTGTGGCATCGGCTTCGTGCCGCAGACCGAGAACGTGTTCGCGTCGCTGACCATACGCGAGAACCTGCAGGTGGGCGGCCACTACATGAGCCCGGCGCAGGCCCGGCAGCGCATGGAAGAATTGTGCGCGCTGTATCCGGTGCTGGGGATCAAGTTCAACGCACCGGCGGCGTCGATGTCGGGCGGCGAGCGTCAGATCCTGGCGCTGGCACGGGCATTGATGCCGCGCCCGCGCCTGCTGCTGCTGGACGAACCCTCGGCCGGGCTCTCGCCCAAGGTATTGCTCGAAGTGTTCGACGCCATCGGCCAGGTGCGCGTCAAGGAGCAGGTCACGATCCTGATGGTGGAGCAGAACGCGATGGAGGCGCTGCGCATCTCCGACCGTGCCTATGTGCTATCGATGGGGACGGTGGCATTGACCGCCGATGCCGGCGCGCTGATAAATGACCCGCAGGTGCGCGAGCTCTACCTGGGCGGACGCGCTGCATGACTCTGTGTGACCTTGGCGGACCGGCATGTTGCGGTCCGTTTTTTTTGTCCGTTCAAACTGGGGGAGTGGGAATGCTGCGCAATCTGTCGATCAGGGCCAGCCTGGTCTGGGGCATGGGCTGTCTGTCGGCCATCATGTTGGTGCTGGGATGCCTGGGCCTGGGCAGCTTGCGCGGCAGCAACGACGAATTGCGTGCCATGTACGCAGAGCGCCTGTTGCCGATGCAGTACCTGTCCCAGGTCGTTGCCGCCCTCGAGCACAGTCGTTCCGGCATCGCCGCGGCCATCCTCAACCCGGCCGATGTCGAGGCCGACATGCGTGCGCTCGAGCGCAGCCTGGCCGAGGGCCAGGCCGCATGGCAGCGCTACGATGCGGCCATCGTGACCGACCGCGAGCGACAGCTTGCGCTGCAATTCTCCCAACGCTACGCGCTGCTGGTCAGGCAAGGCGTGACGCCCGCCATGGAAGCCATCCGCGCCTTCAATGTGCCCGGAGCCACCGAGCTCTACACGCAGACCTTGTCGCCGCTGCATGCGCAGGCGGTCATGCCGATGGCGCAACTGATGTCGCTGCAGCGCGAACAGGGCCAGGTCATCTACGAGCACTCGCAGCACCGTTACCGCCTGCTGTTCGCCGCCTACCTGGGCGCGGCCGGCCTGGGACTCGTCCTGGCGGCGGTGATGGGGGCGCTACTGGTACGGGCCCTATCGCGGCCGTTGGCGGCCGCCGTCACCGTGGCCCAGGGCGTGGCCGCGGGCGACCTGACGCAGGTCATCGCACCGGCCGGCAATAACGAGACCGGGCGGCTGATCCAGGCGTTGCGCACCATGAACGAAAATCTGGCGGGGATCGTGCTCAAGGTGCACCTGGGCACCCAGGCCATCAGCGGCGCCTCGGTCGAGATCGCCCAGGGCAACCGCGACCTGTCGCAGCGCACCGAGCGCCAGGCGGCATCGCTGGAAGAAACCGCGACCGCCATGGAGACGCTGACCCGAAGCGTGAGCTGCAATGCCGACCAGGCGCGGGAGGCCAGCCAGATGGCGCAACAGGCGGCAGGGGTGGCGGCCCAGGCAGGTGCGGTGGTGGAGCAGGTGACACAGACCATGCAGGCCATCGACAGCGCCTCCAGGAACATCGTCGAGATCATTGCGGTGATCGATAGTATCGCCTTCCAGACCAACATCCTGGCATTGAACGCGGCAGTGGAAGCGGCGCGGGCCGGCGAGCAGGGAAGGGGCTTTGCGGTGGTCGCGACCGAGGTGCGCGCGCTGGCGCAGCACTCGGCGTCGGCGGCGCGCCAGATCAAGGTGCTCATTTCGAACTCGGTGGACAAGGTCGATGTGGGAAGCCGCCTGGCGCAGACCGCCGGCAGTACCATGCGGCAAGTCATCGACAGCATCGACCGCGTCAGCCAGGTAGTCACCGGCATCGCCGACGCCAGCGACGACCAGCGCCACGGCATTGGCCAGATCAATGCCGTGATCGTGCAGATCGACACCTCGACCCAGCAAAATGCCGCCCTGGTCGAACAGGCCGCGGCATCGGCCCAGGCGTTGCGGCACCAGGCCCACGAGCTGGAACTGGCGGTCGGCGCCTTTCGCGTTGCCCGCCTGGCACCGCCGGCGCACACCAGCGATGACCCGGCGCCATTGCCGCTGGGTCATCGCTGAGGTGTCGATCGACGCTAATCACGTGTGCCCGGTTGCCGCCGCAGCGGCGCCACCGGGCCGGTGATCCTTGTTAGAACATCTTGCCGATCAGGCGCGCGCCCACATGCAGGATCATGGCGATCGGCGATTCGTAGTCCATGGCACCGGTGAAGATGCTGTCGGCGCGGGCGGCGGTGGCGAACAAGGTCAGGGCGAGGGCGGCGGTGGTGGCGATGATGATGCGCATGATGTTCTCCTTTGGGTAGTCGGTTCCGGGTTGTCCGATCCGTTGTTTCGTTTCGGTATGGGTGTATCTTGCGCCGCCCCGGTTACCGGTCGATGTCACTTGCGTCGGCCATTGTTTCAATTGAAACGAAGACCTGTGCCATCCCTTATAATAAGAGTGATTAGCATTCACATCTCTCATCCAGGTCAGCCAGGTCACTCCACCGCCAGCCTGCGAGGTTTTCCATCCCTTGCCTGCACCGTGGCCGTCGATCGTGTTCGAGCACTACTACAGAGAGATCCTTCGCTTCCTGTCTGGCCGCATCGCCGACCGCTCGACGGCGGCCGACCTGGCCCAGGAAAGCTACGTGCGGGTCTATGCCGCGCAGACGGCCGGCACCAGCATCGACGATCCGCGTGCCCTGCTTTATCGCATCGCCCGTAACCTGCTGGTGGATCATCATCGCCATACCGCATTGCGCGCCGAAGTAGAGATCCCTACCGACGATGACGTGGTGACCACCGTGCAAGGTCCCAAGGGGCTGGAGCCGGAGATAGCGGCCGCATCGCGCCAGGGCGTCATGGAATTGGTGGGGGTCATCGATGGCCTGCCGCCACGGTGCCGCCAGGCCTTCATGCTCAATCGATTCGACGGATTAAGTTATGCACAGGTCGCCGCCGAGATGGGCATCTCTGTCAAAATGGTCGAGCAGCACATCAAGCATGCCTTGGATGCCTGCGAGGCCAGCCGTTGGCCGGCGCAGGGCGCGGCACCACGTCGCAAGCTGAATCGCTCGCGCCATGACTGACGGCTTGTCGATCAACGCGGCACCCTTTTTCCTACCGATACGCTAGATGCCTATGTCCACCCCTCCCGTCGCCCCCGCCTCGCCGCTGCGCGAAGAGGCGCTCGGCTGGTTCGTGCGCCGTGGCAATCCGCATTTCAATGCCGAGGATGAAGCGATGTTCCAGGCCTGGCTGCAGGCCGACCCGGCCCATCGCGAGGCGTTCGGCCAATGGCAGCGCCAGGCGGCGCAGATCGACGCCATTCCAGCCCAATGGCGGCAACAGCTGCAGCGAAACCTGGCGCTCGACATGGCGCTGGATGCTGCCAGCGCGCGCGGCGCCGGCAGGATCGGCGCCGACCTGGCGCCCACTGCCACGACCCGATCCGGGCGCCGCAGGGCCCTGGCCATCGGCGGCTATGCCAGCCTGGCAGTGGCCTCGGGCTGGCTGGGCTGGCGCCAGTGGCAGGACCAGGCCCGCTATTCACAGTGCTTCGAGACGCGGCGCGGCGAGCAATCCGAAATGGTGCTGCCCGACGGCACCGTGCTGCAACTGGATACCCAGACCCAGGTCGAGGTGGTCTATACCCGCCAGCGGCGCCATTTGCGGCTCATCGACGGCCAGCTCATGCTGGCCGTGCAGAAGGACGCCGAGCGGCCGTTCCAGGTGCTATCGGGGCCGGTACAGGTCACTGTCGTGGGCACCCGCTTCGCGGTGCGCCATACACCGCGGCAGGTGGGGGCGACGGGCGTGGATGTGTCGGTTTCGCAAGGCCGGGTGCGGGTCGAGACCGTCGGCGGCGATCCATCGGCCATGCCGCCGACGTCCCGCCTGGTCATCCTGGGGCCTGGCGACCAGGTCCATGGCGACGCCCGCGGCCTGCTTGAAGCGGTACGCCAGGTCAGCCCGGAGCAGGTCGGCGCCTGGCAGCAATACCACCTGCGCTTCGTCGATAGCCGCCTGGATCGGGTGCTGGCGGAGCTATCGCGGTATCGCGACTTGCCGCTGGTGATCCAGGACCCCGCCGTGGCCGCCCTGCAAGTCACCGGCGTGTTCGATCCCCGCGACCTGGCCACTTTCCAGCGCATGCTGGCGCTGTCGTTGCCGGTACGGCTGGCCGACCTGGGCGATGGCAGGCGCGAAGTGCGCATGCGCCGCTGAGCCTGCGCCAATCCGGACATGTAAATCTTGGTTGGCGACCTAGGGTATCCGAAGGCCCATCCGTCTTCCCATGCAAGAACTGTTTTTATCCACATGGGAGCCCCCGTCATGTATCACCCAGCGCTGCGCCCCGCGCCGCTTGCCCTTGCCATTGCCTTGGCACTTTGCAGCACCACGCTGTGCGCCCAGGATGTCCAGGGCGGTGTCGCTGCCGTCACTGCCATCGAGTTCAACATCGCCGCCAAGCCGCTGGGCGAGGCGTTGGGCGACTGGGCGCTGCAAGCGCGCAGGCAGATCATCGTGCGCCCGGAGCTGGCGCGCGGCAAGACCGCCCCGGCGGTCAGTGGCACGCTGGCGCCGGCCGAGGCCCTGGGGCGGTTGCTGGCAGGCAGCGGCCTGGCGGCGCGCCTGGAGGGCGAAGCGGTGGTCATCGTCGATGCGGCGTCGGCCACCACGTCCGGGGCACTGCCGGTGGTGACGGTCAATGCACAGGCCGACGCCAGCGCCAGCACCGAGAATTCGGGCACCTACGCGGCGCGTGCCGTGACCCTCTTCAAGGGCCAGACCAGCCTGCGCGAGATCCCGCAGTCGGTGTCGGTGCTGACCCGCCAGCAGATCGACGACCAGAACCTGGTGGCGGTGGAAGACGCGATCAACAAGATGACCGGCGCCCGTATTTCCGATTTCCAGCGCAGCGAAGCGGTGTATGTGCGCGGCTACACCATCAGCAAGCAGGTCGATGGGGCGCCCATGCAAAGCGCCGGGGTCGGCGTGGACATGGCCTTGTACGACCGCATCGAGCTGTTGCGTGGTCCTTCCGGATTGCTCACCGGCACCGGCAACCCCGGCGGCGTCATGAATTTCGTGCTCAAGCGACCGCAGGCGGATTACGCCTTCAACGCTGCGGCCACCGTGGGCAGCGCGTCCAACAAGCGGGGCGAGGTCGATGTGACCGGGCCCTTGACCAAGGACGGCGCCTTGCGCGGGCGGCTGGTGGTGGTAGGCCAGGACAAGGATGGCTTCACCAGCTATGGCGACGAGCGCAAGCAACTGGTCTATGGCGCCCTGGAATATGTCTTCTCGCCTGATACCAAGGTCGGCCTGAGTTATTACTACCAGCGCTACCAGTACTACAACAGTTACGGGGTGCCGTTGGACAGCAACGGCCAGGTGGTCGCCCGCGGCTCCTATGTCGGTCCTGACCGCCTGAGCACGCAAACCGACAGCCGCACGACAGTCGACCTGACCCACAAGCTCGGCGCAGGCTGGGAAACCCATGCCGTCTACAGCCATGCCAACAACCGCTTCGAAGGCTACTCTGCCTATACCTCCAATGCGGTCAGTACCAGCACGGGCCTGGCCAACTATTCGCTGACCCATGCCAACAATACCTATTCCTGGGACGGCGCCGATGTCTATGTCTCGGGGCCGGTGCGCCTTTTCGAGCGCGATCACGTCGTAACGCTGGGCTACAGCTATTCCCGATATGAGGGCGACACTGCGAGCAAGACCGTCACGGGCGCGTCCAAGGACGTGCTCGACGATCACAACTACGACGCGCTCATCGGCAGTGCCGGCTTGGACAACCTCAACACCGCGCACACCCAGACCATCACCGCGCAGTCGGGCATCTATGCGTCCTCGCGCATCAGGCTGGCCGATCCGTTGACGCTGGTGCTGGGCGCGCGCTGGACCGACTATTCGAGCAAGACCCGCTCGGTGGGGGCCACCGCAGGCAATTGGACCACCAGCGCCGCGGCGGCCACCGACAGGTTCAGTCCTTATGGCGGCCTGGTGTGGGACGTGAACCGCAACCTGAGCTTCTATGGCAGTTACGCCGATATCTTCGTGCCGCAGACCACCCAGGATTACCAGGGCAACGTGCTGGCGCCGCGGGTCGGCTGGCAAGGCGAAGTGGGCGCCAAGACCGAGTGGTTCGACGGTGCGCTCAACGCCACCCTCGCGTTTTATCGCATACGCGACACTAACCGTTCGATGGTCGATCCGGACCACGTCGGCTGCGGCGGCACCACCGGCGGCACCTGCTACCGGGCAGCAGGCCTGGTCCAGAGCCAGGGCTGGGAATTCGAAATGACCGGCAAGCCATCGCCCCGCTGGGACATCACCACCGGCTACACCTATAACCAGGCCACCTACCTGCGCGATACCACCGCCAGCAACGTCGGTGCCATCTTCGCCTGGCCCAGGCACCTGTTCAAGCTGTGGACCCAATATCGTCCGGGCGCCGACGGCGGCGTGGCGTCGACCTGGACGCTGGGCGCCGGCATGAACGCGCAAAGCGAGATCGTCAACGGCACCGTGCGCCAGGGCGGCTATGCCACCTTCAACGCACGGGTGGGGTACCGGATCGACAAGAACTGGGACCTGAGCCTGAACCTGAACAACCTGACAGACCGCAGCTACCTGCGTACCGTCGGCTACACCGGCTACTACAATTCGTGGGGCGATCCACGCAACGTGCAGCTGATTGCGCGGGCGCATTTCTGATCGCTGGGACCCGAATGCGCAGTGGTCCCGGTACGGGGCCGCTTTTCAAGGCAGGCTGGCCGTGGCTTCGGCAAGGCGCCGTCGTCATTGATGGGCTTGCCGACGAAGCGGTGCCGCAAGTTCGATTCCAGGCCTCACAGTCATCACGTTTTTTATGACCTGTCATCAAAAGGTATGATTAGTCACTGCATCGGGCTAAATCTATAGTGGCGCCACAATCTCCCAACCAAGGGAGCGGCACGCCTGCCGGTCGATGGACCAGATCGCGCTGTGACGCGCGGCGGCAGGCTCCAACAATAGCCACATGGAGACCATGCATGTTCAATTTCCTGCTTTCCCGCCCGAAACCACCGGTGCCGCAATCCGAAGTGATGAGCCGTTACACCAGCCTGAAGATGCGGGCACTGTTCGGAATCTTCATCGGCTACGCCGCCTTCTATTTCGTCCGGTCCAACTTCACGCTGTCCACGCCTTACCTGATGAAGGCGCTTAACCTTACCAAGACCGACATTGGCCTGCTAAGCAGTTGCCTGCTGATCACCTACGGCATCAGCAAGGGGGTCATGAGCGTATTGGCCGACAAGTGCAACCCGAAGCACTACATGATGCTGGGGCTGACGTTGTCTTGCATCGTCAACTTCTTCATGGGCTTCGGCACCGAGTACTGGATGTTCGTGGCGCTGGTGATCCTCAATGGGGTGTTCCAGGGCATGGGCGCCGGACCTGCTTTCATCACCATTGCCAGTTGGTTCCCTCGGCGCCAGCGCGGCCGCACGAGCGCCGTCTGGGGCATTTCGCACAATGTCGGCGGCGGGATGGTGGCGCCGATCGCAGTGGGTGCATTTGCCATGTTCGGCGCCGAACACTGGCAGGCGGCAAGCTATTGGGCGCCCGCTGCGCTGTCGCTGGTGGTGATGGTACTGGTGCTGTTCGTGGGCGCTGGCACAACCTATAACGAAGGCCTGCCGCCGCTGGCGAAGATCGTCCCGGCCGATGCCGAGGAAAACCTGGTAAAGACCAATGTCGACCATGCGCCGGAAAACATGTCCGCGTTCCAGATATTCCGCCATTTCGTGCTGCCTAATAAGCATGTCTGGTATATCTCGCTGGTCGATGCCTTCGTCTACCTGATCCGTTTCGGGGTCATCACCTGGCTGCCGATCTACCTGCTGCAATCGAAAGGATTCAGCAAGGGACAGATGGGCGTTGCGTTCGCCATCTTCGAATGGGCGGCCATCCCCTCGACGCTGTTCGCCGGGGTGTTGACCGACAAGTTCTTCAAGGGCCGCCGCATGCCGTTGGCCATTATCTGCATGGCAGGTATTCTGGTTTCGTTGTTCTTCTACATGGAGTCGACTTCGCTGCTGGCCGTCACTGTCGCCTGTGGCGCCATCGGGTGCCTCATCTATGTACCGCAGTTCCTGGCCTCGGTGCAAACCATGGAAATCGTGCCGCAATTCGCGGTCGGCTCCGCCGTCGGCCTGCGCGGCTTCATGAGCTACGTGGTCGGCAGCACGCTAGGTACCGCATTCGTGGGCAAGATGGTCGATATCTACGGTTGGGGCGCCAGTTTCTATGTGCTGTTCACGGGCGCGGCCCTGTGCATTCTGTTCTGCATCCTGGCGCATCGCGGCACGCTCGAACTGGAAGCCAGGAAAAAGTCCGATGCCGCCGCCCATTCCGGCCGCGAGGCCGTGGCCTGAAATCGAAGTGTTGAGCATGTCGGGCCGCATGCATTAGAATCCGCATGTGGTCCGGCCCTTGGGACGTCCGCTTGCAGCGGACGTCTTTTTGCGTGTGGCGCGTACATAAGACAGATAACCGGCGGCTATGGTGCGACCGGGAAAGACGAGACAGATGACATCGAGGTGGCGATTCAAGCTTGGCCTTGCATGGGCTATCACCCTGGGCGCGGGCTTGTTGCCGATGGCTGCGCCGGCCGGCGTGGTGACGGTGATCACGTCCTTTCCCAAGGAAGTGACAGACATCTACAAAAAGGAATTTGAACGGCTGCATCCCGAGATCCGTATCTCGATCCTCAACAAGAACACCAACGCGGCGCTGATCTATATCGAACGCACGCCTCGCGGCCAGCGCCCGGACGTCTTCTGGGCATCCGCCCCGGATGCCTTCGAGGTCATGGCGCGCAACGACCTGCTGGAACCCTTGCCGGACGTAAAGAACCCGGCAGCACCCAGTCGCATCGGCGCCTATCCGATCAATGACGAGCGCCATCGTTATTTCGGGCAGGCCCTGTCGGGCTACGGCATCATGTGGAACCTTCGCTACCTGGCCGCGCATCACCTGACACCCCCGGCCAACTGGAGCGACCTGACCCGCGCCGAATACTTCGGGCATATCGCGCTCAGTTCGCCATCATGGTCTGGCACCACGCACCTGATGGTGGAGTCGATCCTGCAGGGCGCCGGATGGGACGAAGGCTGGTCGCAGCTGATGCAGATCGCGGCCAATTCCGCGGCCATCACCGAGCGCTCCTTCGGCGTTCCCGAGGGCGTCAACGCAGGGCGCTATGGCGTGGGCATGGTCATCGATTTCTTTGCGTTCGTCGGCAAGCGCAGCGGGTTTCCGGTCGACTTCACCTATCCCGACATCAATAACCTGATTCCCGCCAGTATCGGTGTGATTGCCGGTGCCCGAAATCATGCCGAGGCACGCAGTTTCGTGGCATTCACGCTGTCCGACCAGGGGCAGCGACTGCTGCTCGACCCACGTATCTCGCGCATGCCGGTGGTGCCCTACGACACCCTGCAGGGAAAGGTTGCCGCCGGATATCCACGCCTGCCCGACACGGTCACCCGCAGCAGCCGCAGTTTCGACGCGGCCCTCGCGCAGGACCGTATCCGGCTGGTGACGGCGATGTTCGACCAGACCATCACATTTCCCATTCGCGAACTGCGCACCGTGGCGCGCGAGATCTTCAACGCCGAGCGACTGTTGGCGCAACGTCCCGATGCGCAGGCGGCAGAGCTGATCGCACAAGCGCGACGGCTGGCCTTTACTCCCGTGGTGGCCAAGCGCGACCTTGGCGATGCAGGGTTGCGCAGCACCTTCTATGGCCGCGGCGACGGCGATCCGAGCGAGCCGCTGGCCCGCTCGACCCAGCAATCGATTGCGCTGGAGCGCGGCTGGAATACGCACGCCCGAGCCGCCTACGCGCAGGCCATCGCGCTGGCGCGCCAGGCCAGTGCAAGGCTGGACAAATGACGCGGCGCTTGATGATTGCGCGGCGCCGGTCGTCGGAGCCGATACCGGTCTTGCGGCTGGCAAATGGGATGTTGGCTACCTGTGTGACCGTGTTCCTGCTCCTGTTCCTGGTGTGGCCGGTCGCTGTCGTCGTGCTTGCGGCGCTAGGTATAGGCGGCGAAGGCTTCACACTTGGCTACCTGCGTTCCTTTTTCGACCAGGCCCTGTACCGCGACGCCTTCCTCAACAGCATGCGGGTAGCGCTGTCGTCGGTGGCCGGCGCGTCCCTGATCGCCGTGCCGTTGGCCTGGATCGCGGTACGCTTGCAACTGCGGGCCGGCTGGCCGTTGCAGTTGCTCGGTATCCTGCCGCTGATCATGCCACCGTTCGTGGCTGCTTTCTCGTTGCAGCCGATATTGGGCAACAGCGGCGTACTCAACCTGCTGCTCGAACGGCGATGGGACATACGCCTGTCGCTGATGGAGGGTACCAATGGTGTCATCCTGGTCGAGAGTATTCATTATTTTCCGTTCATCCTGCTCAATTTGATGGCTGCGCTGCGCCGAGTGGACCTGGCCATGGAAGAAAGCGCGCTGACCCTTGGCGGGCGCAGTGCGCGCCTGTTCTGGCGCATCATCGTGCCGCTGGCGCTACCGGGATACCTGGCCGGTGCTGCCATCGTGTTCATCCGTGCCTTCGAAGACCTCGGCACGCCGCTGGTGCTGGGGGTAACCAACCTGCTGGCGCCGCTGACCTACTTGCGGGTGACCACCAATGGGATCGATGACGCCCTCAGTTACGTCATTGCCCTGATCATGCTGCTGTTTTCTGCCTTGACCTGGTGGTGCATCGTCCACCTGTTCCGCGATCGCGTCCAGGCCTACATGCCTTATTTGCAGGGAGGCCAGGCTCACCCCTTGCAACCGGTGCGCAACTGGCCCGGTGCGGCGGCCGCATTCTGGATCGCCGCTGTCGCGTTGGTGGTATTGATGCCGTATCTTGGCTTGCTGGCCTTATCGATGGCCGATATCTGGAGCTTTTCCATCTTGCCGGATTCCTGGACGTTCCGTCATTTCTCGGCGCTGGCGCCAGAAGCCGGCGACCCGCTGTTCAATACCCTGCTGTATGGAGGCGTGGCCGCCATCATCGATGTGGTACTGGCGATGGTGCTGGCGCACCTGGTATTGCGCAGCCAACTGCGCTGGCGGCGTGCCCTCGAGCTCCTGGCGGGGGCCGCGCTGGCGGTCCCCGGACTGGTGCTCGCGCTGGGTTACCTGCGTATGTCGCGCGAGATGCCGCTGTCGCTCAACGCAATGTCGCCCCTGGTCAGCAGTGTCGGCATGACGATGGCCTATGCGGTGCAGCAGTTGCCCTACGCGTTGATGGCGTGCATGGTTGCGCTGCGCGCTATCGATCCGGCCATGGAAGAGGCCGCCGCCAGCCTTGGTTCCAGTCGCTGGCGAGCGCTGCGGCGTGTCCGGCTACCGCTGATGGCCGGCGGGATCGCATTGGGCGCCATTCTCAGCTTCATGGTCTCGGCCACGGAATTATCGATCGCGATGCTCTTGTGCAACGCCGAAGAGCAGGCGCCGCTCAGTTATGAAATCTACCTGAACATGCAGAGCGTATCCGGGCGCGGTGCTGGTGCGGCGCTGGGCATGGTGGCTATCGCGGCGCTGCTGATGCTGACGGCAGGGTTGCATGCGCTACTCAAGAAGGTACGCAATGCGGCATCCGGGCCATGACCAAACCAGGACAAGGATGACCTCTTCCAATACTTCCATCGAATGCCGGCAGATCCACCTTCGACGCGAAAACCGCGACGTGCTGCGCGACATCAACCTGCGTATCGAGCCGGGTGAATTCTTCGTCCTGCTGGGTGCGTCCGGGTCAGGCAAGTCGAGCCTGCTGCGGGTCATTGCCGGCCTGATTCCAGACCACGGCGGATTACTCCTGCTGGATGGCAAGGACGCCGTCGGTATCGCCCCGCACAGGCGCAACATCGGCATGGTTTTTCAGGATTACGCCTTGTGGCCACACATGAGCGTGCGCGAGAACGTGGCCTACGGGCTGGAAGAGCGACGCGTTCCCAGGGAGCAGATCCGTGCCCGGGTCGACCAGGTGCTGGCACGGGTGGGCCTGGGTGAACTGGGCCAGCGACGTCCAGACCAGATATCGGGCGGCCAGCGGCAAAGGGCGGCGCTGGCGCGCGCCATCGTCATCGAGCCGCGCGTATTGTTGCTCGACGAACCTTTTTCCAACCTGGACCACGCCCTGCGTGCGCAGCTACGCCAGGAGCTACGCAGCCTGCAACGCAATCTTGGCATCACCACCGTCTTCGTCACGCACGACCAGGAAGAGGCCATGGCAATGGCCGACCGCATGGCCGTGATCGAAGATGGCGTGGTGCAGCAACTGGGCACACCGGCTGCGCTGTACGACTATCCGATCAATACCTTCATGGCCGGATTCGTGGGCAACACGAACCTGCTGACCGGTAGCATGACGCGTGTACATGGAGACATGATGCGCTTTAGTTCGTCGCAGCTGGGCGTGCTGATGTTGCCTCACCATCGGGACGCGGGGGAGGGCGAATACGCGTTGTCGATACGGCCCCATGTCATCCGGATCACGGTCAGCGATGCCCAGCGCGACGGTGCGCTGGTCTGGATGGAGGGAACGGTCGAGCATCGTGAGTTCTTCGGGGCCTTCACCCGCTATCGGGTAAGGGTGGGGCACTCGCAGGTGGTGGTCGATCAGGCCCATTACGCAGCGCTCACGCCATTCCCGCTGAGCATGCAGGTGGCGTTGGGTATCATGCCGTCGCAGATTCGTTACCTGCCGCTGTAACGGCCGCCATGGAACTCTACCAGCTTCGTACCTTCGCCATGGTTGCCCGGCTCGGCCACGTCACGCGCGCGGCCGAAGCGCTGCACGTCACACAGCCGGCGGTGACAGGCCACATCAAGGCGCTGGAACAGGAATTGGGCATCGCCTTGTTCGACCGCAGCCACGGTCGTATCAGCCTGACCAAAAGCGGCGAGATCCTGCTGCCGGAGGTGGAGCGCACACTGTCCATGGTCAATTCGATCATATCGCGCGCGCGTGAAATGAAAGGGGAGGTCGCCGGGCGTGCCATCATCGGTACGCTGGGCGACGCGGAGTTCCTGCGCCTGGGTAGCTTTCTCAACGGCCTGCACACGGCCCTGCCGCTGCTCGAGATCAAGACCCGCAACGTGCTTGCCGGTAGTGTCATGGAAGAACTTGCCAAGGGCGAGCTGACCGCCGGATTCCACCTGGGCAAGATCACCGACCGCAGCGTGGCCAGCTTGCCGCTGTGTAGCGTCAGCTATCGAATCGTGGCGCCGCCGGCATATGCCGACCGGCTGGCCGGATGTGGCTGGCGCGCCATTGCTGCCATGCCATGGATCGGTGCGCCGCCGCAGAGCCATGTGCATGAGCTGATGGTGGCCTTGTTCGCAGGCCAAGGCGTCATGCCCAACGTGATCATCGAAACCGACGAGACCTCGTCGCTCGACAGCCTGGTACGGGCCGGACTGGGCTTGTCGCTGATGCGCGAGGACCAGGCGTTGCTGGCCGCGGAGAAACAGGAATTGACCATATGGAGTCACGCCGAGATCCAGTCGCAACTGGCCTTCGTCTACCTGGCTGCGGCTGAATCCGACGCCATGCTGGTGGGCATGGCGTCGGTCATCCGGGACGTGTGGGGCATCAAGGGATAAGTCGCGCCGTTTGCCCACCAAGGCCTCGCGGCGCCGGGCTGGTCGCCGGCATCGCCTGGTCGCTACCGATGCTGCGCAGTTCGGGTAGCTTGAAGGCGTTGACGGCCAGCTTGAGTTGACGGGCCTGTTCGTTCAAGGTTTCGGCGCTGGCCGACGATTCTTCGGCCAGTGACGAGTTCTGCTGGGTCATGCGGTCGGTGTGCTCGATGGTGCCGGCAATGGCCTGGATGCCGGCGCTTTGCTGGTGGCTGGCCTCGGCGATGCGCTGCATGATCTGCTGGACCTGCGCTACCCCGCTGACGATATCGCGCATGGCGGCACCGGCCTGGCTGGCCTGCTGATGTCCCTGATCGATGCGTTCGACGGAGTCGCCGATCAACGTCTTGATCTCGCGCGCGGCTGCAGCCGAGCGCTGCGCCAGTGCCCTCACTTCCGATGCAACTACCGCAAAGCCGCGCCCCTGTTCGCCGGCGCGCGCCGCTTCCACCGCTGCGTTGAGCGCCAGGATGTTGGTCTGGAACGCAATACCGTCGATCACGGTGGTAATACTGGCAATACGAGCAGAGCTGTCCTTGATGGCACCCATGGTATTGACCACGTTATCGACCACCTGGCCACCGTGCGCCGCCGAGCTGCTGGTGGTATTGACCAGCTGCGTGGCCTGCCGGGCATAGGCGGCGTTTTCCTTGACTGCGGCCGACAGTTCCTCCATCGCCGACGAGGCCTCTTCCAGCGCCGCTACCTGCGACTCGGTGCGGGTAAATAATTCGGCGTTACCGCGCGCGATGTCGTCGCCGGCGGCCGCGATCGACTCGCCGGCGTGGCGCACGCCGTGGACGATGCGCGCCAGGTTGTTGTTCATATGCTGCAGCGCATCGATCATGCGACCGGTCTCGTCGCCCCGTTGGGCCTGGAGTTGTCCTGTCAAGTCGCCCGACGACACCTGCAGCGCCAGTTGCACTGCCTGCCTGACCGGCCGCGTCACCGAGCGTGCCAGGAACCATGACAGGGTCGCGCAGCTCAGCGCCAGCAACACGCCCAGCGCGGCCAGCAATCCGAAGTTATGCCGGTAAGACGCCTGGATGAAGTCCCCCTTGCGATCGATCTCGGCGCGTTGCAGTGCCAGCAACTCATTGAGCTTGTCCAGGTAGGCACGGGCGGCGGGAATGAAGTCCGCCGCCAGCATCTGTTCGGCCTGTTGCTGGCGGCCTTCTTGCTTGAGCTCGCTGATGGTGTCGCGGTAGCGATTGAAGCGCTCACGCACAACATCGATCTCTCGGTAAAGGCGCAACTCGTCGGGCGAACTCAATCGTTTCTCGACCGCCGTCTTCAGTTCCAGAGAACGCTTGCTGGCTTGCCTGGCGTCGTCGGCAAAGAACACCGCGAGGGTGGGATCGTTGCTCTTTGCGATGGCGATGGTGCGCTTGATGCCAGCAAATATGTTGCCGTACCAATCGCTGACCAGTCTTTCCTTGGCAAGCGCCTGACGTACCATGTCGTCGGTGGCGCCGGCCACCGAACTCAGTGCGCCCAGGCCGGTGCCGATACCGGCCACCGAGAGCAGCAGGATCAGCGAGAATCCCGCACCCAGGCGCCGACCGATCGACATGTCACGCAAGCGGGCGATCACGCCGGCTCCTTGCGTACTGCGGTGCGGCGGTTCCGGGTGGGGGTTGCGGCCAGCACTTCCTCGGGCCAGACCAGACGCAGCAGGTTGGTGGTTCCGGACACGCCCACGGGTGTCCCGGCCACGATCACGATCGGCCGCCCCTGGGCGTTGAATCCCTGCTCATGGGCGATCACCGCCGAGCGCAGGATCATGTCGTCGACATTGCGCGGTTGCTCCATCTGCAGTGAATGCACTCCCCAAACCAGCGCCAGCATTCGTGCCACCTGGACGTCCGGCGTCAGGCTCAGCACCGGTGTCCAGGATCGTTCATGGGCCATGCGCAAGCTGGTCGAGCCGCTCGTAGTGTAGGCCACGATGGCTGTCGGCGGCAGCACCTGGGCCATCGCCCGCAGCCCTGCGCACACTGCATCGGTGGCGTTGCCGCTGCGGTGGAATACCGACTGCCCGCGCTCAGGCTGGCGTTGCAGGTCACGTTCACCGGCGGCGATGATGCGGCTCATCATTCGCACCGCTTCTACCGGATAGGCACCCGAGGCCGATTCGGCCGAGAGCATCACCGCATCGGCGCCGTCATAGACGGCGGTTGCCACGTCGCTGGCCTCGGCGCGGGTCGGGGTGGGCGACGAGATCATCGACTCCAGCATCTGCGTGGCCACGATGACCGGCTTGCCGGCCTGGCGACAGGCATGCACGATGCCTTTCTGCAGGCCTGGCACGTCCTCGGGCGGCATCTCGACGCCCAGGTCACCGCGGGCGACCATGACACCGTCGGCGACAGCGATGATCTGGTCAAGCTGCTCGATGGCCGATGGTTTTTCGAGCTTTGCCATCAGGCTTGCGCGCCCACCGACGAGCCCACGTAGCTCCTCGATATCGGCAGCGCTTTGCACAAATGACAGGGCGATCCAGTCCACGCCCAGTTCCAGACCGAACGCCAGGTCGATACGATCCTTGTCGGTCAGGGCCGACAAGGGAAGGATTGCGCTGGGTACATTGACGCCCTTGCGGTTGGAGATGACACCGGCGTTCAAAGCGATGGTATGGCATTGGTGCGCAGTGCATGACACGACCGTGAAGCGCAGCTTGCCATCGTCTACCAGCAGCAGGTCGCCCGGACTGACGGCGGCGTAGATTTCAGGATGCAGCAATGGCGCGCGCAGGCTGTCGCCCGGCGTGGCATCGAGGTCGAAACTGAAGGATTGGCCCGCGACAATATCGGCATAGCCCGTGGCAAAATTTCCCACCCGCAATTTGGGGCCTTGCAAGTCCAGCAAGATGCCGATGGGATGTTGCATCTCGGCTTCCAGGGCGCGGATGGCCTGGTAGCGGCTCTGGTGGTCCTTATGCGACCCATGGCTGAAATTAAGGCGGAAAACGTCCGCGCCGGCCAGCAATAGCGCGCGGATCTGGTCCGGCTGGCTGCTGGCGGGGCCGATGGTGGCGACGATCTTGGTATGGCGCTCGCGCCGCACACGCTCGGACGCGACAAGGGCGCCGGTCCGTCCCCGCGCGTCCGGCGAGCTCGCGGTGCTCAGGGGAAACGGGGCATTGCTGGAAATGGTCCGGATAGGTGCTTGTGCGACTGTCATGCCGGTCTCCTCCTTTGTGTTTTGGAGCGGGCACTATAGAAGTGAATCGGCTTGCCATCCAATCAGGAATCTTGATGCCTGCATCGCCTGGCGCTTATCTCCAGGCGTAACGTGAATGCGGCGGCGCGTCAAACATGGGTTCGCCCGACGCCGCCGCGCGATGGGCCAGACGAAAAAAACCCGGCTATGCAAGCCGGGTCGGTGTTGGGTGAGGCTGGTGCGGGCGGGACTTTACTTCGGAAAACTGCTGGTGCCGCGTTGCCCTTCGGTTTTCCACAGACCGGCGACGGTCACGCCGGTGGACCAGCCCAACTGGCGGTTTTCGGAGGTGCGCTCGCTGGTGGTGACCTTCCATGGCTTGGTCGCTTGCGGATGCTGGAGGACATCGTTGCCCTGGCGCTTGTAGTACTCGGCCTGGGAGTTGAAACCGTAACGTCGTTCCAGCTCGGTCATGGCATTGAAGGCATCCTTGCGACGTGCTGCCGAGTCTTCCATGCGAAAGCTGATCGCATGGACATGGCGCGAATTGGATGCGGATTTATCTCCCGATTGTTCCAGGCGCTGATTAAGCATGTCTGCTGCTACGTAATGCTGTTCATAGGCCCCGGGTGCATTCTTGTCGCCAGCGAAGAGCTGTTCAACGCCCAGTCCAACGATATCGTGCTTGAGTCCTTCGACGCGCTTGGCATGATTATCGAAGTTCGTGTCCTCGATATCGATGCGCGTGTTGACGGCATGTGTTTCGCCGTCCACTTCGATGTGACGCATCTTGACATCGACGCCTTTCTCTTGGTGTTGTTTCTGCCGGTTCAACGCACCCATGTTTTCACTGACATTGGATTCCTGCGATACATCATAGAGACCATTTATGGCGAAGATGCTTTCCTGTTCCCATACGCTGCCACCGCTGAAGTTGTTGGCACGGGTCACTTTCAGGAACCCGGTCTTGTCCTCCTGCCGGAAGCTCTTGGTACGGCGGTCGGAGCGTACGCCGGCGGCGCCCACCTGTATGCGCGAGGCATCGTCGCCGCTGCCGCCGGCGATAGTCAGCAACGACGCATTCGGGGTGCTTTCGTGGCGCGTGCTTTCTTCGCGCATGGTGCCGATGGCGCTGAGCGACAGGTTCTCGTTCTCGGCCAGCAACTTTCCCATCAACTTCGGCATGAGCACTGTTCCGTCCTCGTCGCTGAGATGGCCAAGTAGATGGTTTGCGCCATCGACCGGGTCGCCGTGTTCATCGACGCCCAGCAGTGTTTGCAAGGCCTTGCGCATTTCCGAGCGTGCAGTATTGTCTTCCTTGCCGCGTGGAACCCGCATCCAAAGGCCCTTGGTGTCGGAGCGTTCGTAGGTGATATTGCGGTCGACGCCGCCGCCAGAGCTCAAAAAGGGAGGGAAGCCGACCCGCACCCCGGCGCCTGCCCCCGCATTGTAGATACGGCGGTTTTCGCTGCCGACCAGCATTTCCATGGCGTAGGTGCTGAAGCCGAATTCGAATACGGCGCATCGTATCTTGTTACCTCCGCTCACCGGACGAATCGGCAGCACCAACGACAGCGTGCCCTGGTCGAGGTCCAGCGGCCAGGTCAGCGACTTGCTGCTGACGCCGACGTTGCCTCCGCCGCTCATCTTGAGCTTGCCGCGCAGTTCGAGCTGGTGCAGCATGATGTCGAGGAACAGGTATAGATCCTTGGGCGACTTGATGCTGGTGATCGCTTCGGCGGAGACCAGGTGGCGGATGACATTGATTTCGGTCAACAGCTGCTGGCGCACTTTGTTGTCTTCACCATCCTGTTTGGTCGCGGGAATATGCGGCTGCAAGGCGTCGACCAGGTCGACTAGTGCATAGGGATTGGCGACTCGGCTACCATGGTCGCGAATGAACGCGTCGACGGCAGCATCATCGATCGTGCCTTCGCCAGGCTTGTGCAACCTGCGCAGTTTATCCAGCTCGGTCTTGAAGGCATTGGTGTCCTTGGCTTCCAGTGTGACGTGCCCGGGGCGCAGTTTTTCGACCGACCTCTTGGCGATCTTTTCGGCCGTCACGATGCCTGCCAGGCGCAATAACTGATCGGCTGGCAGACTAGCCGCAGCGATGCTGGCCACCGATTTGCCCAGGCTGGCTAACGCCTTGTCGGAGGTTTCGTTTTCCGCCACTTCGTCGAGTGCCTCGTCCGACACCAGGCTCCTGATGTGGTCGGTGGCTGCTTTGAGGCTGAGATCGAGTCGCGCTTGCGGGCGCGATTCGTCGTCATAGCCGAGCGTAGAGGTGAGCGATGCGAGGTCGAGCGCTTTCTCGCCCAATGGCGTCTTGTCGCTCAGCACGGTGATGGCGTCCTTCAGTGCTCGTGCGACGCCCTTGCCCTTGGTCTTGGTATTGTCGATCATTTCAGTCTGCAGTTTGACCAGATAGTCGTTGCATGCCTGCATGTTGCGATCGATGCCGGTGTGTGTGTCCTTGCTGGTGAAGAAGTCGTTGCGCACGGCCCGGAAGCTGGCACGCTCGTTTTCGCCCAGCTGGTCCAATGTCACCTTGCCCTTGCCACCAGATAGCTTGCGCGCCGCCTCACTGGCCTTGCTCAGCACTTTCTGGCGCGCTTGCGGCTCCGCAGAAACATTGGCTGCCTTGAGACGCTCGAGATTGGATTGTGCCAGGGCATCGACACGATGAGCGATGCGCGGCGTACCTGCCGCGATCTTCTCACCGATGATCTGTTCGTACATGGCGACGCCTCCGGTCAACGATTTGATTTCGTTGTGGACGGCCTCCAACATGGCCCGGTCCAACCGGTTGCTGTCGAGGGGGCGCCCAGGGATACGGTCGGTAATTCCTGCCAATGCGCGCATGAATACCTGCATCACCATCGGTGGCGGTGTCTCCTTGCCGGTCACGTCATAGGTGCCGTCGAGCTTGACCTCGCCCAGGCCCTCGCGGATGAACGCGCGCACCGCGTCCTTGTCGGCGAAGTGGTCCAGCAACGGCAACTGCTCGAACAACTTGTCGATTTCGGCCTTGTGTGCCTGTTGCAGCGCCTGTTCGGCATTTGCGATCTTGTCCTTGCACTGTCCCTCGAATCCGACCAGTTCTTCCTGGAGCTTTTCGAGTTCGATGGTGGGAGGATTGCGGGTGAGCGTCGCTACCACGCCGATGGAGACCTCGCGCTGCATCTTCGGTTCCTGGAGCGAGTTTTTCAGTCCATCCAGCAACGCCCGGTGAGCGCTGATCTTGGCGGCCAGCTTTGCGCCAGCAGGCGAGGTGGCGGGCGGCGCCCCGTCTTCTTCACTCTCGATAACCAATACCTCGATCTGTCGCTCGGTTTTCTTGATTTCAGCAGCAATTTCGTCGCATTTCCTGGACGCTTCTTGCAACATCTGGCGCGGCCCGTCCGGATCCTGGCCGTGTGCGGCGAGCAACGCGTCACGATATTTGCGCTGGTCCGCCGGCAGCTTGGCATTACGGCGCATTGCGTTGCCGTCGTCCTGCGCTTGCTTGAACAGGGCGATCATATCTGCCACGCCCTTGGTCATGTGGCGCACATCCTTGAGGTTGCGATGCAAGCTGAGCAGTGCTTCATTTTGTGGCGTGGCCGAGTAGGCCGGGGTCGGATCCGGAACCTGCAGGCTCTTCTTCACCAGTTTCTTGGGCGCCATTTTGGTCGCCAGCGCCTTTTGCATGTTGCCGGTCACGTCGCCAGCATCTGGCACGGCGAGCACCGTGGCGAGGGCGCGCTGGACATTGCTTTGCAGGCTGTGCTTCTTCGGACCGGATGGATTTTTCATCTCCTTGATCTTTTCGCGCATCGATTTCAGGTTCTGGGTGACGGCGTCGGGTTTGATGAGAAGATGCGCGGTGGTTTGCTCTGCGGTGCGCGGCTTCATGCGTTGCACCGGCGTGTAGGGCTGGTTGACCATGCTGCTGGTCTGTTCGGCACGGCTTTTCTCGTGGCGTACGCCGGATCGGTCGTCGGTGACGCCCCAGCCGGTGCTATGGGCATGAGTTGATCCGGCAGCTAATGGATTGGTAGGCATGTCTGCGTCTCTCTGTGAGTAGTGGCATAAGAGATGGCTGCCGAAGTGCTTGCGTGGTGCCGGCGGGGATAGCCGGACTATGCGCGCTTCGGTGCATCGGCCTGCATCTGTGGAAATACGCACCAGATAGTTGCATGCGTACCGCAGTTGTCTGCAAGGATGGTGCGTGCCGCACCGAACCGGGGCATGTCGCGCCGGAACCCGGCCGCGGCACCAGCCACTCATCCCTATCCCGGCGCTGCCTGTTGCGCGCCCGTTGCCGACAGCCAAGAGAAATCATGAAATCCGAACCCATCAATGCCCAGGCCGGCGCCTTCTATACCGGCGCTGCCAACGAACAACCTGTCAACTCACCGCAGCCGGCGCCGCAACCGCCGCCGATGAGCAGGCGCGAACCCAGTCCTGATCGGCACGGAGCCATGGCCACGCAGCTACGCGACTCCCTGCGCGGCAGCCCACAGGCAGGGAGCGCGAGCCATCCGTCGCCCACCACATCAGTGCGCTCGGCGGACCTTGGTCCACTGGAACCCACTTCACTGGAGCAATACATCAAAGCGCTCGACGACATCGAGAAAAAGGCCGTCGACTACCTGCAGCAACATCGGCAGGCACGCCAGCAGCTGTTGCAGTCCTGGCCATCGGTGATGACTTTCGCGCAGGTCGAGGAGACGTTCCAGCATCATTGGCAGGAAGCCATGGACCAAGCGGGGTATCAGGCGCTGTCGAGCCAGAAGCTGTCCGGCGACGAAAAAGACCAGGCTGACGCCGACGAGAGCAGGATGACCGAGCGGGTGGGCGACCTCGTCATCCAGGAGTTGGCGCAGCAGGGGTGGTTCATGAACCCCAGGCCGGATGGACTGAAATGGGGTGCGGGTTCTCCGCTGACGCTGCTCAAGAACGGCGACTTCGCCAGCGTGCAACCCGACAGCGCGGTCAGGGAAAAAGCTGGCGAGCACGGCGCTGTGCGGTTCCTGTCGACGCCGTTGCGCCAGGTGACGGACGGTGCTTCCGCGCATGCCGGGCTGGCGTTGAAGGTGCCCCACGGCGATGGCTGGCAGACTGCACATCATGAACTGGAGGGGTACAGAACCATCATCGCTGAAGCCGGATTGCATCCGAACCTGATGGTCGCGCTGGGCGAGGCCCGCACCAACAATGTTTCCGGACTACTTTTCATGGCCGTGCCAGGCGGTGTCGGTGACCGCTTCCTGGGGGCATTGAAACAGGCCAGACAGCAGCAGAAGATATCCGCATCCGAGTCCGAGCAAGTGCTGGCATTGCTTCTGCACCGAGGTCTTTCGGTGATCGACCATTGCCGCCGTGCCTCGGTCTGCATCAGTGACATGAAGCCAGCCAACTTCATCGTCGACGAGAGGAGTGGCGAGCCGATTTTCTACGACCTGGGACTATGGACCCGGGAAAACGAGGTGGTCACGGGTTCCACGAGGCGTTATGCGCCGCCCGAGGCCAACGAGGACCAAGGCGATGTGGTCGATCACAGAAGTGACATGTTCGGCCTGGTGGCAAGCCTGAGCGAGGCGATCGGCGGCGGCGAACCGATGTTCCGCAAGAGCGGTGAGTCGAAAGTCAATGTGATGCCCAACCTGATCGATGCCGACGAGCAGGATGTCGAAGCCAACATCCGTCATCCCGCCGATGCCCGCGAAACCCCTCTGTGGCAATTGGCCGCGCGACTGATGTACCAGGGAATGGACGGACAGCGCAACATGCGCAAGGACGACCGCATGTCCATGCAGGACGCGTTGGAACAGGTGACGCTGCTGCGTGCAGGGCACGATGAAGCCCATGTGCTGGAGATCATGAAGCGCCTCTCGCGTGATGCCTCCACAGCTGGCGCTGGCCCAAGCACCTGATCGAGCTACAGGCCCGATATCGTCCGGGCGTGACGGCGCTGCGGCTTCGATACCGTCCTGCGGACCTACTCAGTCCGAACGGTCTTGGCCGATCGAAAAAAATCCATTCCCGTTCGCACCGGGTAGCTGCCTTGGCAGCGTATCCAAGGCGCTCCCTTGATGCCTCAGGCCTGTGCCTTGGGCACGCCGTCGGCAGAACCGTCCAATCCGCTCAGGTGTTCCTCGATCAACCCCTGGGGTTTGAGCCAGTCCTGGCCGCTGCGCTCGACGATGAAATCGGGTTGGCTGCCATCGGACAGGTCGATGATCTCGCTTTCGGCGACATCCATCGACTGCGTGGTGGTGAAGGCCTTGACCACCGGCTTGGTCAGGTTCTGCTGGTTCTGGCGGATCACCAGCGCGGTGCGTCCGGAGTGCAGCTTGACGATCGAGCCGATCGGATAGATGCCGAGCGTCTTGACGAAGGCCAGGTAGATCGAGCGATCGAAGTGCCCGCTCCAGGTAGCCATCTTGGCGACCGACTCGGCCGGGTCCCAGCCGGCCTTGTAAGGGCGTTCGGAGGTCACCGCGTCATATACGTCGCAGATCGCGGCCATGCGCGAGTAGACCGAGATCTGGGCGCCCCGCTGCTTGTTGGGGTAGCCGGTGCCATCGACCTTCTCGTGATGGTGCAGGCAGACATCGGCGGCGTAGTCAGGCACGCTGGACGAACTTCTCAGATATTCATAGCCCAGGCTGGGATGGCGCTGGATGATGCGGTATTCCTGGTCGGTCAGCTTGTCGGGCTTATTGAGGATATCCAGCGGAATGAAGGCCTTGCCCACGTCGTGCAGGTAGCCCGCCAGCCCGGCTTCCTTGCAGGCGACGTCGTCCATGCCCAGGGTGCGCCCCAGTGCCACCATCATCGTGCATACCGCGATCGAGTGCAGGTAGGTGTATTCGTCGGCGCGCTTGAGCCTGACCACGCCGAGAAACGCATTCGAATCGCGCGCCAGCGACGCCGTGATCTCTTCCACCAGGTGCTGGCAGCGGTCGATATCAAGGGCTCGGCCCAGGCGCGCGTGCTTGAACATCACCAGGGTGGCGCTCTTGGCCTCGGCAAAGATGCGCATCGCTTCGCGCAGTTCGGTCTCGAATTGCTCCTCGGGTGTGGCCGCCGCAGGAGCCGGGTCTTGTCCATCGGGCTCGGACGCTGCCGGCGTCGTGCCCACGTCCTGCCCCAGGGCCGGGTCGATCCAGCAGAATTCGACACCCGCCGCCTGGGCCTCGATCACCTCCGTAGCCCGCTTGAGCAGGAATTTATTGCGCCAGAACGGGGTGTCGATCCACGGCCCATCGAAGCCGCAGAAATACATGCCGATGCGCAACTCGCTGACGCTGATTCGTTTGAGTGGATTCATTTGGGAAGCACTGAGGGTTCGACATGGGCGTGGCGGCTCTAATGTACTGCATGCGCAGGAAAATGATCAGCAGGAAAATCCTGATTGGCTTTTTTGACAATATTGACTAAGTTAGCCGGACAGGTCGGAAAACGTAGATGACCGGGCGAGGCACCAGCAGATGCAATATGGCAACGTCTGGCTGGTATTGTCGTGCGGCATCACACAGGGCAAGCAAGCAGTGCGTACGGGCGTGGCCGCGGGGGCGGTGCCTGGCGCATGATCAAACAAAGCCGAGGGGGCCATGCCTGACGCCACAAGAACGAGCATTCATCATTTTATCCAGCACACGGTCAATTCCGATGCGGCGCGACAGCGCCACGCCCATGCCACGCCGCACGTCTTGCTGATCTTCGATGCATCCGGTTGCGTGACCAGATCCGACCTGGCGGTACTGCGCTCGATGGTGTCGGGCATCTTGGTCGACATCAAGGCCGAGGTCTCGCTGATCTGCGTCAATCATCGCGCCGACCT
This sequence comes from Herbaspirillum sp. YR522, assembly GCF_000282575.1. GTDB lineage: Bacteria > Pseudomonadota > Gammaproteobacteria > Burkholderiales > Burkholderiaceae_D > Herbaspirillum. The sequence continues at coordinate 30,423 of NZ_AKJA01000047.1, read as the reverse complement.
GGCCACGCCCTACGATCCGGCTACGGCGACCACCGCCGGCAGTGCGGATGCGCACCGTGCGAGCGACGTCGACATGTTCTGCGTGCTGGCGGACCACTTGTGCGATCCCGCCGACCGCTACGATGGCATCGTGGTCATGACCGAGGGCATGTTTGCGCCTTTCACGGCGCAGGCCCTGCACTATGCCGTGACCGGCGACAGGTCCTGCAGCGACCAGCTGGTGTTGCCACCGATTGGGTTTTTCCAGTTCTCGTCGGGCGCGATTCCGTGCGACCCGGTGCATGTGGTGACGCGGCATGTATCCCTCTAGCTGGGCGAAGATGGCATCGAGGCGGCAGGCCGGCTGAACCGAGTGCTTCGCCCAGGGTCCCATCCCCATCTGCTTTTCACGGGCAACGAACATGTTCGGCAAGCTCAACAAGCGATGGCTGAGGTCCCTGCGAAAAGCCGGTCGATCTCAGATGAAACAGGTCGGTCGGGCATTGAAGGACTTGCGCAAGACCCCGGCGCCGACCCGTACCCGTCGGGTTTCCACTTCCAGGCCGGCGCAGCCTGCCGTTGCCGCACGCGGCACCGGCGTGGCTGGCGCCTGGACTGCCGGCATTCATGTCACCCAGGGTCTGGCGGTGCGCCGCATGCGCTACCGGCTGTTCGTGCCCGACGCGGTTACGGGGCGTGCGGGGCCGCCGCTGGTGGTGATGCTGCATGGCTGCGGGCAGGACGCCGCCGATTTCGCGGCCGGCACCGGCATGAACCGGGCGGCGGCCGCCAAGGGCTACGCCGTGCTGTATCCCGAGCAGTCGCTGCGCAGCCATCCTCATCGCTGCTGGAAGTGGTACGACGCCGCCACCCAGCGCGGCGGTGGCGATATCGAGACGATCGCCGACATGATCGAGAAAGTCGTCGCGCGGCATGGTATCGACCGGCAGCGCATCTATGCGTGCGGCATGTCGGCCGGGGCCGCGATGGCGCAGTTGCTGGCGCTGACCCATCCACGCCTGGTGGCAGCGGTAGGCATGCACTCGGGGCCGGTCCTGGCCGCGCCGCGCACGGCAGTCGGCGCCTACGGCCTGATGCAGCATGGCAGCACCAGCGCGATGGCGCCAATACGGGCGTTGCTGGCTGCCGACCCCGCGTTTCCACCCATGCCGGCGATCGTCATCGGCGGTATCGACGACGATGTCGTGCGCCTGGTCAACCAGGTGCAGCTGGTGCAGCAGTTCACCACGCTGCATCATGCCGGCCCACTGCTGGTCGCGCCGCTGGCGACCAAGTACTTCGGCCGGGCGTCGTCGGCCTGGCCACGCAAGCGCGCCATGCATGTGGCCGATTTCAAGGATGGGGCGGCAGTGGTGGTCAGGTCGGTGCAGATCCAGGGGCTGGGGCACGCCTGGAGCGGCGGTGACGAGGCATTTTCATACAACGCCAAGGGGCCGGACGCGAGCAGGTTGATGCTGGCGTTCTTCGCGCGGCATCGGCGTAGAATCTAGCTCTTTCGGTCTTCCGCGAGAGCCTGCCCATGGATGCCCTGTTATTCATACCCGTCGCCATCATGCTGGCCCTGGTCCCCGGCCCCAATAACTTCTGCGCACTCAACAACGGCCTGCGCCGGGGTATCGGCATGGCGCTGCTGGCCACCTTCGGCCGCGTGACCGCCTTTGCGATCTTCCTGACCATCTCGGCGGTCGGCCTGGGGGCGATGCTGCTGGCATCCGAGACGGCCTTCACGGCGGTCAAGTGGGTGGGGGCGGTGTATCTGTTCTACCTGGGCTGGCGCGCCTGGCGCAGCCGCGAGTTCCAGGGCCTGGCACTGGCCGATGGCGCAATGCAGACCCAGGATGTGCCCAGGAGCGCCTGGGCGCTGGCGCTGCAGGAGTTCCTGCTGGGCATCACCAACCCCAAGGCCATCATGCTGTTTGCGGCGATCTTCCCGCAGTTCATCGATGCGTCCAGGCCGGCGGCGCACCAGTTCCTGGTGCTGGGCTCGATCTACCTGGGAGCGGAGTTCGTGTCCAGTGCCGTGTACTCGGCCTGCGGACGGCAGATCCGGCACGTCATCCGCACCTCGCGCGGCGTGGCGCGCCTGAACAAGATCACCGGCGGTTTCTTCATCGGCGCTGGTGCGCTACTGCTGGCGGCGCGCCAGTAGGCGGCCATGGTCAGCGGTGATGGCCAGCGCCAGCCATCAGCGGCCCACCTGGTGCCCGATCACCCCGCCCACGGCAGCACCACCGGCAGTACCGATGCCGCTGCCGCCGGTCAGGATGGCACCGCCTACCGCACCGATGGTGGCGCCGATGGCAGTGTTCTTGTCGCGTCGGCTCATGTTGCTGCAGCCGCTCATTGCGGCCAGGGCGCAGACGGTAACGGTGACGACGGTGATCTTGTGAATGGCTTTCATGATTGGCTCTTGATCGAATGGTTGATGATGTCGGCGCATTCGAAATGCGACGGAATGTAGACCTCAACATTAGCAATAGATTCTCGAAGTTTGCTTTATGAAAACTATCGCTTACAGTTGTTACATATTGCATCCGACCGGCGCCCGCTCCGGCAAGCTGCCGTTGTCCGGCATGCCGGGGCCCGGACTCCGGGCACTTGCTCCCGAGAGGCTTCCATGGACTTGCCCGCCTTGACATCCCGTTCACCGTCGCTGGGCGACGTACTGGCCCTGGTCCTGTCGTTTGGCTGGGAAGGGGTGTGGATCATCTGGTTGGGAGTGCGTCACGCGGTCTGGGCCGAAGCGCTGGCCGGCCTGCTGATCACGATATTGCTGTGGCGTCATATCGGCATCGCCCTGTGGCAGTGGCGGCGCGCTGCGAAGGGCCCTGCGGTTGCGTTATAGTGCGGCCTTCGTCACCTCTTAAAGTTACCAAGGATCCGGTTGTGAGCATCAACGCGCAAGGTCCCGCCGAGACCGTGCTGAAGGTCAGCGGGCTAAATGCTTTCTATGGCCGCGCCCATATCCTGTTCGATCTCGACCTGGAGCTGGCCCGTGGCGAGGTGGTGGCCTTGATGGGGCGCAATGGCGCCGGCAAGTCGACCACCATGAAGGCCATCATGGGCATGCTGCCCGGCACCATCGGCCGGGTCGAGTTCCGGGGTCACGATATCAGCCATGCCCAGCCCTTCCAGCGATCGCGCCTGGGCCTGGGCTTCGTGCCGGAAGACCGGCGCGTCTTCACCGACCTGACCGTGCTGCAGAACCTGGAAGTGGGGCGCCAGCCGGCCCGTCCGGGCGCCGTCACCTGGACTCCCGAAAAGCTGTTTGCGTTGTTTCCCAACCTGGGGGAGATGCCGCATCGCCCGGGCGGGCAGATGAGCGGCGGCGAGCAGCAGATGCTGACCGTGGCGCGCACGCTGATGGGCAACCCCCACATGGTGTTGCTGGACGAGCCGTCCGAGGGTGTCGCACCGCTGATCGTGGAGCAGATGGCCAACATGATCACCACCCTCAAGCGCGAGGGCATGGCCATCCTGCTGTCCGAGCAGAACCTGCGTTTCGCCGAACTGGTCAGCGACCGCGCCTACGTGCTCGATAACGGCCAGCTGCGCTACCAGGGCAGCATGCAGCAGCTGGCAGCCGATGAAGAACTGCGTCGCACCAGCCTGTCGGCCTGATCAGTTGCTGGTGGCGATGGGCGGATAGTCGCCGAAGCCTTCGGGCCACGGCGTCAGGATCTCGTAGCCGTTGGCCGTCACCACCACCATGTGTTCCCATTGCGCCGACAACGAGCCGTCGGCGGTCACTACCGTCCAGCCATCGTCGAGTTGCTGGCTGTGGCGCTTGCCGGCGTTGAGCATCGGTTCGATGGTGAAGATCATGCCTTCGCGCAGCGGCAGGCCGGTGCCGGCCAGGCCGTAATGCAATACCTGCGGTTCGTCGTGATAGACGGTGCCGATGCCGTGGCCGCAATATTCGCGTACCACCGAAAAGCCGTCGCGGTGCGCGACCGACTGGATCGCATGGCCGATGTCGCCCAGGGTGGCGCCCGGGCGCACCGTGCGAATGCCGGCGCACATGGCTTCATAGGTGGTGTCGACCAGCTTTCTTGCCTGCGACGATACCGGGCCGACCGTGTACATGCGGCTGCAGTCGCCGTACCAGCCGTCCTTGATGACCGCCACGTCGATGTTGACGATGTCGCCATTCTTCAGTTTCTGGCGCGACGGGATGCCGTGGCAGATCACTTCGTTGACCGAGGCGCAGATGGTCTTGGGAAAGCCGTGATAGCCGATATTGGCGGGTGTGGCCTTTTGTACCTTGACGATGTGGTCCTGGCAGATGCGATCCAGTTCGTCGGTGGTGACACCGGCCTTGACATGCTCGGCCACCACTTGCAGCACTTCAGCGGCGAGTTGTCCGGCGCTGCGCGCCTGGGCTATTTCTGCGGCGTTACGCAGCTTTACTTTTTTCATGCGGTTTCTTTCCGGTTGAACCATCGCTTGGCGCGTGGCGCCCCATTGTAGCGATTAACGCCACGGCCTGGGTGGGTGGCTAAGACGCATCCCGGGTCTACTTGCCAGATGAGTGTTCGTCGCGCGGCCAGAGTTGCATCAGCGGTGCGGACGCGCCACGCACCGGGTCGCGGTCCGGAAACGGCAGCGTGCGTATGCGCTCCAGCATGGCCTGGTCCGGCGCCCTGGTGACGACGTCCCATCGCTGCCCTGCCGGATAACCACCGACCACCAGGAAGTCGGCGCTGGCCGCGACCCGGCAATGCCCGGTGCCGGCCGGCAGCACCACCACGTCGCCGCGCTTGACGTCGACCGTGCGTCCGCCCGGGCCGCCCAGCATCAGGCTGGCGCTGCCGGCGGCAATGCCCAGTACCTCGTGCGCGGTAGAGTGGTAGTGGTGGTAGTCGTAGACGCCGTCGCGCCACTGCGCCGGCCAGCCGTTGGTGGCGAACAGGTCTTCCATGCGGGCGGCGATATCGCCGGCGTCGAACACGTTGCGGTAGTGCAATACCGGCAGGTTCGGGTTGTTGGGCACCCAGTCGTGGGGCGCCAGCTTGAAGTGTTCCGGCGCGCTGGCCACGGCGGCGGCCGAGGCTCCGCCCGGCAGTGCGGCCAGCGTGCAGGCGGCCAGCCAGGTGTGGACAAAATCCCTGCGGCTGAAGTTGTGCATGCGAATTCCTCCTCAATGAACTAGGCGGTAGGTGCGATGCACCCTGGGTTAGTTCCCCCGCCGGCGGCGCCTAGATGAAGCGGCGCACCGGACGCGCACCGAACAACGCGATGGTCGTCATCACCAGCGCCACGCCCACGAAACCGAGACGCAGGCCGGCATGGTCGGCCACGCCGCCGATCATGACCGGGCCGACCAGCATGCCGACGTAGGCAAAGCGCGCCACGGCGGCGATGCTTTCGGCCGCGTTCATGCCCGGCACCCGGGCCGCCGCCAGGAAGTAGATCGGCATCAGGTTGGCCATGCCCAGGCCGGCCAGCAACAGGCCGGCGATGGTGGTGGCCGGCGCCGGCAACGCCGCGGCAGCGGCGATGCCGAGGGCGCCCAGCGTGGCGCTGGCGGTGAGGGTGCGCAGGCCGCCCAGCCGGGAGCGGATGCCGTCGCCGAACAGGCGACCCAGCGCCATGCCGGTCGAGAATGCGGCGTAGCTGTAGCTGACCCACGCCGCTGGCGACTGGGCCACATCGCGCATGTAGACGGCGGCCCAGTCGTACATGCCGCCTTCGCACACCAACGCCATGAAGGCCACGCAACCCAGCACCAGCACCATGCGCCGCGCGTGGCGGTCGCCGTCGGTGTGCTGCTGCGTGTCGTGCGGCAAGGCATCGGGCAACAGGTGGCGGCCACCCCACAGGGCCACGGCCAGCGTGAGCCCGGCGACCACGATGGCATGCGCCAGCGGCGACAGGCCGGGTACGGCGCCCAGGGCCGCCCCGGCGATGCCGCCGATGCTGAACATGGCGTGCAAGGTCGACATGATGGGCTTGGTGCGGGCGTTCTCCACCAGCGCCGCCTGCACACTCATGGCGACGTCGAAAGCGGCCATGGCTGTGCCGAACACCAGCAGTAGAAGCACCAGCAGCGGGAACACCGGCATCAGCGGGATGGCCAGCAGGGCAGCGGCGTACAGCATGCCAGCCAGGCGCAGGCCGCGCGCGCTGCCGACCTTGGCCAGCCACTTGCCGCAACGGCCCATGCTCAGCAAGGCGCCGCCGGCTACGGCCAGCATCGCCACCGACAACCAGGCGTCGGACAGCGAGAATCGATCCTTCACCGATGGGATCAGTACGCCCCAGGTGGCGAAGGTGGCGCCGTTGACGAAGAACTGGGCCATGGTGGTCCAGGTGGCGCGGCGCAGCCGGGTATCGGTGGGGGTGAAGCAGGCGGGCTGGTGGGGCATGGAGCGGGGCGCATGAAAAGGGGAGGCGGCAGTGTGCCACGTTCGCCGCCGGTGTGCAGCGCTGCGCGCCGCAGCCTGTCGTGCGATCACGCCGGACAGCCCAAGGGGCCCGGCCCGGGCAGGACCAGGCCGCGCGCGCTTACCACTCGGCGAAACTGCCATCCTTGTGGCGCCAGATCGGATTGCGCCAGCGATGGCCCACCTCGGCGCGCTGGCGCACGTACTGCTCGTTGATCTCGATGCCCAGCCCCGGACCTTGCGGGATCTTCACATAGCCGTCCTCGTAGGCAAACACGCCCTGGTCGGTGATGTAGTCGAGCAGGTCGTTGCTTTCGTTGTAGTGGATGCCCAGGCTCTGCTCCTGGATGAAGGCGTTGTAGGCACCGGCGTCCACCTGCAGGCACGAGGCCAGCGCGATCGGGCCCAGCGGGCAGTGCAGGGCGACGGCCACGTCGTAGGCCTCGGCCATGGCGGCGATCTTGCGGGTCTCGGTGATGCCGCCGGCATGCGACACATCGGGCTGGATGATGTCGACGTAGCCTTCGGACAGGATGCGCTTGAAATCCCAGCGCGAGTAAAGGCGTTCGCCCAGCGCAATCGGGGTGGCCGTGATGTGGGCGATTTCGCGCAGCGCTTCGGCGTTCTCCGACAGCACCGGCTCTTCGATGAACATCAGCTTGTAGGGCTCGAGTTCCTTGATCAGGGCCTTGGCCATGGGCTTGTGCACACGGCCGTGGAAGTCGACCCCGATGCCCACGTTGGGTCCCACCGCTTCGCGTACTGCCTGCACGTTGGCCAGCGTCAGCTCGATCTTGTCGAAGCTGTCGATGAATTGCAGTTCCTCGGTGCCGTTCATCTTGACCGCGGTAAAGCCACGGGCCACGGCGCTCCTGGCGGCCGCCGCAGTGTCGGCCGGCCGGTCGCCGCCGATCCACGAATACACACGGATCGAGTCGCGCACCGCGCCACCGAGCAGTTGGTGCACCGGCTGGCCGAGCGACTTGCCCTTGATATCCCACAAGGCCTGGTCGATGCCGGCCAGCGCGCTCATGTGGATGGCGCCGCCCCGGTAGAAGCCGCCACGATAGAGCACGGTCCAGTGGTCTTCGATGTTGCGCGGGTCGCGTCCGATCAGGTAGTCGGCCAGTTCCTCGACGGCCGCGGCCACGCTGTGGGCGCGACCCTCGACGATGGGCTCGCCCCAGCCGACGATGCCTTCGTCGGTCTCGATCTTGAGGAAGCACCAGCGTGGCGGCACGATGAAGGTGGTGATGTTGGTGATTTTCATTGGTTGTTTTTTGTCAGGATGGATCAGGCCGCCCAGGCGGCCACGAAAGCTTGCGCACGCTGGCGCACCTCATCGGCCGACAGGCCGGGGGTATACAGGGCCGAGCCGAGGCCGAAGCCGCTGGCGCCCGCCTGGCGGAACACCGCCATGCCCTGCGGCGTGATGCCGCCGACCGGCAGCAGGGCGATGCCGGGGGCGATCACCGCGCGCCAGGCCTTGACCACGGTCGGACCCAGTTGCTCGGCCGGGAACATCTTGAGCACGTCGGCGCCGGCGGCCAGTGCCGCGAACGCTTCGGTGACGGTGGCGACGCCCGGCGCGCAATACAGGCCGGCGCGCTTGGCCGCGCCGATCACGGCCGCATCGCTGTGCGGCATGACGATCAGCTGGCCGCCCACCGACGCCACCTGGTCCACCTGCTGTGGCTGCAGCACGGTGCCGGCACCGACGATGCAGTCGGCCGGCAGGCTGCGGCGCAGGGTGGCAATGCTGTCGAGCGGTTGCGGTGAATTGAGCGGTACCTCGATCACGCGAAAGCCGCTCTCATAGAGTGCCGCGCCGATGGCTTCGACTTCGGTCGGGCGTACGCCGCGCAGGATGGCGATCATGCCGGTGCGCGCAAGTGCGTCGTGCAAGGGGGTAGGGGGGGTAGTCATGTGTTCCTTTGGCGGGGTCAGGCGACCAGCCCCGCATGTTGTGCCAGGCTCCATAGCCCGATCTCGGTGGCGGCCGCCGCTTCGCTGACCGGGCCCATGCCATAAAGCTCCAGCACCAGGCGGTAACGACGGCACAGGCCGGCATCGCCAATGAGGCCGATACGCTGCGGTTGTTGCAACGCCAGTTGCTTGAGTGCGTTCAGTTCGTGCCCGATCAATAGACCCGACAGGTAGTCGGCCTGGGCCCGGGGCGCCAGTTCGCCGGTCAATCCCAGGGTCCGGCAGCTGAAGATGTTGGACAGCACGCCAGCCTGGCCGTCCAGGCTTTGCGCCACGCGCGCGCCGCGCATGAAGGCGCCGTCGTCGGGCGTGTCGGCCGCCTGCATGGTGCGGCCCAGGATGGTGTGGGCGCTCAGGGCGGCGTACACCTCGCCGGTCATGAAGGTATCGAAGTGCACGATGCGGCCATTGGTCACCCGCACCCATTTGGAATGGGTACCGGGCAGGCCGACCAGCAATTCGTCATCGCGCCACTGGCGCAGGGCGCCGATGATCTGGGTTTCCTCGCCGCGCATCACATTGGGCAGCGTCGACATCTGCAGCAGGCCCGGCACGATATGCAGCGTGCGCCCCAGTCCGGTATCGACGGCCAGCAATTTGCGGGCGATGCGTTCCGGCGCCAGCGGCACCGTCAGGTAGGCCGCTTCCTGCCAGCCCTGATTGCTGCCGACCATGCCGGCTGCGATCAGCGGCGCGTCGGGGGCCTCCGCCAGCCAGTCGCCGCAGGCAGCCTGCAGCGCGGCCTGGAAGGCCAGGTGCGGTTGCCGTGCCGCGCCTTCGGTGGCGGGCAACTGCATGATGCCCCATGGATGCGCACGTCGCTCCAGCACCGTGCCGGCCGCATCGAAGCGATAGCAGCGCAGCGAGGAAGTGCCCCAGTCCAGCGCGATCAACGCGCAATCGTCTTGCTCTTTGACGGTCATTGCTTGCTCTACAGATCGCTCACGCCGAAACGGGTGAGCAAGACCATGTCTTCGCCTGGCGCCAGGTCGATCAGTCCCGGGCGGTTGGGCAGGTGGAAGGCATCGATCGGATGGGTGATCGGCTCCAGGCAGAAATAGCCCAGGCCGGGTGGACGGTACAGCAGCGAGTAACCGCTGCGATCGGTGGTGTGCATCTGCAGCCGCAGGCAACGAGTCGGGTCGACGATCATGGCCAGGCCATCCCAGCCCTCGTAGCAGTTGTCTACCAGCGGGCCGTCGAGCGCGGCCGGGCGGTTGTAGTCCCAGGTATCGGGCAGCTTGCGACTGAAACCGGTGGGAATGGGATCGTCGCCCGAGAGCCATACGCCGCGCGAACGGAACTGCAGGCGGGTGTTGGCGTCATGCAAGAAATAAGGATGCAGCCCGAGCCCGAAGGGCATCGTCTGCGATCCTTCATTGCATACCCGCAGCTCGATCTCCAGCGCGTTCTCGCGCAGCGTCAGCAACTGGCGCGCGCGATAGGTGTAGGGATTGCCGGCGAAACGGTCCGAGCTCAGTTCCAGCGCCATCCGGTCTTCACCCAGGCTGCTCACGCTCCAGGCCTGCAGCCAGCCATCGCCGTGGATCGGATAGGCTTCGCCGGCGCGATTGGGGGCCACCGGGTAGCGTGACTGGCCGACCTCGAAGCCGCCACCGGTGATGCGATTGGACCAGGGCACCAGCGGGAAGCAGGCGGTGCTGTACAGGTCGGTCCGCTCCAGGTCGGCAGGGCGAAACAGCGGAAGCCATTGGTTGCCGCGTTGCCAGTCCCAGGCGGCGATGCTGCCGCCGCGTTCGGGGGTGACGCGCAGGCGCTGGCGGCCCGCTTGCAATGTATGAATCTTCGGCAGCGCCCGGGAGCCTGCACGGGGTGTGTCAATCGCTCGGGAAGGCATATGTCTCGTATGTGATGGCGTGCTGCACGGTGGGCAGATGTGCCTGTGCGCCCAGCTGCGAAGCCCCCTTGGGACTGGCGCGCATCGGCACCGTGACGAAAAACAGGCTGATCCTAACATTGGCCTGCGATGCGGAATAATGAAAAAAAGATTGCAAACGATATCAAAATTGTTTGTCTGCACGCCGGGCTTGTCCTGCCGGCCGAGATGTGCGAATCGGTATCGGATACCCGCAAAAATTCATTGGATGACGTTTTGGCGCTCTCCTAATATGGGAGCCGCGAATCGGGGACCGTGTCTGGCCCCTACGATTTGGGATCGACCACCTGCCGCATATCAACAAGTCCAAAGCTCATCGCGGCGCGTGGCGGTCATTTCAACCCGCACATAACAAGGAAATCGCACGATTTCCAGACAACGGAGACGACAATGAACACCAAGAGACGGGCGCTGCTGGGCGCTGCCATCTGCATCGGCCTGGGCGCGACCGGCATGGGCTTGCCGGCGCTGGCGGCCGACAAGCCGCTGACCATGGGATTCTCGCAGGTCGGCGCCGAGAGCGAATGGCGCACCGCCAACACGGTCTCGATCAAGGAAGCCGCCAAGGCCGCCAAGGTCAACCTGAAGTTCGCCGATGCGCAGCAGAAGCAGGAGAACCAGGTCAAGGCGATCCGCTCCTTCATCGCCCAGAAGGTCGATGTGATCGCCTTCTCGCCGGTGGTCGAATCGGGTTGGGAAACCGTGCTGCGCGAGGCCCGTGCCGCCAAGATCCCGGTGATCCTGACCGACCGCGCGGTCAACGTCAGCGACAAGTCGCTGTACGTGACCTTCATCGGCTCGGACTTCGTCGAGGAAGGCCGGCGCGCGGCGCGCTGGCTGCTGGAGCGCGCCAAGACGCTGCCGGCCGGGGATATCAATATCGTCGAGCTGCAAGGCACCGTGGGCTCGGCCCCGGCCATCGACCGCAAGTCGGGCTTCGAGCAGCAGATCAAGGCCGATCCGCGCCTCAAGATCATCCGCTCCCAGACCGGCGACTTCACCCGCGCCAAGGGCAAGGAAGTGATGGAGGCCTTCCTGAAGGCCGACGGCAAGAAGATCAATGTGCTCTATGCGCATAACGACGACATGGCCATCGGCGCCATCCAGGCCATCGAGGAAGCGGGCATGAAGCCGGGCAAGGATATCCTGGTGATCTCGATCGACGGCGTCAAGGGCGCCTTCGAGGCGATGATGGCCGGCAAGCTCAATGTCACCGTCGAGTGCAGCCCGCTGCTGGGCCCGCAATTGATGCAGATCGCCAAGGACATCAAGGCCGGCAAGGAAGTCCCCAAGCGCATCACGACCGAAGAGAGCGTGTTCCCGGCCGAGGTCGCCGCCAAGGAATTCCCCAACCGCAAGTATTGATGCCGGCCGGCGCCTGCGTCGCCCTGGCGGCGCCGGCGCGGTCGTGATGGAGTTGCGATGAGCATGGCTGCAGGGGCGCAGGCGCGTCCGATGCTGGAACTGGGCGGCGTCCACAAGGCGTTTGGCGGCGTCAAGGCGCTGGCCGATGTGGGCTTGCGCCTGTTTGCCGGCGAAGTACATACCTTGATGGGGCAGAACGGCGCCGGCAAGTCGACGCTGATCAAGGTCCTGACCGGGGTCCATGCCCCGGACGCGGGAAGGATCGAACTCGATGGCCGTCCGATCGCTCCCGACTCTACGCTGGCTGCACAGGCGCTGGGAATCAGCACCGTGTACCAGGAAGTCAACCTGTGTCCCAACCTGTCGGTGGCCGAGAATATCTTCATCGGTCGCTATCCCGGCCGTTTCGGCCGCATCGACTGGAAGAGCGTGCATGCCCAGGCGCGCAGCCTGCTGGCGCAACTGCAGATCGAGATCGACGTCGGCGCGCCGCTGGCGTCCTATCCGCTGGCGATCCAGCAGATGGTGGCGATCTCGCGCGCCCTGTCGGTGTCGGCCAAGGTATTGATCCTGGACGAACCCACTTCCAGCCTGGACGAGGCCGAGGTCCAGCAATTGTTCAAGGTGTTGCGCCGCTTGCGCGAGCAGGGCATGGCGATCCTGTTCGTGACCCATTTCCTGGACCAGACCTACGCCATCTCGGATCGCATCACGGTGCTGCGCAACGGCGTGCGCGAGGGCGAATACCTGGCGGCCGAGTTGCCACGGCTGGAGCTGGTCAACAAGATGGTGGGCAGCGTGGTCATCGATCACGACAGGCTACAGGCGGCCACCACGGCGGTGGCCGATGGCCTGTCGAGCGCAGCGGGCGACAACGGCGAGGTCTTCGTCGAGGCAAGCGAGTTCGGACGGCGCGGCATGCTGGCGCCACAGGACCTGGAGATCCGGCGCGGCGAGGTCTACGGCCTGTGCGGCCTGCTGGGTTCGGGCCGTACCGAACTGGCGCGCCTGCTGTTCGGGGCCGAGCGTGCCGACAGCGGCCAACTGCGCATCGGCGGGCGGGCGCTCAAGCCTTCGGCGCCGCGCGAGGCAATCGCCGCCGGTATCGGCTATTGCCCGGAAGACCGCAAGAAGGAGGGCGCGATCCTGGAGCTGTCGGTGCGCGAGAACATCATCCTGGCGCTGCAGGCGCGCCAGGGTTTGCTGCGGGTGGTGCCACGCCGCCAGCAACACCGCATCGCGGCCGACTATGTCAAATGGCTCGGCATCAAGACTGCCGATCTCGAAACGCCGATCGGCCTGCTCTCGGGTGGCAACCAGCAGAAGGCGCTGCTGGCGCGCTGGCTGGCGACCGACCCGGGCATGTTGATCCTGGACGAACCCACGCGCGGCATCGATGTGCGCGCCAAGCAGGAAATCATGGACTTTGTCACCGCGTTGTGCCGCAAGGGCATGGCCATCCTCTTCATCTCTTCCGAACTGCCGGAGGTCCTGCGGTGCAGCGACCGCATGCTGGTCCTGCGCGATCGCCAGGCCTGCGGCCAGTACCGCCGCGGCGAACTCGACGAGGCCGGCGTGCTGCGGGTCATCGCGGGAGAAGCCGCATGAGTGCATCGATGCCGACCAAGCTGGTTCCCGAGGCCGCACCCGGTGTGTTGCACGGTGCCGTGGGCGGGGCACTGCGCCATCCGCTGCTGCGCCCGTTGGCGGCCCTGGCGGCGTTGCTGCTGCTGGACCTGCTGCTGGTGCCGGGGTTCTTCCGGCTCGATATCAAGGATGGCCACCTGTACGGTGCGCTGGTCGACATCGTCAATCGCGCCGCGCCGCTGATGCTGGCCGCGCTGGGCATGACGCTGGTCATCGCCACCCGCGGCGTCGACATCTCGGTGGGCGCGGTGGTGGCGATCTCAGGGGCGGTGGCGGCGATCCTGATCGGCGGCAAGATGGTGGTCGTCGATGGCGTGTCGCAATATGTCAGCAACCTGCCGATGGCCTGGGCACTGGCCGCGGCCATCGGCGTGGCGTTGTTGTGTGGCGCCTGGAACGGCTTGCTGGTGGCGGTGCTGGGCCTGCAACCGATCATTGCCACCTTGATCCTGATGGTGGCCGGGCGGGGCCTGGCGCAACTGCTCACCGATGGCCAGATCGTCACCGTCTATTACAAGCCGTTCTTCTTCATCGGCGGCGGTTACCTGTTCGGCCTGCCGTTCTCGCTCACCATCGCGCTGGCCATGTTTGCGCTGTTGACGCTGTTGATGAAGAAGACCGCACTGGGCCTGTTCATCCAGTCGGTCGGCATCAACCCGGTGGCTTCGCGCCTGGCCGGCATCCGCACCGCGGCGCTGATCTTCTTCGTCTATATCTTCTGCAGCTTCTGCGCCGGCCTGGCCGGGTTGATGGTGGCGTCCAATATCAGGAGCGCCGACGCCAACAACGCCGGGCTGTTGCTGGAGCTCGATGCCATCCTGGCCGTGACGCTGGGCGGCACCTCGCTGGCCGGTGGCCGCTTCAGCCTGGTGGGTAGCGTCATCGGCGCGCTCATCATCCAGACCCTGACCTACACCATCTATTCGCTGGGCGTGCCGCCCGAGGTCAACATGGTGGTCAAGGCCATCGTGGTGTTCCTGGTCTGCCTGTCGCAGTCACCCCAGTTCCGGCGCATCTTCACTTCGGACAAATCATGAATCGACTGCCCTTGCTGCGGCGCGCCAGCGCCGCCCCCTGGTTCACCTCGGCGGCGACGGTGGTGTTGCTGTGCGTGATGGTGGGCGTCGGCGCCGTCGGCTACGACGGCTTTTTGGCGCCGCAGGTGCTGCTCAACCTGTTGATCGACAACGGTTTCCTGCTGGTGGTGGCCATCGGCATGAGCTTCGTCATCCTCTCGGGTGGCATCGACCTGTCGGTGGGTTCGGTGCTGGCGCTGTCGACCATGATCTGCGCCTGGTTGCTGCAGACGGCGCATTGGCCGCCGCTGCTGGTGATCGCCACCGCCTTGCTGGTGGGCACCGGCTTGGGCGCGGCGATGGGCGCGCTGATCCATTACTTCAAGCTGCAGGCCTTCATCGTCACGCTGGCCGGGATGTTCCTGGCGCGCGGCCTGTGCTACCTGATCAGCATCAACTCGATCACCATCGACGACCCGCTGTTCGTGGCGATGTCGCAGAGCCGGATCGCGCTGGGCGAGCTGTTCGTCTCGCCCAGCGTGCTGGTGGCGCTCTTGATGCTGGCCGTGGGCATCTGGCTGGCGCACAGCACCCGTTTCGGGCGCGCCGTCTATGCCATTGGCGGCAACGAGCAGTCGGCGCTGCTGATGGGACTGCCGGTGGGGCGCACCAAGGTGCTGGTGTACGCATTCTCGGGTTTCTGCGCGGCGCTGGCCGGCGTGCTGTTTTCGTTCTACATGCTGTCCGGTTACGGCTTGCATGCGCAGGGTGTGGAACTGGATGCCATCGCCGCGGTCGTTATCGGCGGCACCTTGCTCACCGGTGGTTATGGCTACGTCGCCGGCACCCTGACCGGGGTGCTGATCCTGGGCGTGATCCAGACCCTGATCGCCTTCGATGGCTCGCTCAGTTCATGGTGGACCAAGATCTTCATCGGCGCCTTGTTGTTCGTGTTCTGCGTAGCCCAGCGCGTGATGTCGATTGGTGCATTGCGGCAATCGACGCCAACCCAGGCAGCGGGGGCGATTCGGTGAATAGGCAGGACCTTGTTTGGCGTGTTCTTGACGGAGGGAGTAATACTAAAAAACATATCCATATCTCATAAAAAGTCATTAGAAATGTATTGATAAAGTGATTAATGTAGAGGCCGCAAATTACAGCTCGGACGTTGATGCGCTAGGCTGCGCAACGGTGTCGGGTGAATTAAAAAGACGCCATAACGTAAATTAAAGTTAACGGAGACAACAACATGAAGATCAAATCGGTATTGACCGCGGTCGCGCTCGGTCTGGGCGTGAGCCTGATGTCCATCAGCGCGCAAGTGAGCGCGCAGTCGAAGTCGCTGGTGGGCGTGGCCATGCCGACCAAGTCGTCGGCACGCTGGATCGCCGATGGCAACAACATGGTCAAGGTGCTCAAGGAAAAGGGCTACCAGACCGACCTGCAATACGCCGAGGACGACATCCCCAACCAGCTGTCGCAGATCGAGAACATGCTCACCAAGGGCGCCAAGGTGCTGGTGATCGCCGCCATCGACGGCACCACCCTGACCGACGTGCTGCAGAAGGCAGCCGACAAGGGCGTCAAGGTCATCGCCTATGACCGGCTGATTCGCGGTTCCAAGAACGTGAACTACTACGCCACGTTCGACAACTTCCAGGTTGGCGTGCTGCAAGCCAGCTCGTTGGAAAAGGCACTGGGCCTGAAGGACGGCAAGGGCCCGTTCAACATCGAGCTGTTCGGCGGCTCGTCGGACGACAACAACGCCTTCTTCTTCTACAACGGTGCCATGTCGGTACTGAAGCCCTACATCGACAGCGGCAAGCTGGTGGTGCGCAGCAAGCAGATGGGCATGGACAAGGTCGCCACCCTGCGCTGGGATGGCGCCACCGCCCAGGCCCGCATGGACAACCTGCTGTCGGCCTACTACAGCAACGCCCGCGTCAACGCCGTGCTGTCGCCGTATGACGGCATCTCGATCGGTATCCTGTCGTCGCTGCGTGGCGTCGGCTACGGCACCCCGCAGCAGCCGTTCCCGTACGTGAGCGGCCAGGACGCCGAAGTGCCGTCGGTGAAATCGATCATCCGTGGCGAACAGTACTCGACCATCTTCAAGGACACCCGCGAACTGGCCAAGGTCACCGTCGGCATGGTGGACTCGCTGCTGGGCGGCAAGGAACCGCAGATCAACGATACCAAGACCTATAACAACGGTGTCAAGGTGGTGCCTGCGTTCCTGTTGAAGCCGGTCGTGGTCGACAAGAGCAACTGGAAGCCGGTGCTCATCGACAGCGGCTATTACACCGAAGCGCAGGTGAAGTAAGCCAGGCGGCCGCGGCAGATGCCGCGGCCGTTTCACGCTGCCCCCCCGCACCTGCTGCACATCAATCCATCTGAAGCACGCCAAGAAGCGGTCCCGCTCCCGTGCGGGATCGTTGCGTTGAAAAGTCATCCCGCTGCGCCCGGCGCACAAACTGAGGTCTGCATCATGAACAACATCCTCGAGATGCGCGGCATCGAAAAAACCTTCCCTGGCGTCAAGGCCCTGAACAACGTCAACCTCGCCGTGCGCGAGGGCGAGATCCACGCCGTGGTGGGCGAGAACGGCGCCGGCAAGTCGACCCTGATGAAGGTGCTCTCCGGTGTCTACCCGCATGGCACCTATGCCGGCGACATCGTCTACAAGGGCGACGTGCGCTCGTTCAAGGACATCCGCGACAGCGAACACCTGGGCATCATCATCATCCACCAGGAACTGGCACTGGTGCCGTTGCTGTCGGTGATGGAAAATCTTTTCCTGGGCAACGAGCAGGCGCGTGCCGGCGTGATCGACTGGGAACAGTCGTTTTTGCGCGCCAAGGCCCTGCTGGCCAAGGTCGGGCTGAAGGAGTCGCCGCTGGCGCTGGTGGGCGACCTGGGGGTCGGCAAGCAACAACTGATCGAGATCGCCAAGGCGCTCTCGAAAGAGGTCAAGCTGCTGATCCTCGACGAGCCCACCGCCAGCCTCAACGAAAGCGACAGCGACGCCTTGCTGGAGCTGCTGCTCGAACTGAAGACGCAGGGCATCTCGTCGATCCTGATCTCGCACAAGCTCAACGAGATTTCCAAGGTGGCCGATTCGATCACGGTGCTGCGCGACGGCACCACGGTCGACACCTTCGATTGCCGCGTCGAGCCGATCAGCGAGGACCGCATCATCGCCAACATGGTGGGCCGCGAGATGGCCGACCGCTATCCGCAGCGCGATCCCGAGATCGGCGAGGTGATCTTCGAGATCCGCGACTGGCGCGTGCATCATCCGCTGCACGCCGACCGCCTGGCCATCAAGGACGTCAACATGCAGGTGCGCGCCGGCGAGATCGTCGGCATCGCCGGACTGATGGGCTCGGGCCGCACCGAGCTGGCCAAGAGCATCTTCGGCCGCGCCTATGGCAAGAAGATCAGCGGCCAGGCCTTCCTGCATGGCAAGGAAGTGGACCTGTCGACGATCCAGAAAGCCATCGGGCATGGCATCGCCTACGTGACCGAGGACCGCAAGGGCGACGGCCTGGTGCTGGAAGAAGACATCAAGAAGAACATCTCGCTGGCCAACCTGGGCGGCGTATCCGAGCGGACCGTGATCGATGAGGCGCACGAATACAAGGTGGCGGTCGATTTTCGCAGCCAGATGCGCATCCGCTGCTCCAGCGTGCTGCAGAAGGTGGTGAACCTGTCGGGCGGCAACCAGCAGAAGGTGGTGCTGAGCAAGTGGCTGTTCTCCAACCCCGAGGTGCTGATCCTGGACGAGCCTACGCGCGGCATCGATGTGGGCGCCAAGTTCGAGATCTACAACATCATCAGCAGGCTGGCCGCCGAGGGCAAGTGCATCATCATGATCTCCTCGGAGATGCCCGAGCTGCTCGGCATGTGCGATCGCACCTATGTGATGAACGAAGGCCAGTTCGTGGGCCAGTTCGATCGCCAGCAAGCCAGCCAGGAAAGCATCATGCGCGCCATCATGCGCAACAAGAGAATATGAACCTGCCCGATCCCCGCAGCGCACAGCGAACAGGTTCTTGGAGCAGGATCGAAGTCGAGAATCAAAGTTAAGAGGTGAATCATGGAGACGATGAAGATGAGCAATAAAGAGCCGTTGGCAGCCGGCGGTGGCCCGGCCGAAAAGAGGGATTACGCCGGCTTCCTGAAAAACAACATGCGCGAGTACGGCATGCTGCTGTCGCTGGTGGCGATCATGGCGTTCTTCCAGATCATGACCGACGGCACCTTGCTGCGCCCGCTCAACATCACCAACCTGGTGCTGCAGAACAGCTACATCGTGATCATGGCGCTGGGCATGCTGATGGTCATCGTGGCCGGTCACATCGACCTGTCGGTGGGTTCCGTGGTGGGGCTCATCGGTGCCCTGGCGGCGGTGCTGATGGTGGACCATGGCTGGGACTTCGTGTCGGCCTCGGTGGTGTGCATCATCGCCGGCGCGGCCATCGGCGCGGCCCAGGGTTACTGGATCGCCTACTTCAAGATCCCGTCGTTCATCGTCACCCTGGCCGGCATGCTGGTGTTCAAGGGCATGGCGCTGGCGCTGCTGCAAGGACAATCGCTGGGCCCCTTCCCGCCGGCGTTCCAGATGCTGAGCTCGGGCTTCATCCCCGAACTGACCGGCAATACCCAGTTCCGCACCACCTCGCTCATCGTCGGCGTGGTGGCTTCGCTGGTGCTGCTGGCGGTCAAGACCCATGCCCGCCGCAAGCAGACCAAGCATGGCATGGAAGACGAGCCGCAATTGTTCTTCCTGCTCAAGAATGGCCTGTTCGCGGTGGCCATCATCGCCTTCAGCTACCTGATGGCGTCCTATCGCGGCATGCCCAACGTGCTTATCATCATGTTCGCGCTGATGGTGCTGTACACCTTCATCACCAACCGCACCACGCTGGGCCGACGCGTCTACGCGGTGGGCGGCAACGAGAAGGCCGCGCGCCTGTCGGGCATCAAGACCGAGCGCGTGTCGTTCCTGACCTTCGTCAACATGGGCGTGCTGGCGGCGCTGGCCGGGCTGATCTTCGCCGCGCGCCTCAACACCGCCACGCCCAAGGCCGGGTTGGGCTTCGAACTGGATGTGATCGCCGCCTGCTTCATCGGTGGCGCCTCGGCCTCGGGCGGCGTGGGCAAGGTGATGGGGGCGGTCATCGGCGCCTTCATCATGGGCGTGATGAACAATGGCATGTCCATCATGGGCATCGGCATCGACTACCAGCAGATGATCAAGGGCCTGGTGCTGCTCATGGCGGTATGCTTCGACGTGTATAACAAGAACAAGTAACCATCGGGTAAGCGCGGGGCTGGCGGTCGTTGCGCCCCCCGCCCGCATCCAGACCAAACTCCAGGAAAACACAAGATGAGCAGTGACGACAAGAAAGACAAGAGCCGCAAGTTGCGCTCGGCCAGCTGGTTCGGCACCGCCGACAAGAACGGTTTCATGTACCGCAGCTGGATGAAGAACCAGGGCATCCCCGACCATGAGTTCCAGGGCAAGCCGGTCATCGGCATCTGCAACACATGGTCCGAGCTGACACCCTGCAACGCGCACTTCCGCAAGATCGCCGAGCATGTGCGACGCGGCATCATCGAGGCCGGCGGCTTCCCGGTCGAGTTCCCGGTGTTTTCCAACGGCGAATCCAACCTGCGCCCGACCGCCATGCTGACCCGCAACCTGGCCAGCATGGATGTGGAAGAATCGATCCGCGGCAATCCCATCGATGGCGTGGTGCTGCTGACCGGTTGCGACAAGACCACGCCGGCGCTGCTGATGGGCGCGGCCAGTTGCGACATCCCGGCCATCGTCGTCACCGGCGGCCCGATGCTCAACGGCAAGCACCATGGCAAGGATATCGGTTCCGGTACGGTGGTGTGGAAGCTCTCGGAGCAGGTCAAGGCGGGCGAGATCAGCATCCACGACTTCATGGCGGCCGAGGCCGGCATGTCGCGTTCGGCCGGTACCTGCAACACCATGGGCACGGCCTCGACCATGGCCTGCATGGCCGAGTCGCTGGGGGTGTCGCTGCCGCACAACGCGGCCATTCCCGCCGTCGACGCGCGCCGCTATGTGCTGGCGCACCTGTCGGGCATGCGCATCGTCGACATGGTGTGGGAAGACCTGCGCCTGTCCAAGATCCTGACCCGCAAGGCCTTCGAGAACGCCATTCGCACCAACGCCGCCATTGGCGGCTCGACCAATGCCGTGATCCACCTCAAGGCGATCGCCGGTCGCATCGGTGTCGACCTCGAACTGGAAGACTGGACCCACATCGGGCGCGGCACGCCGACCATCGTCGACCTGCAGCCGTCGGGCCGGTTCCTGATGGAAGAGTTCTATTATGCCGGCGGGCTGCCGGCGGTCTTGCGCCGCCTGGGCGAAGCCAATCTGCTGCCGCATCCGGATGCGCTCACGGCCAACGGCCAGACCATGTGGGACAACGTCAAGGATGCGCCGATCTATGACGACGAGGTGGTGCGCCCGCTGGCCAAGCCATTGATCGAAGACGGCGGCATGTGCATCCTGCGCGGCAACCTGGCGCCGCGCGGCGCCGTGCTCAAGCCGTCGGCGGCATCGCCGGAACTGATGAAGCATCGCGGCCGGGCGGTGGTGTTCGAGGACTTCGCGCACTACAAGGAACGCATCAACGATCCCGACCTGGATGTCGACGCCAGCTGCGTGCTGGTGATGAAGAACTGCGGCCCCAAGGGCTACCCCGGCATGGCCGAGGTCGGCAACATGGGCTTGCCACCCAAGGTGCTGGCCACTGGCGTCAAGGACATGGTGCGTATCTCCGATGCCCGCATGAGCGGCACCGCCTACGGTACCGTGATCCTGCATGTGGCGCCGGAGGCAGCCGCCGGCGGACCGCTGGGCATCGTGCAGGACGGCGACTTCATTGAGCTCGACGCCTATGCGGGCAAATTGCAGCTCGACATCAGCGACGATGAAATGGTGCGCCGCCAGGCAGAACGCGCGGCGACGCTGGCCGGGCAGAAGCCGGAGATGGCGGGGGGCTACCAGGCGCTCTACGTCGACCGCGTGCTGCAGGCCGACCAGGGGTGCGACTTCGACTTCCTGGTGGGTTGCCGCGGCGCGGCCGTCCCCAAGCATTCGCACTGACACGGACTAACGATATGACGCCGGTCCACGATGCCGGCGTCGCCAAGGAGAACAGATGAGCAGCAATCCACAACTGGCCAGTTTCCCCAGCCTCAAGGGAAAACGTGTCTTCATCACCGGCGGCGGCACCGGTATCGGCGCGGCCATCGTGTCGGCCTTCGCCGAGCAGGGCGCGCACGTGGCCTTTGTCGATATCGCCCGCGAGCCCAGCGAGGCACTGTGCCGCGAGCTGGGCGAGGCAGGCTGGGTCAAGCCGTTGTTTCGTCATTGCGACCTGCGCGATATCGCCGCCTTCCAGGCCACCATTGCCGAGCTGCAGGGCGAACTGGGCGACTTCGACGTGCTGGTCAACAATGCCGCCAATGACGAGCGTCACAAGCTCGAGGAAGTCACCCTGGATTACTGGAACGATCGCATCGCCATCAACCAGCGGCCGTCGTTCTTCGCGGTGCAGTCGGTGGTGCCGGGTATGCAGCGACGCGGCGGCGGCTCGATCATCAATTTCAGTTCGATCAGCTGGCACCAGTCGGGCGGCGGCTTTCCGGTCTACACCACGGCCAAGGCCTCGACCCTGGGCCTGACACGCGGCCTGGCCCGCGACCTCGGTCCGCACAAGATCCGCGTCAATACCGTCACCCCCGGCTGGGTGATGACCGAGCGCCAGATCAAGCTGTGGCTGGATGACGAAGGCAAGCAGGCGATTGCGCGCAACCAGTGCCTGCAGGGCGAGCTGCTGCCGTGGCACCTGGCGCGCATGGTGCTGTTCCTGGCGGCCGACGATAGCGCAATGTGTACCGCGCAGGAATTCATCGTCGATGCAGGTTGGGTGTGACGGATTGGGATAACGGGCAGGGCACGGGGCCTGGCTTGCGCCAGGCCCCTTTTTCCATTCCGGCCTGGCGCTGGTGGCGGCCGGTCGAGCGGACCGGGATGCGCGCAATATCGGCGGGCGTCAGTAGATCATCTTCGCCACTTCCCTGATCGCATCCAGCAACAGTGACGCGCCCGGCGACAGCAGGGCGTCGCGGCGCGTGATGATGCCGAAGCCGTCCATGCGGCAGGGCAGCTCGATCGGCAGGATATCCATCAGCCGCGCCTGGGTGTAGTAGCGCGCCACCTCGGTAGGCATCGCATACAGGAAGTCGGTCTGCTGCAGCAAGCTGGTGATGAACAGGATCGCCGTGGTGTCGACCACATTGGACGGCGGCGTCAACCCCTGCTCGCGGAACATCTGGTCGCAACGCGCGCGCAAGATGCTGCCCTTGGGCGCCAGGATCCACGCTTCGTTGGCCAGATCCGACAGTTTCAAGTCATCGCGCCCATGCAAGGGATGCCCTACGCGCGCCACCGCACATACCGGCTCGTCGGCCAGCTCGACATATTGCAGCTCGTTGCGGTTCTGTTCGTCGAGGATGCGGCCGATCACGAAATCGAGTTCGCCGTGCATCAACCGCGACAGCAGGATATTGCTGCTCTCGACCTCGACGCCAATGCGCAGCATCGGCGCCTGCTCCTTGACGCGGGCGATGGCCGGCGGCAGCAGCGCCATGCCGGGCGAGAGGATCACGCCCACATCGACCTGGCCCGACAGGCCCGACTTCAACGCCACGATATCCTCATGCGCCTTGGACAGGCTGGTCAGCGCCATGCGCGCATGGCGGATCATGGCTTCGCCATAAATGGTGGGACGCATGCCGCGCGGCAGGCGCTCGAACAGCGAGACAGCCAGCATGTCTTCCAGGTCCTTGAGCTGCTTGGACGCGGCGGGCTGGGTCATGTTGAGCTCGCTGGCGGCCCGGTGGATGTTGCGGGTGTCGTCGAGAGCGATTAACAGCAATAGTTGGCGTGTCTTTAATCGTGCTCGCAGAAACCATTTGGGATCACTGTTCTTCATAAGTCTCCGCTGAACTTTGTTTTAATTTGCTGGCGACGATGATATCAAATCGCATATCGCATTTGCGAAAGAATTCATTGGAAAGACATGAACCGAATACTTAGTATTCACCCACGTTCCGCACTCGCATGATTTACAACAGCGTTGATCGGAATGAAAAAGTTCGGGTAGTACAACAAAGAACAAGCGGAAAGTTGTCAGCAGCATGTCAGGTCTTCGATGATCGGATTTGCAGTCTGCATGGCCGAACCGACCGACGAAAATTCTAACTGCAATATCACGGAGACTATTCATGAGGCAAGTCAAGGCATCCTTTACTGGTAAGAAGACCCTGTGCGCGCTGGCGCTGCTGGGCGCATTTTCGGCCCAGGCCCAGGCACAAACCAGCAGCGTGACCATCTACGGTCGCGTGGTCGCTGGCGTGGACGTCGTCAGCAATGCCACCAACGTCAACGGCACCACCGGCACCCGCTGGCGCGGTGCCAGCAACCAGTGGGGTACCAGCATGATCGGTTTCAAGGGAACCGAAGACCTGGGTGGCGGCACCAACGCCTTCTTCCTGCTGGAATCGGGCTTCGGCGCGACCACCGGCGCCACCAACGGCACAGAGCTGTTCAATCGCCGTTCGTATGTGGGCCTGCAGGGCAGCGCCGGTTCGGTCAAGTTCGGCCGCAACCTGTTCATCAACAACGACGTGTGGTTCCTGGATCCGACCGGCCAGCAATGGATCGGTACCGCCAGCCTGGTCAAGGGCCGCAACTGGCCAGGCGCGGCCAACATCATCGAGTACCAGACGCCTGACCTGGGCGGCTTCACCGCCACCCTGCAGACCTCGCTGGGCGAGCAGGCCGGTTCGATCAAGAACGGCCGCAAGGACGGTATCTCGCTGGCCTACATCAACAATGGCCTGGAACTGCGCGCCATCTACGACGTCACGCGTGACGCCAACGGCCGCTACGGCACGGTGCCGACCACCAACGCCGCCGACACCATCTTCACCAACTCCAAGGAACTGATCCTGGGCGGTACCTACAAGATCGACAAGCTGAAGATGTATGTCGGTTACGAGAACCTGCGCGCGCCTGACGTGGCCGCCGGCCTCCCAAGCAAGGTCAACCACTACTGGATCGGCGCCAACTATGACCTGACCCCGCAATTGACCCTGATCGGCTCGGTGTTCCGCGTCAACGTCAACAACAGCGGTGGCAATGCCAACCTGTACATGCTGGGCGCCAACTACTACCTGTCCAAGCGTACACTGCTGTACGTGGGCGCCGGTTCGGTGCGCAACAAGGGCAATGCCAACTTCGCGCTCGAGGCAGGCGATTCCACCGGTCCTGGTGCTGGTAAGGGGCAAAATGGCGGCTATGTCGGCGTGGCCCATTCGTTCTGATGTTGTAAGGCAGTAATCCTTCCTGAGGTGGTCTTGATGTAATTCAGGGCAGGCGCAAGCCTGCCCTTTTTTGCGTTATTGATAATCAAGTAACAGTTTGACTGGATAAAAAGTATGAAAGCGCAATTGCTGGTCGATGGACGACACGAACTGGGTGAAGGCGTGCTGTGGTGCGAACGGTCGCAGTCGCTGTTCTGGACCGATATCCATGCCTCCCGCCTGTGGAACCATGATCCGCAAGGGGGCGTCACCCGTAGCTGGGAGCTGCCCGAGCGGCTCTGCTGTTTCGCCTTTACCGCAGACGCCAACCGCTTGCTGGTGGGACTGGCTTCGCGCCTGGCGTTCCTGGCCTTGGACTCGGGCCTGCTCACGCCCATCTGCGAGGTCGAGCCGGACCTGCCGACCACACGCTTGAACGATGGCCGTTGTGATCGCCAGGGCCGCTTCGTATTCGGCACCCTCAACGAAGACCCGGGGCGCGCACCGATCGGTAGCTTCTACCGGCTCGATACCGATCTCTCGCTGGAGCGCCTGCCGCTGCCCGGGGTGGCGATCTCCAACAGCATCTGCTTCAGCCCCGCGGGCGATGTCATGTATTACTGCGACAGCATGCAGGGCAAGATCATGTGCTGCGACTACGATGTGGCCGGCTGCAGTGTGGCCAATCCGCGTGTTTTTGCCGACATCGCCGGCGCAGGCGGGCCGGATGGGTCTTGCGTGGACGCCGAGGGCCTGGTCTGGAATGCCCGCTGGGGCGGCTCGCGCGTGGTACGCCTGGGCGCCGATGGCAGCGTCGAGCGCACGGTCGAGGTGCCAGCCACGCAGGTCAGCTGTGTCGCCTTCGGCGGTCCCGACCTGGCGACGCTCTACATCACGACCGCGCATGAAGGCATGGATGCCGCGCAGCGCGCCGCGGATGAATGGGCCGGCGGTATTTTTTCGTTGCCACTCGATGGCGTGCGCGGTTTGCCCGAGGTCAGGTTCGGCGCCTAGTGCCGTGGCCGGGGTACCGCGTCAGTGGCGAACTCAGGCGCCGAAGCTCGAGTCGCCCATCAACCGCGACAGCCGGGCCGAGATTTCCTGGACGATGCCTTGCACCTCGTCCAGGCTGGGATTGACCTTCTTGTCGATACGTTCGATGTAGGGCACGTTGAGCGCGGCCAGCATGCGGTTGTTGGCGCCCATCACCGGGTAGGACAGGTTGACCACGCCACGGATCTGGCGGCTGTCGGTACGCGAATGGCCGCGGCGGCGGGTGTCCTCGACCTGGCGCTGCAGTTCGGCGCGGTCGACTTCCTGCTCGCCATCCAGCCGCACATGCTCGGCCAGCATGCGGGCCCGTTCGGTATCGTCCCGGAACGCCAGCAGTACATGGCCCGAGGCTGTGTCGGTCAGGCTCACCAGCGCCCCCACCTTGAGTCCGAAGGCCCAGCGTTCGGGGCTGTCGACCTGGGCCACCACGATCACGCGGCCGGCCTCGTAGACCGTCAGGTGACTCGATTGCACCGCCCGCGTGGCCAGCTCGCGCATATGCGGCAGGGCGGTACCGACCAGCGAACGAATCGGCTGGTGATGGTGCGCCAGCTCGAACAGCTTCAATGACAGGCGGTATTGATCGTTGTCGGCGATCAGGTAGCCGCGCTGCTCCAGGGTCACCACCATGCGGAAGATCTCGTTGACGCTGCGGCCCAGTTGGCGCGAGATCTGGTTCAGCGTCAGCATCTGCTCGCAGCGGCTCAGCAGCTCCAGGATGTCGAGTCCCTTGTCGAGCGCCGGTGCAGCATAGCGCGTGCGGGCGCTGTCGCTGTCGCCGTTGGCGGCAGCGTGGACCGCATCGACAACGGCATCCGGTTCGGCGGGCGAAAGGGTTCTGGTGCGCGGCATGGATGACTGGAGAGAAAAGGTGACGAAATTGTATAAGACAACCAATTTTATTTGTAAAACTATTTTTTACAGATAGAGATATTAGTTTCGGTATCGGTGATGACATAAACATCATCACTTCATCGACTCAGACGCAAAGCGATAGCGGGTATGCTGATGATCTTACAGATGAAAAGTTATTTCATTTGTGAATAAAAATTAGACGAGACGATTTCCCTGGCGGGGTTACCCGCCGCCAAAGCCGACGCCAGCAACCCGACGACAATTCGACCGAATGACCAAGATCACAGCCTTGCGCGTGCTTGA
Organism: Herbaspirillum sp. YR522; assembly: GCF_000282575.1. Lineage (GTDB taxonomy): Bacteria > Pseudomonadota > Gammaproteobacteria > Burkholderiales > Burkholderiaceae_D > Herbaspirillum. The sequence goes on along the minus strand of NZ_AKJA01000047.1, from coordinate 3,496 downwards.
CGTGCGCTTTCCCACCTCGCAATCGCTGGACGGCTCCGATGCGATGAACCCGGACCCCGACTATTCGGCCGCCTATGTCATCCTCGACACCGACCATCCACGGCACAAGGGCCACGGCCTGACCTTCACCATCGGTCGCGGCAACGAGATCTGCTGTGCCGCCATCGCTGCCATGCAACACCTGGTGGTGGGGCTGGAGCTGGACTGGATCACGGCCGACATGGGTCGCTTCTGGCGCCACGTCACCTCCGACAGCCAGTTGCGCTGGATCGGCCCGGACAAGGGCGCCATCCACCTGGCCACCGGCGCGGTGGTCAACGCCGTATGGGACCTGTGGGCCAAGCTCGAGGGCAAGCCGCTGTGGCAACTGGTGGCCGACATGTCGCCGGAGCAATTGGTGCGCAGCATCGACTTCCGCTACATCACCGATTGCATCACCCCCGACGAGGCGCTGGCGCTGCTGCGCGAGAAGGAGTCGGGCAAGGCCGAGCGCATCCGCATCCTGAAACAGGAAGGTTATCCCTGCTACACCACCTCGGCCGGCTGGCTGGGCTATGACGATGCCAAGCTGCGCCGACTGGTGCAGGAGGCCATCGACGCCGGCTTCGAGCACGTCAAGCTCAAGGTCGGGCGCGACCTGGACGACGACAAGCGCCGGGTCTCGATCGCGCGCGAGGTGCTGGGGCCCGAGCGCAAGCTGATGATCGATGCCAACCAGGTGTGGGAAGTCGACCAGGCCATCGCCTGGGTCAACGAGCTGGCCTTCGCCAAGCCCTGGTTCATCGAGGAGCCGACCAGCCCGGACGATGTCGAAGGCCATCGCAAGATTCGCCAAGCCATCGGCGAGGTCAAGGTGGCTACCGGCGAGATGTGCCAGAACCGGGTGCTGTTCAAGCAATTCATCATGCGCGGCGCCATCGACGTAGTGCAGATCGACGCGTGCCGGCTGGGCGGCGTCAACGAGATCCTGGCGGTCATGCTGATGGCGGCCAAGCACCAACTGGTGGTGTGCCCGCATGCCGGTGGCGTGGGCCTGTGCGAATACGTGCAGCACCTGTCGATGATCGACTACGTCTGCATCTCGGGCAGCAAGCAAGGCCGTGTCACCGAATACGTCGACCACCTGCACGAGCATTTCGTCGACCCCTGCGTGGTGCGCAATGCGGCCTACATGCCGCCCACCTTGCCGGGATTTTCCATCGAGATGAAGCCGGAGTCGCTCGAGCAGTACCGCTTCCGGGGATAAGCCGGGCGCGCCATCGACGACCAATGACAACGGAGACAACCAGTGGATCTGAATCTGCAAGACAAGGTAGTGATCGTCACCGGCGGTGCCTCCGGCATCGGCGGTGCGATCTCGATGCAGCTGGCCGCCGAAGGCGCGCTGCCGGTGGTGTTCGGGCGCAGCGCGCCGGATCCGCAATTCTGGCAGCGGCTGCAGCAACTGCAACCGCGCGCCGCGTTCTTCCAGCTCGACCTGCAGGATGACGGCAGGATTGCCGCCGCCGTGGCCGAGACCGTGCAGCGCTTCGGTCGCCTCGACGGCCTGGTCAACAATGCCGGCGTCAACGACAGCATCGGACTCGATGCCGGGCGCGACGCCTTCGTCGGCTCGCTCGAGCGCAACCTGATCCATTACTATGTGATGGCGCATTACTGCGTGCCGCACCTCAAGGCCACCCGCGGCGCCATCATCAATGTCTCGTCCAAGACCGCCATCACCGGCCAGGGCAATACCAGCGGCTATACCGCTTCCAAGGGCGCGCAGCTGTCGCTGACCCGCGAGTGGGCCGCTGCCCTGCGCGACGACGGCGTGCGGGTCAATGCATTGATCCCGGCCGAGGTGATGACGCCCCTCTACGAGAACTGGCTGGCCACCTTCGACGACCCGCAGGCCAGGCTCGCTGCCATTTCGAGCAAGATCCCGCTGGGCAAGCGCTTCACCACCTCCGAAGAGATGGCCGACATGGCGGTGTTCCTGCTCTCCGGGCGCTCGTCGCACACCACCGGTCAATGGATCTTCGTCGATGGTGGCTATACCCATCTCGACCGCGCGCTGACCTGAGGAGCCGTGATGCGCCACCTGCTCGCACTGGACCTCAAGGACGATGCCGCATCGATCGCCGAGTATGAACGGCAGCACCGCCGCATCTGGCCCGAGATCGCCAGCCACCTGCGCCGTCATGGCGTGACCGGCATGGAGATCTGGCGCCTCGGTTCGCGCATGGTGATGGTGATGGACACCGACGACGCCGTCTACGACGCCGCGGCGATGGCCGCCGCCACCGAGAACGATCCCAAGGTGCGCGAATGGGAGCAACTGATGTGGCGCTTCCAGGCGCCCACGCCATGGACGCCCGACGGGCAGAAGTGGACCGCGATGGCAAGGATCTTCGACCTGTCGGCGCAACCCTGAACCATCGATTCAAGCAACGACGACGCCGCAGAAGCGTCGCCCAGGCATCCGAGGCAAGCATGCAACCAGACCAAGACACACGAGACACTGCCACACCGCCGCCGGTGATCGCGCTGCGCAACGTCAGCAAGCGCTTTCCCGGCGTGCTGGCGCTGGACAACTGCCAGTTCGACCTGGCCGCCGGCGAGGTCCATGCATTGATGGGCGAGAACGGCGCCGGCAAGTCGACCCTGATGAAGATCCTGTCGGGCGTGTACCAGCGCGACAGCGGCGAGATACTGATCGAAGGTCGCGCCGTCGAGATCGATGGGCCGCGCGCGGCGCAGGCACTGGGGATCGGCATCATCCACCAGGAACTGAACCTGATGAACCACCTGTCGGCGGCGCAGAACATCTTCATCGGGCGCGAACCGAAGAAGCGCATGGGGCTGTTCATCGACGAAGAGAAATTGAATCGCCAGGCCAGCGCCATCTTCGCGCGCATGCGACTCGATCTCGACCCGCGCACGCCGGTGGGTGAATTGACGGTGGCGCGCCAGCAGATGGTCGAGATCGCCAAGGCGCTGTCGTTCGATTCGCGCGTGCTGATCATGGACGAACCCACCGCCGCGCTCAACAATGCCGAGATCGCCGAACTGTTTCGCATCATCCGCGACCTGCAGCAGCAGGGCGTGGGCATCGTGTACATCTCGCACAAGATGGACGAGCTGCGCCAGATCGCCGACCGTGTCACGGTCATGCGCGACGGTCGCTACATCGCCACCGTGCCGATGCAGGACACGCCGATGGACACCATCATCTCGATGATGGTCGGGCGCCAGCTCGACGGCGGCCAGGGCGTCGCGCCCGACACCTCCGCCAACGACGTGGTGCTGGAAGTGCGGGGCCTGTCGCGTGGCAGGGCCATCCGCGAGGTCGGCTTCAAGCTGCGCCGTGGCGAGATACTGGGCTTTGCCGGGCTCATGGGTGCCGGTCGCACCGAAGTCGCGCGCGCCATCTTCGGTGCCGATCCGATCGATGCCGGCGAGATCCTGATCCACGGCAAGCGCGCCCTGATCGGCTCGCCTGCCGATGCGGTGG
>NZ_AKJA01000046.1 GCF_000282575.1 Herbaspirillum sp. YR522 | reverse complement strand
GGCGGCGGCAGCCGCAAGCCGTTGCTGGGAGTGCGGCAGATGGACCCCGTCGCGGCCGGCGCCACGCTGCAGCTCGTGGACGCCCGGGCGGCCGCATGAAGTGCGTCGACTGCAAGCACATGACATCCAGCGCGAACAAGGACATGGCCAGGCAGGGCTTTTCGCAGTGCGACAAGGATCCGGCCGGCCATACCTACCTGAGCCCGCGACGGGACCGGAAATGCAACCTATCGGCGCCGGCCGCGCCGGAAGACATCGAGAAACGCATCGCCTTTTTGGAGAAGAGGAATGGGTAAGAAGCAGGAACAGCAGCAAGTAACGCCAGAGCAGGTCCTTGAGGTGATGGAGCCGGCCACCTGGTACTTCACCGCTGATATCGCCGACCACCTGGGCCGGACGCCGATGTCGATCGTGGAGGTCATGAAAAAGATGCGGGGCCAGGACCTGTTCGAGATCGGCCAGGCCAAGGGGCGGACGGTGTACCGGGTCAAGCCACCTCGGCAGGCTGCCGGTCCCCGCTACCTGGCCCCGATCAAGCCGCTGACCGGGTACGACCCTGGCGCGCACATGCGCTTGTGCAATGGCGGCCGCAAGGCGGAAACGGGGATGGCATGAACTGCAAGCCTGGGGATTTGGCCTATTTGTCGAATGAGTGCGTGCAGGCTGGCGTTGTAGTCGAGGTGCTCGCTGCCGTGCCGGGCGAGTTGCCGACCTGGCGCTGCCGGTCACGCACGCCGATTTCCTGCACGCGGGCATTGACCGGCAAACAGGAGATGTCGACCAGTTTCGTCGTAGAGGATCGCTACCTGCGCCCGATCAGCGGCGTGCCGGTCAAGGATGAATGCGAGGACGAGGTGACCGCTTGAAGGACTGGACCGGATCCTCGCAGCGCACATGCGATTTGATGCTGCGCTGGCGCGCGAGGGGAAAGAGCGAAGCAGGGCGCTCGAATCGAAGTACTACGGCTGGGGCGGCGACCCGGCCAACCACGTTGAATTTGAATCAGAACTGCGCCGCCGGGAGGCGGTGAGGAAGGCAAAGCGCCAGGAGCGCAAGGGGATACGATGAACGAGCGGATGAGTGACAAGCAGGTGGACGCGTATTGCGAGGACTGGATGAACTGGTGCTACACGCGCCGGTTCTACCTGCAGCCTGGTGCCCAGGGCGTGCTGGCGCGCCTGCAGCCGAGCAAGACCGGCGAGCCGCCCAACGCCCGCAACAGCCCGGACATGCAGTTCTTCAACATGGCCATCCACATGCTGGGCGAGATGAGGGAGCACGCCGAGACCTTCGCCTGCTTCAAGCTGATGTACGTGGAACAGGCAGCGCATATCAAGCAGCAGGCCTCGAAGCTGGAGATCAGCCGTAAGACCTATTACAACCGGGCCCGGGCCTTCGCCCGGCGGGCCGTCTCGATGTCACAGAGCCTGAAGGCGGCGACGGAGAAGATGCGCCAGGAAAAGGAGGAAGAAGCGGTCGTCGATTAGTGTGTAAAAAAAATTACACAAAATAGCTCTACAGGACGTTACACATTTGGGGCTAAAATACGCCTCAATTTGATAGTCTCGAAAACTGTCAGCAGCGATACCTGAGCGGATGCATTGGCGGCGGGGCCACTTTTCAGATAGGATTGGGCCCCGCGCTTCCTCTCAAGTATCGGCAGAATCAAAGCCTCGCCCGGAAACGGCTCGGGGTTTTTTTATGTCATGTCCGGCGATGAGGAAAGTCTGAGCGAATTAAGTCTTTCTTGAACTTTTTGATCAACTGCGATCATGGCGTTGATTTCGCGAAGACCTTGCATGGTCTTAATTTCTTCAGCGAGGGTACGACGATATTCTTTGGCTACGGTATGAGATGCACTGAGCAAGCCGCCTCTAGTGAAAGAGGCCCTTTCAGCGCGATCGCAATCTTTGCCAAGATTTTCTCTCATCGTCAACACGCTTATTTGCGAAATTTCGTCTGCGCAGGTCTCTTTCAGTTTATCGAGGTTAGCAGTCGCAATTTGTAAGACCTCATCGCCGAATAGAATGGCTACTTCCTTGGTGACTATCTTGCCCTTGTGTATGGCGTCGTTCCTCAATCCGGACTGGTTTGTGCTGAGAATTAACGGCAGGACTTTGTAATGTTGCGTCCATGTAAATATAAATGCGCCTAACTGTCTTTCAGATTGTTTCTGAACTTCTTTCCAGGCAGCTTTGAATTGCACATCCGAGCCTGTTGTTTTGAGCATTAACGTGCGAATTGCGAACTCGTAGAATCGCTCAAGGCTTGCCGCAAATGCGGAGATCGCTTCCCGGTAGTAACCGTCCACTATTGCATTTATTGCGATTTCAAACAGAACTTCGAACTTGTGTTGTTGCAAAACCGTCAGGCCGTGATGCCCTTTTTTGCATTCATATTCGTACACGCCTGAATCATTAAATTCAACTTCTGAGAATTCAACCTGCGGGTGGCCGGTATGTCTGGCGCAAGTCGTGCAAATGTTGCCGATTGATATTTTCATCGTTGCTTTCTCCCTTTGCTATAGGGTTTAAGTTTCAAGCGACGGCTAGCTCCAGATTTTTTCCTAACGCGGCCAGCGCTTCCTCAATGCGATCGATCTTGGTTGCGTGCTTCAGATCGACCAGGCGGTTCACTTCCTGGCGGGTGGTATCCAAGCGGCGGGCCAGCTCGCTCGGTGCGACCTTCTGGGAGAGCATCTCATTGAGCAGCAGTACCTTGCTGGCGACGCTGGCCGGAAGCGCCACCAGGTGCTCGCCGCGTTTCGCGCTCGATGGCGCCGGCACCTCGCGCTTTTCGTCGAAGTAGACCTCGATCGCGCCCAGCAAGACGTCGGCCGCCATGGCCAGCGCCTCGGCTTCGGTATCGCCCTGGGTGATCGCTTCAGGGATGTCGCGGAAGGTGACCACGAAGCCGCCGGCCTCGGTGTCGGGTTCGAAGTGTGCGGGGTATTTCATCATTGCCTCCAATTTGTATCCTACGATACAAAGTCTAGTGCCAAAAAAATGCGGTGAAGCCGCGAGCATCAGCGGACAGCCCCTTTCGGGGCCATCCTCACTTCAGGTTTAGTTGCTTCTTCACACCCTCGACAAGGCCCGTCTTCAGTTCCTTGCTGGGGTGCCTCGGTAGGAAGCTCGTCTTGCCGTTCAGTTTGACCTTCGTGTGGTTGGTACCGTCTTCGAATGTCGCACCTTGCTGCCTGAGCCACCTGACGAACTCGCTCTGCTTCACCGCACCTCCTTTCGTTTGATTCAGCAAAGCCAGGGTAATCAAAAATGATTACGTGTGCAAGATATTTGTAATCATTTTTGAGTACATTTTTAACGTCTCCATCGGCCTCGGTCGACCTGCCGCCTCCGGGCGGCTTTTTTATTCCTGCAAGAGTGCCGGTTCGCTGGCTAAGCGCGCATGAGAGCGACGGCTTGTGCAGGGATGCTGGCTTTCATCACCCGCTAGCCGCTTCACTCGGGAATAAGGGCGGCAGACCGCTGACGTAGAAGGCCTGACTCCTTCCGCAGAGCACCGCGTTTTCGATGGCGCGGGCGGCGGTCATTTGAATTGAATCCATGGGAAAGACCAAACAGCCGCAGGCCAGCCGGCCGTTGCCGCCTCGGGAGCTGATCGAGGAGGGCATGAGCGATGCTTACGTGCCCGCGCTGGATATCCCTGATTGGGTGTCGGCCAACATCTTGGCCGCCGGCGCGCCGCTCCACAATCCCGACCACGCGCACCTTGAGTTCGCCGACATCGCCTTCCTATGGGCTGCCGGCGGGTTTGTGAAGGCCGGCCGCACGGTACTGGGCCAGTGCGAGGAAGTGACCTTCCGCTGTGGACCTTGGCAGAAGGGGCGGCAAGAGCAGCAGATGATCCACTGGTTCAGGCGCGTGCCCGGCTACTTGATCACGCTTGACGCCATGTACGTGCAGAACTGCTCTGACCTGGAGTTCTGCGCACTGGTGGAGCACGAGCTGTACCACATCGGCCAAGAGACAGACGCGTTCGGGCAGCCTGCCTTCAAGAAGGACGGGCAGCCCAAGCTTGCCATCCGTGGGCACGATGTCGAGGAATTCACAGGAGTGGTCAGGCGCTACGGAACGTCGGCCGATGTTGCCCGGATGGTAGAGGCAGCAAAGAACGCGCCGGAGGTGGCGAAAATCAACATTGCGAGGGCTTGTGGCACATGTCTGCTGAAGGCGGCTTGACCTTGACAGACCCTTGACGGAAGGCAACCAATGGCGGCACTCAAGGACGAGGTAAAGGCCTTCATCGTGCAAGCCCTGGCGTGCTTCGACAAGCCATCGCAGGTTGTTGCATCGGTCAAAGAGCAGTTCAAACTGGACGTCACGCGTCAACAGGTGGAGAGCTACGACCCGACGAAGTACGCTGGCCGTTCGCTGAATATCAAGTGGCGGACGCTGTTTCAGGACACGCGCAATCGCTTCCGGGAAGAGACGGCCGAGATCGGCATTGCCAATCGGGCCACCAGGTTGCGGCTGCTGGATCGCATGGCAGACAAGGCTGAATCGAAGGGCAATCTACCGCTGGCGATGCAGATCATCGAGCAGGCGGCCAAGGAAATGGGCGACGTCTATGTCAATCGCCGGCTGGATAGCCCGCATGCGTTGCCTGTCAGCCCAGAGGCTGGGATGCCGTCTCGCCCTGAATACGTTTTGAGCCCCGACGAAGATGTCCCAGACAAGCCGATTCTCTGACGGACCGGTTGCGCTGACGCCGAAGCAGGCGAACATCTATACATGGGGCTGGCAGCCCAAAGCCCGTTTCCGTGACGCGGTTTGTGGTCGCCGATTCGGCAAGACGTTCCTCGGGAAAGCTGAGATCCGGCGTGCCGCGCGCCTGGCCGCCGCGTGGAACGTCAGCGTCGAGGATGAAATCTGGTACTGCGCGCCGACGTTCAAGCAGGCCAAGCGTGTCTTCTGGCGTCGCCTCAAGCAGGCGATACCGCAAAGCTGGCGAGCGCTCAAGCCGAACGAGACGGAATGCTCGATCACCCTGAAGTCAGGGCACATCGTGCGCATTGTCGGTCTGGACTCTTACGACAACCTTCGCGGCTCGGGCCTGTTCTTCGCGCTTGTGGACGAATGGGCGGACTGTCCTTACGTTGCATGGGAAGAAGTCCTGCGGCCAATGCTATCGACTTGCCGCTATTACGTGGACGGAGAGCTGCGTATCGGCGGGCATGCCTTGCGCATTGGCACGCCAAAGGGCTTCAACCACTGCTATGACAGCTACCTGGATGGTCAGGCAGGCCGTGAGCCGGACCATAGGAGCTGGCTGTACACCTCGGTGCAAGGCGGCAACGTGCCCGCCGAGGAAATCGAAGCGGCTCGCCGCAAGATGGATCCGAAGACCTTCCGGCAGGAATACGAAGCCAGCTTCGAGAACTATCAGGGCGTGATTTATTACTGCTTTGATCGGCGCCACAACCACACCGACGATCTGGTCAGACCTGCACGTGCTGGCGAGTCTGCAGACGTGCTGCACATCGGTATGGACTTCAACGTCAGCCATATGGCCGCCATCGTGTGCGTGATTCGGGAGGGCTTGCCGCGCGCGGTCGACGAATTCACAGGCGTGTTCGATACGCCAGCCATGATCGAGAAGATCAAAGAGCGGTTTCCTGGGCATCAGATCACGGTCTATCCAGATGCGTCTGGTCAGAATCGAAAAACATCCGACGCTAGCGAATCCGATCTCTCCCTGTTGCGTAAGGCGGGATTCACGGTGGTGGTCGATTCGGCCAACCCGGGCGTGAAAGACCGCATCAACAGTGTCAACGCCATGTTCTGCAACACCGCCGGCGAGCGCCGGTTCTTGGTCAACACGAATCGCTGTCAGAAGCTCACTTTGAGCCTTGAGCGTCAGATCTACGACGAGAAGGGTCAGCCGGTGAAGGACAAGAAGGGCGAAGAAAAGAAGGGGTTTGACCACCCGAACGATGCCGTCGGCTACTTCATCGTGAAGCGCTGGCCGATCAGCAGCAACCAAATGCGAAAAGTTTCGATAGGCGGAGTGTAATGAGCGTCAAGTACCAGCATCCTGACTACGTGGCCATGGCGCCGCTGTGGAAGCGCTGCCGCGATGCCGCCGCCGGGCAGAGCGCGGTGCATGCCGCGCGCGAGGAATATCTGCCGCGCCTGAAGGATCAGGACGACAAGGCCTATACAGCCTACGTGATGCGCACGCCGTTCTACGGCGCGACGTGGCGTTCGATGGCTGCCATGCTGGGTTTGCTGTTCCGCAAGCCGCCGACGATCACAGCGCCCGATGCAGCCAAGGACCTTTTGGCCGACGTGACCTTGTCCGGCTCGCCTCTGGAGGTGTTGGCGAAGACCCTGAGCGAGGAAGCGATCACGGTCGGCCGTGTCGGGCTGTTTGCCGACTACCCAGAGGCGGCACCTGGCACAACGCTGGCTGACGCCCAGCGCCAGAAGCTGCGACCGTCCCTGGCCATGTACTGCGCCGAGTCGATAATCAACTGGCGTTTTGCGAAGGTCGACAACACGTACCAGCTGACCCTGGTGGTGCTGGTCGAGCAGCGTCTGGACCGGGTCGACGAGTTCGAAGACAAAGCCGTGACGCAATACCGTGTGCTGGACTTGGAATCGGCAACCGACGGCAGCCACCACTACCGCGTGCGCGTTTTCGAGGTGCAGAAAGATCCAAACACCGGGATTGAGCGAGACGTCCAGATCGGCCCCACGGTCTACCCGACTATGGGCGGCAAGAGCCTGACAAGCATTCCGTTCTGGGTAATGGGCGTGGACGACCTGACGCCGACATGCGATCTGCCGCCGCTGATTGACCTGGTCGACATGAATTATTCGCACTACCTGACCAGCGCGGACTATGAGCACGGTTGCCACTTCGCCGGCTTGCCGACACCGGTGGTGAGTGGCTACGCGCCGATAAACGGGCCGAACGGTGAGCCGCCTGAAAAGCTGTACATCGGGAGCGCCACGGCCTGGCTGTTCCCGAATCCTGACGCAAAGGCGTCCTACCTCGAATTCACAGGGCAGGGCCTCGATGCGCTGGAGAAGAACCTGACGCGGAAGGAAAACCTGCTGGCCATCCTCGGCGCCCGCATGCTGGAGGCGCAGAAAAAGGCGGCCGAGGCGGCGGAAACGGCCGGCCTGCATCGTGCTGGCGAGAATTCTGTCCTGGCCAGCACCGCGCAGACGCTGTCGACCGGCATCCAGAAGGCGCTGGTCGTGTTTTGCGAGTGGGCCGGCATCACTGGCGAGGTCGTGTTCAGCCTGAACCGCGATTTCTTCCCGATGCCGATGACGCCGGAGCAACTGACGGCCCTGGTACAGGCGCTGCAAGGCGGCGCCATCAGTTTCGAGACGTTTTTTGCCCAGTTGCAGGCGGGCGAGGTCATCGTGTCGACCCGAACGGCGGAAGAGGAAGACGCCGCCCGCAAGAAGGACACGCCGGAGCCGTCCAAGACGCCAGAAGCGGTCGAGTAGCGGCTCCCGCACGTCCCAAATTTGCTTTCAAGCCCGGTTAGGCCGGGCTTTTTCACATCCGCGCGGCCAGGCCGCTTATTCAACCATCCCAAGGGGATAAACCATGCATCTTTCCGTCAGCAAGCTCCTCAAGCACCTCCTGTTCAATTTCTTCCGCTTTCACGTTGCAGGCGATGGCGGTGGTGGCGGCTTGGAAATCACTCCCGAGATCCAGGCGGTCATCGATGCTGCTGTTGCAGACGCAACCAGTGGCCTCAAGACCAAAAACAGCGAGCTGCTGGGCGATCAGAAGAAGCTGAAGGATTCGCTCAAGGCCTTCGAAGGCATCGATCCTTCGGCCATGCGCGAACTGATGGCAAAGCTGGAAAACGACGATGAAGCCAAGCTCATCGCCGCCGGAAAGCTCTCCGAAGTCATCGACAAACGTACCGAAAAGCTGCGCACCGCCTCGGAGCGTGCCGTTCAGGAAGCCAACGACAAGGTCGCGGCAGCCGAAAAGCGCGCCAGCGCATTCCAGGGTCGTGTCCTCGATGACACGATCCGCGCAGCTGCGTCCACGGCCGGCCTGCATCCGCATGCCATCGAGGATGCGCTGTTCCGTGGCCGCTCCATGTTCTCGCTGGATGAAAGCGGCAAGGCCGTCCAGTTGGATGACGGTGGCCAGGTGGTGCTAGGCAAGGACGGCAAGACCCCGTTCGCGCCCGCCGAATGGCTGGAGAGCATGAAAGAAGCAGCCCCGCACTGGTTCCCGACCGGGAGCGCTGGCAGCGGCGGCGGAAATGGCGGCGGCCCCAAGTTCGCCGACGGCAACAAGAAAATCACCCGTGCTCAGTTCGATTCGCTGCCGCCTGCCGAAAAGGCAAGCGTCGGCCGCGACCCGAAAGTCACGATCACGGATTAACAGCAATTTTTCCCCTGAAAGGCCTCAAACATGGGCGCTCTTACCCTCACCAATCTGATTCCAACCATCTACGAGGCGATGGATGTCGTCTCGCGCGAGCTAGTTGGCTTCATCCCTGCCGTGTCCCGCGATTCGTCTGCGGAGCGCGCGGCCTTGAACGAAGTCGTGATGTCGCCAGTGGTTGGCGCAATGGCGGCAGAAGACCTGCAAGTCGGCGCCTATGCTGCGGATACCCCGAACCAGACTATCGGGAACGTCGCGATGACCATCGATAAGGCGCGCTCGGTTCCTTTCGGCATCACCGGCGAGGAAACCAAGGCCTTGCAGAACGGTGGCACGCTGGCCGTGGTGAATCGTGATCGCATCGCCCAAGCGCTGCGCACTCTGACCAACGAGGTGGAGTCCGACCTGGCCGGGCTGCACATCGCCACCTCGCGCGCCTACGGCACTTACAACACGACCCCCTTCGGTACCGCATCCGACCTGTCCGACTTCGCGCAGTCGCGCAAGATTCTCGACGACAACGGCGCGCCGCAATCCGACCTGCACCTGGTCCTGGGCTCGACCGCCGTCGCGAATATCCGCGGCAAGCAGTCGGGCCTGTTCCGCGTGAACGAAGCCGGGACCGATGATCTGCTGCGTCGCGGCTCACTGGGCGACGTCGAAGGCCTGCAGCTGCACAACTCCGGCCAGGTGAAGAAGAACGTCACCACCGGTACCGCAGCTTCGGCCACGACCAACACTGCTGGCTACGCCGTGGGCGCCACCATCATCACATTGGCTGCAGCCGGCACCGGTACTGCCATCGTCGGCGACATCGTCACCTTTGCAGGTGACAGCAACAAGTACCTGCTGGCTGCTGGCAATGCCAACGTGGCCGCCGGTGGCACCATCACCCTGCAAGAGCCTGGTCTCCAGCAGGCCATCCCGGCTGCCGCAACCGCTGTGACCATCATCGCGGCCACGACCCGCAATATGTTCTTCCATCGTTCGGCCATCCAGCTGGCCACCCGCGCGCCAGCCATGCCGGAAGGCGGCGATGCGGCAGATGACGTGATGATGGTCACTGATCCGGTGTCCGGCATCACCTACGAGTTCTGCATCTACCGCCAAAAGCGCCAGGTCCGCTACGAAGTGAACTTGGCCTGGGGCAAGAAAATGGTCACTCCGCGCCACTCGGGCACATTGATCGGCGCCTAATTCACGCGCGGTCATAAATTCAAGTTGTACCAAGAGGGAGGTGCTTCGGCATCTCCCTTTTCCATTACGGAGAAGAAGATGGAACAAGTCGAAACCATGAAGGTGAAGTCGAGCGATTCCGCCACTCAAGGTGATTTCGTGTTGATCAACAAATCGGACTTCAATGCCGAGGTGCACGAACTGTTCGATCCCAACGGCGTGACCAAGAAGGCGATGAACGTGGAAGAAATAAAGGCCGCCTTGGCCGCCAAGAACATCGTAATTCCCGACGGCGTTACCAAGAAGGCCGATCTGCAGGCGTTGCTCGACGCAGCCAATCAAGAGAACAAGTAACCGCAGTACCTACCAGGGCACGAGACTATGACCACCACCAAGATTATCAGCGCTGGCGAGCACGCGACGCTCACCTTGCAGGAGGGCGATGCGTTGAACATCGTGCCGGCGGCGGGCGGTGCTGGTATGGCGTACCTGCTGGACGACGCAGCCGGCCGCGGCAACTCGTTGCAGAGTTGGACGCTAGCGGCTACGACGCTCCAGCAAATCGGTCCGTACCAGGGCATTCGCCGCGTGCGTATTACCTGCTCCAGCGGATCCATTGTTGCCACCACGCTGCCGGCGATCCTCAATCTCCCGCAGATCGTGGTTTCCTCCGCAGCGCCCAACAACAATGACGGCCGGCCCGACGGCACCCTCTACGTCCAGACCGCACCATGACCCTGAAAGTCAAGAAATCCGGCGCCTACGCGGACGCTGTCGGCGCCTTCGTGAAGAAGGCCGGCGTCTATGCCGCGGTGGCCGGCATCTTCGCGATGTCGGGCGGCATCTACAAGAACGTCAGCGCTGCGCCGACCGTCAAGGCTGCGCCGGTGATCAACAGCTCGCCGAAGGTCTTCGAGCAGCTTGACGCGACGCCTGGCACCTTCACGGGGGCAGACGCGGTCATCACTGGTGTGTTCTCGAACGGTGTGCAGGTCGGCACATTGCCGTACCTGGTCATGCCGGCTGACGTGAACAAGGTGTTCACGCTGACCTCGGTGGGGACGAATGGAGCGGGATCGACCGCGGCGCCGACGGCAGCAGGCACGAACTGCCAGCCAGTGCTGTCCGGCGCGAAACGGGTCACCCTCCCCATCGGCCGGGGCGTGCTGGGCACGAACAACTACCGCACGGCCCGGTGCAGCGACTCATCCAACGTCGCCCTGACCGATCTCTTTGTCGAGGCCGTGAACGCCTACGTCGACGCCGCAGAGCAGGCCGCGTCGCAGGAGAAGGCGGTAGGCAATACCGTCACGTTCCGCACGAACATGCTGATCGGGACGACCGGCAGCGGTTCGAACCAGTCTGGCGCGACGATGGTGTCGTTCACCTGGTTCAAGGCCGCCGCTGGCCAGTATGGCTACCTGCGGAAGCTGGATGGATCGCCGGCAACCGGTGCTGAGTTCCTGGCCAACGGCGGGACTATCTCCAGCGATGGTCTATCCATTGGCATGCCGAGTGGTTTTCGAGGCTTTTCGGACCGTGCAATCGGCAGCGTGTTGCCGGCGAACACGCGGTACCTGATCCAGCAGGAGATGACGGCGCCGGTCGGCCAGTATGTGCCAACCGGAATCATTGCGTCGAATCGCGCCGACCTTGGCGACATGATCAAGGATGGGGCCGCCGCCGGGCTGTATATCGGCCTGAAGGACTGGTCTGCCATCGGCCCGACCACGGGGCAGGTTTCGAACACCGTCAGCAACGTCTACGGTACGGGCGCTTTCGGCAAGAAGCTGGTTTCGGTTGATGGCGACAGCATCGCGGCCAACAACAGCGACCGCAACCCATCGCCGGCCGGCGCCATTTATGGCGATGCTGACGGCGCGCTGGCTTTCGCCAACCGGGCGCTGAATCTCGGTGGCTATAGTTGGACCCGCTCGGCCGTGGCAGGGGCGAATGCGCGGACGCCCGCACTCTACGGTGGCTATGCGCAGCGCGCCCTGCAGGGGCAGTTCGCCGACGCATCGATCACGAACATGATCGCCAACAACAGCAGCTTGGTCTGGGATGACCCGCGTCCCGGCTACGGGCTGTTGGCTACGCAACGGGATCACTGGGCGAAGATTCGTCAGTGTCGGAAGGCGCCGGACCTGCCTTTGATCGCTACGACGCGCACGCCCGGCGCCACGTCGACCGATCTGTGGGTCACGACCGCGAACCAGACGGCCACGATGGGCCCAGGTATCACCGACTACAACCCATTCCTGCGTGCGGGGGTATTCACCGCCGCCGATCCCACGGGATGCTTCGACATCTTCCAGCGGATCTACGACGGCGCAGCGGCCGCCGGCTTCAATGACGTGGTGCTGTATAAGGTCCCGTGCAACGGCGTCGCGCAGGCTGGGTATTTCGATTCGACCCACATGCAGGCGGTAATTCATGCCTACGTGGCGGTATATTTCGCCGCCGAGCTGCCGGGCCTGCTTGGTTTCTAGCCAGGCCAGGTGCCGGCGGCGCTGACTTTTCGAGGATCGACATGGCTTTATCCGAAGCCCAAATGACCGACGTGCGCCGGTACATGGGCTACCAGTTGGCCGGCAACAGCATGCCCATCACCGATGACAACGACCTGGTGTACGGCGCCTTCGGCATGGTGACCATGTCGCTGCATCGGCGGCTGACTACGCTCACGCAGAGCGAAGAGCAGGTGCTGACGGCCAATTTTCTCGGTCGGCTGAACGAGCTGGAAGCCGATATTTACGGCGCACGCGAGAACCTCGACACCGACGAGGCAGCCGTCTGGAAGCACAACAAGCAGGAAGTGGGCGACCGCTTCGGGCTGTACAACCGGGTCCGAATGGAGCTTTGCCGATTTATTGGTTTCAGGCCGGGTTCTGGTTTAGCTGGAAGTGCCTCGGTGTCTCTTGTAAGGTCGTAAGTTTGTCGCGACGAGTTTCATTGCCGATAGGGGAGCTGGCTTCGGCAATATTCTATATCTCTGAATTTCTGATGTTCGAGAAGGAATCGAATTTCATTTTTCAGGTTCGAGCATCTGTCCATAGCAGTTCTTTTGTCGCTCTCGGTCATTAATGGATGCTCGGAAATAGAGTGATCAATTGCGGTTAAAGTTTTGTCGGGCGCGCATGTGCTGAATATTCGGATGTAGTCGCGTGAAAACTCCTGGGACTCTTGCAGCATCGTTGACAGTCGTTGACGCTCTTCACCATCGGGCAAATCCTTCATTCGGTCGGATTCGGACTCACGCCGACTGATTACGATATCGGACCACATAGCAGGCGTTGCGCCGGCTAAGCTGCGGACTTCGAATGTCACCCATGGCCAGAGAATTCTACGGATTGTAGGCCCGTCAGTTTGCAGGCCTTGAAGTGTACTCCGTATGGCTTCGGACAATTTTGCCGATTCGGTCAACGATCTTATCTGCTCATAGTCGCCGGTTCGCAGGGAAACCAAGGTGGAAAGTGTCAGCTCTGTGACGTCTCTAAGCTTATCCAACGCTATTTGCGCCTTATCGATAGTGTCATCAAGTTTTCTGATCTTGGCTTCAATACCAAAACCCTTCAGCAGTTCGAACCGATGTAGCGTCGACGCGAAAAGAAGGATTATTCCCGCACCGATACATGAGGCCGTCAATGCAGCGTTGTCACGGAATATTGATAATAGGCCAGCGATGAGGGCAATCAAGCCGGCTACGGTTAAAACTAAGTCCACCACGAAAACTTGGAGCTTGCGAATCGCCTCAGTTATGGTCATCTTTCCCCCTGTTTTTTTGGATTTCAAATATACCACTGGCGGCGGTTTCAACTTGAACCTGGATACCTGATGGACGCCCTGAAGCTGCAAGACAAGATTTACAGCGGCTACGCGAAGGCCGCCAAGCGCCTGGGCCTGGTCTACACCCAGTTCCGGCCGGCTGGCACCGGCAACCCGCTGGCCACGGCCGCCGGCACGCTGAACGCCGCTTTCAACGCCGAGGACATGACCTACAAGCGGCCGGACCGCTACGGCGACTCGGTCTGGTATGGGCTGTTCGACGGTCGGCTGACCCAGCCAGGCGATTACCTGGTCAACGGCACGACGATCTACTTCATCGCCAGCCAGCAGCTGCACCTGCCAATCCAGTGCGTGCAGTGCAACCGCCGGATCCGGCTGACGCGCATGCCGGAAAGCAGCGCCGTCGGCGCCGGCGGGTACCGCGGCAACTGCGCGGCCGAAGCAGTGGACGTGCTGGGCGCCGAGGGCTGGCCGGCGTCGGTCCTGCTGAAGGGGCGCATGGAAAATACCGGTTCGAACCTGCCAGGCGCGACCAAGAACGTCGGCTGGCAGGTCCTGCTGCCGCCGTCGATCCCGATCATCATCAACGCCAGCGACACGCTGATCGACGACCTCGGACGCCGGTACGCAGTGCAGGGCGCCGAGCAGACCGATATGGGCTGGCGTCTGACAACGGTAGAGGAACATCTGTAATGGCCGATTTCACCGACGTTGCGAACACTCTGGTCGGCCTGATTGCCGGGATCGTGTACCCGGAGGGGACGGCGGCGCCGTCGATCACTGGCGTGCCGGTCAAGGTCTATCAGGGCTGGCCGGACGTGGTCCAGATCGGCGCCGACATGAAGGGTGGCATCGTCAACATCTCGGTCTTCCCGACGCCGACCGAGCGGATCCTGCCGGCGCGCATGATGGAGTGGCAGGAACTGGCGGTCGTGCCGGCCACGGTGACGCTGGCAGTGACCGGGTCGACCGTCACGTTCGGCGGGGCGGCGGCGCCGGCCCAGAACATCGCGGTGCTGGTGGACAACAAGCCCTACGTCTATGCCGTCCAGGCGAGCGATACCCTGGCCAGCATCGCTACGGCACTGGCGACCCTGATCAGCGCCGACCGCGCGGCGTCGAGCGTCGGGCCCGTGCTGACGGTGTCGGGCGCGAAGTCGATCATCGCCCGCATCGGCACGGAAGGCACGAGCATTCGCGAGCTGATGCGGCTGGAGAAGGTGTTCCAGGTCTCGATCTGGGCGAACTGCTTCGATCAGCGCGACCCGCTGGCGGCTTTGCTGATGCCTGCGCTGGCCGCTGCCTACCGCATCGAGCTGCCGGACGGCACCCAGGGCACCGTACGGTACCGAAGCAGCGCCCAGATCGACGACCTGCAGAAGCAGGGCGTGTACCGGCACGATCTGCTCTACGCCGTCGAATTCGCCGTGACGCATGCGCTGCAGGCGGTGCAGGTTGTCACCGAGCAAACAGCCGTCTCGGTCGTGCCGCTGCCCGGCGGCGCGCCGGTTGGCCAAATCATCATCAACACATGAGGCAACTATGAACCTTGTCGTTACCCACGCCTTCGGCGACTACCAAGTCGGCAACCAGATCAGCGACGAGCAGACCGTCGCCGAGATCCTAGCCAGCGAGCAGGCGCAGTTTGTGGTCAAGGTGGCCAGCTCGGCGCCTGAGTCGCCATTCGCGCCCGCGAAGAGCAAATAAGCGCTTCACCACCCATACCTATCCCCGCCCAGTGCGGGGATTTTCGTTTCAGGCCCCGTAACAGGGGCTTTTTTCATTGGAGGCTTCAATGCCAGTTGTGCAACAAGGCCAGATCAATGCGACGGCATTGGTAGTCCCCGATTTGTACGTGCAGATCGTGCCGCCGCAAGTCGCTTTGCTGAATGGCGTCCCGACCAACGTGCTGGGCATCGTGGGCACCGCCACCTGGGGCCCGGTCAATGCGCCGTCCATCGGCGGCTCGATGGCCGATTATGCCCGCATCCACGGCCAGATCCAGAACCGCAAGTACGACATGGGCACGCAGGTTGCCGTGGCCGTGCTGCAGGGCGCCGCCAATTTCCGCTTCGTGCGCGTGACCGACGGTACCGACCTGGCCGCCACCGTAGTCGTGCAGGCATCCTGCCTTACCCTGACCGCCAAGTACACCGGCACCACCGGGAACGCCCTGCAGGCCACGCTCGGCGCCGGCAGCCAGGCCAATACCTCGCGCATCACGCTGGCACTGCCCGGCTACCAGCCGGAGGTCTTCGACAACATCCCGGGCACCGGTAACGCGCTCTGGGTCAACATGGCCGCCGCGATCAACAACGGCAATGGCGCGCTGCGCGGCAAGTCCGACCTGGTCGTGGCCACGGCCGGCGCCGGTACCGCAGCCCTGGCCGCCGCCACTGTCACGCTGGCCGGCGGCACCGACGGCGTCACCTCGATCACCAGCTCGGTGATGCTGGGCGTGGACACCGCGAACCGGTCGGGCATGTACAGCCTACGCAACACCGGCGCGTCGATCGCGCTCCTGGCCGACCTCGACGACTCCACCAGCTGGACGACGCAGGTCTCGTTCGGCCTGTCCGAGGGCATCTACATGGTCGGCGTGGGCCCGGCGGGCGAAACTATCACCAACGCCGCCAGCGTCAAGGCGACCGCCGGCATCGACAGCTATGCGTTCAAGCTGCTGCTGGGCGACTGGATCTATTGGCTGGACACAGTCAACGGCCTCACTCGTCTGGTGTCGCCCCAAGGCTTCGTCGCCGGCCTGATGTCGAACATGTCGCCAGAGCAGTCGTCGCTGAACAAGCAGCTCTACGGCATCGTCGCCACGCAGCGCACCATCCAGAACCGTGTCTATTCGGGCGCCGAGCTGCAAGTCCTAGGCCAGGCCGGCATCGATGTGGTCACCAATCCGGTTCCGGGTGGCAACTACTTCGGCGCGCGCTTCGGCCACAATACGTCGAGCAACGCGGTCACCAACGGCGACAACTACACCCGGATGACGAACTACATCGCCTATACCCTGAATGCGGGCATGGGCAAGTACGTCGGCAAGCTGCAGTCGGTGCAGAAGGATGATCCGACGCGCTCGGCAGCCAAGGCGACAGTGGATTCCTTCCTGGCTGGCATGAAGCAATCCACCAGCGGCACCGGCCTGGGCATGATCGACGACTTCTCCACCATCTGCGACCTGAGCAACAACTCGGTGGCGCGCATCAACACCGGCTACATGCAGATGGACGTGAAAGTGAAATATCTGTCGGTGGTCGAGAAGTTCCTGATCAATCTCGAAGGCGGGCAGTCGGTTCAAGTCGCCCGCGTGAGCACCGCAACGGCATAACTGCCATCAATCACACCAAGCCGCCTTCGGGCGGCTTTCTCATTTGGAGGCTTTTATGTCAGTTGGTGGACAAACCGTAGGCAAGGATATTCGCCTGGTCGTCGTGACCTCGCGCGGCACATTGGATATCCCGCCAGCGGCAATCACAGCGTTCTCTTCGTCGCCCAGCAACGGCGTCGATCAACGCAAGGGATTCGACGGCAAGACACGGACCCTGGTCACGCCAGGTCCATGGCAGGGATCGCTGGATATCGACCGCTTCAACAGTTCTGTCGAGGATTACTGGGCGCAGATCGAGGCGGATTACTACGCAGGTGTGAATACGCCCTATGGGACGATTCAGGAAACCATTCAAGAGCCCAACGGCGGCATCACCCAGTACCGCTACGAAGATGTCGCCCTTGACCTGAAAGACCTGGGCAGCAAGACAGCCGACAAGGCTGTGACGATCAAGCTGGATTTCCACGCGTCGCGCCGCACCAAAATTCAATAATGCCCGGCGGCGCTCCGGCGCCGGCGGCAGTCAATTTCTCCAAGGAAAAACATGTCGAATCAGCCAACAGTCACGATTTTGCCGTCGGAGCAAATTCTCTCAGCCGAGAACGCGGTCCACGTCATCACCGACGAGACGGGGCGTTCTATCTCCATCAAAAAGCCAGGAATTCTGGACCAATTCGACCTGATCGAGGTTCTCGGCGACGCGGCCGAGAACAACGTCTATCGCAGCATGTGCATACCGTTGCTGTACGTGAGCGCCATCGATGGCCAGCCGGTGATGAAGGTCGGCTCAAACGGCGAAATGCGCGCTCTGATCCAGCGCTTGGACGAGCACGGATTCAAAGCGGTACAGGAAGGCATCAAGCAACACTTCACGAAGAAGCCATCGCAAGGGGGCGATGAGGAAGCAATAAAAAAATAGTCGATGACTCCGATATCCGAGAGGCCTTATGGTTGGCGGGTAGCGGGGTGCCGTTCGACCTTGCCTTTTCGATGAATCCAGTCATGCGGAAAGGCTTCGCCATCATCATTTCCGAGCAAAAAACGGGACGAAAGATGAACTGGAATACTCGGAAATTTGAGGATCAGAAACCATGAATTTCGATAGCCCAGGCGCTTTCGCCCGGCACCTTCTGAAATTGGGAGCCCTGCAGCCGGAGGTGGATAAGCATATCGTCGAGAAGTCGGCCGAAGAGGTGCGCCGGACCGCCGCCGGCATGATCGGCCAGTACCAGGGAGCGATCGGGCCCTATCCTAAATGGGAAGAACTGGCCGACAGCACCGAGCAGGAGAAGAAGCGCCTCGGATATTCGCTTGAGGCGCCGTTGCTGCGGACTGGCGACTTGAAAAAGAGCATCAAGAAGACCACCGAGGGGAACAGCGCGGTGGTCGGATCAGCCGACAAGAAGATGGTCTATCACGAGCTCGGAACACTCCATATTCCACCACGTCCTGTGCTGGGACCGGCAGCCATGCACAGCAAAAACCGAGTGCACGGGATTGTGGGGCTGACTGCGATGGCGTGGCTCAGCGGCCAGGGCTGGAAGCGGCCGATCAAGAAAGTCAGCGGGTAAGCCACCGTCGATAAAGATCGTACATGCCCCACAGATAGACGATCAGCACCAGCGGAACAGAAAACAGGAACGGCACCGGGATGATGGCCAGCAGCCAAATTAGCGGTGAACCACGCTCCCGTGGCGGCTTCGGTTCGACCTGGCGATAAACAGGGTGTTTCGGATATTGAATCCAAGAAACATGGTGGGCGAGCCATTCGTGTAGGCGTGTCTTGAGCGTCGGCTTGAGGGTGTCCATGGCCCGATCCGGGAAAAATTTCAGTATAGGTTAAATATGATCGACGTCTACGCCATCGGGGTAACCCTGAAGCTGAATGACTTGGTCGCGCCGCATTTGTTCAAGCTGGCCGAGCAATTCCAAAAGATAGACCTGCTGGCGGTGTCGCTCAACAAGTCGCTCAAGACGATCGGCAGCAATACCGCAGGCATCAAGGCGTTGCACGTCGAAACGGGCCTGCTGGATACCAAGCTGGAGCGCGCCAATCAGCAAGCGATTCTGCTGGAACGAAATCTGCGTGGGATCAAGGCTGCGGGTGTCATGCCAGGTAGTTTCGGTCCAGGCGGCTTTGGCCCAGGTGGGGGCGGTGGCTCAGGTGGAACAGCGGGCATCATTCCAGGAATCATCCCGGGCGGGCGTGGTCCCGGCGGTGGGCGAGGCCCAGGTGGTGCCGGGCGCGGCGGCGGCCACGGCGGCGGTATCCATGGCGGCAACGTCCACGTGGGCCCAGGTGGGTTCGGTATCGGTACGGTTGGGATGGGCGTCGGCACCGGCGCTTTGGTGCCGCTGATGGTGGGCGGCGCCACGATCTACATCGGCAACTCTCTCTATCAAGAGGCGAAGAAGCTGGAAAAGGCGCAATACGACTTTGCCAACCTGAACCTCTCGAAGGCCGAAAATGCCGAGGTGCTGAAAAAGTCAGAGGATCTGGCCAGCCTGGTCAAGGGGACGAAGGTCACCGAAAATATGGCGCTGATTCAGGACTTGCACACCGCCACGGGCGATCTGCATCATTCGCTGGACCTGGCCGCGCCGTATGCCACCTATGCCAACGCGGCGAAGATTCAGAACGGTGGCCACGAAGTCGACCGCCTGGTGATCGATTCGATCAAGGCGCTGGAGCACCGCGGTGACCCGGTTATGCAAAACGCCGCCGAACTGGACAAAGAAATGCGCATGCAAAGCCAGGTGCATTTCTTCACGAAGGGCGTCGTGAGCCCTACCGATTATTTTGCCATGAGCCGCACCGGCAAGCTTGCGTATCAACTGGCGTCGCCTGAGTACCTCTACGGGCCCGCGGCTGCGCTGATCTCGGCAAACACCGGCCCGACGGCCGGTACCATGGAAATGACGGCCCTCTCGTCGCTGGTGGGCGGGCATATGGACAAGAAGGCGAAGGCCTTCATGATGGACCTTGGCCTGTGGCAGGAAAAGGTCGACCCGAAGGTCGCGACCTGGCGCCAGCAGTTCGAGAAAGATGCCGACTATAAGAAGATCGTGGCGGCCAACGGTGGAAACCTGATTCAATCAGGCGGGCTCTCGGCAGACAACACGAAGCTGTTCATTGCGGACCGTAACAAGTTCGTGCTGGACGTCCTGATGCCAGCGATCAAGAAGAAATATGGCCTAGACATGTCGAATGAGGAAGTAGCGAGCCTGTTATCGGCGAACTTCAACCGGAACACATCTGCTGACCTCGGCTTCTATGTCACGAACCAGTTGAAGGTGGCGAAAGATACCGCCGGTATCCAGAAGTCCAAGGACTTCCTGACAGCCAACAAGGCCTATATGGAAACGGCTACTGGAGCCGAAGAGAACTTCGAAGCTGCATGGGCGAACTTCAAGACGGAGTTCGGAAAAAGTGTACTGCCGGCAGTGACATCGATGTTGAACACCGGTGCCGAGATCTTCCGCCAGATCACCGAGTTCAACAAGTCGGCGCCCAATCATGCGCTGCCCAGCGGCTGGGACCGGTTCAAGAAAGACCTAGGCATCGGCACCGAGCCTGCAAAGCCACCGCTGACGACCGTTGAGTCTGCTGCACGGTCTGGAAATTCCGGCCAGGCCGGCCATGTGTATATGGATGGCCAGAAGGTCGGCTTCATTGCTGGGAAGTATATCGGCAAGGAAATGGGCCGCCCGCCGACGGGCCCGAACTTCTTCGACGCAACCATGAGCCCACGTCCGGTGGGCGGACGATAAATGCCAGATACCGCACTGTACCTCGGGGATTTCCAGTTCTCTGGAATGGAGGTTCCCGAGCGCATACCGCTGGGCGGGGCGCAATCAATGGTCGTCCACAGGTTCCCGGGTGGCGCGCGCGCGATCCGGACCATGGGGCGCGACGACGATCCTATCGACTGGAACGGCATCTTCACCGGTGGCACGGCGCTGGAGCGCGCCCGGTACCTGGACACGTTGCGCGTCCAGGGCCGGCCGCTGCCGCTGACGTTTTTCGATTTCTCGTACAGCGTCGTCATTCGACGCTTCAAGTTCAACATCGAGAAGGCCTACCGGATCCCGTTCACGATCGAGCTGGAGGTGGTCAAGGACTTCACCCAGCCGCAGGACTCGTTCCCGCTATCGGACTTCGGCACGCCGATCAAGAAGGACTCGGCGGCGTGCAAGGCCCTGGGCGACCTGATTGGCGACCCCACCTTGTCCGAGATGCTGGACACGATGGACAGCGCGATCAACCAGGTGTCGAGCTTCGCCAACGCGGCCCAGGCAACGATCAATTCGGTCATGACGCCGGTGTCGGCCGTACTGCAGCGGGTGAACACGCTGACGGCCAGCGTCACCAACACCATCAACAGCGTCACGACGCTGGGCGGCATCCTGCCGAACAACCCGATCGCGCAGCAGGCGGCGCGGCTGACCGGCCAGGTGACGGCGTTCACTCAATCGTCGGCGCTGTACAGCCTGCAGTCGGCGGCGGGCCGCATTCAGTCGAACCTGAACCTGATCGGCGGCGGCCCGAACGTGCGCACGGTGGCGGCCGGCAGCGGGACCTTGTACGACGTGGCAGCCGCCCAGTACGGCGACGCGCAGCAATGGACGGCCATCGCGCAGGCGAACAAGGTCGTTGACCCGCAGATTAGCGGTATCACCTTCCTGACCATCCCCAACAATCCACAGAGCAGCGGCGGCGTCCTGTCCAAATGATCAATGAAGCGGTAGTTGTCAGCGACGCCAAGGCGCCGCGGGGGATGGTATTTGCCAACGGCGAACGAATCGAGGCCGTGTTGTCTTTCACGGTCGACAACAATTCGTTCTTCCAGGCCGATACCTTCCGCCTGGAGGTGGCAATGTCGCAGCAGCCCGCCGGCCGCAGGTGGGATTGGTGGGCAGTGCAGGAGAACCTGCAGCTGGAGTTCTATCTCGGCTTCCCTGCAGATCCGGATTACTTCACGGCTGCGGAGCTGACCCGCTTTCTGGTGGGGAACGTGGATGATCTGGAGTTCGATCCGGTGCGCGACATCATGTTGTTCACCGGACGCGACCTGACATCGAAGCTGATCGACTACAAGCGCACGATTTCATTCAGTTCCGGTTCGCTGGTGGCTTCGGACATCGTCACCAAGATTGCCATCGAGCGTGGGCTGAAGCCGGTCGTCACGAAGACCCAGGCGGCGGCCGGCAGCTACTACCAGATCGTGAAGGCGCTGGTGGAGACGAATTGCACCTATTGGGACATTGTCACGCGCCTGGCGCAGATTGAGCATTTTCAGGCCTATGTGAAGGGTAACGAGCTGCACTTTGAACCGAGGACCTCGCCCGGCGCTGACCCGTATGTGCTCCAGTGGCAAGAGCCAACCGACCCGAACGGTTTCCCGATAGCCAATGCACCTGCAATGCGCTTCCGGCGCAACCTGTCGATCGCGAAGGACCTGAAGGTGCGAGTGCTGTCCTATGACTCGAAAAAGAAGGCGGTCGTGAATGAGGTGGTCGAGCGCAAGCGAGTCTACAACAAGGTCACCAGCAAGTCGGCCAGGTCGACCGAGCCAGCGCAGGAATACGTCTACAACGTCCCGAACCTCACCGCCGACCAGGCGCGCCAGCGGGCCCAGGCCATCTTGGAAGAGCTGAGCAAGCACGAGATGAACGTCCAGGCCGATCTGCCCGGCGACCTGCTGCTGACGGCCCAGAACATCGTAGCGGTGCAGGGCACCGGGACGGTATTCGACCAAACGTACTACGCCAGCACGATCTCGCGAGCGTATTCGACCGATGGCGCCTTCCGCATGTCGCTGGAGGCGAAAAACCAGACACCCAACACGGCAACCTGATGTTTCTGAGCAACCAAGTGCGCCAGGCGGCGCAATCGCTGAACGGTGACGAGCCGGCGCGCCGCGGCATCGTATCTGGATACGATCCCAACGCCTATGCGGTCAAGGTGCTGCTGCAGCCCGACAGCAACGAGACCGGATGGATTCCGCTGGAAGCGGTATGGGTCGGCAATGGCTGGGGCATGTTCGCGCCACCGTCGCTGGGAGACGACGTCGAGATCAGTTTTCGAGAGGGCAGCGCCTCCGCCGGCATGGCCGGGGGCCGG
>NZ_AKJA01000045.1 GCF_000282575.1 Herbaspirillum sp. YR522 | reverse complement strand
GGCCGGCTTGCGCCCGCCATTAGCGCCTGCCGCCGGGCCACTGCCGGCCGCGCGCGGCTTGGCCGCTGGCTGGCCGCCCGGGGCGTTGCGATTGCCGGCGCCGTTGCCGCCACCGTTGCCGCGCCCGCCCTGGGCTGGCTTGGCGGCGCCCGCGTTGCCGCCGGCACGCGGTGCATTGCGTTGGCCGCCGCGCCCACCGCCCTGGCCACGACCACCACCGCCGCCGCTACGCAGCTGGATCGGCTGCGGCTTGGCAGTAGGATCGGGTTCGAAACCGGCGATGACCTCGACCGGAATCTCGCGCTTGATGAAGCGCTCGATATCGTGCAGCAGGTCGCGTTCGTCCACGCACACCAGCGACACGGCTTCGCCGGTGGCGCCGGCCCGGCCGGTACGGCCGATGCGGTGGACATAGTCTTCGGGCACATTGGGCAGGTCATAGTTGACCACGTGCGGCAACTGGTCGATGTCGATACCGCGCGCGGCGATGTCGGTGGCGATCAGTGCGGTCAGCTTGCCATCCTTGAATTCGGCCAGCGCCTTGGTGCGCGCCGACTGGCTCTTGTTGCCGTGGATCGCCATGGCGGTGATGTTGTCGCGCGCCAGTTGCTCGACCAGCTTGTTGGCGCCGTGCTTGGTGCGGGTAAACACCAGCACCTGCTTCCAGCCATGGGTCTGGATCAGGTGCGCCAGCATCGGATGCTTCTTGTCGCGGTCGACCGGGTGGATCTTCTGGCCGATCACTTCCACGGTCGAGTTGCGGCGCGCCACTTCGATCAATGCCGGATTGGTCAGCAGGCTGTCGGCCAGCTTCTTGATCTCGTCGGCGAAGGTGGCCGAGAACAGCAGGTTCTGGCGCTTGGGCGGCAACACGGCCAGCACCTTGCGGATATCGCGGATGAAGCCCATGTCGAGCATGCGGTCGGCCTCGTCCAGCACCAGGATCTGCACGTGCTGCAGGTTGACCGTGCCTTGCTGCATGTGGTCCAGCAGGCGCCCGGGGGTGGCCACCAGGATATCGACGCCACGCTTCAACAGCGCGATCTGCGGATTGATGCCGACGCCGCCGAAGATGCAGGCCGAGCTCAGCTGCAGGTACTTGCCGTACAGGCGCACGCTTTCCTCGACCTGTGCCGCCAGCTCGCGGGTCGGCGCCAGGATCAGCGCACGAATCGGGATCTGGCCATTGATCTTGTTACGGGGAACCGCCGACAGCCGCTGCAGCAGCGGCAGCGTGAAACCGGCGGTCTTGCCGGTGCCGGTCTGGGCGCCTGCCATCAGGTCGCCGCCTGACAGCACGGCGGGCACGGCCTGGGCTTGAATCGGGGTGGGGGAGGTATAGCCTTGTTCGGAAACTGCACGAACGATTTCGTCGGACAAGCCGAGCGCAGAAAATGACATTAGATTCGCAAAGTGGGTTCGGCCTGTCGCCGCGGTGGGCGCCAGTCTCAGGCAGACGGGGTTGGAACTGGGAGAGAGCGACGGGCCGGACTGGAGCTATGCCGCGCTGGCCGCAGTATAACAGTGCGCCGCGCTGTCATACGAGAAATATTTTCAGCACTGTCGCGCCAGGAACTGCAATACCGGCGGCAACACCAGCTGGCTATGCATCAGACCGCCGAAATGGGTCACGCCGGGCAGGCTGGCGAAGCCGCCTGCGGGCAGCGCGGCAGCGGCGCGGCGCACCGCTTCATGACGGGCGTCGGCGTCGCCGCAGAACATCAGGCAGGGCAGGTCCATGCGCCTGAGCAGGTCCTGCTGCGACGGGCGCGGCTGGTGTGCAGCCGCGGCCAGGGCCACCAGGTCATTGCCACGGATGAGCATCTTGAGCTGCGGCGAGATGCGTTCTTCCAGCAGGGTTTCGAAGGCGGCGATGAAGGCGTCCGGATCACGGCCGTCGATGCCATCGAAGACGTCCCAGCTGCTGTCGGCATAGGGATGGGCCGCCCCCAGCACCAGGCTCGACAGCCGTTGGCGGGCGTGGCGCACCAGGCCGTAGCCGACCCAGCCGCCCAGCGAATAGCCGAAATAATGGACCCGTTCCAAGTCCAGCGCATCGAGCACGGCCAGCACATCGCGGCAGCGCTGCTGCTGGCTGTAGGCATCGACTGCGTGCGGCTTGTCGCTCTGCCCATGGCCCAGTGCGTCGATCATGATGATGCGGTAGTGCGGGCGCAACGCCTCGGCAAAGCCGAAGTAGCGCCAGGCCTCGAGGCTGCTGGTGAAGCCATGGTGCAGCAACAGCGCTGGACCGTCGCCTTCTACCTGGTAATGGATGCGACCGGCGTCGCTGGTGGCAAAGGGCATGGCGGCCTGGCGTCAGTCGTCGATGGCGCTCTTGCAGCGCCGGTTGAGCAGGGCCCTGGAGCGGGCGCAGATTTCCTCGGTGGAGAGGTCTTCGATATGGGTCGCGATCGACCAGACATGGCCGAACGGGTCGCGCAACATGCCGGAGCGGTCGCCGTAGAACTGGTCTTGCACCGCGCGCAGCCGGGTGGCGCCGGCGGTCAGCGCCTGGGCGAACACGGCGTCGACGTCGGCCACATAGACCAGCAGGCTGACACCTGCGCCGCCCAGCGTCTGCGGGCTCACAAAGCCGAGCTCTGGATATTCGTCGGCCAGCATCACGCGCGTATTGCCGAGCTGGATCTCGGCGTGCCAGGTCTTGCCGTGGGGGCCGTCGAGTCGCATGATCTCGACCGCGCCGAAGGCGTGCCGGTAGAACGCGATGGCGTCGGCGGCGCTATGGACGATCAGGTAGGGAGTGACGCTGTGATAGCCCGGCGGCAGCATGCAGGAGTCGGGGGCAGTGGCGGAACGGGCGTCCGCCGGGGCGGGGGGCTGGCAGGGCATGTCGTCTCCTCGGTCAGGGCCGGCGGTTGCTCACTATACCGCAACGGCCCGGCCATGCCCGACGCGCACCGCCGATCAGGCAAATTCGGACAGCAGGTTGACCGATTGCGAGAAGATCTTCGGGCTGCCGGCGATCACATCGCCCTTGTACAGGTAGTCGGAATCGCCCTTGAAGGTGCCCACCAGGCCACCTGCCTCGGTCACCAGCAGCGAACCGGCGGCGATATCCCAGGGCTTCAAGCCCTTCTCGAAGAAGCCATCCAGGCGGCCGGCGGCGACGTAGGCCAGGTCCAGCGCGGCCGCACCCGGGCGGCGCAGGCCGGCGCTGTTCTCGGTCATGACCTTGAACATCTTCATGTATTCGTTGAGGCCATCGAGATCGCGGAAAGGAAAGCCGGTCCCCAGCAGGGCGTCGGCGATCTTGTCGCGCTTGCCCACCCGGATGCGCTTTTCGTTGAGGTAGGCGCCGGCGCCCTTGGAAGCGGTAAACAGGTCGTTGCGGGTCGGGTCGTACACCACCGCCTGGGTGATCACGCCGCGCTGCTGCAGCGCGATCGACACGCAGTACTGCGGAAAGCCGTGGATGAAGTTGGTGGTGCCGTCGAGCGGATCGATGATCCAGACGTTGGGATTCTCGTCGTGCAGGTTGTCGGAGGCGCCGGACTCTTCGGCCAGGATGGCATGGTCCGGGTAGGCGGTCTTGAGCACATCGATGATGGCGTCTTCGGCTGCCTTGTCGACTTCGGTGACGAAGTCGTTGTGGGCTTTCTTTGACACTGTCAGCAGGGACACGTCGAATGACGCCCGGTTGATGATGGTAGCGGCGCGGCGGGCTGCCTTGATCGCCGTATTGAGCATGGGTGGGATGAGCATTCGGGTGGTTCCGTTAAAATTGCGATGACCGCGTTCGATGGACGCCGTCGTCCCCGTGCCGCGCGCGAGCCGGCATGACAGTGAAACGACAGTGAAATTAATGAGCGATGCGCCGCCCGTGGCTGTATGCTTGCGGGCTTGCCGAAAAGGCGGTGCGGTGCATGACCACATCCATTGTTGTCGTTCCGACAGCAATTCCTTTCGGGCGCGAATTTCCGTATTTTAAATGAACAAGCAACAAACCGACTATTCTCTTTTTTCCCGATTGCGCTTTGTGTTGGTCAATACCAGCAGTCCGGGCAATATCGGCGCGGCCGCACGCGCCATCAAGACCATGGGTTTCTCGCAGCTGGTGCTGGTCAGCCCGCGCTTTGCCGACGCCGTCCACGCCGAGCAGGCGGTGGCCTTCGCCAGTGGCGCGCTGGACGTGCTGGAGTCGGCGCGGGTGGTCGAGACGGTGGAAGAGGCATTGCAGGGTTGCAACTTCGCCGCCGCCGTCAGTGCCCGCCTGCGCGAATTCTCGCCGCCGGTGGTGACGCCCCGCAGGTTGGCCGCGCAACTGAGCGGCGAAGCCAGTCTCGAGGCGGCGCTGGTATTCGGCAACGAGCGCTTCGGCCTGCCCAACGAGGTGGTGCAGAAATGCCAGGCGTTGATCAACATTCCCGCCAATCCCGATTATTCGTCGCTCAACCTGGCCCAGGCGGTGCAGGTGCTGGCCTACGAATGCCGCATGACCGAACTGGAAACCCATGGCGGGCCGATGCAGACCAGCGGCGACGCGCGCGCGCCGGGCGAGGTCGGGTTCCAGGGCAGTAGCGCCAGCGTGACCGAGATCGAAGGCATGTTCGCGCACCTGGAGCAGGCGCTGGTAGCGATCGATTTTCTCGATCCCGACAACCCCCGCAAACTCATGCCACGCTTGAAGCGACTGTTTGCGCGTGCCCAGCTGGAGACCGAGGAGGTCAATATCCTGCGCGGGCTGGCACGCCAGATCCTCGCGCCCAAGGCCGGCGATGCGCGCCGCGCCGAGCGCGGGCAACCATCGGAAGGAGAGTGACAGCATGGCCAAGCTGACCCTGGACCGGATCCTGCAATCGCAGGGTTTTGGTTCCCGCAAGTATTGCCGCGAACTGATCGAGGACGGCGAGGTGGCCGTCAATGGCGAAGTCGTCACCGACTATCGCGCCATGCCCGATCCCGAGCACCTGACCTTGACCCTGTTCGACGAAGACTGGCGCTACCGCGAACACGTCTACATTGCCGTCAACAAGCCCAGCGACATCGAATGTTCGCGCAAGCCCAGCCATCATCCGGGCGTCTTGAGCATCCTGCCCGAGCAGTTCTCGTGGCGCGACGTACAACCGGTGGGCCGGCTCGACCATGACACCACGGGTTTGTTGCTGATGTCCGACGATGGCGCTTTCATCCACGCCCAATCGTCACCCAAGCGCCATGTGCCCAAGGTGTACGTGGCCACCACCGCCGAGCCGGTCGGCCCGGCACTGGTGGCGCAGTTGCTGGGTGGCGTGCAGTTGCACGACGAGCCGGCCCCGCTGGCGGCGGTGCGCTGTCGCCAGGTCGGTCCGCACCAGATCGAGATCGTGCTGGAGCAGGGCAAGTATCACCAGGTCAAGCGCATGCTGGCGGCCGCCGGCAATCATTGCAGTGCCCTGTGCCGGGTCGCCATCGGCGGTCTGCAACTAGAGGCGTTGGCACTGGAACCGGGACAGTGGGCTTACCTGGATGCGGCGCAACTGGCCTTGCTGGTGCCGGATCCGGCCTGACGCGCAGCGCCGGACCCCAATGAAAAACGGACCGTCGCGCAGCAGCGCCCGGTCCGTCTTTACCGGAGCCATCGGGGTCAGTGTCGAGCCGGTGGCACCTCGATGCCCACGCCGATGTCGGTGGCGAACAGCTGGGCGCAGTCGACCGCATCGAATTCGTAATGCTGGCCGCAGAAGTCGCAATCGACGGCCAACTTATCGGTCTGCGACAACGCGTCCTCGACCTCTTCGGCGCCCAGCATGCGCAGCATGTTGCCCACTTTCTCGCGCGAGCAGGTGCAGCGGAACTGCGGATGCTGCGGATCGAATACGCGGATGGTTTCTTCCCAGAACAGGCGTCGCATCAAGGTCGCGATGTCGGTCGACAGCAATTCGTCGGCCTGCAGCGTATTGCCCAGCATGACCATGCGGTTCCAGGTCTCCTGCGCGTCTTGCTCGGGTTGCGCGGTCGGCGCGGCCAGGCCGCCTTCGGTCGGCAACTTTTGCAGCAGCAGCCCGCGCGACACCTTGGCGTCGGCCGCCAGCCACAGCCTGGTGTCGAGCTGTTCCGAGCGCAGCATATAGTTCTCGATGACGGTGGCCACGGTGTCGCCGTCCAGCGGCACGATACCCTGGTAGGTCTGTTGGCCGGGCAACTTGTCGCGCGGGTCGAGGGTGATCACGAAGCGACCCCGGCCGTTGGCGTTGACCAACGCGCCCAGCGTGGCGTCGTCGGCGATGACGGCGTCCTCGGTCACCTTGGCGGTGGCGCGCAGGTGCAGTTCGGAATCGCATTCCACCACCAGCAGCTTGACCGGGCCGTCGCCATGGATCTGCATGACGATCATGCCATTGAACTTCAGGTTGGCCGACAGCAGGGCTGCCGCGGCCAGCATCTCGCCCAGCAGCGTCTTGACCGCGGCCGGATAGTCGCGTCGGGCCTGCACCTGTTGCCAGGTATCCGAAATCTCGACCAGTTCGCCCCGTACCGCAGCGTTGTCGACCATGAATTTTTGCAGCGTATCTTTCATTCTTTCTTTCCAGGCGACGCGCCGGCGCCGCCTTGCTTGTCAATCCAGGGCCAGGCCCTGCGGCGCTCACGCGATCCGCTTGAGCCCGGTCTTGAATTGTTGTGCGCGCTCGACATAACTGTCGGTGCCGGCGTGCATGCGCGCAATGTCTTCTTCGGTCAGCTGCCGCACGGCCTTGGCCGGGGAGCCGATGATGAGCGAGTTGTCCGGGAACTGCTTGCCCTCGGTGACCAGGGCGCCGGCGCCGACCAGGCAATTGCGACCGATCGTCGCGCCGTTGAGCACGACCGCCTGGATGCCGATCAACGCGCCTTCGCCGATGGTGCACCCGTGCAACATGGCCTGGTGGCCGACGGTGACGTTCTTGCCGATCTGCATCGGGTAACCGATATCGGTATGCAGCACCGCACCTTCCTGGACGTTGCTGTTTTCGCCGATGGTGATGAGCTCGTTGTCGCCACGGATGGTGACGTTGAACCAGACACTGGAGTGCGGCTCCATCCTGACCTTGCCCACCACCGCGGCAGACTCGGCCACGAAGGCGGTCGGGTCGATTTCGGGGGTGTCTTGCTGCAATTGGTAGATGGCCATAATAGAATCGTCTCCTGGTGGTCTGCCGCACTCCCTCATGTGGGGACGCGGTCGTGTCTGTCAACTGCGTATTTTACCGTCCCTAGAAAGAAGCATCCTTGGATCACGCCTTGCCCCCGATTGAAATCGTTTCATCGACCGAACTGCGCGCAGCCGCACTGGCTTGCCTCAAGGAAACCACGCCCGCCGCCAAATGCGCCGCCGTCAAGGCACTGCACGGCCGCTGGCATGCCGGGCAGATGACGCTGGCCGGGCGCATCCTGGCCGACGCCGCTGGCGTGCCCGGCCGCCCACCACTGCCCGAGCTGGTTTCGCCATTGCAGGTGAAGTCGCGTTCGATGCGTACCCCCGAAGGCCGCGCCGCGCTGGTCCATGCCTTGGCACATATCGAATTCAATGCCATCAACCTGGCGCTGGATGCGGTGTGGCGCTTCGATGACATGCCGCGCCAGTTCCATGAGGACTGGTTGCAGGTGGCCGCCGAGGAGGCTTATCACTTTTCGCTGCTGGCCGCGCACCTGCGCACGCTGGGTTATGCCTATGGCGACTTCACCGCCCACAACAGCCTGTGGGACATGTGCGACAAGACCAGCAGCGATGTGCTGGCGCGCATGGCGTTGGTGCCGCGCACGCTGGAGGCGCGCGGGCTGGACGCGGCGCCGCCGGTGCGCGCCAAGCTGGCCCAGGCCGGCGACCTGGCCGCGGCGCAGATTCTCGACATCATCCTGCGCGACGAGGTCGGCCATGTGCTGATCGGCAACCGCTGGTTCGGCTGGCTGTGCAGCCAGCGAGGGCTGGACCCGGTGCCGACCTTCGCCGAGCTGGCGCGTCGCTACAAGGCGCCGCCGATGCGCGGGCCATTCAATCTCGATGCGCGACGGGCCGCGGGTTTTACGGAAGAAGAATTGCTGATGTTGATCCATATCGAGGGTTGACTCGCATTGCTATCGAATCCCGGCAGGAGTTTGTGATATTTAGTGATTTACCTTGTGCAGGGTGGTCGTGGTGGGCTGTCGATGTGCTATCTTTTTGCGCCTGATCCGTTGCGCGGTCGCCACCTGAGACCGCGGTTCGCATTGGTAATAACGAAAGGATGATGATGAAAAACGCATTTAATCGATGGGCGCTGGTGCTGGCCGCGGTCGCCGCCGTGGCCGTACTGAATGCCTGCCAGAAAAAAGACCCGGGCCCGGCCGAAGCCCTGGGCAAGCAACTCGACAGCGCCGTGCAGGAAGCCGGCAAGCAGTTGGAGGAAGCCGGAAACAAGGCCAAGGAACAGTCCAGCGATGTGGGCAGCAAGCTCGGCCAGGCGATGGATCAAGTCAAGGTCGAGGCCCAGGTGGCCTACGAGAAGACCAAGGAAGGGGCCAAGGAACTGAGCCAGCAAGCCGGTGAGAAGATGCAGCAGGCGGGCGAGAAGATCCAGGACGCAGCCAAGAAGTAAGCCGTCCGGCAACGCCGTCGCCGCCGTCGAATGCCGTCCACCCGTCATGGGGGACGGCATTTTTTTTATGGTGCACTGTGGCGCTGGGCGGCGTGGATTTCGTCGATCACCAGTTGCTGCACTGCCGGTTCCAGCGCCATGGCGACGTGCCCGATACCTGCCAGCGGGATATTGCGGGCGCCGGCCAGGTGCGCCGAGCCCTGTGGCGACACGATGTTGTCATGGTGGGAGTAGATCGAGACGATGGCCGCCAGGTCCTGCGCCTGTTCGGTGGCTGCCAGTTTCTGCAGCCATTCGCTGCTGCGCCCCTCTTCGTAGCGGCCCAGCCAATTCATTTCGCCGCAGTTGATGCCGATGCCGAAGTTGGCGATCGAGGTGCCATGATGGGGCGAGCCCAGTGTGATCACCTTGGCCACATGGGTGGTGCCATGGTCGCGCAGGTAGGCCCGCGCGGCCAGCCCGCCCATGCTGTGGGCGACGATGACGATGCGCTGCTGCCCGGTTTCGGCTTGCACCCGTCGCACGGCGGCGTCGACCAGGGGCGCATAGCCGTCGATGCTGCCGAACACCGGTTCCATGTCCAGTGCGTAGTGGGTGATGTGGGCCGCGCGCAGCGACAGGCTCATCCAGCGCCAGTAGCCGCTATTGCAACCATAGCCATGGATCAGCAGCACCGGCGGCGAAGTGGTGTCGGCAAAGGTGAACTGATCGAACCGCAGGAACGGCATGGCCCACGATGAGCACAGCATGGTGGCCCGGTATTCCCGCAGGAACAGGCGCAGCTTCTGTAGCCAGGTCAGCTTGACCGGATTGGCGCTGCGTCCGGGGTAAGGCCAGGTCAGGAAGAAGCTGTTGGCGGTGATCTGGGCGCGTATCAGCAATACCACCAGCACGCCGCCGACGGCGGCGGCCCAGAGGGGCCAGCCGAAATGCCGGAACAACAACGCGAACAGCGCTGCCAGGCCAATCTGTATCAGCAGCAAGCTGCGGGAAATACGGGAAATCATGCGTGCGCGGTCCGATGCAATCGTGGTCGATCCGTCATGCCCGAGGCATGCGGTGCGCACAGCATAGCAGAGCTGTCTTACCGCTCGATGATCGGGTTGGCTTGCGCCGGGGCGGTCGCCCTGGCATCGTCGGACATCAACTTTCGGCGCGGACGGTGGCGGCGGTGCGCGCGGGAGGGCGGGCATCGATCAGGCGGGTACCGGCCAGGCGGTCATGCAGGAACTGGCGTTGCGGATCGAGCAACACGGTGGCCGCCCACAGCAGCAGATTGACGGCCGGCACCAAGATCAGCATCCATTGTCCTTGGTGCAAGGTGGAGGCCAGGGCCAGCCCAGGCAGTATCCATAACCACGCCAGCAGGAAGCGCAGCGCTGCCCGCCAGCGGCTCACTGGCGCACCATCGGCGCCGACCAGCCTGAAACGCCAGGTTTTCATCGCCAGCGTTTGGCCGCCGTGGGTCCAGAACCAGATGAAATAGGTGGCCAGCACCACGAACAGCCAGGCCTCCATCGCATGGCGCAGATACAGCGCATGACGCTGCTGCAGCAGCGTCGAGAACAGCCAGCCCGACATGAACAGCACGCCGAACAGCAACATCGATTCATACAGCATGCTGCTGAGCCGGCGGCGCAGCGAAGGCGTGGTCATGGGGTGGTTCAAGGTCGGTCCCGATTGTCATCAATGGCAGGCGCTGGGCGTGGCCCGCCGCGAGATGGTAATGCAATCGGCACAGCTTGCCTATCGGGCCGGTTTGCGCCGGCGCAAGGAACGCCCGATCAGTGGCGACCAAGCGCCGGCGCGGCGAGGGAGCACGGCAACAGGCGTTCGCCTCAGGGACGGTTGCCAGGCAGTTCAGGCAATGGCGACGAGACCGTGGTCATGCCGCCCGACACGGGAAGGGACGCGGGTGCGGCCGCAGGCAGCGAAGCTGCCTGGGCTGGCGGCGAAATCACCGGCATGGCCGGTGCCGGGACAGGGCGCTCCAGTGCCTCGACGGGCATTTGGATGGCCGGTGCTGCACTACTTGGCGCGGTCGGCAGCTTGGCAACTCGCTTGGGCAACTTGGCTTGCGCCAGTTTTTTCTTCTGCTCTGCGGTGAGTTGCTGGTATTTGGTCCATTGCTCGTTCTTTTCTTCGGCGTCGAGCTTCTTGGCGCGTGCGTAATTGGTACGGGCGGCGCTGCGCTGGCCCGGCGTCAGCTTGGCCCAGTCGCGCATGCGCTCGTGCAGGCGTTGCTGTTCCTCGGGCTTCATCTGGGCGAACTTCTTGCTGATGACCAGCCATTTTTCCTTGTGCGACTCGCTCATCTTGGGCCATTCGCCGGCCAGCGGATCGAGCGCGGCTTGCTGAACCGGGCTCAAGTTGGTCCAGGCCAGTCGGTTGTCGCCACGCTTGACGGGCAGCTTGGCGACGCCACCAGCCTTGGCCGGGGCCTGGGAAGCGGGCAGGGCAGGCGTGCCCGGGGTGCCTTCGGCACACGACCAGGCGCTCCACAGGCCGCCGCCAGCCAGCATGGCCAGCGCCAACCCCAATGCGATCGGGGTGCGGCGACGTGCCTTGACAGGGGACCCGGTGGTGTTGCGCATCGCTTATTCGCCCTTTTCGGCCAGGAAGGCGTTGAAGCCGTGGTCGAGATAAGCCGACAGCGGCAGTTCGTCGGACAGCACGGCAGCGTCGATCTCGGCCAGCTCGGTGACGCGCTTGGCGGTCTCGTGCTGGTAGATGCCGGCGAACAGGATGACGCCGGCCAGCAACGGCACGGCTACGCCGAGGCGGCTCAGCCAGGAGGGCGAATCGGACATCGTGCCGCCCATGGCGCCAGCCAGCACCGGTTGTTGTACTCGCACCACAACGGCTTTCTTCTTGCGCGCCATTGCCACGCGACGGGCCGCGGAGAGGTGTTGCAACGTGTCGTCAGACAGGTTGTCCAGGTTGGCGTCGAGCGCCAGTTTCACCTTGTAGGCGAATTGCATTTCCTTGGTGGTCATAATGTGATTCCTTTGGCTCTGAGGGCTTGAGCCAGCGCATGAGTTGCACGGGAGCAATGGGTCTTGACGCTGCCTTCTGAGCAACCCATGGCGGCAGCGGTTTCTGCCACGTCCATGTCTTGCCAGTAACGCATCAGGAACGCTTCCCGTTGACGCGTCGGCAGCTTTTGAATCTCGGCGTCGATCTGCATCAGCGTTTGCTGGCGCTCGACCTTGTCGGCGCTTGATTCGGCCGCCTCGGTACCCTCTGCCGACTCCAGGCTTTCGAGCACATCGAAGTCGTCCTGGGAGTCGTCGCCGCCGTGGCCGAAGCTCGAGAACAGGCTGACCCAGGTGTTGCGCACCTTTTCGCGGCGAAAGAAATCGTGGATGGTATTTTGCAGGATGCGCTGAAACAGCATCGGCAGCTCGTCGGCCGGCTTGTCGCCGTATTTCTCGGCCAGCTTGATCATCGCGTCCTGGACAATGTCCAGCGCAGCCTCGTCCTTGCGTACCGCATACACTGCCTGTTTGAAGGCGCGGCGTTCGACATTTTCAAGAAAATCGGAGAGTTCTTTGTCAGTGGCCATGCAGTACGGTTGCCTTGGGGCGAGTCAGAAGAAAATCGACCGGTTTCTGGCCGCGACCCTGGGGTGATCGTGAAATTTACGTTAAAAACAGAGCGCATCCTAGCAAAATTGGCCGCCCCTGTCGTGGGGTTTATCCCGGCCGCCGCGGGCGCAGGCGCATTGCGGTGGATTTCGCTTGACCAAAATGATGCAACGCATTACTGTTTGACACCCGCCTCCCACCTTTGGGGCGTTTCATGTGCTTTACCGGTGCTTCACATAAGGTCGTACCGCTAGAGACGCGCTTTAAGATTAAAGCTTGTTTGTTCTAACCCGTGCCACAAGCGCGAGGAATCCGCAGTAATCCATCTTGCTCCAAGGCTGAACGAGTCGCGTTGAGCGGCATTTCGATCCCCACTACGGTTGGGGACGCGGAAATGACGTAACCGCACATAAAGGGAAGCCACCGGGGCACGAGGAAGACTGTCATTCCGCCAGGAGAGAACATCCGATCAATTTCCAATGGACCTTGAAAGGAAGCAGTAATGAGTTCCGAGCACATCACCGGTGCGGACATTCTCGTCCGTTGCCTGGCTGAAGAAGGTGTTGAACACGTCTTCGGCTACCCGGGCGGCGCCGTCCTGTATATCTACGACGCAATCTTCAAGCAAGACAAGTTCCAGCACATCCTGGTTCGCCATGAGCAGGCCGCCGTGCATGCTGCCGATGCCTATTCGCGCAGCTCGCAGAAGGTGGGCGTGGCCATCGTCACCTCCGGTCCCGGCGTGACCAATGCCGTCACCGGCCTGGCCACCGCCTACATGGACTCGATCCCGATGGTGGTCATCTCCGGCCAGGTGCCGTCCACGGCCATCGGCCAGGATGCTTTCCAGGAGTGCGACACGGTGGGCATCACCCGCCCCTGCGTGAAGCACAACTTCCTGGTCAAGGATGTGCGGGAGCTGGCCGAGACGGTCAAGAAGGCCTTCTTCATCGCCACCACCGGCCGTCCCGGTCCGGTGCTGGTCGATATTCCCAAGGACATCACGATGCATACCTGCGCCTTCGAGTACCCGAAGAGCGTCGAGATGCGTTCGTACAAGCCGGTCGACAAGGGTCATTCGGGCCAGATCCGCAAGGCGCTGCAATTGCTGCTGTCGGCCGAACGCCCGATGATCTATACCGGCGGCGGCATCATCCTGGCCAACGCCGCGCCCGAGCTCAACAAGCTGGTCGATCGCCTGGGCTTTCCCTGTACCAATACGCTCATGGGCCTGGGCGCCTATCGTTCGTCGAGCGACAAGTTCGTCGGCATGCCCGGCATGCACGGCACCTACGAAGCCAACATGGCCATGCAGCACAGCGATGTGCTCATCGCCATCGGTGCCCGCTTCGATGACCGCGTGATCGGCAACCCCAAGCATTTCGCGTCCAATGCGCGCAAGATCATCCACATCGATATCGACCCGTCGTCGATTTCCAAGCGGGTCAAGGTCGACATCCCGATCGTGGGCAATGTCAAGGACGTGCTGCAGGAATTGCTGAACCAGCTCGATACCGCCGAGACCCGTCCCCACCCCGCGGCGCTGGATGCCTGGTGGAAGCAGATCAACCAATGGCGCCAGCGCGATTGCCTCAAGTTTGCCGGTTCCGACGAATTCATCAAGCCACAGGCGGTGATCCAGAAGGTGTGGGAAGTCACCAAGGGTGACGCCTTCATCACCTCCGACGTCGGCCAGCACCAGATGTGGGCGGCCCAGTACTACGGTTTCGACAAGCCGCGCCGCTGGATCAATTCGGGCGGCCTGGGCACCATGGGCGTCGGTTTGCCGTACGCCATGGGCGTGCAGATGGCCAATCCCGACGCCACGGTGGCATGCATCACCGGCGAAGCCTCGATCCAGATGTGCATCCAGGAGCTCGCCACCTGCAAGCAGTATCACCTCACGCCCAAGATCGTGCTGCTCAACAACCGCTTCCTGGGCATGGTGCGCCAGTGGCAGCAGATCGATTACGGTTCGCGCTATTCCGAATCCTATATGGATTCGCTGCCCGACTTCACCAAGCTGGCCGAATCGTACGGCCACGTCGGCATGAAGATCGAGAAACCGGGCGATGTCGACGGCGCCCTCAAGGAAGCCTTCGGCATGAAGGACAGGCTGGTCTTCATGAACTTCATTACCGATCAAACCGAGAACGTCTGGCCGATGGTCAAGGCGGGCAAGGGCTTGACTGAAATGTTGTTGGGTTCGGAGGATCTCTAATCATGCGCCATATCATTTCCGTGCTGCTCGAAAACGAAGCTGGCGCCTTGTCCCGCGTGGTGGGCCTGTTCTCCGCCCGCGGCTACAACATCGAAACACTCACCGTTGCACCCACCGAAGACCCGACCCTGTCGCGCATGACCATCGTGACATCCGGTTCGGACGATGTGATCGAACAGATCACCAAACACCTGAACCGCCTGATCGAGGTGGTGAAGGTTGTCGATCTGACCGAAGGCGCGCATATCGAGCGCGAACTGATGTTGATCAAGGTGCGCGCCGTGGGCAAGGAACGCGAAGAGATGTACCGGACCGTGTCCATCTTCCGCGGTCATATCATCGATGTCACCGAGAAGGCATACACCATCGAGTTGACCGGTGACAAGAGCAAGCTGGACGCCTTCATCGACGCCATGGATCGTACCGCCATCCTGGAAACAGTGCGCACCGGCGGCTCCGGCATCGGGCGCGGCGAGCGGATCCTGAAGATCTGATCGCCATTGGCCAGCATCACACCCTATTTAATAAATTATTTAGAAATACAAGGAAAAATCATGAAAGTTTTCTACGACAAAGACGCCGACCTGTCCCTGATCA
>NZ_AKJA01000044.1 GCF_000282575.1 Herbaspirillum sp. YR522 | reverse complement strand
GGGGGGGGGGAGCCGGTATAATGCAGGGTTTCCGTTTTCCCAACGCGCCCATTGCCATGCAAGAGAAATACAGCCCAGCCGAAGTCGAGCAGTCCGCCCAGCAGCACTGGAACGCCATCGACGCCTACAAGACCGTCGAACACGCCAAGGACGCCAGCGGGCGCGACAAGAAGAAGTTCTACGCCTGTTCGATGCTGCCCTACCCATCGGGCAAGCTGCACATGGGCCATGTGCGCAACTACACCATCAACGATGTGATGTATCGCTACCTGCGCATGAGCGGCTACAACGTGCTCATGCCGATGGGGTGGGACGCGTTCGGCATGCCGGCCGAGAATGCCGCCATGGCCAACGGCGTGCCGCCGGCGCAGTGGACCTACTCCAACATCGAGACCATGAAGAAGCAGATGCAGTCGATGGGCCTGGCCATCGACTGGTCGCGCGAGATGACCGCCTGCCGTCCCGAGTACTACAAGTGGAACCAGTGGATGTTCCTGAAGATGCTCGAGCGCGGCATCATCTACAAGAAGACCGGCACCGTCAACTGGGATCCGGTCGACCAGACCGTGCTGGCCAACGAACAGGTGATCGACGGTCGCGGCTGGCGCTCCGGCGCGCTGATCGAGAAGCGCGAGATCCCGATGTACTACGCGCGCATCACCGATTACGCCGACGAGCTGCTGGAACACGTCGAAACCAGGTTGCCCGGCTGGCCCGAGCGGGTGCGCCTGATGCAGGCCAACTGGATCGGCAAGTCGACCGGGGTGCGCTTTGCCTTCCCGCACGACATCAGCGACAACGGCCAACCCATCAATGACGGCAAGCTGTGGGTATTTACCACGCGCGCCGACACGATCATGGGGGTGACCTTCTGCGCGGTGGCACCGGAACACGCCCTGGCCACCCATGCCGCCAGGAACAACCCGGCGCTGCAGGCCTTCATCGAAGAGTGCAAGAAGGGCAGCGTGATCGAAGCCGACATGGCGACGATGGAAAAGAAGGGCATGCCCACGGGCCTGTTCGTGACCCATCCGCTGACCGGCGAGAAGGTCGAGGTGTGGGTAGGCAACTATGTGCTCATCACCTACGGCGACGGCGCCGTGATGGGCGTGCCGGCCCATGACGAGCGCGACTTTGCGTTCGCCAAGAAATACGACCTGCCCATCAAGCAGGTGGTCGCCGTGCAAGGAAAGGACTATTCCACCGACGCCTGGGAAGAATGGTACGGCGACAAGGAGGCCGGTCGCACGGTGGCCTCGGGCAAGTACGACGGCCTGGCCTACCAGGCGGCGGTCGACGCCGTCGCCGCCGACCTGGCGGCACAGGGCGTGGGCGAGAAGAAGGTCACCTTCCGCCTGCGCGACTGGGGTATCTCGCGCCAGCGCTACTGGGGCACCCCGATTCCCATCATCCACTGCCCCGACTGCGGCGACGTGCCGGTCCCCGAACAGGACCTGCCGGTGGTGTTGCCCGAGGATTGCGTGCCCGATGGCAGCGGCAACCCGCTCAACAAGCATGAGCAGTTCCTGCATGTCGATTGCCCCTCCTGCGGCAAGCCGGCGCGCCGCGAGACCGACACCATGGACACCTTCGTCGACTCGTCCTGGTACTACATGCGCTATACCTCGCCCCAGAGCAGCGATGCCATGGTCGACAGCCGCAACGACTACTGGATGCCGATGGACCAGTACATCGGCGGCATCGAGCACGCCGTGCTGCACCTGCTGTACGCCCGCTTCTGGACCAAGGTCATGCGCGACTTCGGCCTGGTCAAGTTCGACGAGCCGTTCACCAACCTGCTGACCCAGGGCATGGTGCTCAACGAGACCTATTATCGCGAAGACCCCAGCGGCAAGAAGACCTGGATCAACCCGGCCGAGGTCGAGCTGACCCATGACGAGCGCGGACGTCCGGTGTCGGCCATCCTCAGGGCCGATGGCCAGCCGGTGATCATCGGCGGCACCGAGAAGATGTCGAAGTCGAAGAACAACGGCATCGACCCGCAGGCGCAGATCGACCAGTACGGTGCCGATACCGCGCGCCTGTTCACCATGTTCGCCTCGCCCCCTGAACAGACCCTCGAATGGTCCGGCGCCGGCGTCGAAGGCGCCAACCGCTTCCTGCGCCGGGTATGGGCGTTCGGCCATCACCATGCCGAGCGCATCGGCCAGGCCGGCGCGCTCGACGCCGCCACGCTCGACGAAGGCCACAAGACGCTGCGACGCGAAGTGCACAAGATCCTGCAACAGGCCGACCATGACCTCAAGCGGATCCAGTACAACACCGTGGTGTCGGCCTGCATGAAGATGCTCAACACGCTGGAAGCAGCCAAGCTGGCCGATGGCGCCGCCGGCGACGCGGTGCTGGCCGAGTGCTTCTCGATCTTCCTGCGCGTGCTCAACCCGATCGCACCGCACATCACCCACGTGCTGTGGCAGGAAATGGGCTTTGCCGCGATCCACGGCGACATCCTCGACGCCGCCTGGCCGCAGGTCGACGCCGGCGCGCTGGAACAGAACGAGATCGAACTGATGGTGCAGGTCAATGGCAAGCTGCGCGGCAGCGTCA
This sequence comes from Herbaspirillum sp. YR522, assembly GCF_000282575.1. Classification (GTDB taxonomy): domain Bacteria; phylum Pseudomonadota; class Gammaproteobacteria; order Burkholderiales; family Burkholderiaceae_D; genus Herbaspirillum. The sequence goes on along the minus strand of NZ_AKJA01000044.1, from coordinate 61,650 downwards.
CGGTGCCCAAGCAAGCCGACCGGGCTGCCATCGAGGCGACCGCCCTGGCCAACGAAGGGGTGCAGAAATTCCTGACCGGCACCCCCAAGAAGGTCATCGTGGTACCTGGCAAGCTGGTCAACATCGTGGTCTGATCGCGTCCTTTCGACATACAAGGCAACCCAATGCATTTTCATCCGACTTCCAGGCGCGTCCCGCAGTGGCTGCTTGCCATTGCCCTGGCCATGCTGCTGACGGCCTGTGGCTTCCATTTGCGGGGCGCGGCCGACCTGCCGTTCAAGACCATCTACCTGGGCTTCGCGCCCAATTCCACCGTGGGCGTCGAACTGCGCCGCAACATCCGCGCCAGCGGCGGTGAGGTGGTCGAGCAGGCGGACCAGGCCGATGCCGTGCTGAAGGTACTGGCCGATACTCGCGACCGCCAGGTGCTGACCTTGAACACCAACGGTCGCGTGCGTGAATACGCACTGTTCCAGCGCTTTACCTTCAGCGTCACCGATGCCAAGGGCGTGGTGATGATCCCGCCCACGGCGATCGTCTTGCGGCGCGTGATCACCTACGACGAAAACCAGGAGCTGGCCAAGCAGGCCGAGGAAGTGCTGCTGTACCGCGACATGCAGTCGGACCTGGTGCAGCAGATCCTGCGCCGCCTGTCTGCGTCCCGCAACGCGCTGGCGACCGAAACCGTCGACCAGGACCGCTGACCGACCGCGAGCCACGGAGAACGCCCGATGCAACTGCGGCATGACGCCCTCGACACCCACCTCGGCAAGACCCTCGCGCCGTTGTACGTGATCGCCAGCGACGAGCACCTGCTCGCGCTGGAGGCCGCCGACAAGATCCGCCAGGCCGCCCGCGCGGGCGGGTTTTCCGAGCGCGAGGTGCTGGTCGTCGAACGCAGCTTCAAATGGGGCGAATTGCTGGCGGCGAACCAGTCGCAATCGCTGTTCGGCGACAAGAAACTGATCGAGCTGCGCATTCCCACCGGCAAGCCCGGCAAGGATGGCGGCCAGGCGCTGCAACAATATGCCGCCGCGCTGAGTCCCGACAATCTCACCATCATCACGCTGCCCAAGCTGGACTGGGCCACCCAGAAGGCGGCATGGGTGGCGGCGCTGCAGCAGGCGGCGGTGTATATCGATATCCCGCTGGTGGAACGCACGCAGTTGCCCGGCTGGATCGGCAACCGGCTGGCCGCCCAGGACCAGAACGCCGATCGCGCCTGCCTCGACTTTATCGCCGACCGCGTCGAAGGCAACCTGCTGGCGGCGCACCAGGAAATCCAGAAACTGGGACTGCTGTACCCGCCAGGCAAGCTGTCGTTCGAGCAGGTGCACGACGCCGTGCTCAATGTCGCCCGCTATGACGTCTTCAAGCTCAACGAAGCCATGCTGGCCGGCGACGCGGCCCGCCTGACGCGCATGATGGAAGGCCTCAAGGGCGAAGGCGAGGCGCTGCCCTTGGTGCTGTGGGCGCTGACCGAGGAGATCCGCACCCTGCTCAAGATCAAGTCCGGCGTGGCCCAGGGCAAGCCGGTCGGGGTCCTGCTCAAGGAATACCGTATCTGGGGCCCGCGCGAACGGCTGATGGAACCGGCCCTGCGCCGTATCAGCCTGGCTGCGCTGCAGGATGCGCTGCGCCAGGCCGCGCTGATCGATCGCATGGTCAAGGGGCTGCGTGCCCGCAGCTTCGCCGGCGACCCATGGGATGCGCTGTCGCAGCTGGGCCTGACCCTGGCGCGCGGCGGCTAGACTCTCTCCCGGCCGCCCGCCTTCGGGGCGGCCTCAACCATCACGGCTGGCAGCCAACGGACTGCGGCCGCAGGGAAACGACACCATGCAAGACATCGCCCTCTACATGAACCAGATCGGCCAGCGTGCACGCGCTGCCTCGCGCGCCATGGCACGTGCCGACACCGCCGTCAAGAACCAGGCGCTGCTGCTGATCGCCGCGGCCATCCGGCGCGACGCCGAGGTGCTGCGCGCGGCCAACGCACGCGACCTCGACGCGGCCCGCGCCAACGGCCTGGCCGAAGCCATGCTTGATCGGCTGACCTTGTCGGACAAGGCCATCGCCACCATGGCCGAGGGGCTGGAACAGATCGCAGCGCTGCCCGACCCGATCGGCGAGATCGGCAACATGAAATACCGCCCCAGCGGCATCCAGGTCGGCCAGATGCGCGTGCCGCTGGGCGTGATCGGGATCATCTACGAAGCCCGCCCCAACGTCACCGTGGACGCCGCCGGATTGTGCATCAAGAGCGGCAACGCCACCATCCTGCGCGGCGGATCCGAGGCCATCCGCTGCAACCAGGCACTGGCGGCGCTGGTGCAGCAAGGCCTGGCCGGCGCCGGCCTGCCGACACAGGCAGTGCAAGTGGTCGAGACCACCGACCGCGCGGCCGTGGGCGAACTCATCACCATGCAGGACTATGTCGACGTCATCGTGCCGCGTGGCGGCAAGGGACTGATCGCACGCCTGATTGCCGACGCCACGGTGCCGATGATCAAGCATCTCGACGGTATCTGCCACGTCTACATCGACCAGCGCGCCGACACCCGCCGCGCCCTCGACGTGGCCTTCAACGCCAAGTGCCACCGCTACGGCACCTGCAACACGATGGAAACGCTGCTGGTGTCGCGCGAGGTTGCCGCCGCCGTGCTGCCGCCCTTGGCCGAGCTGTATCGCGCCAAGGAAGTCGAACTGCGCTGCGACCCGGAAAGCCATGAAATCCTGGCCGACTACCCCTACCTGAAGCCAGCGCAAGCCGACGACTGGGATACCGAATACCTGGCCCCGATCCTGGCCATCAAGGTAGTGGCTGGCATCGATGAGGCCATCGAACACATCAATACGCACTCATCTCAACACACCGACGCCATCATCACCGAAGACTACACGCGCGCCATGCGCTTCCTGCGCGAAGTCGATTCGGCCTCGGTCATGGTCAATGCCTCGACCCGCTTTGCCGACGGCTTCGAATATGGCCTGGGAGCCGAGATCGGCATTTCCAACGACAAGCTGCATGCGCGCGGCCCGGTCGGCCTGGAAGGCCTGACCTCGCTCAAGTACGTGGTGCTGGGCCAGGGCCAGGTACGCCAGTGATGCGCTCGTAGGCAAAGGCGGCGCGCAGGCGCCAACCCCTCGTTACCCAAGGACCAACATGCTCTGGATCAAAGCACTGCACATCGTCTTCATCGCTTCCTGGTTCGCCGGCCTGTTCTACCTGCCGCGCATCTTCGTCAACCTGGCCCAGGAAGAGCACCTGGTCGTGCGCGAACGCCTGCTGGGCATGGCGCGTCGCCTGTACCGCTTCACCGGCCTGATGGCGCTGGTGGCGCTCGGCCTGGGCGCCTGGTTGTGGGCGGTCACCTTCGATTTCTGGCGCGGCCCCGGCAACGGCTGGCTGCATGCCAAGCTGTTGCTGGTGGTGCTGGTGATCGGCTATCACCATGCCTGCGGTTCCTTGCTCAAGAAGTTCGAACTGGGCAACAATACCCGCAGCCACACCTGGTATCGCTGGTTCAACGAAGTGCCGGTGCTGCTGCTGCTGGCCATCGTCGTGCTGGTGGTCGTCAAGCCATTCTGAAGCCTGTCCCATTGTGTCCCATTGTCGCCAGTCAACCGGAGCCGGTCATGAGCAAAGTCTGTGAATACTTCTTCGCGCCACACTCGCCGTTCGCCTACCTGGGCCACGACCGCTTCGTGGCCATGGCCGAAAAGCACCAGGTACAGGTGATCCCCAAGCCGTTCGACCTGTCGAGGATATTCGGCGTCTCGGGTGGCCTGCCGCTGGCCAAGCGCGCCCCGCAACGCCAGGCGTATCGGCTCAAGGAACTGGCGCGCTGGAGCGAGTACCTGGGCAAGCCGATGGTGCTGCAGCCGACCTACTTCCCGGTCAACAGCGACACCGCCGCCCGCATGATCATTGCCGTCCAGCTGGCGCAAGGCAGCCGCGCCGCCCTCGAGCTGGCAGGCGCCTTCATGCGTGCGGTATGGGAAGAACAACGCAACATCGCCGACAGCGACACCCTGGTGGCCATCGCCAACGCCCAGGAACGCGACGGCGCCACGCTGTTGAAGTCGGCCGAGACGGCCAGCGTACAGGCCGAGTTCGACCGGTTTACCGACGAAGCCAATGCCGCCAGCGTGTTCGGCGCGCCCTGGTTCATCTACCAGGGTGAAGGCTACTGGGGCCAGGACCGGCTCGACTTCGTCGAGCGGGCCTTCGCCGGTAGTTGATCATCTCCGGTAGTTGAAGCAGTTGAAGCAGTTGAAGCAGTTGAAGCAGTTGAAGCAATCGTATTAGTTATTTTTGTTAGACCACGGATAAAAGGTACCCCATGCAATTCACACAAACGAATTACTCCTACTTCTGCCCGTGCCCGCGCGGCCTGGAGGCGGCGCTGGCCGAAGAACTGGGCGAGATCGCGATCCACGCCGGCCCGGACGCCGCGCTCAAGGTACACAACCAGGTGCCGGGCGGCGTGCACTGCTCGGGCACCTTGCTGGCGGCCTACCAGCTCAACCTGCATTCGCGCATCGCCAGCCGGGTCTTGCTGCGCATGGCGCACGGTTCCTACAAGAATGAAAACGACATCTACGACCTGACCCTGGCACAGGCCTGGGAAGACTGGTTCAAGGTCTCGCATACCATTCGCGTCGACCTGACCGCGGTGAAGTCGCCATTGAAGAGCATCGAGTTCTCCACCCTCAAGATCAAGGACGCCATCTGCGACCGCTTCCTGGACCTGATGAAGCTGCGGCCCTCGGTCAACACCCGCACGCCCGACATGCGCATCGCCGGCTTCGTCGATGCCCACAACTTCACGGTCTACCTCGACACCTCGGGCGAAGCGCTCTTCAAGCGCGGCTGGCGTGAAGAAACCGGCGACGCGCCGCTGCGCGAGAACCTGGCCGCCGGCCTGCTGCGCACCAGCGGCTGGAAACCGGGCGTGCCACTGTTCGATCCCATGTGCGGCTCGGGCACCATCCTGGCCGAAGCGGCACAGATGGTGGCCGGGGTGCCGGCCGGCGCCCGGCGCCGTTTCGCATTCGAGAAATTCAGCAACTTCGACGCCGGCGCTTGGCTGTCGATCAAGGGCGACTTCAAACCCAATGCGCTGCCGACCACGCCGACCATCTTCGGCAGCGACATCTCGGGCGACATGGTCGAACTGACGCGTGAAAACCTGCGTCGCGCCGGCATCCAGTTCGAGATCCCGCTCAAGCAGATCGAAGCCCAGGAAGTCAAGCCGCCGCTCGGTCCCGACGGCGCACCGCTGGTGGGCATCATCCTGACCAACCCGCCCTACGGCGAGCGGATCGGCGTGCGCGGCGACCGCGCGTTGCCGACCGAAGAATTGTTCACGCAATTCTTCGCCGACTTCTCCAGCACGCTCAAGCAGCGTTTTGCCGGCTGGAAGGTGTTCCTGTTCTCGGCCGACCTGGGCTTGCCCAAGCTGATGCGCCTGAAGGAATCGCGCAAGACCCCGTTCTTCAACGGCGCCCTCGAATGCCGTTTGTTCCGCTTCGACATGGTGGCCGGCTCCAACCGTCGCGAAGAAGCCAAGCCGCACGCGGAAGGCAACGACTGACCCGCCACCCGGGGGGATTGTCAATCTTCGCAAGACAATCCTTCCCGCCCGCACCGATTTATCCGGCTCCCCGGCTCGGCTAGAGTGTCATCAGGCGCTGCTGCCTGTGGCACATGGCACCAGCTCGTCAAGACCCTTGCCCGGAGATCACATGTCCACCGTCGCCCTTCCATCCCTGTTCGTGTCGCACGGTTCGCCCATGATGGCGGTCGAACCAGGGCGCACCGGCCCGTTGCTGGCCAAGGTCGGTGCCACCCTGCCGCAGCCCGAGGCAGTGGTGATGCTGTCGCCCCACTGGGAAACCATGTCCGCGCGCGTGGGCAACCAGTTGAAACCACAGGTCATCCATGACTTCGGCGGCTTCCCTGCCGCGCTGTACCAACTCGACTACCCGGCCCCGGGCGCCCCGGCGCTGGCCGAACACGTCGCCCGCCTGTTGCGCGACGGCGGCATCGAAGCCAGCACCGACGGCAGTTGGGGCCTGGATCACGGCGCCTGGGTGCCGATGCGCTATCTTTATCCACAGGCCGACGTGCCGACCATCCAGTTGTCGCTGCAATCGCATATGCCGCCGGACTACCATTTCCGCGTCGGGCAACTGCTGGCGCCACTGGCCAGGGAGGGCATCCTGCTGGTCGGCTCCGGCAGCTTCACGCATAACCTGCGCGAGCTGCAACGCAATGACCCGCACGCCCCGGATGCGCCGCATACCGTCGAATTCCTGCACTGGTTCCTGGAGCGCATGCGCGCCGGCGACCTGCAAGCGTTGTTCGGCTATCGCACCACGGCGCCCCATGCGATACGCACCCATCCCTCCGACGAACATTTATTGTCGCTGTTCTTCGCCATGGGCGCGGCCGACGACTGGACCCAATTCGTGCACCTGGACACGGGTTCGACGTATCATAGCCTGCGCATGGATGCCTTCGCCTTTGGCAGTCATGCCAGGCTGCTTGAACAACTACCGGCAGCCGCCTGACCGGCGCGCCCGCAACCCTGGACCCCGCCGCCACGCGGCGCCGTCTCGGGGATAACGATTTGAACAAACTGCGGGAAATCGAATGCTTCATCGCTGTGGCCGACCTGGGCAGCTTCGTCAAGGCCGCCGATGCACTGGGCATCTCCAAGGCGGCCGTCTCGCGCACCGTGCTGGACCTGGAGGCACGACTGGGCTCGCGCCTGATGCAGCGGACCACCCGCCGCCTGTCGCTCACCGAAGCCGGCATCCTGTACCTGGAACGCTGCAAGCAGATCGTGGCCGCCCTCGATGCCGCCGACGACCTGTTGAGCGCCGGCGCCTCCAGACCCTCGGGCCTGTTGCGCATCAATGCACCGCAGACCTTCGGCGTGCTGCACCTGGCGCCGTTGTGGCCGATCTTCCTGGATCGCCATCCGGGGGTCAGTCTCGACATCACGCTATCGGATCGTATCGTCGACATCATCGACGAAGGGTTCGACCTGGCCATCCGTATCGCCCGCCTTTCGGACTCGACTTTGGTACACCGCAAGCTCGCCACCACCAGCCTGCATGTCTGCGCCTCGCCGGCCTACCTGCAACAGCATGGCACGCCCCTGCATCCGCACGAACTGGCGCAGCACCAGGCGATCTCATACAGCTACAACGCCAGCAAGGACGACTGGCACTTCAGCGGTCCCGAGGGGGCGGTCAGCGTCAAGGTCAATTCGCGCATGCACGTCAACAACGGCGACAGCTGCGTGGCAGCCGCGCTGGGCGGCATCGGTCTGACCCGCCAGCCGACCTTCATGATCGACCAGTACCTGCGCAGCGGCCAATTGGTGGCGCTGCTGGACGGCTACACCTCGCCCGAATTGGGCATCTATGCGGTCTACCCCAGTCGAGCCCACCTGCCGGCCAAGGTGCGTGCCATGCTCGACTTCCTCGGCGAGGCGTTCGCCCAGGTGCATTGGGACGAGTGATGCAGGCGCTGGACGAAAAAGGGCCGCACCCGATGCGCGGCCCCTGGCGGTAATCCCGGATTACCTGCCCTATCCTACTTACGGTACAGGCGCAGGATTTCCCGGGTCCACTTGACTTCCTTGTCGTCACCCTTGCCCAGGCTCTTGGACTGTTTTCTCATGTAGGCGAAGGCCCGTGGCGTGCCGATATCCCCGATCGACTTCAATGCCATGGCGCGATCCTGCCAGATGTTGTCTTTGCTCTCGTAGATTGCCATCAGCAGGGGCAACTGGTCGGCCGCCTTGAGGATGCCGAGCGACGAGATGGCAGCCAGCCGCACATACTCACTGGAGTGCGTCACCAGCTTGGCCAGCTCGGGAATGGCAATCGGGTTATTGCTGAATCCCAGTTCATAGACATCGAGATAAGCATCCTCGGGCGCGGCATTGTTCTGCTTGAGCTTGGCCAGCAAGGCCTTGACCGTGGCGTCACTCACCACCTGGCCATACAGCTGCTGGTTCAACTTCGCCGCCAGTTCCTTGGCCACCAGACCGAGCGGGGTATTGAAGGTCGGATCGATGATTTCATCGAAGCTCCAGACCGGCACCTTGCCGCGCTTGACGTAGGCCGTCACGCGCTGCAACCCCTTGGGGGTCTGTACATCGGCCCGCAGTGAAGTAAAGGTGATGAAAGGCGAGAAGCCGTTGGAACGATAGTTCTCGATGTGTGCCCGGCGGATGAGCACCTCGGTGCCACTCTCGCCGGCGCCAGCCTGCGTCACCGGCAAACCGCGTGCCACCATCTCGCGCGTGACCTGGGTCGACAGCCAGGGCAGCGCATCGAAGGGCTTGTCCTGATAGACCAGCTGCATTGGAATGGTCCCGCCCAGGATAGCCTTCTTTTCCGGCTCCGGCCGGGCGTCCTTGAATGCCAGCGCCACCGGCGGCAACTCGCCTGCCTTCTCATACTGCGTAGCCGACACCACCGGGTCCTTGATCGGCACCTTCATGTTGACGGCGCACCCCGACAGCAAGGCGGCGACGCCCAGGGCGACGCCGATGAGCGCACGACTGAAAGATGGATGACTTGATTTCATTTGATTCCAGGTTCTTATGTTTGTATGCCTGGGAACAGGTCACTGCCTGCTTTGCTCAATGCACGTCGCAGCTGTAGCTGCAACCTGCTCCCCCCTTTGTGCGCGCGACGCCGCACCACCCCCATGGTTTGTTGCAGCGCACGGACAGCAGCATCTTACCTGCATATCCTGCCAATTCGCTTACATCCGCAAGGTCGCGTAGTCGACATCTGCCACGCATGAAAAGCGCGGTTCAGAATTTTCATCGAAGACGCCCTCGCATTGCGTGCGGCGTTGTCTACACTCTCGCCTTCGAGGCCGGCCCCACCTTTTCGGCCACCGGACTCGCCTTCTCGCCGAGCCGGACGCCAGCCGCCTGCTTGACATCCTTCCGGCATTCGCTCACAGTGACCACATTGCAGACCATATGTCCATATAGTGAACATTGGTCGCCAGAATACTGATGAGGAGAACCCAATGAGCGACATCTCGCCGGCCGCAGCCAAGCTGATGCCCTATCAATTCCCCAACCCCAAGGAAGCGCCGCTGGAGATCGTGGTCAACCCGGCCATTCCCGAGGACGAACGCATCTGGGTACCGCAGGCCGAGAACGTCTGGTTCCGTCCGTTGTGCCTCAATGTGTCGCAAGGCTACTGGACCAACCTGCTGCGCGTGCGCAAGTCGGGCGTGCTGTCGCGCCATCGTCATCCGGCACCGGTGCACGGCATGGTGCTGAAGGGCCGTTGGCACTACCTCGAACACAACTGGATCGCCGAGCAAGGCAGCTATGTGTTCGAGCCACCCGGCGAGACCCATACCCTGTTCGTGCCCGAGGATGTCGAGGAAATGATCACCTACTTCCACATCACCGGGGTCATGTTCTATTGCGATCCCTGGGGCAAGTTCGAGGGCTACGAAGATGTCTATACCAAGCTCGACATGTGCCGCAAGCACTATGAGGCGGTCGGCCTGGGCGCGGACTACGTCGACCAGTTCGTGCGCTGATCCCGGGAGCGCCGCATGACCTATAACAACGCCGACTATGACTTCAACGGTTGCGTGGCCGTCGTCACCGGTGGCAACGGCGGCATTGGCGCGGCCATCGGCCAACGCCTGGCACGCGCCGGCGCGCAGGTGGTGTGCTGGGACCTCAAGGCCGACCCCGCGTCGCCATTTCGCCAGGACGAGGTCGACATCACCGATCCAGCGTCCACCGATGCCGCGACGCAGCGCCTGCTGGCCGCGACCGGGCGCATCGACTTCCTGGTCAACAACGCCGGCTACGCCGGATCGACCGTGCCCCTGGACGAATACGACGTGGCCGAATGGCACCGCATCGTCAACGTCAACCTGCTGGGTGTATTCCACGCCTGTCGCAGCGTGGTGCCGGCCATGCGGGTTGCCGGTCGCGGCCGCATCGTCAACATCGCTTCGCTGGCCGGCAAGGAAGGCACGCCCAATGCGTCGGCCTATAGCGCCTCCAAGGCCGGCGTGCTGGCGCTGACCAAGTCGCTCGGCAAGGAACTGGCCAAGGCGGGCGTGCTGGTCAACGCGCTGGCGCCCGCGGCGGTCGATACGGCATTGCTGCAGCAGATGAATCCGGCGCACGTACAGACCATGATCGACAAGAGCCCGATGGCGCGCCTGGGCACGGTCGACGAGGTCGCCGAGATGGTGGCCTGGCTGTGCTCGGGGTCATGTACCTTCAACACCGGTGCCGTATTCGATCTCTCGGGCGGCCGCGCCACGTATTGACGGCCCGGCCCGACCACGGCTGCCGATGATGGCGGCCGGCAAGAATGATCCGGGCAAGGCAACAACGCAATGGGCGCCCCTGGTCGCCTTGCGTACCGGACCGACCGGCAACGGTCGACCCGACAGCGCCGGCGGCATCCACAACGCCGGCGACGACAGCGTTGCCTACACAACACTAAAAAGATGTCTGCGGCATCAAGCGCCAAACAAAAGGCGATGGCACGCAGACAGCCAAATGGCATTTACTCATACACTTGGAGACACATTTCATGGAAGTCCAGAAAGAAAAGAGCCCCCGGCTCAAACGCGTGCAGCTGGTCGGGCTGACGTTCCTGATGCTGGCAGGCATCGTCAACTACCTCGACCGCAGCACCCTGTCCATCGCCAATCATTCGGTCAGCCAGGAGCTCAACCTGTCTGCGTCGCAGATGGGCCTGCTGCTGTCGGCCTTCTCGTTGGCCTATGCGTTCTCGCAATTGCCCATCGGCGCCATGCTCGACAAGTTCGGCGCGCGCATCATGCTGGGCGCCGGCATGATGGTGTGGTCGGTGGCCCAGCTGGCTGGCGGTTTCGTCACCACCCTGCAGCAATTCCTGGTGGCCCGCGTGTTCCTGGGCCTGGGCGAGGCACCACAGTTCCCGGCCGGCGCCAAGGTGGTGTCGGAATGGTTTGCCGTGCGCGAGCGCGGCGGCCCCACCGGCATCTTCGTGGCATCCTCGACCATCGGTCCGGCGCTGGCGCCGCCTATCCTGACGATCCTGATGTTGTCGTTCGGCTGGCGCATGATGTTCGTCATCATGGGTATCGCCGGTATCGCCGTGTCGGTCGGCTGGTACCTGTTCTATCGCAACCGCAATGAGGTCGAACTCACCCCGTCCGAGATCCTGTACCTGGCCGAAGGCGACGAGAACGACCCCAATGCCAACGCCAAGCTGACCTGGAACGAGTGGAAAAGCCTGTTCAAGTACCGCACCACCTGGGGCATGCTGTTCGGTTTCATGGGCGTCATCTACATGGTCTGGCTGTACCTGACCTGGCTGCCCGCCTACCTCGAGCACGAACGTCACCTGTCGATCGCGCGCACCGGCTGGGTGGTGGTGATTCCGTACATCTTCGGTACCCTCGGCATGCTGTCGTCGGGCTATATCGCCGACGGTCTCATGAAACGCGGCATGGCCCCGATCCGCAGCCGCAAGTGGCCCATCTGTGCCGGCCTGATCGGTGCCGGTGCGTTCACCATCCCGGCCGCCTATACGCCCAGCACCACCATGGCGATCGTCTACATCTCGCTGGCCATGGCCTTCGTCAACATGGCTTCCGGCGGTGCCTGGGCGCTGGTGTCGGTGGCCATTCCGCGCCGCCTGGTAGCGTCGCTGGGCAGCATGCAGAACTTCGGCGGCTACCTTGGCGGCTCGCTGGCACCGCTGGTGACGGGTATCGTGGTCGACCAGACCCACTCGTTCATCAACGCCTTGCTGATCAGTGCGGTGGTGGCCTTTGCCGCCGCGCTGGTGTACATGTTCGTGGTCGACAAGCCGATCGACTCGCACGCCTGATTCCCACGGGAGCCTGACCCGATGGCGCCGACCGCCCGGCCGGCGCCATCCAGCCAGTCCCCCGACTGCAATCGAGACCCATCGACAAAAGGAAAAGACATGAGCTTCACTCCCGATATCTTCAAGGGCAAGACCGCCCTGGTCACCGGCGGCACGCAGGGCATCGGTGGCGGTATCGCGCGCCAGTTGGCCGCGCTGGGCGCACGTGTCATCGCCGCCGGCCTGCCGCCGTTCGCGACCGACGAATTCGCCGGCACCGGCATCTCGCTCATCGAGATGAATGTCGCCTCGGAAGACAGCGTACGCAATGCCATGGCTGGCATCGACCAACTCGACATCGTCGTCAATTGCGCCGGCATCATCAAGCGCGGCGCCGAACTCGAGACCGAGGTCTTCGAGCAGGTGATCGCGGTCAACCTGACCGGCACCATGCGCGTATGCGCCGCTGCCCGTGAGCTGCTCAAGAAAAGTGGCGGCGGCAGCATCGTCAATACCGCCTCGATGCTCAGTTTCTTCGGTGGCGGCCTGGTGCCTGGCTACAGCGCCAGCAAGGGCGGCGTGGCGCAACTGACCAAGTCGCTGGCCATTGCCTATGCCGGCGACGGTATCCGCGTCAACGCGGTCGCGCCCGGCTGGATCGCCACGCCATTGACGCAGGCGCTGCAGGACGACCCGGCGCGCGCCGGCCCGATCCTGCAACGCACGCCATTGAACCGCTGGGGAACCCCCGAGGACATCGGCAACGTGGTGGCCTTCCTGTGTACCCCCGCCGCGTCCTTCATGACCGGTGCCATCGTGCCGGTGGATGGCGGTTACCTGATCGCCTGAGGCACCCCGGAAAGATGAACTACCCACAGCCGCGTTGCGCCCGGCCCGGCGAGCGCCTGTGGATAAAGCGAAGATTGCATGCCATTGCCTGCGTCGGCCTCCAAGCTGGCGCGGGCTTTTTTGAGTCGTGCGCAATCTTGCGTCCGCTATAATCGCCGCGCACAGGCCCCACCGTCCACGAGTACCCATGCCCACCCAAGACCACGCCACGGAAGACCAGACCAGGATCGCCGGCACCGCCGCCTTTTCGAAGTTCGTGGCTGTGCTGCAATTGATCGCCGACCAGAACGAGCCACTATCCATCGCGCAATTGGCGGCATTGTCGGGCTACCCAAGGCCGACCGTCTATCGTATCCTGGGCGCGCTGATGGCCGAAGGCATGGTGGTCGAGAACCCGCGCACGCGCCAGTTCGAAGTCGGCCCGCGGCTGATCAACCTGGCCAGTCGCGCCTGGGACCGCAGCGACATCCGCATGACTGCCATCGACCACCTGCGCGCCCTACGCGACGCCACCCGCGAGACGGTCCACCTGGCGGTGCCGTCCGACGCCGGCATGGTCTACATAGAAAAACTCGAAAGCCCGCAGGCCGTGCGCATGAGCTCGCGCATCGGCACCCGCGTCACGCTGTACTCCAGTTCGGTGGGCAAGTCCTACCTGGCCGCACTGGCCCCCGAACGACGCGAGCACCTGATGTCGGCCATCCGCATGGACCGCTTTACCGAACACACCATCACCGACATCGCCACCCTGCGGGCCGAGATCGAGCAGACCCGGGCGCAAGGCTACGCCGAGGACCGCGAAGAAAACGAAGCGCAGATCTTCTGCTACGGCGCCGCCATCCGTGGCGCCGACGGCGTACCGGTCGCCTGCATCAGCATCAGCATCCCGCTGTTCCGGCGCCATGAAGATTGTCGTGCGTCCTACATCGATCCCTTGCTGCAGGCCTGCGCGGCCATCTCGCGCAAGCTGGCCGGCCCTGGCTGAGGCGCCGTCGGGGAGCATCAATGAAGTGTTACCGGATGCTTCACCGCCGCCACGCCCGCCCGAGTCCTGATTAAATCGTCGCCTTCGGCCATTGGCCGTTTTCCTCGAGGCGATGATGCACCCTTTTCCCTTTCCCCGATCGCTGCGCCGTGCGCTGCGGGCAGGCGTGGCCTGTGCGCTATTGATGGCCGCTCTTGCGGCGCAAGCCACTGCGCTGGTCGACCTGATCGCCAGCGACATCCTGCCGATGACCGCGCAGCTCAGGAAGGACCTGCGGTTGACACCCAACCAGCAGACGCTGTGGCAACAGAGCGACCAGAAGACGCGCGCCGTGCTGAACCAGCGCCAGCAGCGGCGCGCTCGCCTGCAGCAAGATACCGAACGCGTATTGCGCACGCCCGATGCCGAGTTGCGCGAGCTTGCGCGCGGCTATGACGACGACGGCGCGGCGTCCGAACAGGAAGCGCGCCAGCTCAGGGAAATCTGGTTCTCGATGGCCGACGCCCTCGACGACGCCCAGCTCAAGCAGGTGCAGGACTACATTCTCGACCGCATGCAGCGGGTAGCCGACGGCCCCGGCAAGAGCGATGGCAGCCATGGCGGCGGACGCGGCGCGCGCCCGTCCGGCGGCATGGGAAGCGGTGGCGCCATGGGTGGCATGGGTGGCATGGGTGGCGCGGGCGGGCGCGGCGGCAACAACGGCGTCGGCCTGGATACCGGGTTTTGATTGCACGCAAGTAACGCACCAAGATATGGCGCCGTCGCGCGCCGGCCCTGCCATTTCGCCCAATAGCCGTGCATATGGGGCCTCATATCAACCGGTCAAAGATGCAAGAGTCTTTATAATCAGTCACTTAGTCCGGTAGCACCAAAATGGAACGGATATTGCTTTGGAACCGATCTTCAAACGATTCCGTGCACACTTTTTGGGAGATATTGCGGTGGAAGATCATAAAAACGGCGCCGACGCGCTGTTCATCCTGCTGGGCGCCATCATGATCCTGGCCATGCATGCCGGCTTTGCGTTTCTCGAGCTGGGCACCGTGCGTCGCAAGAACCAGGTCAATGCGCTGGTCAAGATCCTCGCCGACTTTGCGGTCTCGACCATCGTCTACTTCCTGGTCGGCTACTACATCGCCTACGGGGTGGGCTTCCTTGCCGGCGCCGAGACACTGGCGCAGAAGAGTGGCTTCGAGCTGGTCAAGTTCTTCTTCCTGCTGACGTTTGCGGCGGCGATCCCGGCCATCATCTCGGGCGGCATTGCCGAGCGCTCCAAGTTCTACCCGCAGCTCATTGCCACCGCCGTACTGGTGGGCGTGGTCTATCCCTTCTTCGAGGGCATCGCCTGGAACGGCCACCTGGGCCTGCAGGATTGGCTGACCGAGCGCTTCGGCGCCCCCTTCCACGACTTCGCCGGTTCCATCGTGGTCCACGCCGTGGGCGGCTGGATCGCACTGCCGGCGGTGCTGTTGCTGGGTGCGCGCCGCGGGCGCTACAGCAAGGAAGGCGCGATTGCGGCCCACCCGCCTTCCAACATCCCCTTCCTGGCGCTGGGCGCGTGGATCCTGACGGTGGGCTGGTTCGGCTTCAACGTGATGAGTGCGCAGACGCTGGACAAGATGAACGGCCTGGTGGCCATGAATTCGCTCATGGCCATGGCCGGGGGCACGCTGGTGGCGCTGGTGCTGGGCCGCAACGACCCCGGCTTCGTCTATAACGGACCATTGGCCGGGCTGGTGGCCATCTGTGCCGGCTCCGACCTGATGCATCCGCTGGGTGCGCTGGTCACCGGCGGCATGGCCGGCGCCATCTTCGTGTGGATGTTCACCTGGACCCAGAACCGCTGGAAGATCGACGACGTGCTGGGGGTATGGCCGCTGCATGGCCTCTGTGGCCTGTGGGGTGGCCTGTCGGCCGGCATCTTTGGCGCGACGGCACTGGGCGGACGCGGTGGTGTGTCGTTGTCCTCGCAGGTCGCCGGCAGCCTGCTGGGGATCGCCATTGCACTGGCCGGCGGCTGGATCGTCTACGGCATGCTCAAGGCCACCCTGGGTATCCGGCTCGACCCCGAACAGGAATTCGAAGGCGCCGACCTGTCGATCCACAGGATTTCGTCGACGGCGGAGCGGGAGACCAGTTGGTAGCCTGAAGTCCGGCCGACTTGTATGGATCTTGTCTTGTGGACCGCTCACGACCGGGTTCGGTAGAATGCAGCAACGTGTCAAGGGGACAGTGACACGCCTGGGCTATTTTCAGACTTATCGCTGGCACTACATTGGTAGCGGCCAGGATCGACCAAGGGTTTGACTGTGCTTGTATCCGATGACGTGCGGGCAACACGGGTCGTTATCGGATTTTCTTGTCTCCCCTGCAAACGGAAATACGCACAATGATGGATTGGGTCCCGGTAGTGTTCGTCGCGTTCAAGGCTGTCGTGCTTTGCACCGGCATGTTCTTCGCCATCAAGTGGCATTACGATCAAGGCAAGAAAGGCAATGAAACGCGCTCGGTGCTGCGCGCCAGCGGCAAGGTGGCCGCAGTCTTCTTCCTGTCGTTGCTCGCCCTGGGGGTGGCCACCTTCCTGCTGGTCAGGATGCTCGGCCTGGACTTGACCTTCCCCTGATCGCGGACCGCGGCGGGCAGCTATCCGGCGCCGCGACGCCGATCCCCTGCACTTCGATCCCCTGCACTTCGATCCCCTTTACTCGCGCACGTCGATACCACCATCAACAGGTGAATTCCAGCACCGTGCCGGCTGGCCGATAGGTGACATACGCCAGCTTCAGATAGCGCCGCTCTGCCAACGACCGGCTCAACCTGGCCGCTCGCTCACCGAGATCGGCATCGGCCGGACAATCAACCGGATTGACCGCGAAAGGCCATTCGACCGATGGATCCAGATGCCTGGCCAATGCGCGCATGACGATGTCGCAGCTCAGTGCGGGCTCGTCCACCTCCAGCGCCAACTCAACCATGGCCGGCTGGCTCTCCTGCTTGTACGACACGTAGAATTTGGTCATGCTCGCTGCTCCCGTCGAGGACCGCCGATTCGGTACCTGCATTGATGCTAACGGCAGGGAACACGTTTTGTAGATAGGGGCTTTCCTGCCCGGGGTTTTCCCGATAGCTCATCTTTGCCGCCTGGCCTAAAGTCTGGCTCGAGAAAAAAGGGAGAACCGACATGGATACACCAACGCTGCTGGTAGAGCACTACATGCTGTTGATCAAGAATATCGCCTACCTGGCCGCCAATGGCGTGGCGTACATCGACCGCATGGAATCGATCGTCGCGCGCGCAGTGGAACACCTGTGCATCGCGCACGTCGCAGATGCCCCGGGCTGCAGGGCGCTCCTCAGCCTGGCTATCGAAGATGAACTTCACCATCTCCACAGCCAGCATCCTGAATATGCCGACTCGCTGCAGCAGGCACTGGTGAGCCTTGCACGATAGCGACCGCTTCTACCACGACATCGATCGCGAACTCACGCCGCTTCCTGCATCGTGGGGTCAGTTCTTGCCGCCCCTGCCGGTGCCTTGAAGCAATCCGCCTTGACTCATCAGCGCCGGGTAGTCGCTGATCGGGCATATCCCCTTGACCCGTTGCGCCATGGCGCACGCCTTTCCAGCAGATTATTCCTGCCTGGACAATAAAGAAGTGCCGAATACGCGGATTCTCATCATGGGCGGATGGCCCCACACTGGCTTCACGGTCCGGCAACAAGCCAGGACCGGGACAACCCACCCAGGAGCCTCACCATGAAGATCTACCACCACCCGATGTCCGGCCATTCGCACCGCGTCGTCCTGTTTGCCTCGTTGCTCGGCCTGGATGCCCAGTTGATCGAAGTCGACCTGATGGCCGGTGCGCACAAGAAGCCAGAATTTCTGGCGCTCAATTCCTTCGGCCAGGTGCCCGTGCTGGAAGATGACGGTGCGGTCATCGCCGACTCCAATGCCATTCTGGTCTACCTGGCCAAGGTCGCCGGACGCAGCGATTGGTTGCCCGACAACGCCGCCGACGCAGCCGCCGTGCAACGCTGGCTGTCGGTGGCCGCCGGCGAGATCGCCTACGGCCCGGCAGCGGCCCGGATGATCACCGTCTTCGGTGCCGACTACCATCCACAGGAAGTGATCAAGCGCGCCCATGTACTGCTCGACAGGATGGAGCTGCATCTGGCCGATCGCCATTGGCTGGCCGCCGACCACCCCACCATCGCCGACGTCGCGGCCTACAGCTATATCGCCCGCGCTCCCGAAGGTAACGTCGACCTGGGTGGCTACAGCGCCGTCAACCGCTTCCTGGAACGCATCGAGCAATTGCCCGGGTTCGTACCCTTCGTGAAGACCCCGGCCGGACTCACTGCGCTCGCCTGATCGGCCACGCAGACGCGACCGCGTCGGCGCACCGTCCAAGACAATCCACCTACCCGAGGCAAGACATGGCCAAGCCATCGAACACCCTGCCGACCTGGCATGCAGGCGAGAAGCTCCTCCAGCGCGCGCTGGGCGTAGAGGAAAAGATGGAAGCACTGGGGCGCCGCGTGGTGCGCGACTTCATGCCCGACCAGCACCGTGATTTCTACGGCCAGCTGCCCTTCATCGTGGCCGGCAGCGTGGATTCCCGTGGCGATGCCTGGGCAACCTTGCTGGAAGGGCAGCCCGGCTTCATGTCTTCGCCCTCGCCCAAGGTGCTCGACATCCTGTGCCGTCCTTCGCTTCAGGATCCAGCCGGCGAGGGCATGGTTGAAGGTGCGCCGGTGGGGTTGCTGGGCATCGAGATGCATACCCGCCGCCGCAATCGCATGAATGGTTATCTTGCCCCCCTGGAGGGGGGCATCCGGGTCGAAGTCGACCAGAGCTTCGGCAACTGCCCACGCTACATCCAGTTGCGCGACTTCCACTTCGATCGGGCACCGGCTGCGCCCTTCTCGGCTACGGTGGAAGAACTGGCCAGCCTGGACCAGCCCGCGCGTGCACGGATCGCTGCGGCCGATGCCTTCTTCGTCGCATCCTATATCGACCTGGACGACCGCCGCCAGGTCGACGTATCGCATCGCGGTGGCCGCGCCGGGTTCGTACGGGTCGACGAGGACGGCACGCTGACCATCCCCGATTTCGACGGCAACCTGTTCTTCTCGACGCTGGGCAATCTCGTCCTCAACGGCAAGGCTGGCCTGCTGTTCGTGGATTTCGAGACGGGCGAGGTGCTGCAGATGAGCGGCCAGGCCGAGGTGATCCTGGAGTCGCCCGACATTGCCGCCTTCCAGGGTGCGGAACGACTGTGGACCTTCCGCCCGCGCAGGATCGTGCGCCGTCCCGGCGCGCTTGCCCTGCGCTGGAAGCTGCAGGAAGACGCCTGGTCGCCGAGTTCGTTGATGACCGGCGATTGGCAGCAGGCCGAACAACGCGCGCGTGCCCAGCAATATGCTACCCGCTGGCGGACCCTGAAGGTCACGCGTGTGGTGCAGGAGAGCGCCACGATCCGCTCTTTCTACCTGGAACCCGACGACGGCGCCGGCCTGCTGCCGTGGTTGCCGGGCCAGCACCTGCCGATCAGGGTGCAACCCAACGGCAGCCAGGATAGCGAGCCGCCAGTGATTCGCACCTACACGCTCTCCTCGGCGCCGTCGGATCGCCACTACCGTATCAGCGTCAAGCAAGATGGCCAGGTGTCGCGACACCTGCATGCCCACCTGCGGCAAGGTGACCGTCTCGAGGTCCGTGCGCCGGCAGGCGATTTCATGCTCGACGAGAGGTCGTCGCGACCGGTGGTGCTGCTGGCCGGCGGGGTCGGGATCACGCCGATGATGGCGATGCTGCGCCATATCGTCTACGAAGGATTGCGCAAGCAGCGCGTACGGCCGACCACACTGTTCTATTCGGCCCGCTCCAAGGGCGAGCGCGCCTTCGATCGCGAACTGGAGCAACTGGCCGCCGCCGCCAAGGGCGCGCTCAAGGTGGTGCGGGTGCTCAGTGACGTCACCGGTGCCAGCCAGGGCCAGGACGACGAGGAGCAAGGACGCATCGACATGGCGCTGCTGGGCCGCACGCTGGCCTTCGGCGACTACGAGTTCTACCTGTGCGGTCCTGCGTCGTTCATGCAGGCGATCTACGATGGCTTGCGCGGCCATGGCATCAACGATGATCGCATCCATGCGGAGGCTTTCGGACCGGCGTCGGTGACCCGCAGCAGCGACGCGGCGGCATTGGCCTCGACCCCGCTCCTTGCGCCGGTGGCGACCGGGGCAGTGCCGGTGATGTTCATGAATACCATGAAGCAGGCACGCTGGACGCCAGACGTCGGCACCCTGCTGGACCTGGCCGAAGCGCGCGGCCTGGCGCCCGAATTCAGTTGCCGGGAAGGCCATTGCGGTACCTGTCGCACCAGGCTGCTCGCCGGCGAAGTGACCTACCTGAAGCCACCACAGGCCAAGGTCGGCGAGGATGAGGTGCTGCTCTGCTGTGCCATGCCGGCGCGCCAGGCAGCAACCGGTGCGGCACGCGTCGAACTGGCGCTCTGATCATGGCAGCGACAGGCATCTACGATGAAAAGCTGCGGTTTTCCATCGTCCTGGCGCTCACCGCAGACAGTCCCGATCGGGACCTGCTGTGGCAACAGGACGAACGCGGTCGCCACCTGGGCATGACGCGTGCGGAGATCAAGGCGGCAAGACAGGGCTTGAGCTTCGACCACCGCAGCGCCAAGGCAATCGCACTGGCCCTGGCATGCCGTGCGGGATCGTCCCGGCGGCAGCGCGGCGAGGCCTTGCGCGCGGGTATCGATGCGCAGGCCTGCGCAATCATCGAACGGCTCGCAGGCGAAGCGGCTCCGTGGTCGTCTTTCGAAAGGAAGCAAAATGAGACATAATCCGCCAGTGCCTGCACGGCCGTTGCCGCCGGTGCGCCTGACGCTGCCTGCGAGTGTGCCGCGCCGCTGGCCCGGAGAAATCTTCCCGCCCCGCATGCCCGGCCTTGGCGCAGGCACGCTGTCCGATCAGCCTGACATGGCACCGGAGACGCGCACGAACATTCGTTGACATACGAGGAAGGGCTGGTGAATGGACCGTTGGCTGGCAATGCGGATCTTCGTGCACGTCGCGGAAACTGCAAGTTTCACCAAGGCCGCGCTGCAGATGCAATTGAGTGCGCCGGTGGTGACGCGTACCGTGGCGGCCCTGGAAGAACTGATCGGCGCGCGCTTGTTCGTGCGTACCACCCGCAGCGTCAAGGCGACCGAAGCAGGCCTGCGCTACCTCGACGATTGCCGTCGCATCCTGGCTGAAATCGCCGAAGCCGAAGCCGCTGCCGCCGGTCACTACGCCAAGCCTTCCGGTACCTTGGCCATCACCGCCTCGGTCATGTTCGGCCAGATGTATGTGTTACCCATCGTGACCGAATATCTGGACACCTATCCCGACATGCGCGCGCGCACCTTCTTCGTCGACCGGCCTGTCAATATTGTCGATGAAGGCATCGATGTGGCCGTTCGCATCGGCCACCTGCCGGATTCGGGCTTCACCGCGATACAGGTCGGTTGCGTGCGACGCGTGATCTGCGCCTCGCCGGACTATCTCGAACGGCACGGCGTGCCGCTGACCCCGTCCGACCTGAAGCGACATCGCATCGCCACCTCCACCGGCGCCTGGGCTTCACCCGAGTGGCGTTTCGCCGATGGCCAGCGCGTATCGATCGATGCGACGCTCCAGACCAATACCAACGAAGCGTCCATTGCCACCGCGCGACAAGGCTGGGGGCTGACCCGGGTATTGCTCTATCAGGTCGGACCGGACCTGATGAAGGGCAAGCTGCAGCTGGTATTGACCCAATTCGAAGAACCACCCCTGCCCATTCATGTGCTCTATCCGGAAGGACGGCAATCGCCCGCGAAGGTGCGTGCCTTCATTGACCTGACAGTAGCGCGGTTGCGTGAAAACCCGCTTTTCAGCTGAAGCGGTTTCGCTTCAGGTCGATCGCCTGCCCCGCCGGTCGGCCTTGGTCGGCAGCGGTCGATCCGGTGCCGACAGCGCACGCAAGACAGACTCACTTCCTGGCTGCGCGGCCCTGCTCCGCGCTCCCGGCGGCACGATGCATGGCCGCGATGCGTTCCATGTCGGCCGCTTGCCAATACACGGCAGAGAACCAGGCGACCGCGCGAATGTGCGGAAACGTTCGCTTGATGCCGCGCAGGATATCGACGTTCTGTTGCAGCGTCCCGGTGCCATCCAGCGTTGGCTTGATCGACGTCGCCGCGCTCTTCTTGCGTTCGACGTCGTGCAGCAACCTCGAATTGACCCACTGGCTGGGCAGTCCCCAGTCCATGAAATAGGCCATCGGCAGCGCTTCGTCCAGGTCGCCGCTGAACAGGGAAAGGTCCTGGCCGACCTCGGTGAATTCCGGCGGCAACAGAAAAACGCCCAGCTTGGCCTGTGGACGGACCTGATCCAGCATCTGGCGCACGGAGCGCACGTAGTCGCCGATCTTGCGGGTGCGCCAGCGTTGCCAGAGCGCCGACGCCGCCGATGGCCGCGAGAAATCGATGGTGAGCGGATCAATGCCGATTTCCTGTCGGGCCAGTTGGCGGGTGTAGTCGCCCGTGTCCATGTTGAGGTCGTCGAAACGCAACCAGTCCAGTGAGATCCCGTCGACCTGGTAGTTGCGTGCGACCTCCTCGATCAGGCTGCGCTGGTAGGCCTGCACCGCAGGGTCGATGGGATTGATGAAGAATTCCGTGGTTTCCTTGCCCTGGTAGGGACGGCTGGCGCCTTGTTCGGCGGACTGCATCTGCCATTGCGGATGCAGACGCATGGCGGCCTGATCGTGAAACTGCGGCATCCACGCATAGACGCGTATGCCGAGCCGGCGCCCCTGCGCCACCGCTGCCGCCAGGACATCGAATTGCTCATAGCCGGCTGCCACCGGCGCCAGCCTGCTGGCGTAATAGACCTCGCCGGAAGGACGCTCGTCGTCCTCGTCCTGCTTGACGTTGACATGCACGGCTGTAACGCCGGACTTCTTGGCCAGCCGGAAGAACCCGACCACGTCCTCGTCGGTCTTGAAATTGTTGATGGTCCTGACCACCAGCTCGATCTGCAGCGGCGCCGCCGATGCCGCCCCGGGCTGGCCGGGTGGCGAAACAGGCGCACAGGATGTTTGCTGCACCGACGATGACAGCAGGATCGCCAGCAGCACCAGGCGCGCGATGCGCAATCCGGTTCGAGGCATACGGTTGCGGCCGGTCGGCTTCATGCCTTGGCCGGCGCCGGCACGCGTGCCCCGTGGATGGGCCGCACATCCGTGACGGCACCGGATAGCGCGTGGAACACCAGCACCCGTTTTTCCTTTTGCATCGCGTCGATCAAGGTCGGGTCAAGGTTGAAATGACAGGCCAGCTCTTGCGTTGTCAGCGGCGAGTGCCGCAGTGCGCGCCGGTGCGGCGCCAATGCCAGGTTCAGCACCGACCACAGCAGGAACCCCGCGACCAGCATGGCCAGCGCCAGGAAGTACAGCATCGGGACGTGCAGTGACGCCATCAGCGACCGGAAGAATATTTGCTGTGCCAACAGCCAGTGCTTGAACGATAACGCCAGCGCACCCCATTCGCCGCCGTGGAAGACCGCCATCAACATACCGCCCCAGACCAGCCAGCAGGAACACAGCAGCACGGTATCGCGGGCACGCAGCCAGCGATGCCTGGAAGTATCGAGATGGGTAATGAGTTCCGGGGTCATGGCTTGAATCCTCTGTCAGGGCTGGTCCAGATCGCCCGTTTGCCTTTTTTCTTGAAGACCGCTTTTGGAAGCCCGACGAAGGTCGCGCAGATGATGATGAGCCAGTACACCAACGGATACCAGATGATCCAGAAATAGGTCTTCCACAATTTCTTCTCGTAACGGCTGTCGAGATACAGGCCAAAGGCAAACTGCAACAGCGACGCCAGCATCAGGACAAAGAACGTGTTCTGGGTCGACAGCAGCAGGTGCCATGGCGGTAGCGTCGAGCCCGGGCCCAGCAGCAGGTCGACCACCTCGATCGCGCTCAGCATGACCACCGCATACACCCACAGCAGGCTGGCGCCCAACTCGAGATACATCGGCACCATGTGGCGTTGCTTCCAGTGCAACAACACGCCCGCATTGCGCAGGAAGACTTCACAACCGCCCTGCGCCCAGCGTACGCGCTGCTTCCACAGGCCCGCCAGTGTCTCGGGCATCAGGATCCAGCATTTCGCGTTAGGTTCGAAACGGACGTCCCAACCCGCTCTCTGCAGCTTCCAGGTGATGTCGACGTCTTCGGTGATCATGTCCGGGGTCCAGAAGTCGACATCGGCCAATGCGGACTTGCGAAAGGCGACGATCACGCCGGAGACGGCAAAGATACGACCGTAGATGCGTTGCGCCCGCTTGATGATGCCCACGATGCTCGACAGCTCTCCGACCTGGATCTTGCCCAGCAGCGTCGAGCGGTTACGAATACGTGGATTGCCGGTCACGGCGCCCACGTTCGGATAGGCGAAATGCGACACCATCCAGCTGCAGGCATTGACATCGAGCAGGGCATCGCCGTCGATACAGACCAGGTATTCGCTCCTGGACATCAGTGCGCCGACGTGCAGCGCGACCGCCTTGCCCTGGTTTTCGGCCAGGTGCGCAACGCGCAACCTGGGGTGCCTGGTACAGAGCTGGTCCAACAGCGCACCGGTGTTGTCGGAACTACCGTCATTGATGGCCACGATCTCGTAGTCGGGATAATCCTGCCTGGCCAGCCAGCCGATGGTGTCGTGGATATTGTCTTCTTCATTGTGGCAAGGCAGCAGTATCGAGACCATCGGGGTATGGCCAAGGACGATACGTTCAGGCTGGCCACGCTCCCATTTGATGTAATACAGCGCGGCGCCGGCCAGCCAGACGTGCGTCATGACCAATGGATAGAAGAAGACGTAGTTCGAGGCCAGTTCAAGCAGCCAGGTGAGGCTTGCAGGGATCGTCATGTCTTCTACTTTCCGGCGGGCTGGAACGGGTTTGTCTTGAGGGAGACGGCTTTTGCCAGCATCTCCAGCTTTACCGGGTCCTCGAGGAATGCATCGTCATCGACCATGAAATCGGTGATGCCGTGGCGCTGGAGCAGTGCGATCCTGGAGACCAGCTCCTCGAGTTGGCGCGCATCGGCGTCACCGACGGACAGCGTCGCCATCCACGACCGATCGCCTGGAAACTGCCGCATCCACCTTTGCAACCGGTCCGCTGGCGCATCCACGGGGACGGGCACCGAAACACGGTCGGACCGGGTTCTCGGCAGGCCCGGCGAGGACAGGCCAACGATGTCGCGCGCCGCTGCCTGGTCGCGGGTGGCGTAATAACGCACCAGTGGCCATGCATAGCGGACCCGTTGCAGCAGTTCGGCATGGAAGTCGAGCTGGGCGGCGTCGGGCGTTGCGCTGTCGAACATCAGCCCCTGCGCCCAGCTCGTCAGGCTCATCTCGTCGTAGAGCGCCAGCAGCCGTTGACGGTCGCCGGGGTCCGAAATATCCAGCAGATGCGGCGCCCCCTTTTCGATACCCACGATCCTGGCGGTGTCGACCTGCATCAAGACCTTGACACCCAGCCGGCTTCGAAACTGCCAGGCGACGCGGTTGAGCAGATCGGCGCGCATGGGCAGCACGGTGTTGGGAAAGTAGGCTTCGCACACCCCATGGGCGGCAGTGGGCATCGAGAACGGCCGCAGCAATACGGTGTTGGCACCTAGGCGCGCCACCTGTTCCAGCAAGCGGCCGAGGTTGGCGTCCTGCCGGCCCGGATCCGGATCGTAGATGCGGTCCAGGTTCACCCGGATGGCGAGCACGCTGTCGGTGCTGTCGGGACGCTCTTCGTGCGTCACCATGTAGGTGAAACTGGTCAGCGCTATTTCACTGCCGATCAGGCCGCGTGGGATCACTTCGATATCCAGCGTGGACGCCATGCCTTCGGCCAGGCTGAAGTTGATCGGCATGCCTGCGGCGGCGGCTTCTTGCGTCGAAATCTTGTCCATGGCGCCGTAGGGCCACACCATGATGCGCGGACGCCTGCCGGTGTGGCGCTCTATCAGCGCCGAATTCCTGAGCAGGTCGGCGCGCACCCGCAGGCGACGCTCGGCGGGTGTTTCGTAGATGCGCGCGTCGGCCGAGTACGCCTGCGTCACCGCCGACGGTTGCATGCTGCCCTGGGGATTGGCGAGGATGCCATGATGCAAATCGAAACTGTGCGACGCCATCTCCACCAGTCCGGAGTCGGCCATCTCCCGGACTTGCGCCCAGTTGACGAAATGCTGGCTGGCGTATCCCGGATCGGTGAGGCTCACCTGCGGGTCCCGGCCATGTTCGATCCAGCTTCCCACCAGGGCCAATACGGCCGGCATGCGGTACAGCTTCAACAGCGGAAAGACGTTGATGTAGAAATCCTCGTAGCCATCGTCTACCGTCAGCATGACACTCTTGGCTGGCAATCGACGATGGCCGGCCCTGGCCTGCAAGACATCATCCATGCTGATGGCGGTATAGCCATTGGCCCGCAACCACGCCAACTGGCCGGCGAAATTGGTCGTGCTATTGGCATCGAAGGAACCATTGGCCGTCACCGGTACCGAGTGATAGCACAGCACCAGGTACTGTTGTCCCTTTACCGATTGCGTGGAAAGCATCACAGGCGCCGAATGCGCCATCTCCGGCGTGGCCGCCTGCGCCAGCCCCGTCAAGCCCGCCAGGACCAGCAGAGCAGGCACGCGCCATGCCGGCATCACCAGCAGGAACCATCGCCACAGTTGGCGTGCCGCCGGCAAGCACGACCGAAAACCGAGACCCGCGCCTGGCCAGGTGCGACGGCAAGAAAAGGTCATAGCAATTTCCAGTTGAGGTTCAGTTGAAGTTGAAGGCCGGACGACATCTTGCCGCCATAGAAACGGCGAACGAAGCCGGCACCGTAGTTCAGCGACAGGGTGTCGCTCACGCTGACGGCTTGCTCGTAGTCGATCCCGCCGATGGTGCCGGTGGCAAAACCGGATTCGGCCTGGCGTCCTAGCGATACTTTCACCAGTTGTCCGAACGATTGGTGGTAGCGCCTGAAATTGGTCCAGTCGCTGACATAGGACAGCAATAGCGTCCGGCTTCTGGAAGGATTGAAATAGGTGGCGTTGCCGATGCTGTTGGTTGCCTGGTACAGCTCCAGTTCGACGCTGCCCTGGTAGAAGGCATCTTGCATCACGGTAGCGGCGCCGCGTAGCAGCGCGGTGCGACGGGTATTGCGATCCGACATGCCAAGCTGGCTGATATCGACTGAAACCGTCCAGCGCTCGCTGTCGCGATAGGCCAGGCCGACGCCGGCCAGCCAGCCGGAAATCGCACTGTAGCGCGCCGCCAGCGGCACTTCGACGGAATTGGAATCGACCCGGCCGCGCAGCAGCCATTGGTCGCTCAAGGTGAATCTTCCCGTGAGCGACACGCCGGCCTGGCGGCGCCTGGAGAGTTCCTGCTGGACTTCTGCCTCGACGACACCGAGCACCGGCAGCGTGGTTTGAAGCCCAGCGCCCAGGCGTCGGTAATCGGCGCTGACCCCGCTGGCGCTGGCGCGTTCGAAATACTGATGGATGAACGGACGCATCCGCGGCCATAACGGTTTGGCGAGCAGCTTGCTCTCGGCGATCACGCCCCGTCCGGAGGCCAGGTTTTCCGCACTGCGGGAGCTGACGAGCGACATGGTGAACTCGTGATGATTGCGCACTTCCTGCGCGCGCAGCTGGGCCTTCACCTCTTCCTGTTCCGGGGTGCCTGCCTTGAGTCGCGCCAGACGGCGGTCTGCTGCCTCGACACTTCCCAATGCTGCCTCGGTCTCGGCCAAGGCGACATCGGCTTCGAGGTTGTCCGGGTCATGCGCCGCCACCAACGAAAACTGGTCATGCGCCCGGCGCGGCCAACCTCGCCACAGGTAGACCTTGCCCAGCGCGATACGCAATTGGTCGCTCGATGGTGCTTCCTGCCGCAAGCCTTCCAGGCGCGCCTGGGCGACGTCGAAACGGCGCTCATATGCCGGCGCAAGCGCAGCGGCCCTGGCAGCACTGAATTTTTCGTCGGGCAACAAGGGTTGCGCCGCCAGCTGGTCGATGTCGTGCCGCGCCTGCCGGTACCGGCCCTGGTCCACCAGTGCATAGAACAGGCCGAGCCTGGCGTTGATGCTATCGGGCTTGCCAGCCAGGGCATCGCGAAACGCCTGTTCGGCAAGTTCCGGCTTCTTCTCTGCGAGATAGGCCGACCCCGCACTCTCGTGGACCTCATGCGGTATGCCCTGCCAATTGCCCTGGTCGCGGCCTGGCAGGGTCGTGTAGAGGGCGATGGCTTCGCCACGACGTCCGCGATTCCTCAGCGCGCGCACCAGGTCATAACGCAACTGCAGCGAATCCGGGTAGCGTTGCAGGTTGGCCTGGGCCAGGGCGATGACGCGGTCGTAGCCCGGATATTCATCGGCAGCCCTGGCGTGATAGGTATTTTCGCTCCAGCGCAACGCCAGTGTCACTTGCTGTTCATGGAGCCGGGCGACGACTTGCTGCGCCACTTCCGGATAATGCGCCGCTTCGGCGATAGCGATGTCGACCGCGCCCAAGCGGGCCAAGGTCAGCAAGCGAGCTTCGCGCACGCCGGTGTTGTCGGGGCGATGGGCCAGGATGCAATCGAAGCGCCGTAACTGGTCGATGAGATCGTCCTGCGTGGCAGGCAGCGCACCGATGCTTGCCATCACGCTGGCCGACGGTGGCGGCGGTGGCGGCGTAGGAACGATGGCCGCGGCCGAGGCGGTACGGCCGGATGCGTCGGGCTCCTCGGACAATGCGATCACCGCCAGACGGCCTGCGATCCTGCCTGCGAGCGCGTCATCGTCGGCGGGCGCGATGGGCGAAGACTCGGGGCCCAGCAGGAACGCGCCATCGTGTGCGCAAACGTCCTTGCAGGCGGCGGCGATCGCAATCAACAGAAATCTGGTTCTTTTCTTCATGGACGGCAATCCATCTGGGTGTGGCTATCTGGTTCGGTCATGGATCGACCGTTAGCAGCGGGGCCGATTCAGGATGGACGGCGACCTCATCGTTCATCAGGAAAAACGATGACGGAAAAATTCTTCAAGGCGCTAACGACTACCGTTTTCATTAGTCATTTTTGGTATCGATGTTATCGATCGGTAGCGTTGCCTGATATGAGAAAAGTCTGCGATTACGCAAACCTTCATCATAATAATAAAACTTGAATTGAAGAATCCGGATACGTCCCGCGGCGCGATGCATGGGGCAATCCAGGCATACCTTCCCGCACCGCCCGGAGGCCGGCGGGACAACGTGCTTGCCCTGTTTCTCGCCATTCGCATGGCGCGCAACGGCGCCAGCAACGATGAAGATCCATTCGACTTGTTGATAAGCCGTAACTAAGTTTTTTTGATCGATGCTGATTATTATTTGATGGTGCCTCGACCGAAAATCGGCATGCATTGCTTCAGGCAAAAAACTGGCGGTTCGCCCCGGCACAACCGGGCCGGCGCACGTCCAGGCCGATGGCGAGAAGGTTCTCCATCGGCCTGGCGGGCTTGCGATCTTTTCGGCACGGCCCTGCTTGCGGCAGGCGTCAAGGATGCAGCGACAAGCCCTTGGTCGCCTTGTCGACCGCCTTCTTGCTCCCGCGCAGCGCCAGGCCCACCAGGTTCAGGTTGCTTGGGTCTTCCGCCTGGAAGGCCTCGCGGTTGGCTTGGTCATGGCCGGTCGAGAACATGGCCAACACGTACGGCACCATGACCAGTTCGCGCTCCAGGCCGATGCGATGCGCAGCCTGCAAACCCGATAGCCCGGCCTGGAAGACCAGGATGGGTTGGCCGCACATGCTTGCATAGCGGTGGCCGGCGGCATCCACGTAGGGCGCGCCGATGGCTTCGGGTGCGGCCGCGGCAATGCCGGTGGCCAGGAAAGCGGTGACATTGAGGCGTTGCCACATCTGCAGGTCGTCACGCACGAGAATGGCTATCTTGGTATCGAACATCGGGTTTCCTGTCATGGAGGGAAAGCGCCATGATAGAAAACAGGTCTAGCGTCGATCTAGAACGTTTGTGCAGGCCCGGCGATAGGCGGCGGGCGACATCCGGTATACCCGCTGGAACCAGCGTCCCAGATGGCTCTGGTCCGCAAAGCCGACGTCGATCGCCACCTGGGCCGGCTCGCGCCCGCATGCCAGCAATCTGCGCGCCGCCCGCAGCCGTAGCTGGACCAGATAGGCATGGGGGGTGCGGCCGAACGCCTGCTTGAACTGGCGACTGAGACGGAAGCGATCGATTCCGGAATGGGCCACCAGGTCGGCGAGCCCGATATCGTCGGACATGCGGCCATGAAGCAGATCGCGTACGCGCTCGAGCTGCTCGCAGGAGCCGGGCCTCACCGCCGCGGCAGCGCCGTCCAGATGGCCCGACAGCATCGCCAGCAGGTGGTCCAGCGCCTGGTCGCGCGCCAACCTGCCCTCGCCTTGATGAAGCGCCATGAACGCGCGGTGAATGCTGCTCCCCAGGCGGACATCATCGGTCAAGGTATGGCGAAAGCGCGAAAACCGGGAAATCGGCGGCAGGCCAAGTGGCTCCGCCATGCGCGCCAGCCAGTCCTGGGGCAGGTACAACATCGCATAGGTAAAGCCGCTTGCGCTGGGGGCATGACCATCGTGTACCGCACCGGGTTCGATCAGCATCGATCTGCCGGGTGTACTGACATGCATTTCCCGGCCGCATCGAAAACGCTGCACGCCCTGCAGCGTTACCCCGACCAGCATCTCGTCGTGATCATGCGGATCGTAGGCATGGCCCTCGAAATGCGCGCTGATACTTTCGATGCCGCTGTCCTGATCGCGACGGATGTCGACCCATTCGTTCATAAGCCTGGCTAAGTTGGAATATCCCGCCCATGATTCTATCGTCGATGCGGCCTGTTGCGCCCGCACCGCGGCCGATCTGTATCTTCCGCTGACAGGCCTGCGATCCTATCCTTGGATGTCATCCAACGCCCCAGGCAACCAACAAGGACCCGCCCCATGCCCACGCTCTCCACCCTGCTTGCTTTCGGCCTGGTCGCCCTTGGCATGGTGCTCACGCCCGGCCCGAACATGGTCTATCTCGTTTCACGCTCGATCTGCCAGGGCCGCAAGGCCGCGCTGATCTCCCTGGCCGGAGTGGCGCTTGGCCTGGTGTTCTACATGCTGTGCGCGGCATTGGGCATCACTGCCCTGTTGATGGCGGTGCCCTATGCCTACGATGCGCTCAAACTGGGCGGTGCGGCCTATCTGCTCTACCTGGCCTGGCAGGCGGTCAGGCCAGGCGGTCGCCCGGCGTTCATGGTGCGCGACTTGCCCGTGGACAGCCCGGGGAGGCTATTGGCCATGGGCTTCATTACCAATCTGCTCAATCCCAAGATCGCAGTGATGTACCTGTCCTTGCTGCCGCAATTCATCGCGGCCGGGCACGGCAGCGTGCTGGTGCAATCGCTGATGCTGGGAATGACCCAGATCGTGGTGGGCGTCACTGGCAATGCCTTGATCGCCATGTCGGCCGGCACCATCGCCGTGTTTCTCGGCAGCCATCCCGCCTGGCAGCTATTGCAGCGCTGGCTGATGGGAACCGTGCTGGCCGGGCTTGCAGTACGCATGGCAATCGAGAGCCGCCGCTGACGATGCCCGGCACCTGGCGTACGGCGTCGGCGGTCCGACATGAAGATCGGCTATGATGGCGCGGTGCGGCGCGTATAGCCTGGCGCAAGCGAGGCCGAATCCACCGCAACCCTGGCTGCCAGTCCGCCGGATCGCCGCCCCTACCGAGTGCCACCATGCGATTTCATCCATTTTCCACCGGCGTCAAAGCGGCCTTGATGGCCGCATTGCTGTTTGGCGCGGCCACTCCGCTGGCCAAGTTGATCCTCGCCAGTGTTTCTCCGTGGCTGCTGGCGGGCTTGTTCTACCTGGGTTCGGGCCTCGGCCTGGCGATCTACCGCAAGCTGGCCAAGGCCCCTGCGGTCAGCCTGCCTCGCCAAGAGCGGTACTGGCTGGCCGGTGCCATCCTGGCGGGCGGCATCGTGGCCCCGGTGTTGCTGATGACCGGCTTGACGGCCATGCCGGCGTCGGGCGCGTCGTTATTGTTGAATGCCGAAGGCGTATTCACGGCGCTGTTGGCCTGGTTCGCGTTCAAGGAAAATGTCGACCGGCGCATTGCCCTGGGCATGCTCGCCATCGTGCTGGGTGCAGCCATTCTCGGCTGGCCCGGCACGGCGGAATTTGCCACGCCCTGGCCGGCACTGGCCATCCTGGGCGCTTGCCTGGCCTGGGCCGTGGACAACAACCTGACCCGGAAAGTCTCGCTCAACGACGCCTCGTGGCTGGCGTCGGTAAAAGGGCTCTTCTCGGGCGGCACCAATCTGTTGCTTGCATGGCTGGCAGGCGCCACCCTACCCTCGCCGGGCATCGCGCTGGGCGCGATGCTGCTCGGATTTCTGGCCTATGGGGTGAGCCTGGCGCTGTTCGTGGTGGCGCTGCGCCATCTCGGCACGGCGCGCACCGGCGCCTACTTTTCCATCGCCCCTTTCTTCGGCACGCTGCTGGCGCTGGTATTGGGCGAGCCCCTGACGGCACCATTGGTGGTCGCCGGGCTGCTGATGGCGCTGGGTATCTGGCTGCACATCTCGGAACACCACGAGCATGCGCATGTCCATGACGAAATCGAGCACGAGCATGAACATGTGCACGACCAACACCACCAGCATGCACATGACGTCGATGTGATACCGACGGTGCCCCATCGGCATCTGCACCGGCATTCGAGGATCGAGCATACCCATGCCCACTTCCCTGATGCGCATCACCGGCATACCCATTGAGTCCGAAGCCCCAGTGGGGCGGCGTTCACATTTGCTGCAACATGTCACGTACCGCTTCACGATAGGTCCGCAGCGGTCGCCCCAGCATCTGTTCCAGCAACTCCACCGAACCGACCCGGCCGTGCATGCCGATGGTCTGGATGCGCGCCATCATCAAACGCATGTCATAGGCCAGCCAGTCAGGCCCGTAGGCGGCCAACTGCTGTTCGAAGCCGTCGAGGTCATTGCCGCCATACTGGACCTGGCGCTTGAGTTCGTCGCTCCACACGGCTGCCGCGACCGGCCCGGTCAGGATCTCCGGGCCCACCAGGTCGATCGTGCGGCCCGGCAGCGGGCTGGCCGCGTGATGACGCTCCAGCAGCTCGGCGGCGGCGACATCTGCGATATCCCGCACGTCGATCATGCCCACGCCTGCCGTACCGATGGGCATCGGGTAGACACCATGACCCTCGATGACCGATCTGACCTGCCTGTCGTTTTGCATGAAGTAGGCCGGGCGCAGGATGGTCATCGGCAGACCCAGGCTTTCGGTCATGCGTTCCACGGTGTGCTTTCCGGTGAAATGCGGCACATCGGTATAGAGATCGGCATGGATCACCGAGAGATAGACGATGCGCTCGATACCGGCCTCCCTGGCCAGATTGAGCGTCATCAGCGCCTGCGTCACCTCGTCCGGGGCGACGGCATTGAGCAGGAACAGGGTGCGTACCGAAGACAGGGCGGCGCGCATGGCCTTGGCGCTGCCCATGTCGCCGACCACTTCGGTCACGCCGGCCGGCAGCGGCGCCTTGCCAGGCGTGCGAACCAGGGCCTTGAGTTCGACGCCTTCGCGCGCCAGGCGTTGCAGGACCAGCGAACCGATGGTGCCGGAGGCACCGGTGATGAGGATGCTCATGATGGATTTCCTTGATGGACTAATCAATAAATAAATAAATAAATAGATACTTGGATGGACCGGATCGGAACCATGGAATGCGTGGTTCAACGATGCAAGGCGACCACCGTCTTGCCCAGTTGCGGCTCGGTACGATTGCGTTCGATCGCCTCCGGCAGCGCGTCGAAGGCGACCACCGCAGCGATGCGCGATTGCAGGCGCCCCTGCGCCACGTCCTCGGCGATCTCCTGCAGGCGCTGGGCGTCGGGCTGGTTCACGAACCACAGGCCACGGCGCCCGGCAGGCGTGCTGCCCAGGATGGCGGGGGACGCCGTACTGACGATGGCGCCATCTGCCGCGAGCACCTGCCAGGAACGCGCCAGGACCTCCCCCCCCACGTAATCGAGCACCAGGTCGATATCCTTGACGGCGCTTTCGAAGCGCCCGGTCTGGTAATCGACCACGTGATCTGCGCCCAGGCCCAGCACATAGTCGGCATCGCGGGCCAAGGCGGTGGTGAATACCCTGGCGCCGGCCTGACGCGCGAACTGCACCGCAAAGCCACCCAGGCCACCCGCGGCGCCATGGACCAGGATGCGCTGGCCAGCGACGACGGGCCCGGCCAGGTTCAGGCTCTGCCACGCGGCGACCGCGGCCACCGGTAGCGCGGCAGCCTGTTCCAGGGTCATCGCATCCGGCACGGCGGCGAGCTTGTCGGCATCCACCGCCACCAGTTCGGCATAGGCACCCAGTCCACCCAGCGCCCCCATTACACGGTCGCCCCTGGACCAGCGGGTCACGCCAGGGCCGACCTGTTCCACCACACCGGCCAGCTCGATACCCAGCACGGCAGGCAACGGCAGCGGAAAGGCGTCCTTGACATGGCCCTCGCGTACCTTCCAGTCCAGCCCATTGACGCCAGCGGCGTGGACCCGGACCAGCACCTGGCCGGCGGCTGCCACCGGCGCCTCGATCAATGAGATCCGGACGGTATCGGGGCCGCCATATTGCATCAGCTGCAAAGCACGTATCTGTTTCATCACAACTCCTTTTGTTGGGGTACGGACCTCACAATAAAGGGTTTCATATTCAAAACAAAGACCATAAAATGTAGACACACCGTATCAATATCGAGACGACATGGACATCAACGCCATTGCAGACTTCCAACTGGTGGCGACGCACGGCGGATTCGGGCGCGCCAGTCGCGCCAGCGGCCGTTCGAAGGCCACCCTCTCGCGCCGCATTGCCGAATTCGAGGATGCGTTGGGGGTGCGGCTCATCGAGCGTGGCGCCCGCAGCCTGGAATTGACCGAGGCCGGGCAGCTGTTGCTGGCACGGGCCGAGGCGCCCATGCGCGAACTGGCCGAGGCATTGGGCCAGGTCAAGGAAGGCGCGGACCAGCCGCGCGGGCTCTTGCGTATCGCCGCCCCGCTGGTGTTTTCGCAAATGGCATTGGGGGGCATCGCCGCCCGCTTCCAGGCCTGCTATCCCGAGGTACGGGTCGACGTGGTGGCCGAAGACCGGGTGGTCGACCTGGTGGAAGAGCATTTCGACGTCACGATTCGCATCAATCCGCGCAAGGACAGCACGCTGGTCGGGCGGTGCTTTGCCAAGGACCGGCTGCTACTGGTGGCGCCCCCCTGGCTGCCCGCCCCGGGCAAGCGCAGCGGCAAGCCGGTGCCGGTTGCCGCGGTGGTGACCCCGTCCTACCGCGACGGCGATACGTGGGCCGCCCGCGACAGCAAGCTGGTGGTCGAGCCACAGCCGGTGTTGCGCCTGTCGACCTTGATGATGGCGCGCGATGCGGTCGTCGCCGGTGCGGGGGCGGCCTTGCTGCCGCAGTCGCTGGTGAAGCGCTTGGTCGACAACGGTGAACTGGCCAGTTGGGCAAGCGTCGGTGACGACACCGAGCTATGGGTCTTGCATACGTCGCGCCGGCTGCAAAGTCCGAAGGTGGGTGCCTTCGTGAAGTTCATCTGCGAGCAGTATCCGAGCGGGCGATTCGTGCTCTAGCATTTTGCCGCGGCCTTGCCAGACGCGCGCGGGGAGGCCGTTGCCTGGCTGTCCAACCGGGCCAGATAGGTACGCAGCAACTCGGCCCGGCGTGGCCGGAAACTGGCTTCGCTGGACGTCGCCCGGGCAATCCGGTCGACCCGGAACATGCGGAAATCATCGCGCAGGCAACAACGCGCCAACACCACCAGCAGCTTGTCCACATACATGATGGCCAGCGGCCAGATGGTGCGGCGTGACGCGACGCCCTCGCGATCGGTGTAGTGGATATCGAGCGCCTCCTCGCGCCAGCAAGCCCGGCGCACCAGCTCCATATCGACCTTGGCCGACGCAGCCGGACCTGCCCGGTCGCCAAAGCGATGCACGCGCGACACCGCATGCAGCATGTGCTGCTGTCCCAGCGACGGCAGGGTCGCCGCCACCTTGCCCAGCACCGCATCGGCGGCGGTAGCCAGGGCCGGGTCCCCCATCTGGCGCACTTGCGCCAGCCCCAGCGTCAACGCTTCGATCTCGATGCGGGTGAAGGTGCGCGGCGCCAGGGTGCCATCGTCGACCAGGGTATAGCCGGCGCCAGGCGCGCCGGCGATGTCGGCGCCGCCTGCGCGCAGGGTATCGATATCGCGATAGACCGAACGCAGCGACACGCCGGTCTGGTGCGCCAGTTGCTGGGCAGTGACTGGCGAGGCGGGCGAGCGAAGTGCTTGCAGCAACTGGAAAAGACGTTCGGAACGTGACATTGCTACTGACAATAATTGACATGATGGGTCCCTATACTAGCACCGCATCAATCGCCGGTTCACCACCTCATCAAGGAGTTTTCACATGCATGTTCGTACCGTCACCCACTTGAACTTCAATGGCAATGCACGCGCCGCGTTGGCGTTCTATCACCAGCTTTTCGGTGGCCAGCAGGTGCTGGTCAGCTACGCCCAGGCCGGCCGGTCGCAGGAGGCGATCGACCCGCAGCACGTCATCTGGGGCCAGGTGAGCGATACCGAAGGCAATGCGCTGCTGATGGCCTACGATGTGCAGGCCGGTGTCGATTGGCATCCGGGCCAGCGGGCCTTCTTCGTCTCGCTGCGCGGCGACGATGAGGACACCGTACGTGCGCTATGGGCCGGCCTGGCCGACGGCGGCGATGTACTGCAGGCATTGACAGCGAGCCAATGGTCGCCGCTCTACGGCATGGTGCGGGACCGCTTCGGCGTGACCTGGGTGGTGGATGTACAGGCGCCACGCTCCCCGCAATGAGGGCCTGGCTCAACTGGCCGGCGACCGGCCGGCGCGCAGGACATCGATGAATGCGCGCAGGTTGGGCGGCATGTGGCGACTACGCGGAAAGTACAACTGCAGGCCGGGGATACGGGGGCACCAGTCTTCCAGCACGGTGACCAGTTGCCCCTGCTGCAATGCCGGCCGCGCATAGAGCTCCGGAACGTAGGCGATGCCCAGCCCCGCGATGGCCGCTTCCACCATCAGCTGGCTGTGGTCCAGGGTCAGGGTCCCCGGCACATCGATGGCGACTTCCTGGCGCCGCTTCCTGAACTCCCAGCGGTAACGCTTGCCGCTGGGCAGGCGCTGGCGGATACAGGCATGGCGCGCCAGGTCGTCCGGCGTGCCGGGTGGCGGGTGGCGCCGCAGGTACGCGGGTGAAGCAATGGCCAGGAAGCGCATCTCGGCTTCCAGCGCGATCGCCACCATATCCTTCGGTACCGCTTCGCCCAGCCTGACGCCGGCGTCGAACCCCTGCTCGACGATATCGATCAGGCGCCCCTCTGCCACCAGGTCCAGCTGCACGTCCGGATGGCGCTGCATGAAGCTGGGCACGGCCCATGCCAGCAGCAGGCTGATCGCCGCTTCATTGCCATTGATGCGCAGGCTCCCCGTTCGGCGCCCGTTGGCGCCGGCAAAGTCGTCCAGCGCCCCCTCCAATTGCGCCAGCAATGGCGCCACGCGCAGGATCAGTTGCTCCCCGGCC
This sequence comes from Herbaspirillum sp. YR522, assembly GCF_000282575.1. GTDB lineage: Bacteria > Pseudomonadota > Gammaproteobacteria > Burkholderiales > Burkholderiaceae_D > Herbaspirillum. Next base: position 24,164 of record NZ_AKJA01000044.1, on the reverse strand, counting down.
TCGGTAACGGAGACGCTGCGCGTGGTCCGGTGCAACAGCCGGGCCGACAGCATTTCTTCCAGGCCGCGCACGACATGGCTCAACGCCGATGGCGTCACGCCCAGCAAATCGGCGGCACGACGAAAACTGCGATGCTCGGCGACCGCCATGAAGGCCCGCAGCTCGGCCGGGGTGGGGCTTTTTATTGATGAATTCAATTCAGTAACTCATCCAGTTTGTTGAGTCTTATCATTTTATAGGCCGGCGCCTAACATGGCTATTCTTGACTTGGAAAGGAGTTCATATGTTGAAGAATTGGCTCATCACTGGCACCTCGACCGGCCTGGGTCGACTGATGGTGCAACAGCTGCTGGCGCGCGGCGACCGGGTGGCAGCCACGCTGCGCCGACCCGGCGCGCTGGATGACCTGCAGTCGCAATATGGTCAGCAGCTGCAGGTGCTGGTGCTGGACGTGACCGATACCGAACAGGTCAAGTCCGTGGTGGAGCAAGCCTTCCAGCGCCTGGGAAGGATCGACGTCGCCGTCAGCAACGCCGGTTACGGCCTGTTCGGTGCCGGCGAGGAAATCAGCGATGCCCAGATCGATCGCCAGATCGCTACCAACCTCACCGGTTCGATCCATTTCATTCGCGCATTGCTGCCGCGCATGCGCCAACAGGGCGGTGGGCGCATCGTGCAGGTGTCATCGGAAGGAGGCCAGATCGCCTATCCCAATTTCAGCCTGTACCACGCCACCAAGTGGGGCATCGAGGGTTTCGTGCAGTCGGTCAGCCAGGAGGTGGCGCCGTTCGGCATCGACTTCATCATTGCCGAACCGGGCCCGACCGCAACCAATTTCGGCGTCGCACTGGACCTTGCCAGCCCCATGGACTGCTATGACGGCACACCCGCCGGCGACCTGCGCCGGGCAATTGCCTGCGGCAGCTTCGCCATCCGGGGCGATGCCGCCAAGACGACCAGTGCGATCATCGCTGCGGCCGACTCCGCCCATCCCGCGCTGCGCCTGGCGCTGGGCAGCAATGCCTACGACAGCATCGCCAGCGGCCTGGCGGAACGCCTGCGTTCGCTCGAAGAAAACAAGGCGATCACGCTTTCGGTGGATATCGATCGGTGAACGCGCAGTGGCAGGGAGGTACGTTGGCGGCGAACGCCCCGGTACAGGTCGTCGGCGATTCGTCACCGATCGACCGGGCTACCTCCCGGCCGCCTGCTCGATCACCCTGGCCACTTCGTCGGGGCGCGCGATGAAGGCGACATGGCTGCCCTTGATTTCCACCGTCCGGCTACCGGCGCGCCTGGCCATGAAACGCTCCAGTCCGGGGTTGACGGTACGATCATCGCTGGACACGATGGCCCAGCTGGGCTTGCTCTTCCAGGCTGCCTGCGTCACCGGTGCGGTAGCGGCCTGCACGGCCGGCATGACTTGCGACATTGCCATGAAACGGGCATTGGCCAGCGGCAGGTCAGCGGCAAAGTCGGCGTGGAAGAGCGCCTGGTCGAAATACAGGTGGCCGTCGGCGGTGGCCTTGATCGCGTTGCTGGCCGGCGGCATCTTCTTGACCAGGTCCGACAGGCTTTCGCCGACCTCCGGCTGGAAAGCGGCCACGTAGACCAACCCGGCCACCCGGGGATGGTTGCCGGCAGCGGTGATGACCATGCCGCCGTAGCTGTGGCCGACCAGGATGGCATCGCCCTGCATCGCATCGACGGCGCGCGTGGTGGCTTGCACGTCGTCGGCCAACGACGTTTCGGGTTGCTGCACCACGGCGACATTGAAGCCGTCGCGTAGCAGGATGTCGGCCACGCCCTGCCAGCCGGAGCCATCGGCAAAGAAACCGTGGACCAGGACGATGTTGTTGACCGGCGCTGCCATGGCGGTGTGGGACAAGGTGGCCGCCAGGGCCAATACGACGGTGGAAGCGATACGATGGACTGCGTGCATGTCGGTACTCCGTTGAAGTGGTGGATATGACGAACGAAAGATAAGCGGATAGGGTCGGCGATCAGCCATCGGCCGCGACGGTGCAGGTGGTTTCTGCGGCATGGCGCGGGTAATCCGTGAAGCCCTGCTCGGTCCCGCCATATAGCGTGGCCGCATCGAGCGCATTGAGGGGCCAGCCGTTTGCCAGCCGCTGCGGCAGGTCCGGATTGGCGATGAACGGGCGACCGAAGGCGACCAGGTCGGCCAGGCCGGCCTCGACCAGTTGCGCAGCGCGCCCTGCGGTGTAGCGACCGGCGTAGATGATGCCGCCGCTGAATGCCTGGCGTACCGCGTGCCGGAACGTCCGGGGCAGGTCGGGGGCATTGTCCCAATCGGCCTCGGCGATCGACAGGTAGGCGACGCCGGCCTGCTGCAGGATCCTGATCGCCTCGATGTAGGTCTGGTGCGGGTCGGGCTCGACGAAGCCGAGATAGACGCGGTCTTCATCGGTGCTGGAAAACAGCGGCGTGAAACGCACACCCATGCGTTGCGGCCCTACCACGGCGGCCACGGCCTGTACGACCTCGCGCAAGAAACGCAATCGGTTCTGCAGCGATCCGCCGTACTCGTCGGTGCGCCTGTTGGCATGGGCCGAGATGAACTGGTTGACCAGGTAGCCGTTTGCCGCGTGGATCTCGACTCCATCGAAACCGGCATCGAGTGCGTTGCGCGCCGCCTGGGCATAGAGCGCCACAAGTTGCCCGATGTCGGCACGACTCAATTCACGCGGCATGGAGGGATCCACCAGCGCGCCTTGGCCAGGGGCGGTCTCGATGAAGGCCTTTACCTTGTGCGCCTGGATCGCCGACGGTGCCAGGGGCGCCGCCCCATCAGGTTGCAGGGCCGTGTGCGACACGCGGCCCACGTGCCACAGCTGCGCGAAGATGATGCCGCCCTCGGCATGCACCGCATCGGTGACCTTGCGCCAGCCGTCGACCTGCGCGTCGCTGTAGATGCCCGGGGTCCAGGCATAGCCCTGGCCGCGCGGTTCGATCTGTGTGCCTTCGCTGATCATCAATCCAGCGCCGGCACGCTGACGGTAGTACAAGGCCATCGACGCGGTAGGCACATCACCCGGTCGGGCTGCGCGCTGGCGCGTCAACGGTGGCAGCACGATGCGGTTCTTCAGTGTGTGCGGGCCCAGCACGAAGGGCTTGAAGAGAGCTGTGTCGTTCATGGGATCGGGTGGTCGACAGGGTTGGAGGCGGTGGCTTGCAGCCCGCCCAGGCTCATGTACTTCAAGCTGAGGTATTCCTCGATGCCGTGGGTCGATCCCTCTCGACCGATGCCGCTATCCTTGACGCCGCCGAACGGCGCGACCTCGGTCGTGACCAGACCTTCGTTGATGCCGACCATGCCGCTGTGCAGCGCGCGTGAAACGCGAAATGCGCGCGCCAGGTCACGGCTGTAGAAGTAGGCCGCCAGGCCGAACGGCTCGGCGTTGGCGGCATCGATGGCTTGCTGCTCGTGACTGAAGCGAAACAGCGCCGCCACCGGACCGAAGGTCTCTTCGTGCGCAATGAGCATGTCGGACGTGGCCTCGGCAATGACCGTCGGTTCGTAGAAGGTGCCACCGAGTGCGTGGCGTTGGCCGCCGGCCAGCACCCGGCCGCCCTTGGCACGGGCATCGGCCACATGCGCCTGGACCTTGTCCACCGCCGCGGCATTGATCAAGGGGCCCTGCTGGACGTCGGCGTCGAAGCCGTTACCGACCTTCAGCGTCGCTACCCGCTCGGCCAGGCGACGGGCAAATTCGTCGTACAGTCCCTCCTGCACGTAGAAGCGATTGGCGCAGATGCAGGTCTGGCCGCTGTTGCGGAATTTGGCCGCGACCGCGCCCTCCACTGCCTGCTCGATATCGGCATCGTCGAACACGATGAAGGGCGCATTGCCGCCCAGCTCCAGCGACAGCTTTTTCATGGTTGCAGCGGATTGCTGGTACAGCAGCTTGCCGACCCGGGTCGAACCGGTGAAGGTGAGCTTGCGTACCCGGGCATCGGCCACCAGTTCGCCGCCGATGGCGGCGGCGTCGCCGGTGACGATATTGATCACGCCCGCCGGCAGGCCGGCCTTCTCGGCCAGCACGCCCCAGATCAGGCCGCAATAGGGCGTGAGCTCGGACGGCTTGGCCACCACCGTGCAGCCGGCCGCAAGCGCCGGTGCGATCTTGCGCGCCAGCATCGAGAAGGGGAAGTTCCAGGGCGAGATGGCGGCCACCACGCCGACCGGTTCACGGCTCACCAGGATCTGCCTGCCCTGCCACGGCGAGGGAATGATCTCACCGTTGATACGGCGCGCTTCTTCGGCGAACCATTGGATGTAGTCGGCACCCAGCTTCATTTCGGCCCTGGCCTCGGCCAGCGGCTTTCCCTGTTCCAGCGTCAGCAGGCTGGCCAGGTGGTCGAGGTTGTCGCGCACGATTGCGGCCATCTTCAGCAGCAGGCCTGCCCGGATCGCGGCGGTGGTCATGGACCAGTCGGCGAACGCCGCCTGCGCTGCCGCAATCGCGCGCCGGGTTTCCGCCGCGCCGGCCCAGGCGATCGATCCGATCGGCGTGCCGGTGGCGGGATCGTCCACGCCGTGGGTGCGCTGCTCATCTGCCGCTTCCCATGCACCGTCGATGAAATTGCGCTCCTGTAGCCAACCCGTGGCTTTGATACGTTCCAGCATGGCGTTTAGCCTTTTCAAATATTTGATCGTCATGACCCGCCGGCCGATCCTGGCGGCCGGTTCCCCTGGCCTGCCGGACAGCCTGGCGGGCGATTGTGCCGGTGCTCAGGCAATGCGCTTGAGCAGTTCGACGGCGGCCGCGGCCGACGACGCCGGGTTCTGGCCGGTGATGAGCAGGCCATCGCTGACGACATACGACCCCCAGTCTTCACCCTTGAGGTACAGCCCGCCCTTGGCCTTGAGTTCGTCTTCCACCAGGAACGGCACCACGTCGGTCAGGCCTACGCCTTCTTCCTCGGTATTGGTAAATCCGGTCACCTTCTTGCCCTCGACCAGGGGACGGCCGGCGCTGTCCTTGACGTGACGCAGCACGCCCGGTGCGTGGCACACCAGTGCCACCGGCTTGTCGGCCGCGACGAAGGACTCGATGAGCGCGATCGAATGCCGGTCTTCGGCCAGGTCCCACAGCGGGCCATGACCGCCCGGGTAGAACACGGTGTCGAAATCGGCCTGGTTGACGGAATCGAGACGGACGGTGTTCGCCAATTGCGCGGTGGCTTCGGCGTCCGCTTCAAAGCGGTGGGTCATCTCGGTCTGGAACTGCGGCTCGTTGCTCTTCGGGTCCAGCGGCGGCTGGCCGCCCAGCGGCGAGGCCAGCACGATCTGCACGCCGGCGTCCTTGAAGGCGTAGTAAGGCGCGGCCAGCTCTTCCAGCCAGAAACCGGTCTTGCGGCCGGTATTGCCCAGTACGTCGTGTGAAGTGAGAACGATCAGAACCTTTTTCATGTTGTTGCTCCTTGATAACGTTAGAAAAACAAAAACCACTAATAGACCGGTCGTCTATTGCCATGGCAAAAAAAAGCATCCCCATGGAATGCGGGTTCATCGCACCTCAATGCGAGGGCAGATGAAGAATTTGTCGGGTCGTTGCCATGGCGGTCTCGAAAGGTTCGGTACTTCTCCCGATCTTGACCATCACGCTGGCGCCCAGCCATAACTGGTACAGGCTGTTGGCCACGCCCTCGGCACTGCCGTCGATGCCAAGCGAGCCTTCTGCCACACCGCTCTCGATGGCCCTGGCCAGCCGCGAGACGATGCCTGCGGTACCACGCCGGATCGCCAGCCGCATCGCTTCGGACAGGTCGGCCACTTCCGCCGCCAGCTTGACCGCCAGGCACTTGCCCTGGCAGTCCTGGAACGATTGCGTGTCCTGCCAGATTTGCCAGTAACTCAACAGGCGCTGCGCCATGGTCATGCCGGGCTGGACCAGGGTGCGGTCGAGTTCGGCGAGGTAGTCTGCGAAATAGCTTTCGAGCAAGGCCTCGCCAAACGCGTCCTTCGAACCGAAGTAGTGATAGAACGAGCCCTTGGGCACGCCAGCCGTCGCCAGGATCTCGCTCAGGCCGACCGACGAGTAGCCTTTTGCGGCCATCAGGCGTTGCCCGGTAGACAATATCTTGTCGCGGACGTCGGCGCTTGCGGATGCGTGGGCTGTGTTCATGAACGAACTATAACGATGAATAGACCGGTCGTCTAGTTAAATTTCGAATTAATTTGTTATCGCGTTCGAAGGTCAGGTTCGGCCGTCTCTGGTGCCCGGCAAGTCACGCTTGATGACGCCGTCGCGGTGCGATGATCGCGCTGCGGTCACGGGACGGACCCTGTCGGGCTCGATTACTACGCCGGTTGCCGATATGCGCGGTGATCGGCCACGCGGAGGCGACGACGCTCGCCGTCGGCTGGCACGACTGAAGACACCGAAGGTGCCTATGCCGCCGACCACCTTCCATTGCCTTCGCCCATCCAGTACGGCGCGGCTCGCACCCGGATCAGATCAGGCCTGCATTGCGCGCGCCCAGTTCGAGTATGCCGTGCATCACGCCAAAGCCCTTGGCAAGAAACATCACTGCCGATTCGAATGCATTCATGTTGATCTCCCGATAGAGGTTGTCGTCTGCCCGCGCCCTGTGGCGTGTGGCCGTGTATGCATAGTAGGCGCGGCTGGTTGCACGACGGTTTCGATCCAGGCAGTGGATGTTTCGGTTGAAACATGCACAGGGGCCATGCCCCGGGTCCGCATCATGCTGCGCGCCGACCGCAACGGTGCGGCGCCCCATGCAGCGATGCGGATCGCATCCCCGGACGACCCCGACGCGGTGTTCGGCAACGGGGTATCAGGCGCCCGCGAGCAACTGGCCGATGGGCTGCCGCGCAGCCCGACCTGAAACTGGTGCCGCAGGACTCGCCGCGCACAACGCGGGCATCAGCAGGATGACCGCTATTGTGCAAGAATTGCCGAACGCGACCAGTGCCGGTAGCGCGGTTTCCTTTGCGGTCCTATAGAAGAGAACAGGCAATGCTGTCCAGAGTTCTGCATTACCTTCTGCCACTGCTGCTCAGCGCTACGCTATGCCCCGGCGCGTTAGCGGCCGACCAGATCATCTGGGGAAAACACCATGTGCCGCCCTACATGATCAGGGAGGGTCCGCTGGCGCATCAAGGTATCTTCGATCTGACACTCGACGTGCTCAAGGAGAACCTTCCCCAATACCAGCATGTGGAACTGGGCGCGCCGTTTCCCCGTGTGATCAGCGAAATAAAAAGAGGCGCTCATTGGTGCTATATCGGGACGCTGAAAACGCCGGAGCGCGAAGGCGATGGCTATTTCTCGCTGCCCACGTCGATCTTCCTGCCGTTACGCATCATCGTGCGCCGTGACCGCGCGGCCCAATTCGCCGGACCGCAATCGCTGCAGCGGCTGCTGCAGAATAGCCAACTGGTCACGTCGGTCATGCGCAACCGATCCTACAGCCCGACGGTGGACAGACTGCTCACGAGTTACCCGCCCAGGGAGTCCTACTCGGAACAGGCCGAAGCCATCAGCATGTTGCTGGCCGGGCGCCTGGACTACATGATCGAATTGCCGTTGCTGGCCTTCGACCAGGCCCGGCTGATGGGCCGCCCGGACGAACTGGTCGCCATTGCCACGCTGGAAGCGGACGAGGTCGTGTTCAACCGGGTGATGTGTCCCAGGAATGCATGGGGGAAGAAAGTGATAGAGCAGGTCAATACGGTGCTCGATGCCAATCGAGACAAACCCTATTACCGCAGCATCGTGGAAAAATGGCACGACCCCGCCTCCGTGGCCGAGATTCGAAAGATCTACGACAGCGTGTTTCTCAAGACGCCCTAGTTGTTGCGGTGCCCGTTCAAGCGGCCTGCCTGCACGGGCGAACCTTCAACCATCCGTCGATAGCGTGACCGCCTCCCAGGTCCGCATCTCGTGCTCGAACGCCGACCATTTCTGGCGCACCAGATCGAGTGCATCGCTGCCCAGGAGAAGATGCGCGGGGGGATGGGCTGCGGCCAACACCGCCAGGATCGCGCGCGCGGCCTTGACCGGGTCGCCCAGTTGCTTGCCGCTCTTTGCCTGGCGTGCCGCCCGTAGCGCATCGAAGATCGGATCGTAGTCGGCAATCGACCTCGGGGTGCGCACCATCGACCGGCCCGCCCAGTCGGTACGGAAGGACCCGGGCGCCACGGCGGTAACGTCGATGCCCAAGGGCTTGAGTTCCTTGCCCAGCGCCTCGGAAATGCCCTCCAGGGCGAACTTGCTGCCGCAGTAATAGGCGATCCCGGGCATCGTGGCATGCCCTCCCATGGAGGTGATATTGATGATATGGCCGCGGCGACGGCCGCGCATGAAGGGCAGTACCGCCCGCGTCATGGCCACGGCACCGAACACATTGACGTCGAACTGCCGGCGCATCTCTGCCAGCGCGGATTCTTCCAGCACGCCCTCGTGACCGTAGCCGGCGTTGTTGACCAGTACATCGATCGGCCCCACCTGCGCTTCGACTTCGGCGACGACGCCTTCGATGGCATCGAAGTCGGTGACGTCGAGCACCCAGGCGTGGGCATGATCGGCCGCCAAGGACGCGAAGTCCTGCCGGGCCTGTTCGCTTCTGACGGTGCCCACTACCGTATCCCCGGCCGCCAATGCTTCCTGCGCCAGGGCGCGGCCAAAGCCGCTGCTTACGCCAGTGATGAAAATAATCTTTCGGTGTGCCACGTTGCTTCTCCTGAATCGAATCGGGATATGCATAATAGCGATCACAACCAGAAGATCTAATGCGAATTCGCCTACGATTATTGCCTAAACCTATGATCAACGAAGATGACCAGACCCAACAGCGCATCGTGGCCCTGCTCGCTGCGCTGGCGCCCGAGGAAGGCTATAACCTGACTGCAGTGCCCAGCGTGCGCATCCTGCGTTCAGACCGCGCGCTGGCACGCACCCCGGTCCTCTACGATCCGGGGATCGTCATCGTGTGCCAGGGGCGCAAGCGTGGTTTCTTCGGCGACCAGCTCTACCTGTACGACGAACATCACTACCTGGCCGTATCGGTGCCGGTTCCATTCGACATGGAAACCGAGGCCTCGCCCGAGCGACCGTTGCTGGCGCTCTACCTGCATCTGGACTTCACCCTGGCCGCCGAGGTGACCGGGCAGATCGACCGGCAGGCGCCGCGGCAGCCGATCGAGGCGCCGCGCAGCATGATGTCCACGCGCATGGATGAAGCGATGCAGAGTTCGGTATTGCGCTTTCTGCAGGCGATGCGGCACCCGCTCGAGGCCGCCATCCTGGGGCAGGCTCTATTGCGGGAAATCTATTTTCGCGTGCTGACCGGCGCCCAGGGTGGCCCCTTGCGACAGGCACTGGCAATGCGTGGCCAGTTCGGCAAGGTCGCGCGCGCCCTGCGGCTGATCCACGCCAGCTATGCGCAGCCGCTCGACGTCACCCGCCTGGCTGGCGAGGCCGGCATGAGCGAACCCAGTTTCTATGCCAACTTCAAGGCCATCACCCAGGCCTCGCCGATGCAGTATGTGAAATCGACGCGGCTGCACCAGGCGCGCCTGCTGATGGTGCGACAGGGCATGACGGCGGAGGCGGCCGGCGTTGCCGTGGGTTACACCAGCGCGTCGCAGTTCAGCCGGGAGTTCAGGCGCTTGTTCGGTGCCACGCCGGCGGCCGAGGCCAAGCGCATGCGCGCCAGCTTCACCCTTCCCGCGCCGTTGGCCGACGCCATCTATGTGTCGTCACACTGATGAAGCACGCGCTTGCTACCCTTGGAGGCATCGGAGGCGCTTGTATATCAGTGCAAACCGCTCATCCGTGGTACAAGGGTATATCTCTTTCGATCTGGAGTAGCTATGCATCAGCGTTACAACGAAAGTACGGCCAACCTCAAGGAGCTGATGACCGTCGCTCCGATCAACCCTGAAGTACATGCGGCGCTGCTGCGCGGCAAGGTCGATACAAGACGCCTGATGGAAGATGCGCGGGAAGAAGCCCGGCAGCGCAGCGAGGAAGTCCTCTAGCGCCGGCGGGGCAGGCGTTCGTCGGCGTGGCCGTCGACCGCCTTATTACTTTGTCAATGGAGTGCAGGGAAGTTTGGCACTACAATCACGCCTGCTGAACCTCAATCCCGGCCGCGCTCGACGCGGCCTTGACCGTGCAAGAACCAGCATGGTGCTGGTCGTTGGAGAAAACATGAACAATCGCCTGAAGAAGAAACTGATCTACCGTCGCCATCACATCGGCCTGCTGATCGCCGCCATCGAGTCCCTGTACGACCTCGAAGAGTCGTTCCACGAATCCGAGGCTGCGCGCTGAGCGTTCTTGATGGCATGAAAAAACCGGCCTCTCGAAGGCCGGTTTTGCATTCGAGCAACGCCATCGAAGGGGCCGTTCAGCGCCCGTTGCTCTGGTCGAACCACTGGACCGCATCGGCCCCCGCAGGGATGCGAAACGCGGTCGTGTCGTCCTGCACCGCTTGCCAGATCACCTCGGCGACATCGGTGGCATGGGTCACGGGCCCCTGGTAGTCCTGGAATCCGGATAGCACCGTGTTCATGATGCCCGCATAGTCCTCGGGAAAGGCCTGTGCCACGCGCGCATGGGCGTTGCTGGCAAAGGCGGTTTCCGGTGCCATGCCGGGCAGCACCACGCCCACCCGGATATTGAACTGGTCGAGTTCCAGCGCCAGGGATGCGCTAAAGGCGACGATGGCTGCCTTGCTGGCCGTATAGACCGGGAGCAGCGGCAAGGCTTTCAGGGTCACCGTTGACGCCACGTTGATGACCATGCCTGACCTGCGGGCCCGAAACTGCGGCAGCAGCGCCTGCGTCATCGCCATGGTACCGAAGGTGTTGGTCTCGAATACCTCGCGCACGGACTCCATCGCGGTGCTTTCGAACGGGCCCAGCATGCCCACGCCGGCATTGTTGACCAGCACATCCACCGGCCCGGCCTGGTCGAGCGCCTGCCGGATGCTGTCGGCATCGGTGACGTCCAGTTGCACGATCGTCAGCTGCGGGGACTTCGGCAAGACATCGGCGCGCGGGGTGCGCATGGCGGCAATGACCTTCCAGTCGCGGGCCAGGAAGTACTTGGCGGTTTCCAGACCGAATCCGGAAGAGCAGCCAGTGATCAATATGGTTTTCATGAGCGTCCTTTCAACGTGTGAGACCCAACGATAGCCCCCTTCATCCAAACCATCTACAATCAAAAGTCTTAATTTTGTTTGAGATAGTCCGGCCATGATCGATCCGCTCAGTTCCGTTGTCGCGCTGCTGCAGCCCAAGATGGCGCATTCCAAGATCGTCACCGGCGCCGGTCGCTGGGGAGTGCGCGGCGAACTCGACGATGCGCCCTTGTGCTGTTGCGTGGTGCTGGATGGAAAGATGCGCTATACGATCGATGGCACGCCGTTGCTCGTCGAGGCGGGCGACTTCCTGCTGATTCCCTCCATGGCCCGCTTTTCGGCAACCAGTTTCGAGCCGCCGGACGATGCGCAATGGCAGTCGGCGCCGGCGGTGCTGGAGAACGGCGAGCACCGCAATGGCCTGCTGGGGGTCGATGCCGACGTGCGAACGCTGGTCGGCTTCTGTCACCTCGGCTCGCCCGATTCGGCCTTGCTGCTGACGCTGCTGCCCAGCCTGGTCCATATCCGGGGCGACCAGCGCCTGTCTTCGCTGGTGCAACTGGTCATCGATGAATCGCGCGCGCATCGGGCAGCGCGGGAAGTGGTGCTGGAGCGCCTGTTGGAAGTGATGCTGATCGAGGCGCTGCGCTCGTCGAGCAATGCGGTGAGGTCGCCCGGGCTATTGCGCGCACTTGCCGACAGCCGCCTGGCCCACGCGATCCGGCGCATCCACGAACGCCCGCAAGAACCATGGACGGTAGCGTTGATGGCCAAGGAATCGGCGCTGTCACGCTCGGCCTTCTTCGAACGATTCAGCGCCGCCCTGGGAGTGACGCCCATGCAATACCTGCTGTCGTGGCGCATGGCGCTGGCCAGCAATCGCCTGGCACGTGGCCAGGCCATCGCCGAAGTGGCGGCACAGGTCGGCTACAGTTCGGCCAGCACCTTCACCGTCGCCTTCACGCGCCACGCCGGGATGCCACCCGGACAATATTCAAGGTCACGGCAAGCGGTGGCCGACGGCAAGCCCACTGCGCCCCTGGCCACCGCATGACGCTGCATCCTGCGCCACCGACGCCTGCCTGTTTCAACTGAAATAATCGGCATCGTCGCTGACATCGAACGGTAACCGGCCGCGATCAAGATACACCCATACCGAAACGACACAGCGGATCGGACAACCCGGAACTGACCAACAGGAGAACATCATGCGCATCATCACCACCACTACCGCCGCCATCGCCTTGACCCTGTTCGCTACCGCCGCCCGCGCCGGCAGCATCTTCGACGGTGCCTTCGACTACGAATCGCCGATCGCCATGATCCTGCACGTGGGTGCCAATATCGTCGGCAAGATGTTTTCCTGAACCGGACAAGCCGGCCTCTCGTCGCACCGACAGGCCGACAGCAAGCTCCCGGCTGGCACCTCGTGCGACCGGCACCCCGCGGTGCCGTTCATCTTGTGCGCCGGATGATCACTTTCGGATGCCTCGCGTTACCTCCCCTCAGATCACCCACACTGAAGGAATCGAACGCCATGCATCCCCGCCTGCTTCCCCCACCCCGCGCACTGGTGACCGCCATCTCGGCCGCCTGCGCGGTTCTTTCCGCCGTTCCTGCAACCGCCCAGAGCACGTCGGCGCAGCCCGCCAACACGGCTGACAGCCAGGCCAGCCTGCCCACCGTGACCGTATCGGCCGGCCAGGTGCCGGCCGTGACCGAAGGGTCCGATACCTACACGGTGCGCGAAAGCAGTGGCGCCACCCGGATCTCGCTGTCGCCGCGCGAAACGCCGCAAAGCATCACGGTGACCACGCGCGCCAAGATGGATGACTTCAAGCTCAATACGGTCAATGACGTGCTGCTCAATACCGCCGGCGTGACCGTGGACAAGTCCGAGACCGACCGCACCTACTTCAGCGCGCGCGGTTTCGACGTAACCAACTTCATGTTCGACGGCGTGGGCGTGCCGCTGACCTACAGCGCCCAGGCGGGCGACCTCGATACCGCCTTGTTCGACCGTGTCGAAGTGCTGTCCGGCGCCAACGGGCTGGGGGCATCGACCGGCAATCCGTCGGCCACCATCAACTTCGTGCGCAAGCGCCCGACGCCGGTATTGCAGGCATCGGCCGGCGTGACCTTGAGTTCGTGGAACACCAGACGCCTCGACGCCGACATCTCGACGCCCTTGAACCAGGCCGGTACCGTATCGGGGCGCCTGGTGGCGGCGCACCAGGAAGGCAATTCCTATCTCGACCGCTACCAGCCCACCAAGGACCTGATCTACGGCGTGGTGCAGGCCGACCTGGGCAGTTCGACCGTGGCCACGCTGGGCTACAGCTACCAGAAGAACCATTCGAAGGGCGCGATGTGGGGCGCGCTGCCACTGAGCAATGCCGATGCCAGCCGGGCGCAGTACGGCGTGGGCGCCAGCACCTCGGCCGACTGGGCCTATTACGACACCAAGGAGCAACGCAGTTTTGCCGAGTTGAACCAGAAGCTGGGCGACGACTGGCAATGGAAGACTTCGCTGAACTACGATGTGATCGATAGCGACAGCTCGCTGTTCTATGTGGCCGGCAGCTACGACGCCGCCAATGGCACCGGCCTGCTGGGCTTTCCGTCGACCACCACCAGCAGCAACAAGCGCAGCTTCGTCGATAGCAATGTGGGCGGCAGATTCACCCTGTTCGGTCGCGAGCATGACCTCAATGTCGGCCTGGCCTGGTCGCGTTCCAGGCAGACCCAGCTCAGCCGCAACTCGGACTCCGGTGCTGGCGGCTATTACTACGACATCCCGTTGGCGCAGGCCTTCGGCGGCGCCTTTCCGGTCCCGGTCTACAACGGCGACATGACCACCCAGGCATATTCGGATACGCGCAAGACGGTCTACGCCGCCACCCGCCTGAACCTGCACGAACGCGTCAAGCTGCTGCTGGGCGCCAACTATACCCAGGCCGATTCCAGCGGTTACGCCGAGAGCGATGCGCATGTATTGAGCCAGTCGGCGGTGTCGCCCTATGCCGGGCTGGTGGTCGACCTGAACCGCAACATCTCGGCCTTCGCCAACTACAGCAAGATCTTCAATCCGCAATACCAGGTCGACGTCGACCACGCCACGCTGGCCGCGGCCAAGGGTGACAGTGTCGAACTCGGCCTCAAGGGTGAGTTCTTCGAACGCCGCCTCAATACCTCGGCCTCGGTATTTCGCGTCAAGCAGACCGGCCTGGCCGACTACGCCGGGGCGTTCGCCGACTTCTCCTATTACTACAAGGGCATCGACGCCCGCTCCGAAGGTGCCGAATTCAACCTGAGCGGAGAACTGGCACGCAACTGGCAAGCCGCACTGGGTGTGATGGCCATGCGTATCACCGACGACAATGGCGTGTCGGTACGGAGCTTCGTGCCGCGCCGGCAGTTGCGCCTGTCGACCACCTACCGCGTGCCGCAGCTGGAACGGGTCAAGCTCGGTGCCAGCCTGCTGTACCAGGGCAGGACCAGTTCCGATGCCCTCAACACTGCGTACCAGGGCGGCTATTCGGTGCTCAACCTGATGTCGAGCTATGAGATCAGCAAGAACCTGAGCGTGTCGTTGAACCTGAACAATGTGTTCAACAAGAAGTATTTCTACAGCGTCAAGCAGGGATCGGGTTACTACGCACCACCGATCAACGGCAGCCTGGCGATCAACTGGAAGTACTGACGCGGTGACGGTGGCGGGGCCGGGAGCAGGCAGTCGGCGCCCGCGCCGGCGCCGTCTAATCCAGCTTGAACCTGCCGACCACCACGGCCAGGTTACCGGCCTGCCCCTTGCGCGCATCGGCCGCAGCGGCGGCCTGCTCGACCAGGGCGGCATTTTGCCGGGTAGTCTCGTCCACCTGGGTAATGGCCAGGTTGATCTCGCCCAGGCCAGCGTTCTGTTCATGGGTCGCTGCCCTGATCTCGACCACGATGTCGGTCACGCGCTTGACGCTGGCCACCACCTCGGTCATGGTCGCGCCGGCACGTTCGACCAGTTCGCTGCCGGCGCCGACCTTCTCCACCGAGTCGTCGATCAGCGCCTTGATCTCCTTGGCGGCGGCGGCCGAACGTTGCGCCAGCGAGCGCACCTCGGAAGCCACCACGGCAAAGCCGCGACCCTGCTCGCCGGCGCGTGCGGCTTCGACGGCGGCATTGAGCGCGAGGATATTGGTCTGGAACGCGATGCCATCGATCACGCTGATGATATCGGCGATGCGGCGCGAGCTCTCGGTGATGCCTTCCATCGTCTGCACCACCCGTCCCGACGACGTGCCAATGAATTAGATCGCCGAGGCAATGCGCTATTTGATATCAGTTGGCGCACAGGCAAGCCTAGTGAGTATTGGTCAATGCCAGCGAAATCCTCACAACCACTTCGCGACGGCAGCTGTCCTGCGCCGGAATTTGCCGCGCCGGTGCTCTGTACCAGCTGAACAACAATCCCGTCGTCGCCCGCAAAGTCAGGCCCGACGCTGTTGCCGGCGTCTTGCTGCGACACGTATAATCACTCCTGCCGATACATCGTATCGCACAGCAAACCATTTCAATCAATCAATTTCCGACGGGAAACCTCTCGTCGGCGGTGACAATCGCATCATTGAGCGGGGATAAGCGTGTTCGCAAACTTCAAGATCGGCAACCGGCTACGGGTCGGCATGGGCATCATCCTCGTTCTGTCCTGCACCACCGCAGGCATCGCGATCTGGAATCTCCAGAATCTCAGCGCCGCCTCGGCTGCCATGATGAACAAGCCCTTGACCAAGGAACGCCTGAGCAGCGACTGGTACCGGGCCATCGAATCGGGGGTAATGCGCACCACGGCCATTGCCAAGAGCAGCGACACCTCGCTGGCAGCGTTTCTGGCCACGCCCAAGAGCGCCGGCCCAAGCGGGTCGGACGTGCTGCAGAAGAATATCGGTGAGCTGCTCGAGAGCGACGACGAGAAGCAATTGTTTGCCCGCATCGGCGAACAACGAAAGAAATATCTCAACGTGCGCGACCGGGTCTCGCAATTGAAGGCGAGCGGCAACTCCGAGCAAGCCATGCAGATACTGGAGCAGGAATATCTTCCGGTATCGCGCCAGTTCCTGGCCCTGATGCAGGAAATGCTGACTGCCCAGCGCCAGCAGATCGATACCATCAACGCCGATATCGAACGTACCGCGCAACGCAGCCGCAACATCCTGCTGGCGCTGGTGGCGGCCGCCGTATTGATCGGCGCGGCGATAGCGCAGGTGCTGACCCGCTCCATCGTGCGCCCACTGGCCGATGCCGTGGTGCTGGCCGAGCGCGTGGCCAAGGGCGACCTGGGCGCCGACATCGAGGTGCGCTCACGCGATGAAGTGGGGCAGTTGATGAGTGCGCTGCGCCTGATGAACCAGGGCCTGAACGCATTGGTGACGGATATCCGCAAGAGCATCGAACGCATCGCGCTGGCGTCCTCCGAGATTGCCGCCGGCAACATGGATCTTTCCATCCGCACCGAGCAGCAAGCCTCGTCGCTGGAAGAAACCGCCGCCGCCACCGAGCAGATCGCCGGCACCATCAAGGTCAACGCCGAGAACGCCACGCGGGCCAGCCACAACGCCGGTGCCGCCAGCGAAGTGGCCGCGCGCGGCGGCCAGGTGGTCGAACGGGTGGTCGAGACGATGGCCGCCATCAATACCTCTTCGCGCGAGATCGCCAATATCATCGGCGTGATCGACGGCATTGCCTTCCAGACCAATATCCTGGCCTTGAACGCGGCGGTGGAAGCGGCCAGGGCTGGCGAACAGGGGCGCGGCTTTGCGGTGGTCGCCTCCGAGGTGCGCAGCCTGGCGCAACGCTCTGCGGGCGCGGCCAAGGAAATCAAGGCGCTGATCACCGATTCGGTCGGTCGCGTGGGCGCCGGCACGACCCTGGTCGACCAGGCCGGCCAGACCATCCTCGAGGTGGTCGATAGCGTCGGCCAGGTGGTGAAGGTGATTGAAACCATCAGTTCCTCCAGCCAGGAACAGGCCTCCGGCATCGTGCAGATCAGCGACTCGATCAACCTGATCGACGATGTCACGCAAAAGAACGCAGCCCTGGTCGAAGAAATCGCCGCTGCGGCCACCTCGATGAAGGACGAAGCCAAAGTGCTGGCGCAGCTGGTGAGCGTATTCGCGCTCAGGGATGCAAGCGCCGTCGGCCTGGCGGCGCCGACGCAACACGAGCCACTGGGATTTGCTCGCCAGGCACGACCGGCGCTGGCCACGCGGGTGTAACCCTGGGCGTCACAGCACAGGCCCGATTGCAGCCTCCCGCAACACGCTCAGCGCCTGGCCTGCGCATTATGCGTTGCTGCACCCGGTGAGCTGCCGGATCACTGATCTCGTCGCGCTTCATGACAAGATGTGATCGGCGACATGGCCCAGCGCCGAGAAGTCGTGCGAGACGGACAGGCGGCGCCGGCCGAGCCGTAGCTTCACGCCGGTACGCATGCACGCAAACCCTGTTGGCGGCATCGCCCGTGCTGCAACTGCATCGCTGAGCTGATCACAGCCGGCTCGCTTTCGGCGCCGGCGCGGCGGCCGTGGGCTCATATAAATATTCGAAATGCTTCGTTTCCCGATGCCGGATTCGCATGCAACCTTGCACCTCCCCAATGTGCAAGGAGCATCAGATGTCGCTGCCATCCGTGACCGGACTGGATCATTACATCATCCGCGTCAACGATCTGGAGTCTGCCACCCAGCAATACCAGAAACTCGGTTTTTCCCTCGCGCCGCAAGGGCGCCATCACACCGGCACCCGCAACCAGACGCTGGTGCTGGATGCCAATTACCTCGAGTTGCTGTACTTTCCGGCAGAACTGCGGGCGACCTCGCGCTTCAAACATTATCCCGATCACTATGAGGGCCCAGTAGCAGTTGCCTTGCAGACCACCGACAGCGCCGCCGTCCAGCGCGAACTGGCCAGCGTCGACATCCAGACCGAGGCACTGGTCAGCGGTGGCCGTCCGGTCCACCTGGCGCAGGGCGCCGAAGATGCGGCATGGCTGAACCTGAATTTTCCGCAGGGCGCGTTCGGCGTGCCGGACTACTTTACCTGTGGGCACCAGACGCGCCACCTGGTGTTTCGTCCCGAATGGCAGGACCACCCCAATACGGCGCGTCGCATCAAGACCCTGGTGGTGGTGCACCCCGCCCCGAACGGCCTGCGCGACCGGTACCGGCAGGCATTCGGCGCCATCTCGGTCGGCGCCGCGCACGATGATGGCTGGCAGTTGCGCCGCGACTCGCTGCGGGTGCGGTTCCTGACGCCGGCGGCCTTCTCGGCGCGCTATCCAGGCGTGAAGCTGCCAGCCGCGCTGGGCGACGTCTGGTTCGCCGGTTCCATCATCGAAGTGCGCGACATCGCCACCACGCGCAAGGTGCTGGGCGCCAATGCGGTGCCGTTCCGGGATACCGGACACGAGATCGTGGTCGACCCCGCGCACAGCGCCGGCGCCCTGCAGGTATTCGTGCAGGAGGACCAGCCATGAGCCGGCACCTCGAAAGCTGGCAGGTCTTCGGGCGCGACTATGCCGATGGCCGCGCCCGCTTCACGGCACAGGCACAGGCCGTCGGCGGCGTGCTGCAGCGCTATGTCCATCCGCACCAGCCAGGGCCCGACGGCCAGACGCTGAGCGTGGACGTGGCTCGCCTGGGTCCTGAAAAAGCCGCGCGCACGCTGCTGTTGATCAGTGGCACACACGGCCTGGAAGGCGCTGCCGGATCGGCCGCACAGATCGCCTGGCTGGCCAGCGCGGGAGCGGCCGCCCTGCCGGCCGACACCAACGTAGTGCTGGTGCATGCGATCAACCCCTATGGGTGGGCATATCAGACCCGTACCACCGAAAACAACGTCGACCTCAATCGCAATTTCATCGACTTCAGCCGGCAGCCGCCTGCCAACGCATCCTACGATGCGTTGCACCCGCACCTGCTGCCGGCCGAATGGACCGACGCCGGCCAGGATGCCGTGCGCCGGGCCATCGATGCATTCCGTAGCATCCATGGCGACGACGCCACCTTCAACGCCACCGCCAGCGGCCAGTACAGTCATCCTGACGGGCTGGTCTACGGCGGCCAGCAGCGCGAATGGTCCAACCTGACGCTCGAAGCGATCCTGGGCGATCACCTGGCCCATAGCGAGAAGGTGGCGCTGATCGACTGGCACACCGGCATTGGCGAGTATGGCGAGCCGTTCTTCCTGTGCTTCAACCAGGAAGGCAGCCAGGAGCAGCGGCAGGCCGCCGCCTGGTGGGGCAGCGAGCGGGTGCTGGACCAGCGCCCGCATGGCCTGGCACGACCGAACTACCAGGGCCTGGTGTTTCGCGGCGTGGAGAGCTTCCTGCCGGGACGCAGGATCGCCGGCGCCGTGGTCGAGTTCGGTACCCGCGGACAGCACATGCGCCAGGCGCTGCGACTGGACCAGTGGCTGCGTTTTCACTCGACGAAGAATCCGGATGCCACGCGCGAGCACAACCTGCGGCTCGACCTGATCGATGCCTTCGTCCCCTATTCCGGCGTCTGGCGCCAGTCCGTGATCGACCACGGCGTACAGATCACAGACCAGGCGCTGCACGGCCTGGGCGCCTGGTAACCATTGACCGAAGAGACCATGAAAGCAATCGTCCTGCATGAACACGGCGGCAACGACAAGTTGACGCTGGATAACGATTTCCCCGATCCCAAGGCCGGCCCCGATGACGTGGTGGTGCGCGTGCGCGCATCATCGCTGAACTACCACGATGTGTTCACCCGCCGCGGCATGCCCGGCATCCGCCTCGACTTTCCCATCATCATCGGCCTGGACGTGGCCGGCGAGATCGCCGAGGTCGGCGCCAACGTCAAGCACTGGAAGACCGGTGACCGGGTATTGGTGGACCCCATCGACCGCGTCAACGGCGGGCTGGTGGGCGAGACCATCCACGGCGGACTGGCCGAGCTGTGCCGCGTCGGCGCCCATCAACTGATCCGGCTGCCGGAGCAGGTCGGCTTTGCCGAGGCCGCGGCCCTGCCGGTGGCCTACGGCACGGCACTGCGCATGATCGAAACCATCGGACGCATCAAGGCCGGCGAGAAGGTCCTGATCCTGGGTGCCAGCGGCGGCGTCGGGGTCGGTGCGGTGCAATTGGCCAAGCTGGCCGGCGCCACCGTGATCGCCGCGGCCGGCTCGGCGGAGAAGGCCGAGCGCCTGCGCGCGCTGGGCGCGGACGACGTCATCCTCTACAACGAAGAAGACTTCGTCAAGGCGATCTACAGCCGCTACGGCAAGCCGGGGCGTCGCCGCAACGGGCCGCCGGGCGGCGTCGATGTGGTGGTCAACTTCACCGGCGGCGATACCTGGGTCAAGTCGCTGCGTTGCCTGCGCGTCGGCGGGCGGGTGCTTACCTGTGGCGCCACCGCCGGCTTCGACCCGAAGGAGGACCTGCGCTTCATCTGGACCTTCGAGCTGCAGGTCCTGGGTTCCAACGGCTGGGAGCGCGACGACCTGCATCGCTTGCTGGAACTGGTCCAGGGCGGGCAACTGAAGGTGCTGATCGATCGCCAGTGGCCACTCGATGAAGGCGCGCAGGCACTGGCCTCGATCGAGGCACGCAATGTGTTCGGCAAGGTGTTGGTGGGCGCATGAGCATAGCGAATCCAGGCCGCCTCGACGCGGCCGCCATCCAGGCGTATTTCGACCGTTCGCCGTTCATCGCGTCATTGGCGCTGCAGGTGCGCGAGGTGGACCACGAACGTGCCCGGCTCACCGTGGCCGCGCCCTTTCGCGCCGAGTTCGAGCGCGGGGCACAAAGCCGTCAATGGCACGGCGGGCCGCTGGCCGCCATCATCGACACGGTGGGCGACTTTGCGGTCGGCATGCAGCTGGGACGCGGCCTGCCCACCATCAATTTCCGCGTGGACTATCTGCGCCCGGCGATCGATACCGACCTGCTGGCGGTGGCCATCGTGCGCCGCGCCGGCAAGTCGGTCGGCACCGCCGACGTCGACCTGTTCAACGACCAAGGGGTGCTGGTGGCCATCGGTCGTGCCACCTACTCCACGCTACCAGTCTGAAGGGACGCATCATGAGCAAGCAGGTACCGTCACGTCGACATTTTCTTCTTCACAGCGCTTGCGGCGCGGTGCTCGCGGCCAGCTATGCCTGGTCGCCGCTGGCAGCACAGGCCGCACAGGGCGCACAGGCTGCCGCGCCACGGCGTGGTGGCACGCTGGTGGCCAGCTGGGGCGGCCTCGAACCGCAGGCGCTGTTCGTGCCTGGCGGCGGTGGATCGAGCCCGTTCCAGACCTCGACCAAGATCCTGGAAAGGCTGCTCAAGCTCGATGAAAAGCTCGAGTTCCAGCCGGTGCTGGCAGAGTCGATCACGCCATCGGCCGACTTCAGGCAATACACGATCAAGTTGCGCCAGGGCGTCAAGTGGCATGACGGCGCCGACTTCGATGCCAAGGACGTGGTATTCAACTTCATCCATCACTGGAAACCGATCTCGGCCGGTGTCGCCCTCAAGAGCCTGAGTCGGGTCGAGGCCAGCGACGCACATACGGTGGTGCTGCACTTCGACCAGCCCACGCCGGAGTTCTTCCTCAAGTCCATCCTGGCCGGGCAGTACCAGCTGGTGGTGCCGCGCCACCTCTATGAAGGCCGGGACCTGATCACCAACCCGCTCAACAACACCCCGGTGGGCACCGGGCCCTGGAAGTACGGCCAGTGGGTGCGCGGCAGCCATGTGCAATATGCGCGCAACCAGAACTACTGGCGCCCTGGCCGTCCCTATCTCGACAAGCTGATCATCCGCTGGTGGGGCGACCCCGCCTCGCGCGCGGCGGCGCTGGAAACGGGCGAGTTGTCGGTCGCCTATTCGAGCCCGGTGCCGGCGCGCGATATCGATCGCCTGCTCAAGACTGGCAAGGTGGTGCTCGACACCCGCGGTTATGAAAACTCCGCCTGGACCTCGACGTTGGAATTCAACCAGCGCCGCGAACACGTCAAGCGGCGCGAGGTGCGCCAGGCGATCCTGTATGCGATCAATCGCCAGTTCATCGTCGACACCATCTACTACGGCCGAGGCAAGCCGGCCATCTCGCCCATCTTCAGCAGCAACACGCAATTCTTCACCGAGGACGTGCCGCGCTACCCGTTCGATCCGAAGAAGGCGGGCGCGCTGCTGGATGCGGCCGGCCTGCCGCTCAAGGATGGCAGGCGCTTCACGGTCAACCTGGTGGCGGCGGCCTGGTTCGAGGAGAACGCCAAGCTGGGCCAATACCTCAAGCAGGCGCTGGAAGACATCGGCATCGGCGTCAAGCTCGACTCGGTCGACCGCGCCACCGCCCTCAAGCGGATCTACGGCGACTACGACTACGACATCGCCATTTCCAACTTCACCGCGCCGCTGGAACCGGTACCCATCGTTACCCAGTTCTTCACCACCGATGGCATCGTCAAGGGCGCCGCGTTCCGCAACGCCACCGGTTACTCCAGCCGGGAAATGGATGCGCTGGTGACGCGCCTGATGGTCGAGACCGATCCGCGGGCGCGCAAGAAACTGGCGGCCGATTTCGCCCGGTTGGCCTCGACCGACGTGCCCATCGTGCCACTGGTGGAGATCCAGGCCTTCACGCTGGCCAACAGGAAGGTGCGCAATGCCACCACCGGCGCCAATGCCCAGGGCGAAGCGCTGGACGACGCCTGGCTCGACAGTTGAGGACCGCACATGCTTTCGCTTATCCTGCGGCGCCTGGTGCAGGCGATCCCGCTGCTGCTTGGCGTGGTGGTACTGAACTTCACGTTGATCCAGATGGTGCCCGGTACCTTCCTGGATGTGATGACGGCCGAGCAGCAGGTGACCGATCCGGCCATGATCGAGCGCCTGCGCGTGACCTATGGCATGGACCAGCCGCCAGCCATGCAGCTGCTCAAGTACATCGGGTCGGTGGCACGGCTGGACCTGGGCTATTCGTATCGCCACAACCTGCCGGTCATCGATGTGTTGCTGGCACATCTGCCGGCGACCCTGTTGCTGATGCTGGCGGCACTGGTCATCGCGGTGCTGGTCGGCTCGGCCGCCGGCATCGTCTCGGCGCTCAAGGTCAATACCTGGTGGGACACCGCCGTGTCGGTGTTGGCCGTGCTGTGCTTTGCCGCGCCCAGCTTCTGGCTTGGGATCATGCTGATCATCCTGTTCTGCGTGAAGCTGGGCTGGTTTCCGGTCGGCGGCATGGTCACCATCGGTCTCGACGATGGCTTCTGGTCCCAGGCGCTCGATATCGCCCATCACCTGGTGCTGCCGGCGCTGACGCTGGGGCTGTTCTACAGCGCCAACTATGCACGCGTGATGCGCGCCTCGATGCTGGAGGTGAGTCGCATGGATCACGTACGCACCGCCCACGCCAAGGGCTTGAAGCGCCACACGGTGGTGCTGCATCACATGGCGCGCAATGCGTTGCTGCCGGTGGTGACGCTGTTCGGCCTGCAACTGGGGGCTGTGCTGCGCGGCAGCATCGTGGTCGAGGCGGTGTTCAGCTGGCCGGGGATCGGCGCCGTGCTGTTCGACAGCGTGATGAGCCGCAACTATCCGGTGGTGCTGGGCATCCTGGTGCTCAGCTCGCTGGTGGTGATCCTGGCCAATATCGCCGTCGATCTTCTTTATACCCGCCTGGATCCACGTATCAAGGGCCATTGACATGACTTCATCCTCCACTGGGATCGCGACCCCGGTCGACCGGTCTGCGCGCCCCGATCATTTCATCGGCCGCTTTGCCCGCCACCGGGGCGCGTTGCTGGGTGCGTCGCTGCTGCTGGCCGTGATTGCCATGGCGCTGGCGGCAGGCTTGCTGTACCCCGGCAATGCGCTGCGCATCGTCGCCGCGCCCGAGACCTGGCCCCTGAGCAATCCGGCCTATCCCCTGGGTACGGACGCGATGGGCCGGGATATCGCCGCCATGATCGTCCACGGCGCGCGCGCGACGCTGTTGATCGGACTGGCGGCGGCAGCC